>NZ_LJPW01000027.1 GCF_001400735.1 Pseudomonas caricapapayae
CACGCAGGGCCGGCCCTGCGGGGTTTGATGGCCACGGTACAGTGCTCGAACATGCGGTTCACCACAGGCAATATCCAGGAAGTGCGGAACTATCTGCCTGAGTATTCCTCTATCATGGCATCAGACGGCCAAAGGCGGGGCATTGTAAGGTGACCGCCGCCTGATTAGACTGCGCCGTTAACACCAACAGCCCTTACCAAGGACTTTTATGATCAAGAAATGCTTGTTCCCAGCAGCCGGTTACGGCACTCGCTTCCTGCCAGCGACCAAGGCCATGCCCAAGGAAATGCTGCCGGTGGTCAACAAGCCACTGATCCAATACGGTGTTGAGGAAGCCCTGGCGGCAGGCCTGACCGAAATTTCCATTGTGACCGGTCGTGGCAAGCGCGCTCTTGAAGACCATTTTGATATCAGCTATGAGCTTGAGCATCAGATCAAGGGCACCGACAAGGAAAAGTATCTGGTTGGCATTCGCAAGCTGATCGATGAGTGCAGCTTCTCCTACACCCGTCAGACCGAAATGAAAGGTTTGGGCCACGCGATCCTCAGCGGTCGTCCACTGATCGGTAACGAAGCATTCGCCGTGGTGCTGGCTGATGACCTGTGCGTAAACCCTGAGGGTGACGGCGTGCTGGCGCAGATGGTCAAGCTGCACAAGCATTATGGCTGCTCGATCATTGCCATTCAGGAAGTCGATCCGCAGGAAACCAACAAGTATGGTGTGATTGCCGGCGAAGAGATCAAGCCTGGTCTGTTTCGTGTGACCAACATGGTTGAAAAACCGAAGCCTGAAGATGCGCCTTCCAATCTGGCGATCATCGGCCGTTACATCCTGACCCCGGACATTTTCGAAAAAATCGAACAGACCGAGCCAGGCAAGGGTGGAGAGATTCAGATCACCGACGCTCTTATGAAGCAGGCTGCCGAAGGCAACGTGCTTGCCTACAAGTTCAAGGGCGAGCGTTTTGACTGTGGTGGTGCGGAAGGCTATATCCAGGCCACCAACTTCTGCTTCGAGCACTTCTACAAAACCGGCAAAGCGCATTGATTTCTGGTTGATGACGCTCGGGACAAGGCCACCTTCGGGTGGCTTTGTCATTTCTGACTGGCCGCCAAGCGGCTATGCTGTGCCTCTGCCAAGGAGATATCGATGGCCTTTGATTTTGATCTGTTTGTAATCGGCGCCGGCTCCGGCGGTGTCAGGGCGGCACGTTTTGCCGCTGGTTTCGGCGCAAAGGTTGCGGTGGCCGAAAGTCGTTATCTGGGCGGCACCTGCGTCAATGTGGGGTGCGTGCCTAAAAAACTGTTGGTGTACGGTGCGCATTTTTCCGAGGATTTCGACCATGCCAAAGGGTTTGGCTGGTCCTTGGGTGAGGCTGATTTTGACTGGTCCACACTGATCGCCAACAAGGACCGTGAAATCAATCGTCTCAACGGTATCTATCGCAAGTTGCTGGTCGACAGCGGCGTTACCTTGCTTGAAGGTCATGCGAAGATACTCGGTCCGCAGCAGGTCGAGATCAATGGCCAGTCCTACAGCGCCGAGCGTATTCTGATCGCAACCGGAGGTTGGCCGCAGGTGCCTGATGTGCCCGGACGCGAGCACGCCATTACGTCTAACGAGGCGTTTTTCCTCAAGACGTTGCCAAAGCGCGTCGTGGTCGTGGGGGGTGGTTATATTGCGGTGGAGTTTGCCTCGATTTTCAACGGATTGGGTGCAGACACTACGCTGGTCTACCGTCGCGAGCTGTTTTTGCGTGGCTTCGATGGCGGTGTTCGTACCCATCTTCATGAAGAGTTGCTCAAGCGGCACATGACGATTCGTTTCAACAGCGATATCGAGCGTATCGACAAGCAGGCCGACGGCAGTTTGCTGCTGTCCATGAAGGGTGGCGGCACACTCGAGACCGATTGTGTGTTCTACGCAACAGGACGTCGGCCGATGCTCGACAATCTCGGGCTGGACAGTGTCGACGTCAAGCTTGATGAGCATGGCTACATCAAGGTCGACGAGCATTACCAGAGCAGCGAGCCTTCGATCCTGGCTATCGGCGATGTCATTGGCGGTGTCCAGTTGACCCCGGTCGCGCTGGCCGAAGGTATGGCTGTCGCGCGTCGCCTGTTCAAGCCTGATCAGTACCGCCCGGTAGACTACAATCACATTCCGACTGCGGTTTTCAGTCTGCCGAATATCGGTACTGTAGGTCTGACCGAAGAGGATGCGATCAAGGCTGGCCATGATGTGCAGGTGTTCGAAAGCCGTTTCAGGCCGATGAAACTGACCCTGACCGATGATCAGGAGCGCACGCTGATGAAGTTGGTTGTAGATGTGAAAACCGACCGGGTATTGGGTTGCCATATGGTGGGGCCGGATGCAGGCGAGATCGTCCAGAGTCTGGCGATTGCCATCAAGGCTGGCGCGACCAAGCAGGTATTCGACGACACTATCGGTGTGCACCCGACTGCTGCAGAAGAGTTCGTGACCATGCGCACGCCTGTCAAACGTTAAACAGCGCAACACCCGGAGGTCAGGAAGAGCTCCGGGGTAAAGGCTTTAAAAGGACGGATCCCTGCGTGAATAGAGAAAAACCATCGGGCAAAATGCCTGTGCATTTGCCCGAGCATAATCGTGAAGTCGCGCTGTACATAGATGCATTGCGTG
>NZ_LJPW01000151.1 GCF_001400735.1 Pseudomonas caricapapayae
CGCACCGACCTGAACAGCGCAGCCAGACTGCCCGGCACTTCGCGTCTCTCCTTGGCCAGTGGCAGGTTGCTCTCGGCGAACATCTCGACTTCGATCAGCAGGAACTGACGCTCTTCGGCCGCCTTGCGCTCGTACAGCGGATGCTGGGTCAGCTCGAACCAGCGTCCGGCTTCCATCTGCCGCACACCGCTTTGACCTTGCACACGACGTGCCTGGGATTCACGCTGCTCGATCTGTACGCGGCTCAGCCACTCGCCCCGGTCCTGTTTCTGCCAGCCGTACTGGCCTTGATACTCGTAACGCTCCAGCGCTTGCGGTGC
>NZ_LJPW01000061.1 GCF_001400735.1 Pseudomonas caricapapayae
AGGAAGCGATAGAACCCACTCGCCTTCAACTGCAAAACGCCAAGACCGGCGAGATCATTCTGGTGGACATTGCTGCTACAGAAGGACCTGCAGACCAACCGGCGCTGGAACCGGTGAAGATCGTCGAAGGTGAAACGTCCGCCACTCGCTACGGAGCAACTGCTACAGCACGATCAGGCAAGTCCTCTACCGTGAGCCCAGAGGAAACCAGCCGCTCGAAGGCTGAGGATGATGAACCAGAGGAAGTGGTCAAGCGGGAAACGCCTGTCCCAGTGGTTCTGACACGCTATGCCGCGCAGGTGCTCTATGCGCCGTTGCGCACGGTGGAGCCTGTCGAAGGTATTACCCAGGTGAAGATTGATCGCCGCCTGAATCTGACCACCCTGCTACCCACTCTACCGATCACCGCCACCCCATTGGGCGCATGGCGTCTGGATGACTTCTGGGTAACTGCCGTCAAGCTGCAGAACCAGACGGCGCAGCGCGTTACGCTCGACCCTCGGGAACTGATGGGCGACTTCGTGGCGGCTGCCTTTCAACATCCCTATCTTGGGTCACGCGGTGATGCCAGTGACACCACCACGCTCTACCTGGTCACTCGGGATCATGGTCTGACACAAGCAACCGTGTTCTCAGCCGCCCCGATAGATTCGCGTGCGGCGCAGGGAGCGAAGCATGAAGAGTAACCCGCTGCTCAAGTACCTGGTGATTCCACTGCTCCTGATCACGGTGTTCATCGGCATCAAAATGATGAGGGGTGGATCCGCACAGCAGGCTGACAACGCACCGGCACCAAAACTCACAGCCGAACAGGCCAAGTCTCTTGGAGTGGAAGGCGACACGCCGAGCGACACGCTGCGCACGGTCGTGGCTGAAGGACGCGAGCTCAAGCAGCAGATATCCGATGTCATCCAGCAGAACACGGCCGTCAAACAGGACAACGAGGCGCTTAAACAACGACTGGCGAACATTGATCAGACCGTTGAGCAGCGCCTGAGAAACGCACAGGACCAGTACAAGCTCGACAGCCAGCAGCAACAGCAAAGCGTGCTGGACGGATTGCGCAAACAGATGGACGAACTGACGCGAATGGGGCAGAACAATAACTCCAACTCCGATTTACCGATCGGCTTGGGCGTTCAGCCAGGTGACGGTCAACAGTTCAAATCGGAAACAAGCGGTTCGGATATCGTCTGGATCGATCCTCAAGACGCAACCGCACTGGACAGCAACGGCAAGCCGATCACTGCCGGCACTGGCGGCTCCGCGAGTGCCTACAGCTTCCCTACATCCTTCGGTGACTCTGTCGATCGAGGCCAGAAAGCGCTCACAACAGGCGCTCAGTCTGTTCGTGATGACATGGGTGGCCAGCAACAGGAGCGCAAGAAGGTACGTCGTGCCTACACCCTGCCCCAGAACTCGACCCTGATGGGGTCAATCGCCATGTCCGCATTGATTGGCCGGGTGCCGGTCGACGGAACCGTCAATGATCCCTACCCGTTCAAGGTGCTGATCGGTCCGGACAACCTCACCGCCAACGGCATCGACCTTCCCGACGTAGCCGGTGCAGTGGCCAGCGGTACAGCGTCCGGCGACTGGACCCTGTCATGCGTGCGGGGGCAGATCAAAAGCCTGACCTTCGTGTTTACCGACGGTACTGTCCGCACCCTGCCGGCCCCGGTCCAGGGTGGGAATCAACAGAACAACAACCAGAACAACTCCGGTGACCAGCAACCCATTCAGGGCGGGCTCGGATGGATCAGCGATCCCTACGGCATCCCGTGCATCGCCGGAGAGCGACGCAGCAATGCACAGCAGTACATCGGCTCGCAGGCGTTGATCACCGCAGCTGGAGCAGGCGCAGCATCGTTGATCAAGAC
>NZ_LJPW01000164.1 GCF_001400735.1 Pseudomonas caricapapayae
GTGCGACGCTCTGCGTCGCATGCCTTTCCGGACGCTCTGCGTCCTCTTGACGACGCAGAGCGTCGAGACCTGCATTCCCACGCTGGAGCGTGCGGAACGATAACCTGACTATCGTGCGACGCTCTGCGTCGCATGCCTTTCCGGACGCTCTGCGTCCCCTTGACGACGCAGAGCGTCGAGACCTGCATTCCCACGCTGGAGCGTGCGGAACGATAACCTGACTATCGTGCGACGC
>NZ_LJPW01000074.1 GCF_001400735.1 Pseudomonas caricapapayae
CCACGGCTGCCGAGTTCCCGAGCGAGTACTGCCTGCACAGCCTTATCGAAACCCAGGTGCTGGCCACACCGGACGCTCCGGCGCTGATCTTTGCCGGCGAGCAATTGAGCTACGCGCAACTCAACGCCCGCGCCAACCAGCTTGCCCATCGCCTGCGTGAGTCAGGTGTCGGCCCGGACGTGCTGGTGGGTATCTGCGTCGAGCGCAGCCTGGAGCTGGTCATCGGCCTGCTGGCGATCATCAAGGCCGGTGGCGCTTACGTGCCGCTGGACCCGGATTACCCCGAAGAACGACTGGCCTACATGATGCAGGACAGCGCTATCGGTTT
>NZ_LJPW01000182.1 GCF_001400735.1 Pseudomonas caricapapayae
GGCAGTGCTTCACCGCTGCACACCACACGACGCAGACTGTTACAGCTTTCTACCTGTGGATGGGTCAGAAACGCCTGAAGCATCGACGGCACAAAGTGCAGGGTCGTGACCCGGTGCTCGCGGATGCTCTCTACCAGCCGGTCCGGGTCGCGATGATCACCCGGTAGCGCCACCGCCAGACGTGCGCCGGTCAGCAATGGCCAGAAAAACTCCCAGACCGACACGTCGAAACTGAATGGCGTCTTTTGCAGGACCGTATCACTGCCATCCAGCCCGTAAGCCTTCTGCATCCAGTGCAAACGGTTGACCAGCGCCCGATGACTGTTGCCCGCGCCCTTGGGCTTGCCAGTCGAACCCGAGGTGTAAATCACGTAAGCCAGATTTTGTGGATGACTGAGGTTGACCGGGTTGGCGGTGCTGCAGGCTGCCAGCCAGTCGGTGTCCTTATCCAGGCACAGGCTCTGTACCTGCGGCGGCACCGGCAGGCGTTGCAGCAAGGCGCGCTGGGTCAGCAGCAAACCGATAGCGCTGTCCTG
>NZ_LJPW01000102.1 GCF_001400735.1 Pseudomonas caricapapayae
CCCGCGCCCTTGGGCTTGCCGGTTGAACCCGAGGTGTAGATCACGTAAGCCAGATTCTGTGGATGACTGAGGTTGACCGGGTTGGCGGTGTTGCAGGCTGCCAGCCAGTCGGTGTCCTGATCCAGGCAAATGCTTTGCACCTGCGGCGGCACCGGCAGGCGTTGCAGCAAGGCGCGCTGGGTCAGCAGTAAACCGATAGCGCTGTCCTG
>NZ_LJPW01000181.1 GCF_001400735.1 Pseudomonas caricapapayae
ATCGTCAAGATTGAATTCCAAAACCCCATCTGCTCACGCAGATGGGGTTTTGTCTTTCTGGGGTTTAGAAAAATCAAGCTCTGTTCGCTGCCTCACCTGACTCATGTCCAACACATCCAGCTATCGAGTCGACGTCCTCTCCCCGTCACTCAGTTGAACGCCCCCATACCAGCAAGCCTGCTTCCGGATGTCAGGTGGAAGCTGCGCAACACCGGCAGGCTTCCGTCAGGCTGACGCTGTGCGTCCCAGCCTGTGTCCGAGACATCGTCGAAGTCAGCGTCCGTTACCGGCGCTGGCAAGGTCCATGAGTTGTGCGTCATATCCAGCCCTTCGGTATTGATGGTCAGCCGTCCTCTGTAGGCAATGTTGTTCAACAGATTGCCAAGAGGGATTGGTGAACCATCCGGCGCGATCCCAGCCATGTTGTAGTCCGTTCCGTTGGAAAAGGCCGTGTTGTTGATGAAGTCCAGCGCCAATGGGTGGTGATTGGCATAGAAGCCGGCAGCCTTGTTGTCGAAAGCAACCGAGTTACGGATGATGTGTTTCACGCCGTTCGGTACATACTTGCCACCATAGCCGCCTGCTTTGATGCCATTGCCGTTGCCCGCCTCAAGTTTTTTAAGCGTGCCAGGCAAGTAGCCTTGCCGCCACGCCCATGAGTTTTCGATGATTACCGGGGAGAAAGCATTGATCAGGTCAAAGCCATCGTCGGAATTGGCCCACGCGCGGCAGCCGCGAAATACATTACCTGGGTGGCCCGCTTTGATATGGGCACCGAAACCATCGGCGCTCTGGCCTGCGCCGTTTGAGGTGTAAGGGTCGTAGTTGTGATGGGAGTCGGTGTTCAGGACCAGATTGTAGCCACCGTTCTGGATGAACAGTCCTGGCCCCATGTTGTGGTGCAGGTTGAGCCGCTCGAAGACATTGTGGCTGCCGCTATTCCAGATACCCCAGGACTCGTGGTTGAGATGGTTTTCTGGCTGCTGCGGTACGCCTGTCACCTCAAGCCCTTTCAGGTGCAACCAGCTACCGGTGACGTTGAAGCCTTTGACGCGGCAATCATCTTTCATCGCCGAGAAATCGAAGACCGGTGTTTCGCCAGGATAGGCCCAGTAACGAATAGGCCTGCCTTCGCTGCCACTGTTGTCAATGGTGATGGCATTGACGGTGTCTGTACGCGTAGCACAGCTGTTGACGCCTGACGTGTAGGCATAGACGCCGCCGCGAAAGTACACCGTGTCACCGGCCTTTGCGGCTTGTTGTGCGCGCATGATGGATCGCAACGGTGCGGCTTTTGTGCCTGCAGCGTGATCATTGCCGTCGGGGGCAACGTAGTAATCGGTTGCCTGCGCTGTTGCGGCTACGGTCAGCAAGGCTGCCAGCAGTATCGTTTTCATAAGGTTATTCCAGGCCAGCCTCCTGGAATCGTATGCGTGTTTGCAGCCTTCCATCATGAATTCGATGAATAAAGAGCCTGGTCGACGAAGCCTGGCGATAGGGCCTCACTCGATTCAAAGACAATAAAAAAGGCCGCATTTTCATGCGGCCTTTGATGACAACTGACAGCCTTACGAAGCCAGCTCGGGAACCCCTGGTTTGACATCGTCGCGACGCTGAATGTATTTCCAGTCCGCCTCATCGATGTAGATGCCATTAGGCCCGCTGCCACCTTCCAGGTCGATGGCCACATGGGCCGAGACCTGTGGCTTCACGCTTGCCAGAATTGGAACGAAGCCCAGTTGCAGGCTCGTTTCCAGCAGTGCTGCCTGATTTTTCTCATCAATGTCCGCGGCTTCGTCCAGGTAATATGGCAAGCGCACACGACCGGCCTGATCGCGATCCATCAAGTGCAGCAACAGGTACATGTTGGTCAAGGCCTTGATGGTCATCGTGGTGCCGTTGGACGCGGCACCGTCGATATCGGTGTGGATAACCGGCTGACCATTGACCTTGGTGATCTCGAATGCCAGCTCGAACAGGTCCTTTAATCCCAACTGGTTATGGTTGGCAGCGACAAGCCTCGCCAGGTACTCCTTGGCCTCTTCGTTCTTGTTGTCCTGCTCTGCGCTCTGGCTCAGGTCGAAGACCGACAACGTCTCGCCTTCCTCGTATTGCCCGGCGCTGTGGATAATCTGGTCGATGTGCTTGAGCGCTTCCTTGTTCGGCGCGAGCACGATACGGAAGCTTGCCAGGTTCGACACCTGACGCTTGTTGATCTCGCGGTTGAACAGCGCCAGTTGGTGCTCAAGACTGTCGTAGTCGCTACGAATATTGCGCAGGGTGCGCGCAATGTCGGTGACTGCTGCGCGGCGAGCCTTGCCCAGCGTAAGCGCCTCGTCGGTACGGTGTGCGTAGGCATTGATCAGCAGTTGCAGGCGACGCTCCATGTCGTCCTCGCTGTCGAATTTGGCCACACCCTTGAGGCGCACCTGAGCATACAGCGCTTCGATCTGTCCGTCGCTGCGCAGCAGGCCTTGCCAGCTGTCCTGATAGTCGTTGAGCAGAGGCAGAAGGTTATCCATGGAATCGTCGATCGGGTCCATGAACGGTGTTCCGAACGGCAGGTCCGCAGGCAACAGCTGGCGACGGCGTAACGCGTCATCCAGCGTGCGTTGCTTGGATTCCATATCACCAATCTGACGTGCGATCAGTTGCAGCTTGGCCGAGAGCTGCTGGACGCGCTCGGTAAAGGCATCGCTGGAGCGTTTCAATTCATCCTGAGCGGCCTCCATCTGCGCCAGATCTTCCAGCTTGCCCGACTCTTCCGCGCTCAGGGTCTGGCACCGGCGGAAGTCTTCAAGGGCTTTTTGCGCATCCAGCACCTGTTGATACAGCGCTTCGGTCTGGGTTTTGCTCGCTGCGCGGTCGGCAGCAACGGCCTGCTGCGTCTTCAGCTGCTTGAGTTCCTTCTCCAGTCGCTCTTTCTGATCGCGCAGTGCAGCACGATCGGCCAGCGCCTGCAGGGCAGGGGGCTCGATGCTCGACAGGTTGATCGTCAACCCCGGCACGGCGAACTGATCGCCTTTGAAGCCGTCCAGAATGGTTTCCAGCGATTTGACCCACGCGTCGCCGTCGTCGAGGGCAATACCTTGCTCACCCAGTGGCAGGCTGAACAGCGCGCTGTTGAACAGGCGCATCAGGCGTTCGACATCCGGCTGGGAAAACTCTTCACGCAGACGGGCATAACTGTTGTTATCCGCGTGGTCGAGTTGCTGCCTGACAGACTTGAGGCGTTTCTCGAGATCGCGCAGGCGCTCGTCCAGGTCTTCGGCGCTGAACTGGCGGGACTGGGCCAGCGCACCCGCCAGCTCATCGTGAGCGTCTTTGGCCGCGAGCAGTTGCTGCTCCAGCACTTTAACGTCATCGACCAGTGCGAAACGATTCTTCAGCACCGCCAATTCGCCGACCCAGCGCTGGATGCTGCTGATTTCGCGCTCCAGGCGCATCAGTTCCTGGGTGCTGCTGCGCTGATCGTTTTGCATCTCATCCTGCTGAGCACGGTAGTGCTCGGCCTGAATGACCAGTTCTTCCTTGCGCGCGCCGGAGTAGTCCGACCAGGTGCCGAGCAGTGAGTCAAGGATGGGTGACAGGCGATGTAGCTTGCCGCGCAACAGATCGCGCTGTTTGACGCCAGCAGCCAGCGCCTCGACCAGAGGGCCGGCCAGCACCAGCGAGTTGTAATCCTGTTCCATGCGTCGTACATCACGGAAGGCCTCTTCACAGGCAGCGATGTAGTCGACGCTGCCAGAGCGCAGGCTGTGTTCGAAAGCATCCAGAAACAACTGTTTGAGTTTTGCTGCAGTGATTTCACGCATGTGCAGCAGGTTGATGAACAGCGCGCGGAAGGTCTTCAGGCTCTGTTCACTGGTGGAGCGCAACGGGATCAGTGTCAGGTCCAGCGGAATGGACGTATGCCCGCCGACCAGCAGACGCCGCAATTCGTCGGGCTTCAGCTCGTAGGCTTTCAGGCCCTGGCTCTCCAGATTGCTGAACAGCTCTTTCTGACGCAGGCAGGTGTCGTTTTTCTGGTAATGCCCCAGATCCAGCTCGCCGGCATAGGCAAAGAACTGATGGCCGAAACCGCCGCCCGGACCGCGGCCCACGACGCCAATAACATGCGGGCCGTGGGGCAGGGAGACTTCCACCAGTATGTAGCTGGTATCGGAAGCAAAGTAGAAGCGCCGGGATTGCTCCAGGCTGTACTTGCCGAAGCTCATGTCCGACATGCGCGCCAGAATCGGGAACTGCAGAGCGTTGATCGATGCACTCTTGCCCAGGTTGTTCGCGCCATACACCGACAGCGGGTTCTCCAGCGGGAACAGGCCGAGGCTGTAACCGGCGGTGTTCAACAGGGCAAAGCGGCGGATGCCATAACGTTCCTGGCTCATGTGTCCATCTCCTGTCGTTGCTCATCGGCGATTGCCCGGGCAAGTGCCTCTTCCTCGGTTTCTTCACCGAATTCAGCGAGGTCCAGCGGGTCATCGGTTTCCAGTAGCTTCTCGTCGCTGTCGTCATCGATGAGCACAGGCGTCGGGAGGGGCAGGGCGCTGTGCAGGCTGGCCGCCATATCTCGGTCCTGTTGCACCGACAGGCAGACATCGAGAAAGCGGTGCATCGGCGGCAGAAAGCGGTAGATGCCGACTTCTTCGCTGGCAAAGCCCAGTTGCGTCATGCGGCGCATGATCTTCTCTTCAAGCTCTTCCTGGGTCTGCACTTCTGCCTGAAGAAACAGGTCGCGGTATTTTTCCAGCATCGAAGGCAGCTCATCGCGGCCCAGGCTGCCGCCGTCCAGCACGGCCATAGGGTCGCGGCCCTGGTCGGCCAGATGCTCGACGAGGATGAAGGTGAACAGCGCCAGACGCTGAGCCGTCTTGTTGACCTGCGCGGCTGCCAGCTCAGGCACGAAATAGTAGAAACCGCGGGTGTCGCAGACCAGTTCGTAGCCCAACGCCTTGAACAGCGCACGGTACTGGTCCTGACAATTGGAGAGCTGGGCATACAGCTCCGGGTCGCGGCGGCTGATGTGATAGCCCTTGAACAGCTCGCGAAAGATCGGCGCAAGCTGGGACATTTCGGATAGATCAAGATGCATGAACGGTGCTCTCGGAATGCGCTGGCTGCTCGTCTTTCGCGGCGAGCAGGGCAAAGGAGCGCAGGCTGACGCGGTGCTCCCGGGTGAAATAGTCGCGACGCTCGAGGCGTTCGCGGGCGAAGCGCTTGTCCCGCGACAGGCGCGAGAACCAGTAGAGCAGTTCGTCGGTTTCGCCAGTCGGCTCCTGCTCCAGCAGCCAGACCATCAGGTCAGGCATCGGCAAGGCGTCTTCGCAGCGCTCGAGCATTTCCTTGACCGTACGTGGCGCACGGGGCGGTTCGCCCTTGCGAGTGCCACTGGCCTTGGGGAATTTCGCGGGTTTGGGCTCGAATCGCGCCAAGGCATATACATAAGCCTCGACCTGACTCGCACTGCCCAGAAACGTGCTTTGCGGACGGGTGAACAACGGCATTGCAGCCTGAGGCACTGCGTCCAGGCCCTTGCGACGAATCGCCGACAGGGCCAGCGCTGCACCACGGGTCACCGCGTTATGGCGACGCGCTTCCTCACGCAGCGGCAGCAGCAGCTCGCGCGCATGACGCAAGGTCAACTGGGCACTGGTCTGCATTTCGAGAATGCGCGCATGGGTACGCAGCAGCATGTCGTCGTCGACCAGATGACCCAGCCGTTGCTGCTCGGTCAACAGCCTCAGCAGCACATTCTCGACCTTGCGCACGCCCTGCTCAAAAGCGCCATCGGCGTTGACCAGCTGGATCATCGGCTCGACGTATTCGTCCCAGGTTGCCAGAACTTCTGCATACCGCTGACGCAACGGAATCTGCCGGTCGCTGGTCTTGGCCCGGTCGGCCACGGCAACCAGCGCCTGTTCGTCGTTGGCGAGTTTTTTGAGAACGTCGCGTACGCGCATATCCAGCAGCCGCAGTTGCCTGGCCAGATCGTTGGCATCGCGGATATCGAACGCGTCCTGAATGTAACCGGCCAGTCGCTCCAGGTGGCGCAGATAAGCCTCGATTTCCAGGCACAGGCCCAGGCGGTGCTCGCGGCGCAGATAGGACAGGAAGTCATGGATCTGTGCGTTGAGCTCAAAGCGATTGGGGCTCTTCGCGACGGGCACCAGAATGTCCAGACGAATCCACACGTCCAGCAGGTTGGTGATGTCTTGCGGTGTACTGTCCTGCTGTTGGGCGCCCAGTTGCAGGCGCAGCTCGCTCAGGCTCAACGTACCCTGGTCGAAATGTTCGCATAAGGGCTCGAGTAGCGCCCAGTGCTCGGCAAGGGCGCGCAGGACGCGCTTGGGTTCGATCATCGTTAGGCCGACTGTTGGCAAGTGAAAAGCGGCAATTGTACTGCATCAGTCGCCTGATATTTCACCTGCGGGCGATATGCTGCAGCGCAAAAAGCCGAACAACGCTAGAATTGCGCGCTTAACTTATCCACAGGTGGCCGACCCTTGCTCAACGAGTCCCGTCGCCGCGCTTATTTGACCGCCATGCAGGTGGTCAACTGGCTGCCGCGCACAGAACTGCCATTTGCCGCGCCGTCGCGTCCGCAACTGCTTGCCCCGGTGCCGCCACCGGTCGAGGTGCAGAATGCTGCGTCTACCGAGGCATATGCTGCGCCTGCCGAAACGCCGAACGTTGAGCCCGCTGCACGGCAGCCTGAACGGCCAAAAATCGACCTGCCGCGTCCTTCATTGGCGAGCACGCGCACAGCTGCGCCGACCGCCGAAGAGGCCGAACCTGCACCGCCCAAGGCACCTGTGGTTCCGCCCCCGCGTTTTGCTCTGCAATTACTGCGTGCCGGTCGTTGCCTGCTGCTGGTCGAACTGACCACCGGTCAGCCGTTTCAGAGCCGCGACCCATCCTATCTGCTGCTCAAGGACATGCTGCGCGCTGCCGGTCTGCCCGACAGCCCGCAGATTATCGGCGAGCCTGTGCGCTGGCCATTGCTGGTGCGTGGCCAGATGGATCAGGGCCCGGAGGCCGCGCGCGATTTTGTGCAGGGGTTTGTCGGTGCACGGGTGGAGGATGAGCCCTGCGCGTGCCTCTGGCTGATCGGTCTGCCGTCGATGAAGTACGCCGGTGAAGCCGATGCCGAGTCTTATAACCGTGAACTGCAGATCGAAGGTCTGGGCACTGCCTGGGCGTTGCCGGGCCTTGAATTAATGATGGACGAGCCTGAGCGCAAGGCGGATGTCTGGAAAGCCATGCGTCGGCTGATGACGCACTGGAAATCTACCGATGAGTGATGCCGTAACCTTCCGCCGCATGACCGAAGCCGATATGGATGCGGTCCTGAAAATCGAATACGCAGCGTTCAGCCACCCCTGGACACGCGGCATCTTTCTCGATGGCCTCAAATCCTACGAGATCTGGCTGATGTTCGAGGGCGCGCAGCAGGTCGGGCACGGTGTCATCCAGGTCATCATTGATGAGGCGCATCTGCTCAACATCACTGTTAAGCCGGAGAATCAAGGTCGTGGCCTTGGCTTGCTGTTGCTGGATCATCTGATGAAGCGTGCTTATCAGCTCAATGCACGGGAATGCTTTCTGGAACTGCGCGACAGTAATCGTCCAGCCTATCGTCTGTATGAAAACTATGGTTTCAACGAGATAGGCCGGCGTCGTGACTATTATCCGGCAGCAGATGGCCGTGAAGACGCAGTGGTCATGGCCTGTACGCTGCTGGAAGAGTAACTCGCATCAGCGCTGATGGCCGTCCAGTGGGTCGACGATTGCCAGCTCTTCCTCGTCCAGACCGTTGCCGCCACCGATGTCATCCTCATCGACCACCGTTACGTCCAGATCGGCCGGAACGTCTTCACCCTGTTCGTTGGACGAGCGGGCACCGTCCTCATGGATCAGGGTTTCCGGCGACAGATCGTCGTCGGTCGGGTGGTGGTCTTCAGTTGACGCACCGGTCAGGCCTGCCTCACGTACGCGTTGATCCGGAATTTCATGTTGCAGTTCGTCTTCAGGGATAAGATCGCCGATACGGGCGGTCTCATCTTCATTGAAATCGAGTGTTTCCATTGAGCCCATACGGTCTTCATTGTCGTCGATGGGTTCCGGCTGGGTAGCACGGAACGGACGGCGTGAATCGTTCATGACAAATCCTCATTTCAGATGGTCGTAGAAGGTGGACCGGCCATCACTTTGAAGATTCCTTTTTGTTGACCGACAGTTCTTGCCAAGTAATGGCATTCAAGGCGTGACTTGAGGGATCGGACACCAGTCCAAGGCTGGGCATCATTATCGAGGCGTCAAAGCATGAACGAGCTACAAGACCTGATTGATAACAATGCACGTTGGGCCGATGCGATAAAGCAGGAAGACCCTGAGTTTTTCGCCAAGCTGGCCCGTCAGCAAACGCCTGAGTTTCTGTGGATCGGCTGTTCGGATGCACGCGTTCCGGCCAACGAAATCGTCGGCATGCTGCCCGGTGACCTGTTCGTTCACCGCAACGTGGCCAACGTTGTGCTGCATACCGATCTGAACTGCCTGTCAGTCATTCAGTACGCCGTGGATGTGTTGAAGGTCAAACACATCCTGGTCACCGGCCACTATGGTTGCGGTGGTGTGCGTGCGTCCATGCAGGACCGCCAGTTCGGCCTGATCGACGGCTGGCTGCGCACGATTCGTGATCTGTATTACGAAAACCGTGAAGTGCTGGCCAAATTGCCGACCGAGGAAGAGCGTGTCGACCGCCTGTGTGAACTGAACGTGATTCAGCAAGTGGCCAACGTCGGTCATACCAGCATCGTACAGAACGCCTGGCACCGTGGGCAGAGCCTGTCTGTGCATGGCTGCATCTACGGTATCAAGGACGGTCGCTGGAAAAGTCTCGACGTGACCATCAGCGGTTTCGAGCAGTTGCCGCCGCAATACCGTCTGCGTCCGCAAGACTGATAGCTGCCCCGGGGTTATCGTCGTCAGCCAGCCCGTCTCCCTGACGGCTGGCTGCTGGCTGCTGGCGAGTCGGGGCATCACAGCACGAAGCGTTGGACCATCAGGTTCAGATCAGTTGCCAGCATCGACAGTGCGTTACTTGCGACGGTTGTCTGCTGTGCGCCTGACGCTGTCTGGCTCGACAGGTCACGAATGCTGCTCAGGTTGCGGTCAACTTCAGTCGCGACCTGGGCTTGCTGTTCCGCTGCGCTGGCTATCAACAGGTTACGGTCGTTGATGGTCGTTGTTGAATGGATGATCACTTTCAATGCTTCGCCGGTCGACGCTGCCTGCTCCATGGTCAGGTTGGCCTGTGTTGCTGTGTGACGCAACGAACTGGCGGTTTGGTGGGTGCTTTGCTGTACGCCGCTGATCAGCCCTTCGATTTCTGCCGTCGACGCGCTGGTGCGTTGCGCCAGCGAGCGGACTTCATCGGCCACCACGGCAAATCCGCGTCCCGCTTCGCCCGCCCGGGCGGCCTCGATGGCTGCGTTCAGGGCCAGCAAGTTGGTCTGGTTGGCGATCGCGCGAATCACATCGAGAATGCTGCTGATGCTCTGTGTGCGTTCGGCCAGGCCCTCGGCCTGATGCGAGGAGTCCAGCACGTTTTCTGTCAGTTCCTTGATCGAAAGAATCGTTGCCGACAGTTTTTCTTGTCCTTGGGCGGCTGCACGGGTCGATGCCTGCGATTCGGTCACGGTACTGCTGGCGTTGCCTGCGACTTCAATGGCGGCCTGACTCATCTGATTGACGGCAACAGCGGCCTGCTCGATTTCGTTGTTCTGCGATTGCAGGTTGAGCGCACTGGCTTCGGCAATGCTGCCCATTTCCTGGACCGACTGTGAGAGTTGTGTTGCCGCTGCGTATATCTGATCAATCGTGCTGTGCAGGTTGGTGCGCATGCGCCCCAGCGTGATCAGCAGTTGTGCGGTTTCGTCTTTGCCGTCCGGTATCTGATGTTCGGTCAGATCACCATCGGCAATGGTGCTGGCGATGTGTAAAGCCTGGCGCACCGGGTGAATGATGCTGACGCTCAGACGCCAGGCGAGCAACAGGGTCAGCGCCAATACGACAGCGATGACGCTTAGCGCAATGATTCGCGTCTGTTCGTAGCTGGCGACAGCTGAATCCACGGCCAAGGCAGCGCTCTGTTTGTTCAGTTCCCGCAGCAACTGCACCTGCATGTCCATCAGGTCGCCCTGTAGCGCGAGCATGGTGTTGGCGAGCATTCTCGCCTCATCCAGCTTGTTCTGTTCGATCAGTGCGATCTGATCCTGCAAGCCTGGCATGAAAGCCTTGTAGGCCTCCTGCAACGCGACGATAGAGTCATGTTCAGTGCCTGACTGGACGCGTGCGAGGTATTCCGAGAATCCTTTCTCGACTTCGTTCCTGAGTTGTTCGACGTTGATTCTGCTGTTGATGACTGCGCCGGGATCATCGGCATTGGCGATCAGACGAGTGGTTTCGCTGCGCAGTTTGACCAGACCGATGGCGATGGCATCGGCCATGGCGATGCTGGGCAGTGCGCCACTCTCCACCGCTTCGCCCTGTTTGCGGATTTCCTGCATCTGCAGCAGGCAGAACGCGCCCAGTGCGACCATCAGCAGCGAGGTGATAGCGAAGCAGATCACCAGGCGCAGAGTGATTTTGAAACGGCGCAAGAGTGTTGTCGTTGTGGTTTGCCGACGCAGGAAACGAGGCATAAATATTTTCACGGCACACAACCCCTATAAACTCACAGACCTTTGCGGAGAGCCGTTTATAGGGCAGTTGTGTGATGTCTTTATGACATCGGTTGTTTACGTCAGGGACAGCGGACGACTCACGCCCGAGGCGCACCGATTTCCTCCATCAGTTCATCAAGAAAGCGCTTCAGTCTGTCGTGTCTGATCTTCGCCATGTGCGCACCGGTATCAGTCTGAAAACCGTCGGCAAGTTTTAACAGCTTGGTGTGAAAGTGGTCGACGGCGAAGTTCATGTCGTCATGGGCACGCTGGCTGGCATGCGGATCATTCGGGTCGTAGAGTCTTCTGCCCATTCGCCCTGATACGTAGAAGGTTCGAGCGACGCCGATCATGCCCAGGGAATCGAGGCGGTCAGCGTCCTGCAGTATCCGGGCTTCCAGCGTCAAGGGGGTTATCGCCGCCGAGAAACTGTGCGCTTCGACAGCGTGGGCGACCGAAGCGATGCTTTCTTCATCCCACCCCATCTCGGTAAGCAGTTCGCTGGCCCGCGCTGCCGACAGTCGTGAAGCGCTGGAGCGAAACGGCGAGTCTTTCTCGACTGAAGCGCAGTCGTGCAACAACGTAGCGGCAATCAGTACGCGGGCATCGCCGCCTTCCCGGTCACGGATGGCGCAGACGTTTTCCCAGACGCGCAACAAGTGCGAGACATCATGCGAGCCGTCGATTTTCTCTGCACCGGTGTGCGGGATCAGCAGGCTGGCCAGATCCTCAAACGGGGCGAAGCTGGCGTGGGTCATGCGGTGTTCCTCGGGCGTCTGTGCGGGTATCAGCATTACAGACAATACCGCTTCATAAAACCCTGTCACTGATCAAGGATGTGGCTGATCTGGCCGGCAAGCAGCCCTGCGCCCTTGCCGTTGAGGTGATTGAAGTCCTTGTAATACGAATTCATGTCGCCAATCAGGCACTGGCTGTTCTTACAAAAGGCTTCATCCAGCGTTACGAGCCTGATCTGTTTCGCTCGGCTGGCGCGCAGGAATGCATCGCGGGAAAAATGCTGCAGCCGATCATGTTGTTCGACCGGCACCGACAGGTCGCTGACCCGCTGCAATTTTTGTGCGTTGCTGTCCGAGGCGTCTCGGGCCAGGCGGTAGTAGAGGCTTTCAGGGTTGACCCGTTGCTGTGGCACCTGCGCGACGATGAAGAGCTCGCTGCCAATCTCCCGATAGGCTCTGATCGTCGTATCAAGCGCCTGCCTGAACACTTCCCGCGAGGTTTCCCGGCTTTTTTCCGGATGGGTGCGCGAGGTCAGGAAATACTTGCTCATCTTTCTCTCACCGTAATTGCCGTCGGTGTACAGCGTCCAGCGTGCAACCAGCACGACCTTTTTGATCTGACGCTGCTTCACGTATTCGAACTCGCGATCGGCCAGCGCCTGGCATACCCCGGCAGCATAGTTGCCGTTGGTGACGTCCACGCCGAGCAACGGCAAGCAACCGCCCAGCCCGATATGCGCGACGGTTTTGCCCTGATCCCGCGCGGCGGCGTCAAACGTTGCCAACAGAGCCTCGGAATGGCTGTCGCCAAACAGGGCCATGTCCGGTGTAACCTTATTGTCCGCGAGGCCAAACAGACAAAAATCGACGTTCCAGCGCTTGTCCGCAAGGTTCCGGTCGCATTTGTCGCGTGTCTGCGGGTCGGTAAATGCCTGATGCATCGCCGGATCGACAGCGAAGCGCCAGGTAAAGCCGTTGTTGAGATAGCCGGCCAGCCCCAGCGCCACGAACAGTATCGAGGCAACACCTGCGCAGGCGAATATCTGTCGGCGGTTGAACGCACCGGCCTTGCGAAAAGGCTGCTCGACGAATCGCCAGCTCAGCCATGCCAGGCCCATCGACAGAAGGGTCAGCGCCAGCATCAGCGGCAGGTCTGGCTCAATCAGACTGCGCTGACGCGCAAAGGCGAAGACGGGCTGATGCCATAAGTAGGCGCTGTAACTGATCATGCCGATCAGAACCGGTGCCCGTGAGCCCAGCGCTTTGCCCACCCAGGTCTTGCCGGTGGCGAACACGATGATCAGTGCGGCCCCCAGCACGGGCACCAGCGCGTTGAGGCCGGGGAAGGGTGTGCTGCTGTCGAAGCACGCGACGGCGTAACCGATCAGCAGAACCCCTAGCAGCGTTGCCGCCTGATCGAGCAAGCTGGCGCGCTCGGTAGCGTGCGGTCGCCAGGCAAAGTAAAAGGCGATAAACGACCCCGTCAGCAATTCCCAGGCGCGTGCAGGCAGCAGATAAAACGCGTTGCTGGCGTTCTGATGTGCACCCAGTTCAGCCAGCGTCAGGCTCGCCAGGGCGATGCCGATCAGCAGGGCAATCAGCCACTTGCGACCCATGCTCCAGGCAAACATCAGTAGCAACGGGAAAAACAGGTAGTACTGCTCTTCTGCCGCGAGCGTCCAGGTATGCAGCAACGGTTTGAGCTCTGCCGTTGCGTCGAAATAGCCGCTTTCCAGCCAGAACAGCACGTTGGATGAAAACGTCGGCACCGCCACCAGGCTCTTGGCGAAGTACTTCAAATCGGACGGGTCGAGTGTCAACCACGCGACGGGCAGGCAAATCAGCATCATCACGTACAGTGCCGGCAGAATGCGCCGGGCGCGTCGTTCGTAGAAGTCGATCAGCGAGAATCTGCCTGCGAGCATCTGCGCAATAATGATCGAGGTAATGAGATAACCGGAGATCACAAAAAAGATATCGACCCCCACGAATCCACCGGAAAACAGCGGCAAGCCAGCGTGAAACAGGATGACCGGGATCACCGCGAGCGCGCGCAGGCCATCGATTTCGGGTCGATAGCCCAGCGCCGGGTTATGAGAAATGCCCATGAGTGTGCTCGATGCAAGAAGTGATGAAAGGCGGCAAATGCGGGCTGCAATAGCTACCGCCAGCGCGTGGCGCAGGCGTCGGGGATGAAGGAGTAGAGGGGATTGCTGGAGGCCGATTGGCTCGAACGCCTGTATTTTTAGTTCAGGTATTCAGTTCTGTCCAATGGCTGATGCTGCTTTACAGCGTGCGGTTACGACAACAGATCAGCCTCTTCCCACCTGAAACCGTAAAAGCCCTTTATAATTCATGGTTTTTACCCTCCCTGATGCGAGAACCATTGTGAGCTTACCGTCCTGCCCGAAATGCAATTCCGAATACACCTATGAAGACGGCAGCCTGCTGATCTGCCCGGAATGCGCCCATGAATGGTCTGCCGACGCGGCTGGCACCGACGCGTCCGACGACGTGAAAGTCATCAAGGACTCAACGGGCAACGTGCTGCAGGACGGCGACACCATCACCGTGATCAAGGACTTGAAAGTCAAAGGCTCCTCGTTGGTGGTCAAGGTCGGCACCAAGGTCAAGAACATCCGCCTGGTCGATGGCGACCATGACATCGATTGCAAGATCGACGGCATCGGCGCGATGAAGCTGAAGTCGGAGTTCGTCCGCAAGGTTTGATTCTGCCGGGCAATGGCTTTAGCCTGAACGCCTCGCCGGTGTTTCGACTGGCGGGGCGTTCATGTTTCCGGGCGCGCCAGGGCTGTTTTTCCTGAACAGGTGAATACCGTGCCGACCACCACCCCCGCCCCTTATCTGAAACCCGATGAATGCGTCGTGCTGTTCGATGGCGTCTGCAAGCTGTGCAATGGCGTGGTGAAGTTTCTGATTCGCCATGACCCGCATCGGCGTCTGCGGTTGGCCGCAGTGCAGTCTGAGCAAGGACAGGCATTGCTGAAGTGGGCCGGGCTGCCACTGGACGATTTTCATACCATCGCGGTCATCGTCAACAATCGGGTGTTCGTGCGCTCGGATGCTTTTCTACACATCATGGGGTTGCTGCCTGCGCCGTGGCCGCTGCTCAAAGTGCTGGGGATTTTTCCACGCTTTCTACGGGACTGGGCCTACAACCGTATCGCGCTCAACCGATATCGCCTGTTCGGACGCCATGATCACTGCCAGTTGCCTTCGCCCGAGCACCGGCAGCGCTTCCTTGATGGTTGATGACCGGCGGTCAATTGCCACGTCTGTTACGTGTGCACGGGTTGTGATCCACTCTGGCGGTCCGTAGAATTCGCTTCATCTGGCTTCACTCCCACTACCCACAATAATCCACTTTGCACACTGCGCCCGATCCCGAAGGTCGAGCGGAGCGTTTTTGCGTTGGTTTTTCAGTGGGGCGAGCCGCGGTTTTCCATACAGGTGTCAGGCGTGCGTGTTCACGCGTGGCGGTCGGCCTTCGGGTCGGAACATTTTCAGGGCGTTGTGATTCTTGATAACTTCACCTCCAAACGAGCAGGCAGGTAGCTGGCTTGGCGTATTCGCGCTGGCGCTGGCGGCCTTCATTTTCAATACCACCGAGTTCGTGCCGATTGGTCTGCTGAGCAACATCGGCCAGAGCTTCGAGATGACCCCGGCGCAGGTCGGGTTGATGCTCACGATCTATGCCTGGGTCGTGTCGCTGATGTCGTTGCCGATGATGCTGGCGACGCGCAACATCGAGCGCCGCAAGTTGCTGATGTTCGTGTTCGGCCTGTTTGTGGTCAGCCACGTCCTCTCCGCGATCGCCCCCAGCTTTGCGATCCTGCTGGTGAGCCGGGTCGGTATCGCGTTTGCACATGCGGTGTTCTGGTCGGTCACGGCGTCGCTGGCCGTGCGCATCGCACCGCCCGGCAAGCAGGTTCAGGCGCTTGGCCTGCTGGCGACCGGTACTTCGCTGGCAATGGTGCTGGGTATTCCGCTGGGCCGCGTGCTGGGCGAAGCGCTGGGCTGGCGGACCACCTTCATGGGCATCGCCGGCGTTGCCGCGCTGGTAGTCTTCCTGCTGGCTCGCGCGCTGCCGTTGTTGCCCAGTCAGAACTCCGGATCCTTGCGCAGCCTGCCGATCCTGTTCAAGCGCCCACGGCTGATGGCGATCTACCTGCTGACTGCGATTGTGGTAACCGCTCATTTCACCGCCTACAGCTATATCGAACCGTTCACTCAGACCGTGTCCCGGCTCAGCGGCGAAATGACCACGATCCTGCTGCTGGTCTTCGGCGGTGCCGGAATCATGGGCTCGATCATCTTCAGCCTGTTCAGCGACCGTTTCCCGAACGGGCTACTGATCACCGCCATTGGCACACTGACCGTGTGCCTGCTGATGCTGCTGCCCCTCTCCGGTGATGCCGCAACGCTCGGCACGCTGACCATTATCTGGGGCATGGCGATCATGTGCTTCGGCCTGACATTGCAGGCGCGCGTCCTGTCGCTGGCACCCGATGCGACCGACGTGGCAATGGCGCTGTTCTCAGGCATTTTCAATATCGGTATTGGTGGCGGCGCGCTGCTCGGCAGCGTGGTCAGCAGCCATCTCGGGGTTGCCAACGTCGGTATCGTCGGCGGCCTTCTGGCCCTGGGCGGTTTGGGGTTGTGCTGCTTTACCACGCATTACTTCGGCAAGGTCCGGCCCTCTGCCGAGATGCACGCCGAGAGCAAATAGGACGCACATAAAAAAGCTCGCCGACCGCGCAAGGCGATCAGCGAGCTGTTTGTTCTGACATGAAGATCAGGCTTTAAGCCGACCCAGCCATTCCAGCGACGTTCTCCAGATACAAATCCCCAGAAAGTACGCCGACATCGCCAGCCACAGTCCCATTACTACAGGGCCATTGTGCGGATGGTTGATGATCAGCAGGGCGCTGGACAGCAGCCATACGGTGGTGACGGCGATGTTGATCGGCATAAAGCGACGCACCCGGAACGGGTGCAGAAACTTCATGCGGGTCAGGGTCAGCAGTGCCAGAGCAATAATGGTGATGAAGGTCAGCCACGGCGCGGGCGACAGAATGTAGAGGCAAAGGGCAACTACGTTCCATGCTGCAGGAAAGCCCTGAAAATAGTTGTCCTTGCTTTTCATGTCGACGTTGCAGAAGCAGAACAGCGACGACACAAGAATTACCGATACGCTGAGCAGCAGCGTGTAATCGGGCACCGGAATGTAGCGGTAGATGAACAATGCCGGAATGAACACGTAGGTCAGGTAGTCGATGACCAGGTCCAGCACCGAACCATCGAAGTGCGGCAGAACAGACGTTGTATTGACCTTGCGGGCCAGCGAGCCGTCTAATCCATCCACGATCAGGGCCGCGCCCAGCCACAGCAGGCAGGCCTTGGGTTCATTGTTGAACAGGGCGATGGTGGCCAGGAACGCAAGGACTACGCCGGTGGCGGTGAAGCCATGCGCGCCCCATGCGTTGAGTCTGGCTATGCGTTGATTGGTTATCACGGGGGCGCTCTCCAGGAAATAATGCTTGCCAGGGTGTGCCGCAAACCTGACCGGTAGCAACTATCGACCCGGCAATTGCCGATAAGTTTAGCGGTGACTATCCCTTGTTTCCCGGTTGTTTTCCAGAAAACCGCGATCTGTGTCAGACCGCTCGTCTCTGTAGTCTTCCGGTTCGACGAAACAGGTAGGCTCGTCACCGTTGGCATTGAGTTGGTTGATCAGGGTCGGCTGGCCTTGTTCATTGAACACTACCTGACCGACACCTGCCGAGTTCCATAAGCGTTCACCGGCCTTGCTGTGCTCGGGCGTGCGCGGAACAACCTTCATCAGGCGGCGCTTGGTGAACCAGTTAAGAGGTGAGCGGGGAGAGTATAACCAGCGATTCAAGCGATCAAAAGTGTCCAGCAGACGACGGGGGAATTCATTCTTGATGCCACTGCTGGTGATTTGCCAGATGCGAGGCCCGCCACTGCGATGGCGAATCAGGATTTCGTAGACGAACGAGTAATGTACGTCGCCCGACAGAATCACGTAGTTGCCCGGGGTTCTGGAGTGGCGAAAGATGTTCAGAATAACGTTGGCAGCGCCACGATGCGCCATCCAGTTTTCCGCATCGACCAGCAACGGATAGCCGCACCAGCTGAAGATCCGCTGTATCGCCTCGATCAACTTGACGCCGAACACGGGGGCAGGTGACACGATAATCGCCGATTTGTGGTCAAGCAGTTCCTGTTGCAACTCACTGAGTGCTTCCCAGTCCAGCAGGCCGGACGGGTGATTGAAATTCGACTCGCTGCGCCAGCGCCGCGTGCGAGTATCCAGAACCACCAGCGCGGGGCTGGTCGGCAGCACGTAATGCCATTGTTGAAACTTCAGCAATCGGTCGATCAGTGCGTCCTGAGCCGTGCTCTCCAGCCAGTTATTCTGGCGCATTGCCTCTGTGCTCAGTTCATGTGCCTGCCGGACCAGGTCGTTGAGTGCGTCGGGGTTGTTGCCCCAGCCCTGACAGAGCAGATAAGCCAGCAGCGCGTTACCGATGATGCGTTTCGAGAAGGGATGGCCGTAAGCGGTCTCTTCCCAGTTTGCCGACAGGTTCCAGTCATCGGTGATGTCATGGTCGTCAAAAATCATCATGCACGGCAGGTGAGCCATCGCACGCGCTACGCCGTTCAGCCCGGCGGTGAAATCCTCGATCACGTGCTGCTCTCTGGCATAACGCTCGACTTCGTCGGCTTCCAGATGCGGCCTGCCGGGCTCGATCAGGGTCCAGGGTGTAGGTGACCAGACCAGCAGGTACATCGCGATGACTTCCGCCAGCGTAACCAGATGGTTATCCGCAGTGCTGCTGGTAAATACCGGCTTGCTGGTGCCGCCAAAGAATCGCTCGCGCAGCGTGTCGTTGCTTTTCAGGGCGGGCAGCAGATCGGCGCGCTGGTAATAGCTGGCCGGATGCGTATACAGGCTGCTGCTGTCATCGACCACCGCACCGTCAAGTTGCTCATCGAACAACCCCAGCCGTTCGATCAGCACATGGATGGCACGCAGCATCGGCCCGGCCACGTCGTCGGCGTAAATCTGATCGCCGCTCATCATCAACAGGGCAGGGCGCTGCTGCGGTGCCTTGCTGTCGGCCAACAGACGGTCCACACAGAGCAGACCTTCTGCTGCGCTGTGGTGTGGCTTGCGGCACGAGCCATGCAGCAGATGATCGATGCTGCTGCGCACCACGAAGTTCGGATAGCGGGCACCGTCGTACAGTAAGTGAGGTGCCCACTCGGCAATGCCGCCCGGTTCGCCATCCACCACCAGGTCGTAATCGATCCAGGCGTCCCGAGGCAGTTCGGCCTCCAGTTGCAGGTCGATCAGATGAATGAATGCGTGGCGACCCACCGCGATGACCTGACATCGCTGGCCAGTCAGTGAATGATCGGTAAAGCCGCGCGCGGCATCATCGGCGTCAAGGCGCAGACGCAACGTGAGGTCGAGCGGGCGCGAGCCCACCAGCCATAACACCAGGCGGCCGGCTTCCTGACGGCGTAACAGCGGGCCGGCGAGGATGGACGGTAACGGAGCAGGTTGTTCGGCGGGCGAAGACGGCATCCTGATTCAAGACTCTGGCTGATCGTGGGCGGGAAATACTAACGCAGTCAGTGTGGAAAGTTCTTGTTACACAGATGCACCGTGGTCCCCAGCCTGTTTCAAAGCATTGCACCAGAGAGTTGGAGCATCGAGCGCCAAATCGGATGAATGCCCCTTCAGTGGTATGCAATGTTGCCGATAGTCACTTTCATACAGAGCCTGAAATTGCCGGTTCCCGTGCATCGCTGCTCAGCCTCAGCCAGCTGTTCAAACTAGAGATCTTTCCATGAACTGGTTCTATAACGCCAAGCTGTCCACCAAACTGTTTATTTCATTCGCACTCTGCGCGGTCATTACCCTCGCGGTGGGCATGGTTGCGAGCCGGGGGATTGGTGAACTCGCCACTAACCTGAAACTTGCGTTCTCCAACAACCTGGTATCGGTGTCGAAAACCAACGAGGCGACTGCCAATGTGATCGAGCAGAACCGTGATGTGTATCGTCTGCTTTCGGTGGCCGCTGCCAATGCACCGCAAAGCGCCAAGGATGAAATTCTCGCCAGCCTTAAAAACAATCGGGCGGAAGCAGAAAAGGCCTATGCCACCTATCGCGCAACGCCGCTTGAAGATGACGAGCGCGCCGCGGGCGATCAGATGGACAAGGACTGGCCCGTCTATCAGGCACTGGTCGATCGTGCTGTGACCGTGGCTTTTTCCGGAGACGTTGCAGCGGCCAGGGCGCTGGTCGAGGGTGACGTTCGCAAAGCCTACCTGACGGTGATGGACGAACTGAACATCATGGTCGGCTCCAACAACCGTCAGATAGGCGAAGGTGCCGCCGCGGCTGAGAAGACCGAGTCCTCAGCCAACCTCAATCTGTACCTGGGTATCGGCATTGCCTTCGTCGCTGCGTTTGTTTTGGCACTGTTTATCAGTCGTGTCATCAGCTCACCCATTTCCTCTGCGCTTGCCAGTGCACAGCGCATCGCGGGGGGGGATCTGACCCAGCCGATTGTCAGCACCCGTCGTGACGAAGCTGGCCTTATGCTCGCCGCGCTGAGTGACATGCAGAACAGCCTGAAAAGCACCATCGGGCAGATTTCCAGCGCCGCTGACCAGCTTGCTTCAGCTGCTGAAGAGCTTAATGCCGTTACCGAAGAGGGTAGCCGTGGCCTGACGCGGCAGAACGACGAAATCCAGTTGGCTGCCACGGCCGTTACCGAGATGACGGCTGCCGTCGAGGAAGTGGCGCGTAACGCGATGTCTACCTCTGATGCTTCAAAGCGAACCAGTACCGAAGCGGCTACCGGACGTGATCAGGCTCGTGAGGCGGTCAGTGCGATCAACAACGTCAGCGCCGAGATCAGCAGTTCTACTTCGATGGTCGAAGAGCTTGCCGGGCGTGTTCGCGAGATTGGTCAGGTTCTGGACGTGATCCGTGGTATTGCCGAACAGACCAACCTGCTGGCCCTCAACGCCGCTATCGAGGCAGCGCGTGCAGGCGAGCAAGGCCGCGGCTTTGCCGTGGTGGCCGATGAAGTGCGTGCCCTGGCCGCTCGTACCCAGGCGTCCACCGGTGAAATCGAAACCATGATCGGCAGCGTTCAGGCCAGTGCCGATCAGGCTGTGCGAGCCATGGGCAACAGCCGCACCCTTGCCAGCAATACTCAATCCCTGGCTCAGGCCACTGGCCAGTCGCTGGAGCGCATTGCGCAGAGCATTGCCGAGATCAATGATCGCAACATGCTGATTGCGACGGCGTCCGAAGAGCAGTCTCACGTTGCGCGCGAGGTGGATCGCAACCTGGTCAATATTCAGGACCTTTCCACCCAGACCGCTGCCGGCGCTCACCAGACCAGCGCTTCCAGTCAGGAGCTGTCTCGTCTGGCGATTTCCTTCAACAACCTGGTAGGCAGGTTCAAAGTCTGACGCAGGCGTCAGGACGTTGTAGACGGCAGGCGCTTCTGGAAAAAGAAGCGCTTGTTGCCGGGCGGATAATCGTCGATCTGGCCGAACTCGGTGTAACCGTGGCGACGATAGAACTCGGGCGCCTGGAAGTCGAAAGTGTCCAGCCAGATCCCTGCGCAGCCCTTCTCGATCGCCAGATCCTCGGCCATCTGCATCAAACGCGAGCCCATTCCCTGCCCACGGGTTTGCTCCGGCACTACCAGCAGCTCGATGAACAACCATTGATAAAAAATACGTGCGTGCAGGCCACCGAGAATTTCCCGGGTCTGATCATCGCGAATGAACATTGCCACCTTCTCGGACTTGCCGTCACCCGCCTGCTCGGCGTTGAAGCGCCGCAGTGGCTCCAGAATCGCCAGGCGATCTTCTTCCGTAGGGTTGCTGTCGACGTCAATATGAACGCTCATGCGATGGCTCCCAGCCGTAGTGTGCGCGACGAGCTTAGAGTGGCAGAGACGTTTGGTAAAGGCAGGCCCCGCAACGTGTCATTTCACGCAAAACACACGCAGTTACGTCCGGCGCGCTTGGCGGCGTAGAGTGCATTGTCGGCAGCGCTGATCAGTTTGTCGGACGTGATTTGCGGAGCCACTGCACACGCGACCCCGAGGCTGACGGTGACGAAGGCGCTTTCGCCCAGCACCGGGTGCGGCAACTTGAGCGCGGCTACAGCGCTCTGCAAGGCGTCGGCCATGTCTCTGGCCTGTCCGGCATCGCCATTCATCAGGACCAGAACCTCTTCGCCACCAAACCGAAACGCCACAGCGCCGTTTTCATGTGCACTTTGCTGGATTTTCTGACAGAGCAACTTGAGGCAGGTGTCGCCTTGTGGATGGCCGTAACTGTCGTTGTAGGATTTGAAGTGATCAATGTCCAGCAGGATGATGGCCACATTCGCCGGTGTTTTGCGCGCGCGCTCCCAGACTGAGTTCATCACTTCGTCCTGATAGCGCCGGTTGAAAAGGCGGGTCAACCCGTCGGTACGCGCAAATTCCATCAGTTGCACCTGAAGCAGGCGGCCGCGAAGCGCAAACAGGTAGCTCATGCGGCTGCCGCGTTCCAGGAAGTAGGAGGCCATCAGTAGCAGCATGACCGTGGAGACGAACAACACGGCATTGGCCTGCCAGATCACGAAATCTGCGAAATTGGCAATGTAGGTGGTCACCAGCTGGATGATCAGCATGCATGACAGTGCGACCGCTGCATGGCGCAGGGGCAATTGTTGAATCATGGTGCAATAGACCATGATCAACAGCATTCCCAGTTGATAAAAGATTTGATACGGACTCTCGCTGTGGATCATCACCAGCATGGGCATGAGCGAGCACAGCACCGTCGCGACTGCCGCAGTGGTTTCCATTGCCCAGCGAGAAGAAAAGCGCCGCGCCAGCACTAACAGCACAACGAACATCGGCGTGATCAGGAGTAGACGCCCGAGCGCCACGTAAACAAACACATCGCGCAGAATCAACCAGTCACTGATCAGAAACAGGTTGTAGATCAGGCTGCCCCCAATCCCGACCGCCGTAAGGAACTCGCGCCGCTGTGGCCGGGTTTCAGTCTGGTAGCGCCGCTCAAGCATAC
Organism: Pseudomonas caricapapayae; assembly: GCF_001400735.1. Lineage (GTDB taxonomy): Bacteria > Pseudomonadota > Gammaproteobacteria > Pseudomonadales > Pseudomonadaceae > Aquipseudomonas > Aquipseudomonas caricapapayae. The sequence continues at coordinate 22,624 of NZ_LJPW01000181.1, forward strand.
GGCTGAAGCGCAACGCACCCACGCCCGAAATAATCGTCTGCTCTACCTCTGCAAGGAGTTGCGCATCTTCAGGGGTAGGACGGTCAAGCGCAGAAACGAGCATGTGACACCGGTACATTAACATCGAGAGACTTAGGACATCACGAATGATGTCTTAGTGCTATTAGTGTGTGGTGTGTGGGTCCTGAAGTCGACCGGCGGTTCCTGTCGACTTTCCGGCAAGGCGTCAGGACGACTGCTGTTCTCCTTTTGGTCATCTGCGCTAGGGTAATCGCACGGTGAGAGTGGTAAACCGCACGGCTTACTTATTCTGTTCTGATATTTGTTCGGAGCAGCTCGCAAACAGAGACTCTTGAAATGACTGCTTGCACATCAGATTCCGCATCTATAGTGATCATATGCTTCGACTCAAACGCTGTGGGTTGCCTTCGAAGCGAGCGTGCCGAGCGTCCCGAATGTACCTCGGCATAATGAATGAAGTCGCGTCAGCCCGGACCGGAATCCCCTATTTATGAATGCACCTAGAGAATCTGTAATTATCACGGGTATCACTGGCCAGGATGGCGCTTACCTGACTCAGTTGCTGCTGGAAAAAGGTTATACGGTTTACGGCACCTACCGCCGCACCAGCTCGGTCAACTTCTGGCGTCTTGAAGAACTTGACGTGGCTAGCCATCCGAATTTGCATCTGGTTGAGCATGACCTGACTGACTTGAGTGCCAGCATTCGCTTGCTGCAAAAAGCCGAGCCTACCCAGATTTACAATCTGGCGGCGCAGAGCTTTGTTGGTGTTTCCTTCGACCAGCCGATAACGACTGCTGAAATTACCGGCCTGGGCGCAGTCAACCTGCTTGAAGCGATACGCATAGTGAACCCGAAAATACGCTTTTATCAGGCGTCCACATCTGAAATGTTCGGCAAGGTGCAAGAAGTCCCACAGGTCGAAAGCACCTCGTTCTATCCTCGCAGTCCTTATGGTGTGGCCAAGCTTTACGCGCACTGGATGACGATCAACTATCGGGAGTCGTATGGGATCTTCGGTGCCAGCGGCATCCTGTTCAATCACGAGTCCCCTCTGCGGGGAAAAGAGTTTGTCACCCGCAAAATTACCGATTCTGCCGCACGTATTTCACTGGGTATGTCACAACTTCTGGAGTTAGGAAATCTGGATGCCAGACGTGACTGGGGTTTTGCGAAGGAGTATGTCGAAGGCATGTGGCGCATGCTGCAAGCTGATGAGCCCGACTCATTCGTACTGGCGACCCATCGATCCGAAACCGTTCGAGACTTTGTGGCAATGGCCTTCAAGGCTGTCGATATTGACTTAGAGTGGAAAGGTAGCGCAGAAAACGAACAGGGTATTGATGCGGCCACGGGCACAGCCCTTGTTCAAGTCAACCCAAGATTCTATCGCCCCTCTGAAGTGGAGCTGCTTATCGGCAACCCTGAAAAAGCCAGGAAGGTGCTTGGGTGGGAAGCGAACACTAGTCTCGAGCAGCTATGCCGGTTGATGGTGGATGCCGATCTGAAGCGTAACCAGCAGGGAACATCGTTTTAAGCGTCCCTCGTTCATACTCTAGCAGGTGTAGGGTGGGTGTTTCAGGCGTTGTTGATCGCAACGCCCCTCACGTATAAAAACCGGTAGCTCAAGCCATTGCAGCTACCTCATCGCGCCAGTAATCCAGCAGTGTTGTGAGTGTAGACTGCAGCGTTGTGGTGGGCGTCCAGCCAGTGACTTTCTGGATAGCGGAGTTATCACCGAACGCGCAGGGGATGTCAGATAAGCGCATTCGTTCGGGATCGTTTATCACATCGATCCTCTCTGAGCTCAGTGCCATGAGCTGACTCAGTATTGCCTCGATACGGACGGGCTCGCCGCTGCAGATGTTCAGGCATTGAGGATAGGCTTCCTGCCTGGTGGCCATGTCCAGCAAGGCGACGTAGGCATTGCACACATCACGCACATCGAGAAAGTCTCGCGCCGCTTGCAAGTTGCCGACTTTCAACTGTGGTGCTTGCTTGCCTGCTTCAATCAAGGCGATCTGACGAGCAAATGACGCGGTCGCGAAGTCAGCCGATTGCTTGGCGCCAATGTGATTGAACGGACGTACGACAATGCCGTTCTGGCCACGACGAAAGTATTCATGAAAGGCCGCTTCGGCAGCAAGTTTGCTGGCGGCATAGGGGTTCATGGGTTTGCAGGCACTGTTTTCGTCGAGCGCAATACCCTGCTTGAATGCCTCGCCGTAGACTTCCGATGAGCTGACAAACAACACAAATGCCTGAGGGGCCTTGCGTTGCAGTGTCTGTAGAAGGTTCACGCTGCCCATGACGTTGGTTTGCCAGGTGGCCAGAGGGTCCTGGAAACTGGTAGGCACATGCGTAATAGCCGCCAAATGCACAACGTGAGTGGGATTTGCCTGAGACACCACTTGCTCAAGGCCAGCGGCATCGCGAATGTCACAATGCAGCGATTCAGCCGCATAAGCGGAGCGGGGAGAGTCAGGGCTCACCAATGCAATAACATGGTGCCCGGCGTGCTGCAGCGTACGGCACAGCATCTGCCCGACGAAACCGTTTGCACCGGTGATCAGGATGCGTCGCATCATTGAGGGTCCTTAATGGCATTGCCGCAAGCAAGTGAGTCTAGCAGGCAATAGCTGGTCAATCCGTTGTGACCTATGGCACCTGCATTTTGTTTCGTCTTGCACATTCGTCATCAGCCTGCCCATTCAAGGTTCTGCATTTGCAGGTTCCGGTCGTGCGGGCAACCCACATCAGTTCAATCTGCCATCATCAGACGAAACGCCTTAATCCCGTCTACGCTTACGCCGATACATACGTACAACCCACTACTGGTGCCATCATGTTCAACACTCGCTTGAAAAGGGAATTACAGGCACAGCACGCCGAGTTATCCATGTATCGGCAAATGCAGAAAGGAATGGATGCGCGCATGGTGTCGTTGAGCCTGGACGCCAGCAATCACATCGTTCATGCCAATGACAACTTCCTCAGGGCGCTTGGTTATTCCGCCGAACAGTTGCTGGGCAAGGACCTTGACCAGATGGTGCCGACCTACGTCAAACAGCTCGATTGCTACCGCAACCTCAAGCTTGCGGTGCAAAAGGGCGAGTCGGTGATCGACAACTACCGTTTTCTGCATGCCGACGGCAGCCTGGTGTGGATTCGGGCCATGTGGCAGCCGGTTCTGGATGACCAGGGCAAGCTGATGACGTTGCAATGCTACGGATCGGACATCACCCAGACTGTCGAGACCGCCGCCGAGAACTCTGCGTTCATTCAGGCATTGCTGCGCTCAACCGCTGTGATCGAGTTCGATCTCGGCGGCCATGTGCTCACGGCCAATGATCAGTTTCTGCGGGGCATGGGTTACAACCTGGCGCAGATCAAGGGCAAGCACCATAGCCTGTTCTGCGATCCGCAGGAAACCTCGCAGGCGCCATACCGGGAATTCTGGTCGATGCTCAACCGTGGCGAGTTCGTCGCAGGGCGCTTCAAACGTATCGACAGCAGCGGGCGTGAGGTCTGGCTGGAGGCTACCTACAACCCGGTTCATGATGCTCAGGGCAAACTCTACAAGGTCGTCAAGTTCGCCACGCTGGTGACCGATCAGGTGGCCCGCGAAGACGAAGTGAGCCAGGCGGCAAGCGTGGCTTTCGAAATCTCCCAGCAGACCGACGTCAGTGCCCAGCGTGGGGCGGACGTGGTGCAGAACACCGTGCAGACCATGCGCAAGATTTCCGAAGAGATGCAGTCCGCCTCCTCGGGCATCGAAGCCCTGGGCAAGCAGTCATTGTTGATCAGCTCCATCGTGCAGACCATCGGTGGTATTGCCCAGCAGACCAACCTGCTGGCACTCAACGCCGCCATCGAGGCTGCCCGTGCCGGTGAGCAGGGCAGGGGCTTTGCGGTGGTGGCGGATGAAGTCCGTCAGCTGGCTGGCCGCACCAGCGCCGCAACCGAAGAAATCGTCAGCGTCGTGCAGCAGAACCAGGCGCTGGCCGACGAGGCAGTGCGCGGCATGGCCAACAGCCGCACCCAGGCGGAACAGGGACTGGCACTGGCCAACGAGGCAGGCGCGGTGATCGTCGAGATTCAGGAGGGGGCCAAACAGGTGGTGGGTGCGGTGGGGCGGTTTGCCAATCAGTTGAAGTGACTGTATTTCGGGTGTTGCGTGTCACGGATGACCGGCAACACCTGATAGCTCTGGCATCATTTTTGGACGGCAGGCAGAATGCCCGGCAGTTGGTCAGTGGGCACATTCGCACTCATGTGTTGTGACTCGCTGGTCCCGCTCTGACAAGGATTGGTTGGATGCTGCTTGTTGCACTTACTGCTCTCAATGCCTTTTGCCTTATAGGTGGCTTGCTGTTCAACGCAGAGTTGCTGAACAAGGCAGGTGCCGATATTCCCCTTAAAAACCTGCAGGCCCTGGAAATATACGGGCAGACTCTTGCAGCCGTGAGCGTATGCCTGGCGGCGTGGCGCCTGTGTATCTGGGCCCATGGAAAATGGGGGCATCAGCAGTATCTGGTGCGTTCCATCCTGCTCAGCACTGCGATACTGGCCCCGCTGACCTGGTGGGTTCAGGGGGTGGTCCCGGACGCAATTGCTGAAGAGTTTCCGGCCGAACTTCAGGTTTACAGCCTTTACGCCTACGTGACCAAGAAAGGTCTGCTCTACGATTCGGTGCAGATACCCGGCATTCCCTATCAGGAGTATCGGGACAAGGGCGAGGGCAAAGCCTTCATCGCCAACCTTGGCGTACTCATGAGTGTGCAGGGCTCGTACGTCGAGCAGATCGGCCACAACTTTCAGGGCTTTGCTCAAACCGTCTTCAGGGGATATGCCCGGCGCAATGCCGATAAGCTCTATGTGCGTTTACAGACCGAAGTCATCCCGGTGTTTGACGATATCGCCCGTGAATACGTGAGGATAGAGGCATTGCGGCGCGCTGGCGCAACGGGCAATAAACGAAAAGCGCTTGCCCCGCCGTCGGCCGCTACTCAACAACAGGCCTTGCCGAGTGCTGAAGACTACGCGTTGGCGATGCCTTCAGGCCTGCGTACCCGTCAAGCGATGGCCAATACCGCAGAGGTTCGCGGCATGGCACGTCGAGCCCTGGGCCCGTTATATGTAGAGGGTATGGACCTGCTTGCCACACGCACTCAGTTCAACACCTATCTCAATGGCATTGCCTTCAACATGGCCAGCGACGTTGCGAGCACTGATGTACATGGCGCGCAGAGTCTGAGCGTCCTCAAAAACATGTGGTTCGTACCTTGGTCATTGCTGAGCGGTCTTTTCATGGGAGCCCTCAATATCGCCGGTCTGCTGCTGTCGACCATCGAGCAGCGTGCGTTCATACATAAGAGGCGTGTCGCCCTCAGGGCGGCAGCAGTCATCCTGATCGTGGTGGTTCCACTGCTTGCCGGCAACGCAATCATTCAATCGCCAGGCTATCGCACCGCGTTCAAGAGTATCGAGGCCGGCCCTACCCTCATGGCCGGTGTCTTTCATTGGGCGATGTCTGCAGAAGCCATGTTGTACAACTTGACCAGACCTCTGCTCGACGCGGAGTGAGGCGTTTTTAAAAAGGAGCAGGTCCAGTGCGCAGGAAGTTCGTTGCATCAGTTCTGGCGATAACGGTCGCCACCTCAGTCACCGGATGCGCGCAGATGGGCATCAGCAAGGAACAGGCGGGTACTGTGATCGGCGGCATCGCCGGTCTGGCGGTGGGCGCAACGATGGGCAAGGGCAAAGGCCAGATCGCCGCCGCGCTGATCGTTGCAGGTATCGGTGGCTACATCGGTAACCGTATCGGTCAGTTGCTCGACGACAGAGACAAGCAAGCGCTGGCGCTGCGCACTCAGGAAGTTCTGAATCAGGCTGCGACCCCTGTGGCGCAGTCCACTGCCATCTGGCGTTCCGATCATTCCAATGCAAGCGCCAGGATTACGCCGGGGCCGGAATACAAGGCGGTCCGGACCATCGAAGTCAAGCGTACCTCCAGCATTCAGGGCGTACCGTCGATGAAGCTGATCAATAAGCCCTATGTCACCCGATCCACCCTCAACGTCCGCTCGGCACCTAACATGTATGCCGACAAGGTGGGCAGCCTGCCGGGCAATACACAATTTACTGCCGTGGGTTCTACCGGCGACTGGATTCTGGTCGGACGCAAAGGCGTGACCGTGGGCTACGTGCACAGGGACTACGTTATGACGCTGTCTGATGCCGACGCCAGTAAGAGGCTTGCCGCAGCCAGGCTCGATGATATGAACGTAACGGGCAGCAAAGAGACTGAGGCATTCGATCTGGGCTCTATCTCTTCACTGCCCTCCGGCAAAACGGCCGTCGAGACCACCTGTCGACCGCTTACTGTGAGCCTGGAAGCCAGCGGTAGCACCACTGAAAAGCAGGAAAACACATTCTGCAGGCAGGCCAACGATACGTGGGAGTTGATTTGACGCAGGCCTCTACCGAGCCGTCAGTGCCGAATAACTGTTCATCAGGTTGCGGTAGTTCGGGATCCGCTCGGAAAGCAGGTTGCCCAGCCCTTCGATATCGTTGCGCCAGTCACCCTGCAGCTCACAGGCCACCGAGAACCAGTTCATCAATTGCGCGCCTGCCTGGGTCATACGGGACCAGGCGGCTTGCTGGACGGTGGTGTTGAAGGTGCCGGACGCATCGGTGACCACGAACACTTCAAAGCCTTCGGCCAGTGCCGACAGGGTCGGGAAGGTCACGCAGACATCGGTCACTACCCCGGCAATGATCAATTGCTTGCGGCCGGTCGCCTTGATCGCCTTTACAAAGTCTTCGTTGTCCCAGGCGTTGATCTGACCCGGACGGGCAATGTACGGCGCGTCAGGGAACATGGCCTTGAGCTCCGGAACCAACGGGCCGTTGGGACCTTGTTCAAAGCTGGTGGTGAGGATGGTCGGCAGCTCGAAGAACCGGGCCAGATCAGCCAGGGCCAGGACGTTGTTCTTGAACTCGTTCGGCGAGAAGTCCTGTACCAGCGAGATCAGTCCTGTCTGGTGGTCGATCAGCAGTACGATGGCGTCATCTTTGTTCAGGCGGTTGTATGGGGCGTTTTTCATGGTCAAGTCCTTTCGTTTGGGTAGGTGAGGTCTGGCGTTCAACATGGGCTCAGAGTAGTGGCTCACCGGAAAGGGAAAAAGCGCCTGAAGCGGGTTTTACTGTCTCTTCACAGTGGACAATATTGTCCAGGTCCGACTTGTCCAAAGACTTGCCTACCCAGGAACAGCTCCTGCCTTGCCAGCTTCTACCGTGAAGCGTTTGAGCGTCGATACGCTGGCGGCGGGGTCGAGTACATCCGACACCACCTGAAAGCGCGTCAGCATCCGCTGTTCGCTCAGATCCACCGCGACGTAACCGCGCTGGCGGCTGTCGAAGAACTTCACATGGGGGTTGAGCCCGAGAATGCTGTTGAAAGCATCGAACGACGGTCCGCTGGAGGTCACCGAAGTGCCGACGAACTCAGTGGCGACGACGGCTGAATCCGGATTGTCCGCATCGGCGTGCAGGTCGGTGGTCCAGAACGAATGGATATCGCCACCCCAGAACACCGGGTTGCGGGTCCGGTGGCGTTGCAGGGAGGCCAGCATGCGCTCGCGGGTCGTCATGTAGCCATCCCAACCGTCGGTCCAGTGGCCCAGCTCCTGAGTGTTCGGGTCGCGCTGCTTCAGCGGTGCGACCAGCAAATCCTGCGCAATGACATTCCACTGCCCCGGTGACCGGGCGAAGCTGCGATCCAGCCAGGCTTCCTGCTGCCAACCAAGCATGGTGCGTTTCGGATCGCGCGGATCCGTGCATTTGCTGGGCGCGACGTGGCCTTGACGGCTGCCATTGGCCTGGATGCACGGCTGTTCGGAACGGTATTGTCGACCGTCGAGTACATGGAAGCGTGCCAGCCGGCCATAATCCAGGTTCCGGTAAATACGCATGTCCGGCCCTTTGGGCAGGCTGCTGGCGCGCAAGGGCATGTGCTCGTAAAACGCCTGATAGGCGGCGGCTCTGCGGCGCAAAAAGCTGTCCACGGGAACGCCTGGATCCTGTGACCATTGTGCGGCGTAGTCATTCTGTACTTCGTGGTCGTCCCAGGTGGCGACGCTCGGCGCACAGGCATGCAGTGCTTGCAGATCGGGGTCGGTCTTGTACTGCGCGTATCGGTTGCGATAGCCCGCCAGGTCCATTGGCTCGGACGTGGCATGGCTGCGCGCAGCCGGGCTTTTTTTAGACGCGTTCGACTCGTAGATGTAATCACCGAGAAAGAACACCAGGTCCGGGCGCTCTGCCGCCAGGTGGCGATAGGCACTGAAATACCCGGCTTCCCAGTGCGAACACGACACAAAGCCGAAGCGTGCCGAGACCATTGCGCTTGCCAGCGGTGCAGTGCAGGCCTGACCGACAGGGCTTTGTGCACCCAGGCTCTCGAACTGATACCAGTAAGGACGTCCTGGCTGCAAGCCGCTCACCTCTATATGGACCGAATGGGCAAGGCGAGGGTGGGCAGTGGCCTGTCCTGTGCGGACCACGTGAGCCATGGCCGCATCGCTTGCGATCTTCCAGCGCACCTCGACAGGTTTATTCAGGCCACCATCACCCGAGGGCGTCATCACCTTGGGCGCCAGGCGTGTCCATATCACGAAGCCGTCCGGCATCGGATCGCCAGACGCCACGCCCAGCGTGAATGGATAATCGACACCCGCGCTTCGCGCGAACGGGCTGAGGATCGACAGCAGCGTGGCACCGGCGACTCCGGTAATGATGCGTCGACGCTCCGGGTTGAAATCGGTCATGACGCGGCCTCCGACGATTCGTATTCCGAGCGCAACAGTCCGAACAGCAACATGTTCTTGAACACACCGTTTTTCAGAAACGCCTCTCTCGTACAGCCCTCATACGATAACCCGCATTTCTCCAGAACCCTGGCGCTGGCCGGGTTGTCGCTGAAGCACTGGCCGGCGATGCGATTGAGGTTCATGTCAGTGAAGCCATGCTTCAGCAAGCCTTGAGTCGCTTCGCAGGCGTAACCCTGATTTTGGTACTGCGTTCCTGTCCAGTAACCCAGATAGCCACTGCGATGCGCCATCGAAAGGCGCAGCGAGACGATCCCGGTCAACGTGCTGGTTTCCTGGAGGTGAACCCCGAGGCTCAACGTCTGACGGGCGGCGTATTGGTCGTGGGTCTGGGCGATGAATGCCCGCGCATGCTCAAGGGTGTAGGGGCTGGGCAGCGCAGAGGTCATGGCGGCAATCGTCGGCTCGTCGGCCAGGCGTGACGAGGTGAGTGCCTGTTCAGGCTGCAACGCGGCGAGCAGTAAGCGCGAGGTTCTGATAGTGGGCAACGGGTGACTCATCCGTATTTTCCATCGGGTTGAATGCTCAAATGCTGCCGCGTTGTTATGGCATTTCCGTGACAGCCTCAAGAATCATTTAAGTGCCATGAGATGTACAGGTAACAGCCATGTAACAGTCACGTATCGGTCTCGTAAAACCAACCGATCGGTCATGTTCGGTTGCTAGATTCTCGGCCTCCAAGAAGAAAGCGAGAGGCAGGCATGAGAACGTGGGACGAACCTAAAAAGCGCAAGGCGCACATCGAACTGATCCCCATGATCGACGTGATGATGTTCCTGCTGGTCTTTTTCGTATTGGTAAGCCTGAACGTGATTCCGGCGCTGGGGATGAAAACCCAGTTGCCGAGCGCCAGCAGTTCGCAGCAACTGAAGCCGCAGAATAAATCGATCCTCACTCTGGGGCTCAACGGCGAATTACAGCTCGACGGCAAGGCGACCACGGTCGACGCCCTGGTGCCTGCCTTGAAGGCGCTGGAAAAGCCCGACACTAAAACCACGATCATCGTTAACAGTGACAAGGGCGTGGAAGTCGCACGTCTGGTCGAGATCATGGACACCCTGCGTCTGGGTGGTTTCACGTCAGTCTCCATCGCCACGCGCAAATCCTGACCATGTATTTCCTGTTTCGTGTACGTCAGTGGCTCGGCGGCCTGCCTGCGCTGGTGGCGCTCATCGCAATCGTGATCGGTGTGCAGACCCGTCCTCTGAAAATGGAACCGGTCTACGACGAATCTGCCGTCGAGCTGGCGCTTGTCGAGCCCGAGCCGCTTGCACCCGAGCCCGTTGCTCAGCCTGAGCCGCCTGAACTGCCTGTGGCTCAGCCCGAAGAGCCGCCACCGCCTCCTGTCGTGGAAAGCGAAGAGGCCGAACCGGCACCACCGCCGCCCAAGCCCGTTCCCAAACCAAAACCCAAGCCGGAGATCAAGCCAGAACCGCGGCCTAAACCCTTGCCCAGGCCGGCAGTGGCAAAACCCGTCGAGCCGGTTCAGGCCCCCGGCAAGCCGATAGCCAGCGCCCCGGTTGCGCCGCCGGCACCGCCTGCGCCACCCGCGCCGCCGAAAGTCGACACTCAGGCTATGGAAGGCGGCTACCTCAAAGGGCTGCGTAACGATCTGGACGGCTACAAACAGTACCCGACCGGACGACAGGCCTCGCTGGAACGCCCGAGCGGCGAGGTGGTGGTGTGGTTGCTGGTCGATCGCCAGGGGCGAGTGCTGGACTCCGGCATTCAGACCCAGGCGTCCAGCATGCTGCTCAACCGCGCGGCCGCCAACAGTCTGCGACGCATCAAGCAGGTCAAGCCGTTTCCCGAGCAAGCCTTTGGTGGACGCAGCGAACAGCGTTTCACCGCCACCTTCAACTACAGCGTGCAATAGCACTGACAAGGAACAGAGTGATGAAGTTTTCCAGAATTCACCTTGCGTTGGTCGCCGCGGGCATGAGTCACGGCATGGTTATGGCCGACTCGAGTGCCAGTGACGTCGGCACCATCGGTGTGCAAGGCAAGGCGACGGTTGGGGGCGGTTACATGGTGCAGGAGGAGAGCATCAAGGCGCGCTCCACGGTGACAAAGGAGGCGCTCGACAAGCAGACCGCAACAGGTAATGCGATCGATAAACTCAAGTACACACCGGGCCTGAATATCTCCAGTGAGGACGCCACGGGTCTTTCTGGCTTCAAGTTCACCATGCGTGGCCTCAACTCCGACCAGGTCGGCATGTCGGTAGACGGCATGCCGATCAACGACTCCGGTAACTACGCGTTGTATTCCAACCTGTTGGGTGACCCGGAAAACATCGATCAGATTTTCGTGACTCAAGGCTCTGCCGAAAGTGATGGCCCGCACATCGGTTCCAGCGGCGGCAACATCGGTATCGTCACCATCCGGCCTACCAAGGACACCGGTGCATTCGTCAAGCAGGTGGCGGGCAGCAATGGCACTTACAAGACCTTCGCGCGACTCAACACCGGAGAAATCAACGGGCTGAGCAACTGGCTGTCGATGTCTCACACCGAAGGTCAGAAATGGCGCGGCGATGGTGCAGTGCGTGCCGACAAGGTGGAATGGAACAGCTTCTTCGACATGGGCTCGGGCAATACGGCCAACCTGATCCTCAAATATCATGAGCAGGACAACAACAGCTACAGCCAGCTCACCAAGAGCCAGTTCCAGCAGAACGGGCGCAAGTTTGACCCTTATCCTTCGACGCCCGCGCGGGGCAGCAACGGCAAGTTGTCCAGTTATTACGAGCTGGCGCAAAACCCGTTCCAGACCTTCACCGCCGTGCTTAACACCCAATTCAAACTGGCCGACAATCTGGCACTTTCAGTCGTCCCCTATTATTTCTGGGGCAACGGCAGCGGTGTAAACAGTTCCTCCTATGCGCTCAACCGCGGCTCGAATCAGAACGGTGTGTTTGACCTGAGCAACTTGCCGACGGCAGCCGCCTATAACGCCGACGGCTCATCGACCACTGGCGTGTATTACCGACCTTCGCGCACCCAGACCTGGCGTCCGGGGATCACCACCAAGTTGAACTGGGATGTCAACGACGAGCACAGCGTGCAAGTCGGCTACTGGTATGAGCGCGCGCGTCAGTTGCAGACTCAGCCTTTCATTCGCCTGAAGAGCAACGGCAAGCCAGAGAGTATCTGGCCAGACTCGGATTACATGGTCGATGCCAACGGCAATGAGATCCAGGGCCGTGATCGCTATACCGTAACGCCTGCACAAAAAGTATGGGCTCAGGACACCTGGTATTTCGCCCCGGACTGGACGCTGATCGGCGGCCTGGCCTACATGAATGTCGAGCGTGAAGGCAATAACCACGGCAGCCTTACCGAGCGGCCGGAAAAACGTGACCAGACCTACAACAAGCTGCTGCCGAACGTAGGCCTCAAGTATCAGCTGGATGAGCGTGACCAGTTGTTCTACAGCCTGTCGCGCAACATGCGCATACCGCAGAACTACGTACTGTATGACCCGGGCACCGGTTCCATCAACAGTAAGCCGGAGACCAGCTGGAACCATGAACTGGGCTGGCGCTTTACCGAACAGGACATGACGCTGGCCGCCACCCTGTTCTACATGCAGTTCAAGGACCGTCAGGTGTCATCAAGAGACATCAATGGTGACTTTGCCGACATCAATGCCGGTGCAGTCGATAACAGCGGGCTGGAACTGGAGTGGAGCGGTCTGTTGCCGCACCATTTCAATTACTACACCTCGTACACCTACACCCGCGCCAAACAGAAGGATGACCTGACCGTTTTCAATAACGGTGCCGCCATCGAGCTGCCTACCAGCGGCAAGCAGTTTGCCAACGTGCCGAAGAACATGCTGGCCGCAAACATCGGCTACGACGACGGCAGTTATTACGGGACCTTTGGCGCCAAGCTCACCAGCAAGCTTTATGGCGACCTGACCAACGACGAAAGCATTCCGGGGCGCACCATCTTCAATCTGGGCGCGGGGATCTACCTCCCGGTGGACAAGAAAATCGTCAAGGACGCCACCCTGCGTCTGAACGTCGACAACCTGTTCGACAAGGAATACCTGGACGGCGTGTACACCACCAAAACCAACGCGGCCACGTACAGCGGTTTTCGCGATGGCGACCCTGCCTACATCGTCGGGGTCGAGCGTACCGTTACCGTTTCTCTTGAAGCCAACTTCTAATCTTCATTGACCAGAGGTCCGTGTCATGGACATGAATCAGCTTCACGACATCACCTTCTATGTGATGTACGCCGCCATCGCGATAGCGATCTTTGTCGCGATCGAACGAGGCATCTACTTTGCTTACGTGCGTCGCCAGTCGCGGGCGCTGCAAGCGGCACTCGGCGCTTCGGTGCACAGTGAAAAGGACCTGCCGGAGACGGTGACGCGCCGGAGCAGCCTGCCGCTGGAAATGGTCTTGCCGGTGCTTGCGCAAAAAAATGCTCAGGGCTCGCGCAGGGATCTGGATGATGTCATCGAAACCCAGTACCTGAGCACTCGCGCGCCACTGGCCCGTAGCCTCTGGCTGATCGAGACGATCACTACCGCTGCACCCCTGTTGGGTTTGCTGGGCACCATTCTGGGCATCATCGACACGTTCAAGGCGTTGGCCAGTGCCGGGGTGTCCGATCCCGGGCAGATTTCCGCCGGTATCGGCACGGCACTGTTTGCGACCGGGCTGGGCATCGCCATCGCCTTGTTCTGCGTGGTCTTTCACAACTACTTTCAGGACAGCCTGGAACGCATCAACGATCAACTCAAGATCCTGTTGATCCGCGCTTCCAGCGGCGCACGGGTGCAGGATGAAACCGAGCATTCGGCTGCCCCGGCCCAACCGAAATACCGCACTGCCTGATCAACCTGCCGGCGTGTGCCCCTGGCATGCGCCATCCTGCCTGTGTCCGGCGATGAGGCCCGCATGTTCTTTAATCTTCCAGGTCGTTGGGTACTGGCGCGCTCCCGTGCCGTGATCGTAGCGTTACTGCTGACGAGTTCGTTTGCGCAGGCCGACTTCGCTATTCCTGGTTTCGAGCTGGTACACACCGTTCCGGTCGGAACCGACCTGCAAACGCCTGACCTGCGAGCGCCCGGCGAGGTCTGGCGCGAGCTGTTCGATGGGGCCCGCAAGGGTATCGATATCGAGCAGTTCTATGTCGCAGACCATGCCGGTTCGGTGATGGATAAGGTGCTTGAAAACCTGACAGCAGCGGGGCAGCGCGGGGTGAAAATCCGTTTTCTGCTGGAAGAAAAAGGCCTGAAAATGTCCGATCCGCAGACCCTTGAACGGTTGCGGGCGATACCCAACCTCACCTTGCGCGTACTGCCCTACGCGAAGCTCACGGGCAGCGGCATCATTCACGCCAAATTCATTGTCGTGGATGGCCGACAGGCGTTCATAGGCAGTCAGAATTTCGATTGGCGCTCTCTGGAGCACATCCATGAAACCGGCCTGCGCATCGACGAGCCGAATGTCGTGCGCCAGACGCAGGCCGTGTTCGATCAGGACTGGCTTGCCCAGGCCGCCATCGCTGAAGGCAAACCGATTCCGGTGCCACACTCGAACAAGAACGCTTTGCCCGCTGGCAATTATCTGGTCGCCAGTCCGCAGCACTATAACCCGCCCGGCGTACTCGACTCCCAGACCGAGCTGCCGCGTTTGCTGGCGCAAGCCAGACGCGAGGTTCGCGTCCAGTTGCTGGATTATGCACCCTTGTCCTACGGACCTGACAAAACCCGGCCTTACTATGCGGTCATCGATAACGCCATCCGCAGCGCCGCCGCCCGTGGCGTGTCGATCAAGCTCATGGTGTCGGACTGGAACACAGGCATGCCCGAAGTAGCCTATTTGAAGAGTCTGGCCCTGGTGCCCAACGTGCAGGTGCGCATCGTCACGCTGCCCATAGCCGCCGATGGATTCATCCCGTATGCACGCGTGATCCACAGCAAGACCATAGACATCGATGACCAGGTCGCATGGGTCGGCACCAGTAACTGGCTCGGCGGCTACCTCGACAATTCGCGCAATCTGGAAGTGGTGATGCACGACGGCGCAATGGCCAAACGCATCGGCCAACTGCACGAGCAGCTTTGGGATGGGCCGTATGCCAAGGTCATCGATATCGATCGCGATTACCCGGAGCCGCATCCGGGCCAGCCTTGAGGGCGTTGTTCGAGAGGCTCGTCGTGCAATCCGCCCCGACCCCCTAGGCCCCTCTGCTTGCATCAGCCACAATGACGCCTTTTTACCCACCAGCCTGCTGCGGGCTGTAAAAGGATTGGTGCTGCCGATGATGCTCTCTTTAAAGCCATGGTTGCGGGGCCTGGCGCTGGTTTTGCCACTGGCTGCCCTGCTGACCGCGTGTGACAAGTCCGATAAGCCGGTGACGCCGCCTGCACCGCCGCACACCACGTACACTCAGGCTGGTTGGGACGCGCTGCCCGCAGTGTCGGACGCTGACTTGCAGGCCGGTTTTGCCTCGTGGCGCAGCGCGTGTGTTCGTTTGAAAGCCGATGCGGTATGGGGGCCGACGTGTGCGGCGGCTGCGAGTCTTGCTGCTGCGCCGGAGGCTGCGCAGATCCGGACCTTTTTGCAGGAGCAATTGCAGGTCTACAGCCTGCGCGCCGACGGGGGCAGTGCCGATGGTTTGATCACCGGCTATTACGAGCCTGTTTATCCGGGAAGCCTGACCCAGACTGCGGCTGCCAATGTGCCGGTGTATGGCATCCCGGACGATCTGATCGTGGTCAATCTGGACAGCATTTATCCCGAACTCAAGGGCAAGCGCTTGCGTGGCCGGCTTGAGGGGAGGGTGCTCAAACCTTACGACGATGCCGCGACGATCAACGCGCAAGGGTTGAACGCGCCGGTGATTGCCTGGCTGACCGATCCGATGGATCTGCAGTTCCTGCAGATTCAGGGCTCCGGGCGAGTGAGTCTGGAGGATGGCTCGCAGTTGCGTCTGGGCTACGCCGATCAGAACGGCCGACCGTATCGCGCAATTGGTCGCTGGCTGGTAGAGCAGGGCCAGTTGAAGAAGGAAGACGTGACCATGGGCAGCATCGCGGCCTGGGCCAAGGCGCACCCGGAGCGGGTCAGCGAGTTGCTGGCCAGCAACCCCAGTTACGTGTTTTTCGCTCGTAACCCCGACAGCAACGAAGGCCCGCGCGGTTCGCTCAACGTGCCGCTGACGCCGGGTTACAGCGTGGCCATCGACCGCAAGGTGATTCCGCTGGGCAGTCTGCTCTGGCTGTCCACCACTCGACCGGATGGCAGCAGCGTGGTGCGCCCGGTTGCGGCGCAGGACACAGGCGGTGCGATTGCCGGTGAAGTCCGTGCCGATTTGTTCTGGGGCACGGGCGATGAAGCGGGCAGGTTGGCCGGCGACATGAAGCAGAAAGGTAACATCTGGTTGCTATGGCCCAAGGGTATGGCGTTGCCTCAGACAGTCGATGCGGCACCTGCGCCAGCCAGCCACTGATTCAATCTGACCCTCTCCCTGAAGCTATACATTCAAAATGAATGCATGGCTTCAGGTGCGTGAAACCCTCGATTCAAAGCCGTTTGCCAGCCAATACGTGCCAAATCCACAATTTTCTAACGCCAATAAAATGTCGAAATTGTGAGTGACTTACCGCTCATCGGTAAATCATGGACGTCATATATCAGTTTCTTGACACTGTCACAATGACATCACACATTAGCATTAATGCTTTTTCACAGGGATCGTACTTAGCGGCCCCATTCGAGGTTGTACAGAATGAGTCGTGCTGACGATGTGGCCAATCTGTTTCAACGTTTTGGCGCGAGCTCGGACGGTTATCTGGAGATCGACAACAGCCTGGTTTATCAGGAATCGTCGGCTCCCGGGACCCACTCGGTCGCGTTGCAAGGCGCAACCTCTCTGCCGTCTCTGGAGCAACCTCGCACAGAGCGACCGGCGCAAGTCAGCGCCACTGCACTTGATTCGATAACGACCGATACCACCAGACGCACTGCCTCTGCTGCATTGGCGAATCTGCTGGCCGAAGCCGCCCAGGCGCGGCAGGCCGAGGCGCAGGCGCGTAACAACGAAGCACTGGCTCAGTCGATGCTCAAGGGGCAACCTTCGAGAACTCCGGCGCACGTCATCGCCGTGGTGTCGGCCAAAGGCGGGGTGGGTAAAAGCACCCTGAGCGCGGCGCTGACCACCCTGGTCAAAGTGCCTGGCGGGCAGACGCTGGCCATTGACCTCGACCCGCAGAACGCCTTACAGCATCATCTCAACGCCAGCCCGGATGTGGCGGGCCTCGGCGGTGCCAGTCTAAGCGGCGAAAACTGGCGTGCCCTGTTGCTCAACGGGTCTGCCGACACGCAGGTGCTTGCGTACGGCACGTTGCAGCTTGACGAGCGTCGTTCGCTGGAGCGTTTTCAGGACAGTGACCCGGACTGGCTGGTCCGTCAGATCGCGCGCATGCAGTTGAGTGCTCGCGACGTGGTGATTCTCGATGTGCCGTGCGGTGATTTACACATGCTGGAGCAGGCGCTGAATGCTGCCAGCCAGGTGCTGGTGGTGCTCACTGCCGATGCCGCGTGCTATCTCACGCTGGACCAGATGCAGGGCTGGCTTGAGCCGGTACTGGCCGCTCCGCAGCCGCCGGTCTGCCACTACGTCATCAATCAGTTCGATGCGTCGCGTGCATTCAGCCGCGACATGCGCGATGTAATGGCGAAACGCCTGGGCGGCCGTTTGCTGGGCATCGTGCACAAGGATAATGCGCTCGCAGAAGCGCTGGCCTACGGGCACAACGCAGTACAGGTTCCGGGCGCCTCCTCCGGTGCTCAAGACCTGCGCGTGCTGAGTGACTTGCTGACAACCAGACTGCTGACTCAGGACGTAGAAGAGACCCGATTGCCATGACTGACCTGTCGCTCGACGTGTCCCCACCCCGGACGCGCTTATCGCTGTGGCTGAATGCTTTGTCGGCAACGTTCGGCCAGCAGTCCAGAACCCTGCGCCGCACACTGAAAACCGTTGCCAGCGTTATCGGGCTGCTGGTGATGGCGCTGGTCGTCACCGTGCCTCTGGATCTCTACGCGCAGTGCTTCTTTGCCCTGGCATGCTTCGCCGCGATGCTGGTGATTCGCAAGATACCGGGACGTATTTCGGTACTCGCTTTGGTGACGCTTTCGCTGTTGGCATCGTTCCGCTACATGTACTGGCGTCTGACTTCGACTCTGGATTTCGACAACTGGCTGGACAGCCTGCTGGGTTATGGGCTGATCGTCGCCGAGTTCTACACGCTGATCGTCATTGTGCTGGGTTACGTGCAGACAGCCTGGCCGCTGCAGCGCAAACCGGTGATCATGCCGAGCGATTCCAGCCAATGGCCGACGGTGGATGTGTTCATCCCTTCTTACAACGAAGCGCTGAGCATCGTGAAGCTGACCATTTTTGCCGCTCAGTCCATCGACTGGCCACGCGACAAGCTGCGGGTCTATGTACTCGATGATGGCCGTCGCGAAGATTTTCGCGAGTTCTGCGAGCAGATCGGTGTCGGCTACCTGACCCGTGACAACAATCGTCACGCCAAGGCTGGCAACCTCAATGAAGCGCTCAAGTCCACTGATGGCGAATACATCGCCATGTTCGATGCCGACCACGTGCCGACCCGCTCGTTTCTGCAGGTCGCCATGGGCTGGTTCCTCAAGGACTCGAAGCTGGCGATGTTGCAGACGCCGCACTTTTTCTTCTCGCCTGACCCGTTTGAAAAGAACCTCGACACCTTCCGCAGTGTGCCCAACGAAGGCGAGCTGTTTTATGGCCTGTTGCAGGACGGCAATGACCTGTGGAACGCGACCTTCTTCTGTGGCTCATGTGCAGTGCTGCGGCGTTCGTCGTTGCTGGAAATCGGCGGTGTGGCCACCGAAACCGTGACTGAGGATGCGCACACTGCGTTGAAGCTCAACCGCGCCGGTTACAACACCGCTTACCTGGCAATTCCGCAAGCGGCGGGGCTGGCCACTGAAAGCCTGTCGCGCCATGTGGCCCAGCGCATTCGCTGGGCGCGCGGGATGGCGCAGATCTTTCGCACCGACAACCCGCTGCTGGGCAAAGGTCTGTCTTTGGGTCAGCGGCTGTGCTACGCCAACTCCATGCTGCACTTCTTTTACGGCCTGCCGCGTCTGGTGTTTCTTACTGCGCCACTGGCCTATCTGCTGTTCGGTGCCGAGGTCATGCACGCCTCGGCGCTGATGATCACCGCTTACGTATTGCCGCACCTGGCCCACGCCAGTCTGACCAACTCGAGGATTCAGGGACGTTTCCGCCATTCGTTCTGGAACGAGGTCTACGAGGCCGTGCTGGCCTGGTACATCATGGGCCCGGTGCTCATGGCGCTTATCAACCCGAAATTCGGTGGTTTCAACGTCACCGACAAAGGTGGCGTGGTCGAGGAGAAGTTCTTTGACTGGACGCTGGCGCGACCTTACATCGTGCTGCTGACGCTCAACGTGGTGGTCTTCGCGCTCGGTATCTACAGCCTGTATCAACTGGGCTGGAACAATGATGCGATCACCCTGACGATCATCATCAACATGGCCTGGACGCTCTACAACATCATCATCACCAGCGCTGCAATTGCGGTAGCCAGCGAGATCCGCCAGGTGCGCACCGAACCGCGGGTGCAGGCCACACTGCCGATTCGCGTGACCCGCGCTGACGGCGTGGTATTCGACGCCGTGACTCAGGATTTTTCCCAGACCGGCCTCGGGCTGGTACTGCCCGACGATTCGGGCATCGACAGTGGCGACAGCATCACGGTATCGCTGTATCGCGGCGCGCAGACCAGCCATTTCCCCGCAACCGTGATGTTCTGCCGCGATTGCTATCTGGGTACCCGTTTCGATGATTTGTCACTGCGCCAGCAGAGCGAACTGGTGCGCCTGACGTTTGGTCGGGCCGACACCTGGGCATCGACCTGGGGGCATGGCAAACCGGATACACCGCTGGCCGCGCTGCGCGAAGTCAGCCACATCGGCGTCCGTGGTGTTGTCGAGCTGTTCAAGGCCACCCGCAAGGATTTCAGACGCCTGTTACCAACACGTAAAAAAATCTCCCCACCTCCCGCAAACTGATGGATTGAGTAGTCATGACTAAACGGTATTTTATCGGTGCCGAACGGTTCGCCGTTCGCCGCTCATGGGCTTTGTTGGCCTGTGCGTTGTCCGTGCTCTCCACGGGTGGTGTCGCAACTGCTGCCGAAACAGCCGCTGCAAACGATGGTTACAGCGTGACGCTCAAGCAGTTGGGGCGTAATTACCCCATGAGCCTGCGCGGTGTGGACGCCACTGACAGCGTCAACTTCAACGTGCGTGCCGATCAGGTGGTGACCGGGGCGAGCCTGACCTTGAGTTACAGCTATTCACCGGCGTTGCTGGCCGATTTGTCGCAGATCAACGTCATGATCAACGACGAAGTCGCAGCGACCCTGCCGTTGCCCAAAGAGGGGGCAGGCAAGCCGCAGACTCAGGTGATCGAGATTCCACCGCAGATGATCACCGAGTTCAACCGCCTGAATCTGCAGTTCATCGGCCACTACACAATGAGCTGCGAAGACCCCAGGCACTCCAGCCTCTGGGCGCGGATCAACAACGACACGCGTCTGGACATCCGCGTTACGCCGTTCGCGCTGCCCAACGACCTGGCGATTCTGCCGCTGCCGTTCTTTGACCGTCGCGATGACCGGGACGTGAACCTGCCCGTGGTGATGGGTGCAGCACCCGATAACACGACTCTGGAGGCGGCGGGCGCACTGGCGTCGTGGATCGGTGCGGCCAAGACCCGCTCGCGTATGGCCAGCTTCCCGGCGCACTTCAATGAGCTGCCGGCCAGGGGCAACGCGCTGGTGTTGCTCAAGGGCGACGGTGCTCTGCAACTGGGCGCCTTGACCATGCCTGCGCCGAAAGGCCCGACCCTGACGATGGTGACGCACCCCAGCGACCCCAACAGCAAGTTGCTGGTGATCACCGGGCGTACTTCCGCCGAGCTTAAAACAGCGGTCAACGCGCTGGTGGTCGGCGGGCAGAGCCTGGTCGGCAGCAGTGCGCTGATCGAACAGGTCGACATGCTTGCGCCGCGCAAGCCATACGACGCGCCGAACTGGCTGCCGAGTGATCGGCCGATCAAGCTGGGCGAGCTCATGCCTGCCAACAAACTGAGTGTCTCGGGTTACGATCCGGGCGATATCACCGTGCCGCTGAACTTGCCTCCAGACCTGTTCAACTGGCGCGAAGACGGCGTACCGCTGCACCTCAAGTACCGCTACACGCCGCAGGAGCGCTCCAACAATTCATCGATCATGGTCAGCCTCAACGACACCCTGATCAAGGCCGAGCCGTTGCCGTCGATTGACCGTCTGAGCAATTCGATCGTGGCCCGGCTGACCGGTGGCAACGACACGATCAGCCGTGAAGCGCATGTGTACCTGCCGCTCACTTCGGCAGCGCTGCAATCGCGTCTGCAACTGCGCTACATGTTCGATTACCTCAAGCAGGGCGAGTGTGGCGACATCATCATCGACAACATGCGCGGCAGCATAGATCCGGAATCGACCCTGGATTTCAGCGGCTACGACCACTTCATGGCGATGCCCAACCTGGGCGTGTTCAAGGATTCGGGTTTCCCGTTCACGCGTCTGGCTGACCTGTCGCAAACTGCGGTGGTACTGGCTGACCAGCCGAGTTCCGAGGACGTCAGTGCGTACCTGAATGTGCTGGGACGTTTTGGTGAGTCCACCGGTTACCCGGCGACCGGCGTGACCGTGATGCAGGCTGCACAGATCGCCAGCGCGGCTGACAAGGACATTCTGGTCATGTCTTCTGGCACCGATCAGCCGCTGCTCAAACAATGGGCCGACCGCCTGCCGACCTCCGGCAACGGCCAGCAGCAGGGCTTCGAGCTTTCCGATCTGTCGTTTCGCCTGCGTGAGTGGATGAGCCCGGACCCGGATGAAAATCAGCGCCGGGCGCGGGTGGCGATGGCGTTCTCCAGCGATGCGCGCAGTACCTTCCTGACCGGCTTCGAATCGCCCCTGCAAAAAGGCCGCAGCGTGGTGTTGATCTCGAGCGGCCAGCCAGGCGGCATGAGCGATGTCACCCGAGCGCTGAGCAGCAGCGACAAGGTGCAGGGCAGCCTGGTAGTGGTGCGCGGCGACTCGGTCGAAGCACTGGTTGCCGAACAGAAGTACTACGTCGGTGATCTAGGGCTGCTCAAGTACGTGCAGTGGCTGATGTCGCGCAATGTGCTGTGGCTGTTGCTGGCGGTCGTCGTGGGTGTAGTGCTGGTCACCGGGGTGGCTTACCTGACCCTGCGTTCGCTTGCCAAACGCCGCCTGGAGCATGAATAAATCATGCCGGCCCTGTTAACCAGTCTGCGTCGTGCTTTTGGCTGCATGAGCGGTGTGCTGGCGTCGGCAATGCTGACGCCGGTTCTAGCGGCCGGCACCTGCGACAGTCCGGCCTGGCCGTTCTGGCAGGACTACGCCACGCGCTATGTGCAGGCCGACGGGCGTGTGCTCGAGTCCAGCCTGAAAGCTAACCACAGCACCTCCGAAGGCCAGTCTTATGGCATGCTCTTTGCGCTGGTGGCCAATGATCGCGAGCGCTTCGACAGGCTCTGGACATGGACTGCCGAGAACATGGCCGGTGCCGACCTCAAGACCCGCCTGCCCGGCTGGTTGTGGGGGCAGGGCGAGGATGGCAGCTGGAAACTGCAGGACGCCAACTCCGCGTCCGATGCTGATCTGTGGATCATCTATGCGTTGCTGGAAGCCGCCCGCATCTGGCAGCACCCGGCTTATCGAAACGATGCGCTGGCACTGCTCAAGACCGTGGAATCCCGGTTGGTGGTCAACCTGCCGGGGCTCGGCAAGATGCTCCTGCCCGGCCCGGAAGGTTTTGTGCAGCCCGACCACCTGTGGCGTTTGAACGCCAGCTACCTGCCGGTGCCGCTGCTGCGGCGTCTGGCCAGAGAAGTGCCAGGTGGTTCTTGGAAGGAAATCGCTGACAACACGGCGAAACTGATCGACGGATCAAGCCCGAAAGGGTTTATCGCCGACTGGGTGGGTTATCGCGGTACATCGCCAAACACCGGACTGTTCGTGGTCGACCCGGTCACGGGCGAGCTGGGCAGCTATGACGCGATTCGCGTCTACCTCTGGGCGGGCATGACGCCTGCGTCCGACCCGTTGGCTGCGCGCTTGCTGGCGCGTCTCGACGGAATGTCGATAAGCACGGCCTCCAGCGGTATTCCCCCGGAAAAGGTGCAGGTGATGAGTGGCGTGAGCCAGGGCCAGGCACCGTTTGGTTATTCGGCGGCGTTGCTGCCGTATTTCCAGGCCAAGGGCCAGACATGGCTGGTCGAACAGCAGCAGCGCAGGGTCGAAGCCGGGGTCAGCCAGGCGCTGGCCCGCGATCCGAAAGACCGCACCGAACCGGCCTATTACAACCTCATGCTCAGCCTGTTTGCCTTGGGCTGGGTTGAAAAACGCTATCGGTTCCGTGAAGACGGAACCCTTGAATTGTCCTGGGAGACGTCATGCCCGCGCGCCGCCACACGTTAGTCATCGGGTTGGTTGCCGCGATTGCAGCCAGCGTTCCTCATGCCCAGGCCGCCACCGCCGAGGCGCAGTTGATCGAGCAGGGCCAGTACTGGCAGGCTCGCTCGAACGCATTGCGCGCCGCCGAGGTCTGGCAGAAGGTGCTGCAGATCGAGCCCAATCAGATCGATGCGTTGTATGGCATGGGGCTGATCGGCGTCAAACAGAACAAGCCGCAGCAGGCGCAGGCCTATCTGGCTCGGCTGCAGGCGCTGTCGCCCGTGCCGTGGCAGGCGGTGCAGCTGGAGCAGGACATTGCCCTCGGTCAGCCGCAGAATCAGGCCTTGCTGGATGAGGCCCGACGCCTGGCCGATGCCGGCGAGCGCGACAAGGCGACCGGGGTCTTTCGCCAACTGTTCAATGGCCGTTTGCCCGAAGGCACGGTGGGGCGTGAGTACTACACCAACCTGGGTTTCAGCAGCGCGGACTGGCCCGAAGCGCGCAAAGGCTTCGAGCGCCTGATTCGGCAGAACCCGGACGACTCGATTCTGTCGCTGTTTTTCGCCAAGCATCTGGCCCGTCGCGAAGACACCCGAGCCGAGGGTATCGCTGCGCTGGCACGGCTGAGTACGCACCCGGATATCGCCGGGGACGCCGATCAGAGCTGGCGTATGGCGCTGGTCTGGATCGGTCCGCCCACGCCGGCGCAAGTGCCGCTGTTCGACGCGTTTCTCAAGGTTCATCCCGATGATCAAGAGATTCGCGACCAGTTGAACAAGGGCCGCCAGCAGCACGCCAGCGGCGCTGGTTCAGGCTGGCAGCAGGATCCGCTGGTGGCGCGTGGGCTGAAGGCGCTGGAGCGAAATGATCATGCTGCTGCTGAACAGGCCTTTGTCGCGCGCCTGAAAATCAAGGCCGACGATGCCGATGCGCTGGGCGGGCTGGGCGTAGTCCGCCAGCAGCAAAACCGATTGGCGGAAGCCGAGCAACTGCTGACCCGCGCGAATCGCCAGCCCGGCGGTGCACGCTGGAAAAGCGCACTCGATAGCGTGCAGCTCTGGACATCCCTGCAACAGGCCCGCGACCTGCAGGCCAAGGGTCAGACCGGCAAGGCTCAGGAGTTGCTGGCCCAGGTGCAGCGACAGAACCCGAACAGCGTTGATGTGCGTATGACTCAGGCCGATCTGCAGGCTCAGACCGGCCAGCTCGACGCGGCCCAGGCGGGCTATCGTCAGGTGCTGACGACCCAGCGAGGCAATCCGCAAGCCGTGCGCGGGCTGATCGACGTATTGGCGCAAAGCGGCCAGGCCGATGAAGCGCTGCGCCTGCTCGATACCTTATCGCCTGCCGAACAGGCTGCACTGGGCGACAGCGGTCGCTTCAAGGCGTTACGTGCCACGCAGACTGCAAGGCTGGCCGAGCAACGCGGCGATCTCCGTGCCGCCCAGGCGGCTCTGAGGGACGCGGTAAAAGATGAACCGGACAGTGTCTGGACCCGTTTCGACCTGGCGCGTCTGTACCTCAAGACCGACGAAGCGCCCAAGGCCCGCGCGCTGATCGACGAGCTGCTCAAGTCTCGGCCCAACGATATCGACGCGCTCTACACCCGTGCGCTGCTGTCGGTGGAGATGGGCCAGTGGCAAGACGCGCAGGCCACCTTTGCGCGCATCCCTGTCGACCAGCGCACCCCGGACATGAAGGCGCTTGCCGACGAAGTGAGCATGACCGTGCAGGTCAACCTGGCCATCGGTATCGCCAGGCGGGGTCAGCGCCACGAAGCGCTGGCGCTGCTCGACCGCCTGCAGCCGGTCGCCAGCGGCAGCCCGGAGCGTCAACTCACGCTGGCCAGTGCCTACATCGACGCCGGCGAGCCGGAGCGTGGTCGGGAAATGGCCCGCGCAGCCATCGCTCAGGCACCTGCGCAGTCAGCCGATCTGCTGCTGCAATACGCCAGTCTGTTGCTCGCGGCGGGGGATGACGTTCAGGTCAATGCGATCCTGCGTAATGTGCAGGGCCAGCCCTTGAGCGTGCAGACCCGTAAGCGTTTCGACGACCTTCTGTATCGCTACCGTATTCGACAGGCCGATCTACTGCGTGAAGGCGGCGATCTGGCAGGTGCTTACGACACGTTGGCCCCGGCCCTGGCCCAGCGTCCGGAAGACATTCAGGCGGTGTCGGCCTTCGCCCGGATGTACACCGCCAACGGTGACAGCGCCAAGGCTTTCGAACTCTACAAGCCGTTGTTGCAGCGTCAGCCCAACGATCCGCAAGTCCTGCTGGGGGCTGCCGATGCCGCCGTGAAGGCCCACGATTATGGTTTTGCCGAGAAGGCCCTGAGCCAGTTCCGTACGTTACAGCGCAACGACCCGCAGACCCTCACCGAGGCTGCGCGGATCTACCAGAGCATGGGCCAGACTGGCGCGGCCACCGAGTTGCTGCGCAAGGCTGTGGCCATCGAACAGAGCGAAAAGCAGCGCCTGATGGCGACGCAGGGCGGCGTGGGTGTTAGCTCGTCGAATCCGTTCGCGGCCACCGGTTCGCGCAGCCTGGCCGCGGCGTCGGCGATCCCGGCACCGGCGCAGGTGTCGCTCGGCGGCGGGGCGGCGACTGACTTGCCAGCCACGCGTGACACCGCCTATCCCGGCGAGAGCGCTGCACAACCGTTGTCTGCAGGACGTGCACCAAGTGTGCGTGGCAATCCGTTTCTGGCTGCCGCCGACCGTGATCAGGCCAGCAGCGCACAGCAGGCGCTCAATCGTATTCTCGAACAGCGCAGCGGCTTCGTCCGCCAGGGCCTGGCGGTGCGCAGCAATAACAGCGAATCCGGCCTGAGCAAGCTCACCGTGGTCGAGACGCCACTGGAGATCAACATGCCGGCTGGCGATAACCGCGTAGCCGTGCGCGTCACGCCCGTGTCGCTGAATGCCGGCAGCGTGAAGTCCGATGCGGGCGCTCGCTTTGGCGGCGGCACTACCGGCGCAGCAGGTTCGCAAAGCGACAAGGGCGTCGGTCTGGCGGTAGCCTTCGAACGCCCCGAAGAGGGCCTCAAGGCCGATGTCGGCACCACTCCCGTGGGTTTCAAATACAGCACGGTCGCGGGCGGTGTGAGCGTCGACCGGCCGCTGGGCGACAACCCTGATCTGCGCTATGGCCTCAACGTGTCACGGCGCCCGGTGACAGACAGCGTAACCTCGTTCGCGGGCTCCACCGACGAACGCAGCGGTCTTTCCTGGGGCGGCGTGACCGCCAACGGCGGTCGCGGGCAGATCAGCTATGACGACCAGACCATTGGCGGCTATGGCTACGGCTCCTGGCACAAGCTGGTCGGCACCAACGTCAAATCCAACACCCGTGGCGAAGTGGGTGGCGGCGTCTACTGGTATCTGCGCAATGCCGAGGACAGCAAGCTGACCGCCGGCCTGAGCCTGATGGGCATGAGTTACGCCAACGACCAGAGTTACTTCACTTACGGTCATGGTGGCTATTTCAGTCCGCAGACCTTCTATGCCATCGGCGTGCCGGTGATGTGGGCGCAGCGCACCGAGCGCTTCAGCTATCAGGTCAGGAGTTCGGTCGGCGTCCAGCACTTCAAGCAGGATGGCGCCGCATTCTTCCCCGACGACAGCGCTCTGCAAGCGGCTTCCGGCCAGCGTTACTCAGGGCAGAGCAAGACCGGGGTGGGCTACAACCTGAGCGCTGCGGGCGAATACAAGCTCGACTCCAGCCTGTTTCTGGGAGCCGACCTGGGCCTGGACAACGCCCGCGACTATCGCCAGTTCAGCGGTGCGCTGTACCTGCGCTACATGTTCGAGGACATGACCGGCCCAATGGAGCTGCCGGTCAGCCCTTACCGTTCACCTTATTCCAATTGATTTCTGGAGAAATTCGATGCCTTCCGTTCTTGCCGGTATGACCCTTCTGGTCCTGGGAGAAAGCCACATGAGTCTGGCCGACCACCTGATGGAGCCGCTGCATGACAACCTGACCCGTCAGGGCGCGATCGTGCATTCGATTGGCGCCTGCGGGGCCAGTGCCGGTGACTGGCTGATCAGCAAGAAAGTCGATTGCGGTGCCGAACAGAAAGGCAACGGCAAGATCGTCATCAAGGGCCGTGACGCGACCACCACGCCGATTGGCGAACTGATCGCCGCCGACAAGCCCGACCTGGTGGTGATTGTGATCGGCGACACCATGGCCTCCTATGACAAGCCCTCGTTTCCAAAGGCCTGGGCATGGCAGAGCGTCACTGGCCTGACCAAGGCCATCGCCGCCACCGGCACCAAATGCGCTTGGGTCGGCCCGGCGTGGGGCAAGGCCGGCGGCATGTACCAGAAGAACGACGCGCGGACCCAGTTGATGTCGCAGTTCCTGGCCAGCAACGTGGCACCCTGCACGTATATCGACTCGCTGAGCTTTTCCAGACCAGGCCAGTGGATCACCACCGACGGTCAGCACTTTACCGTGGCCGGTTACAAATCCTGGGGCACCGCCATTGGTGATGCGCTGGGCAAACTGCCGGTCAGCAGCGTCAGCGCGGCAGGAGCAAAGCAATGATCGCCTTGCGCCTGATCGCCGTCAGTGCGGCTGCCGTATTGCTGGGCATGGAAGCGCAGGCCGCCGACATCGCCCTGTACCCCACCGGTCCTGCCCAGGACTCGGCTTTTATTCGCTTCGTCAATGCGTCCACCGCGCCGCTGCAAGTGATCGCCCGTGAAGGTCAGACGCCGTTACACCTGGACAGCGCAAAGCCGGTTTCACTGTTTTTCCCGGTGCAGGCCAGCAGCTCGATAAAAGGCACGCTGGTCAGCGGCGATGAAAAGCTGCCGATGGACGTCAGCGTCGAGCCCGGCGAGTTCGCCACGGTCGTACTGACCACGCAGGCCGACGGTAGCCTCAAGCCGGTGACCGTCCGCGAACAACCCGATGATTTCAACGGTTTGAAAGCCTCGCTGGCGTTCTTCAGCCTGGATGCCGGATGCGGCGACGCGGGCCTGCGTCCTGCCGGCCGCAGCGCCGACCTGTTCAAGGCGGTTGCCACGGGCACCCTGCAACGCCGTTCGATCAACCCGGTAAACCTGTCGGTACAGCTGGTCTGCGCCAACGCCACGGTCGGCGAGCCGCTGGACCTGGGTGAACTCAAGCCCGGTGAGCGCTACAGCGTATTGCTGGTGCCGTCCGCCACGGGCCCGCGCCTGTTGTCGGCCACGGATACGCTGTCCAACTGATCGGATTCTGTCGTCGTTATGGTATTCGCCTCGCTCGAATTTCTGATGGTGTTCCTGCCCGCTTTTTTGCTGGCCTACTCGGCGAGCCCCGCGGCATGGCGCAACGTCGTTCTGTTGATCGGCAGCTGGCTGTTCTACGGCTGGCTGAGCCCGCTGTTTCTGGCGCTGCACATACTGCTGACGGTAGTGGCCTGGATCGGCGGTCTGCTGGTCGACCGGGCGCGGCAAGGCTCGAAAGGGCGAGTGCGGCTGCTGGTGGCGTTGATCGTGTTCAACACCGCCGTGCTGTGTTGGTACAAATACGCCAACATTGTCGCCGGAACCTGGAATGAGCTGATCACCTGGTATGGCGCGATGCCGCTCGATTGGGAGTGTGTGGCGCTGCCGGCCGGGCTGTCGTTCATCGTCCTGCAGGCGATTTCCTATCTGGTGGATGTACACCGGCACACCGTGCCGGTCGAGCGCAGCTTTATCAATTTTGCGACCTACATTTCGATGTTCGGCCACTCGATTGCCGGCCCGATCATTCGCTATGACTGGGTGCGCCGTGAACTGGTACAGCGTCACTTCACCCGGCAGAACTTCGCCCTGGGCGCGCGGCGCTTCATGATTGGCATGAGTATGAAGGTGCTGGTGGCCGACACCTTGTCGCCGTTGGTCGATGTCGCGTTCCACTTGCCGGATCCGTCGCTGACCGATGCCTGGATCGGCTGCCTGGCCTATTCGCTGCAACTGTTCTTCGATTTCGCCGGTTACAGCGCCATGGCCATCGGCCTGGGTCTGATGCTGGGCTTTCATTTTCCGGAAAACTTCAACCGGCCTTATCTGGCCCGCAGTATTCAGGATTTCTGGCGACGCTGGCACCTGTCATTGTCCAGTTGGCTGCGCGACTACCTGTACATCGCTTTGGGGGGGAATCGGCATGGCGTCTGGAACACCTACCGCAACCTGTTCCTGACCATGGCCATCGCCGGACTGTGGCACGGCGGTGACAGCTGGAATTACCTGCTGTGGGGCGCGGCGCATGGTGTGGCGTTGTGCGTCGATCGCGCTTGGTCGCGCTCAAATCTGCCTGCTATTCCCAGGCCGCTGGCGCACCTCCTGACACTGCTGTTTGTGTGCCTGGCATGGACGTTGTTTCGCGCCCCGGACTTTGCCACCGCAGTGAACATGTACGCCGGGCAGTTCGGACTGCACGGCCTGGGCTTGGGCGATGCGCTGGCCGTAACCTTGCGCCCGGCACACGGCATGGCCGCGTTATTGGGCGTGACCTGTGTGCTCGCGCCGCTGCTGCAGGCTCGCTGTGAGCAGCGGTTCGGCAACCGGACGCTATTTGTCTATGGCGCAGCGCTGTGGCCGGTGGCCGGATTTCTGTTGTCGTTCGCGCTGATTGCCAGCCGTGAAACGGTTCCGTTTCTGTACTTCCAGTTCTGAGGCTGGTGACCATGACCACTCCGTCTGCTGTACCGTCCCCACCCAGTGAACTGGCCGTGCGTACCTGCGGTGTGGCGGGCATTACCCTTGCGGTGTTCATCGGCGTCGGCCTGCTGGCCTCGGGCCTGCTGCTGGCCAGCGGCAAGGTCGAGCTGCTGCCGAAGCCGCTGACCCTCAACGCAGCGCTGCACGGCGAGGTGACTCACCAACTGGCCAAACAGCTGTCCGGGACTTTTCTGGCCCAGCGTGCGGCCAGTATCGAGCGTGGCGCGAGCTGGCTGCTGTTTCATGACACCGGCCCGCGAGTGCGTCAGGGGTGTCCGGGCTGGTTGTTCCTGACCGATGAGTTCAGGCTCAATCGCGATGCGCAGGCCAATGCGCAACGCAAGGCCCAGGCGGTGATCGCTGTGCAGCGCGGCCTCAAGAAACGCGGCATCGAATTATTGGTCGCCGTGGTGCCCGACAAAAGCCGCATTGCGGCATCCCGACTGTGCGGTCTTTATCGGCCTGATGTGTTGCAGGCCCGTGTCGAGCATTGGACCCGCGACCTGCAAGCTGCCGGCGTCGATGCCCTGGACCTGACCGCGACCCTGCAACCGCTGGGCGAAACGGCTTATCTGCGCACCGACACGCACTGGAGCGAGAGTGGTGCCAACAGCGCCGCCAGAGCCATTGGTCTGCAGGTGCAAAAAGCCGGTATTCAGGCCACTCCGCAGCGTCAGTTTCAAGTTCAGACGTTACCCATTGCCGAGCGCCCCGGCGACCTGGTGCGCCTCGCCGGGCTCGACTGGCTGCCGTCGTCATTACAACCTGCGCCGCAAAGCGTGGCCGTCACGCAAATCACCGAGCTTGCCAGCGAATCAGCAACGGACAGCGATAACCTCGACGACCTGTTCGGCGACAGCAACCTGCCCAACGTCGCACTGATCGGCACGTCGTTCTCGCGCAATTCGGGTTTTGTCGGGTTTCTACAGCGCGCACTGGGGGCCCCGATCGGCAACTTTGCCAGGGACGGCGGCGAGTTCTCGGGCGCTGCCAACGTCTACTTCGACAGCCCGGCCTTCCGCCAGACACCCCCAAAATTGCTTATATGGGAAATCCCGGAGCGGGATCTGCAGACGGTTGATGGGGGGATCGACAGGTTAGATACACGTTTAAAATAAACGTTGGGTATAACCTGTTCGAGGCACTGTTGCGATTACCAGGTGCCAGCTGAAAGCAGATGAAAGCGGGTTTCTTCCAGCGGGGCCTTTGACCGTGTGGCCATTTCATCTAAAGCCAGAAGGCCCTCACGGAACAGTCTGGTGTACTAATCGCACAGCCAGCTCACCTCAAACGCGGATCGACCACAAACTCCAGCTCTTTTGCAGTGGCCACAACAGCCCGGAATTCCGGATGCTGGACATTGAGCAGGTAATTGGACTCACGCGGGATGATCACGCTGGGCACGGCCAGCGCCAGGCTCTGGCCCGAGGCCAGCCAGTCGTCGCCGAACGAGGCGGTGGCCGGAGGCGCGGGTTCTTCACGCCAGTCGGAGGGCAGGGTGTCGAAGCGTGCATTGAGTATGTGCGCTTCGGCAATCTGCAGTTCCAGCATCGCGTAGTGCTGAGCCACGCTGGCATTGCCCAGATGCACCAGCACTTCCAGCAGCGCCAGCGACTCGCTGCCTGCGCAGTACACGCAGGCGTTGCCCTTGCTGTTCCAGCGTCCGCCGTAGAGTTTGGCACCTTCACCGTCGAACGCCTGGGCCAGCCATTTGCGTTTGACCAGACGGTAGACTGCAATCACGCCCCGACACCGTGTTCCAGCCGACCGATCAGATCAAGCACTGCCTGCGCCTCGGCCGAGGTGGCAAGCATTTCCAGCGGCCTGCGATTGCCCAGCCCGTAGACCGGACTGGCCAGCCACAGTCGGGTCGCTTCGGCATCGTTTTCAAAGAGGTCCAGCGCCGCCTTGTAGACCGCAGCCAGGCGAAACAGACGGTCGCTTTCCTCGGCATTGAAACGACGCACCTTGAGGCGCCGCTGCAACGTTGCCGGAGCGATGCCCAGATGCTCGGCCAGGGTCGAGCGGTTCAGGTCGGTGTAATGTGCAAGGCGTTCGAAGACTTCATAAGGCAGGCCATCGTGCAACGCCGAGTACAGACGCGTACCACGCGCCGGAATGCCCAGATGCTGCCAAAAATCGTCCGGCCGGGGCAGGACTGGATGGTAATCGCTTATAGGCAGAGACATGGCACACCTGTCTATCGAGTGATTGCTATTAAATCTATCACTTGATAATAGGCATGTTTGTGACGTCGCGATATTGATTTATGGCAATCGATGGCGAATAAAACTACAGAAACTCGAAAAATCACCGACTTAGGCTATAGGTTTAGTTTGAATGTTACTGAGCGCGCGTTATAGGCTCGGTGTCAGTCGATCTCGATAGTGCCGTCGAACGTATACGTGCTGTCCGCCGTTGTCAGCCTGATTTTTTCGCAGTGAGAATTACACGATGTCCACGCTTGCACTATTGATATGCGATGACTCGAACATGGCGCGAAAGCAGCTGCTGCGCGCGCTGCCTGCCGACTGGGATGTGTCGGTCACGCTGGCCACCCAGGGGCAGGAAGGCCTGGAGGCCATTCGTAAAGGCCAGGGTCAGGTGGTGCTGCTGGACCTGACCATGCCGGTGATGGACGGCTACCAGACCCTGACGGCGATTCGTGACGAAAACCTGGATGCCAAGGTCATCGTGGTGTCAGGTGACGTTCAGGACGAAGCCGTTCGCCGGGTTATGGAACTGGGTGCGCTGGCGTTTTTGAAAAAGCCTGCCGACCCGGACGAACTCAAGAGCACACTGGAGCGTCTGGGGCTGCTGGGCAAGCCGGCGGCGTCACCGGTTGCGCTGCCGGCGCTCAACAACAAGGGCGGGGTAATCAGCTTTCAGGATGCCTTCCGCGAAACCATCAACGTGGCCATGGGGCGTGCGGCGGCGTTACTGGCCAAGGTGCTGGGCGTGTTCGTGCAGTTGCCGGTGCCCAACGTCAACATGCTTGAAGTCGGCGAGCTGCACATGGCGCTGGCCGACGCCCACAGTGACCAGCGCCTGACGGCGGTGTGCCAGGGTTACATAGGTGGCGGTATTGCTGGCGAGGCGTTGTTGATTTTCCACGACTCGGAAATCTCCGGCATGTCTCAGTTGATGGGCGGCGATCAGTCCGACAGCTCCAACATGGAGATGCTTCTCGACCTGTCGACGATCCTCATTGGTGCCTGCCTGAGCGGTATCGCCGAGCAGATCGACATCGCGTTCTCGCAAGGCCACCCGCAACTGCTGGGTGCGCAGGGCGGCATCGACGAGCTTATCCGTATCAATCAGCAGCGTTGGAAAAAGACCCTGGCGGTTGAAATCAGTTACAGCGTGGAAGGCCATAACATTCACTTCGATCTGCTGATGCTGTTCACCGAAGATTCGGTCGAGCTGCTTACCAAAAAACTTGCCTACATGATGAGCTGACCCATGAGCAACGCTATTGAAATCAACGAGCTTCATTGGTTGCTGGCCGTCACGCAAAACATTGACGTAGGCATTGTGGTGCTGGACCTGAACTACCGGGTAACGGTCTGGAATACCTTCATGGAAAACCGCTCGGGCGTGGTGCCCTATGTGGCCATCGACAAGACGTTCTTCGAGCTGTTTCCCGAAGTGAACCGGCAATGGCTGAGCAAGAAAATCGATAACGTGGTGACCCTCGGCACACCGGCGTTCACCATCTGGGAGCAACGACCCTACCTGGTGCGCTTCAAGAATTACCAGCCGATCACTGGCCACGAAGAGTTCATGTACCAGAACACCACACTGTTCCCGCTGCGTTCGACCACCGGGGCAATCAGCCATGTGTGTCTGGTTATCTACGACGTTACCGACGTGGCGGCCAACCGCAATCAGTTGCTGGCGGCCAACGACAAGCTGCAGCAACTGTCGGGTGCAGTTAAAAACTGACGTGTGCCGATGCGCGTCGATGATTGAAACCTGCACTGCGGGCTTGATCCCGCTCGTGCTAGGATCGCGATTTTTCCGCTGACGCTCAGGGACATCATGCGACCTCAAGCCACCCTCACTGTTTTGCCTGTCGAGCGCCCTCTGGTCGGGCGCGTCAGCCCGCCGGGCTCCAAGTCGATCACCAACCGTGCGTTGTTGCTGGCCGGGCTGGCCAAAGGCACCAGCCGCCTGACCGGTGCGCTGAAGAGTGACGACACCCGCGTGATGTCCGAAGCATTGCGTTTGATGGGCGTGCAGGTCGACGAGCCGGATGACAGCACCTTTGTGGTAACCAGCAGCGGACACTGGCAAGCGCCGCAGCACGCGCTGTTTCTTGGTAACGCCGGCACGGCAACGCGTTTCCTGACCGCTGCGCTGGCCAACTTTGAAGGTGACTTCGTCGTCGATGGCGACGAATACATGCGCAAGCGCCCGATCGGGCCATTAGTGGATGCCTTGCAGCGCATGGGCGTGCAAGTCAGCGCCGCCAGCGGTTGCCCGCCAGTAACTATCAAGGGCAAGGGCGGTCTTGAGGCCGGCCGGATAGAAATCGACGGCAACCTGTCCAGCCAGTACGTGTCGGCGCTGCTGATGGCCGGTGCCTGCGGCAAGGGGCCAGTGGAAGTTGCGCTGACCGGCAGCGAGATCGGTGCTCGCGGTTACGTCGACCTGACGCTGGCAGCCATGCAGGCGTTCGGTGCCGAGGTTCAGACCATTGGCGACGCCGCCTGGAAAGTCTCGGCCACCGGTTATCGCGCTACGGATTTCCATATCGAGCCGGATGCCTCGGCCGCCACTTACCTGTGGGCCGCGCAAGCCCTGACCGAGGGCGCTATCGACCTCGGTGTGGCCAGCGATGCGTTTACTCAGCCCGATGCACTGGCCAGCCAGATCATCGACAGCTTTCCGAACATGCCCGCCGTGATCGACGGCTCGCAGATGCAGGACGCGATTCCGACGCTGGCGGTACTCGCCGCCTTCAATCGTCAACCGGTGCGTTTTGTCGGTATCGCCAATCTGCGGGTCAAGGAATGTGACCGTATTTCAGCACTGTCACACGGCCTGTGTGCCATCGCACCCGGCCTTGCGGTTGAAGAGGGTGACGATCTGCTGGTACACGCCAACCCGGCGCTGGCTGGGACTACGGTCGATGCACTGATCGACACCCATTCCGACCACCGCATTGCCATGTGTTTTGCGCTGGCAGGCTTGAAAATTGCGGGTATTCGCATTCTCGACCCCGATTGTGTCGGCAAGACCTATCCGGGGTACTGGGACGCGCTGGCTTCGCTGGGTGTCAGCGTTCAGCGCTGAACGC
>NZ_LJPW01000011.1 GCF_001400735.1 Pseudomonas caricapapayae
AACACTATCGTGCCAATGCTTTGCGTTGGCATGCCGTTCGTGACGCTCCGCGTCACAAATCGCCGCCGCGCGCGTGCTCGGGATCGGACGCAGAGCGTCCAGAACAGCGTTCCCACTGGAGCGTGTGCAATGAATCTTCCAGCCCCGCCTCAACTCAACCGCGTCAGATACCCCGGCACTTCCTGCTCCGGCAGCACCGACAGCACTTTCAGGCGTTGCAGCATGCGCTGTCGGGCGCGTAGCAGGTGTTCCTTGAGGTTCAGGGCGGCGGCATCAAACGCTCCGTGCAGCAGCAGTTCGATGATCAACCGGTGTTCGGCCAGCATCGCTTCGTCGGCGCCGATACTCAGCAGCCGGTAGAAAATCCTGTTGATAATCATCGGGCTCTGCGCCTGGCTGATCAGGGTGGCGATCTTGCGGTTTTGCAGGCCTCCCAGGCATTGCTGGTGCAGGTCGTCCTCAAGGCGTTCTATCTCCTCCAGGCTGCAATGGTCGGCATTTTGCGCCTGGATGACCCTGGCCAGCATTGCTTCAAGGGTTTCGCGACTCAATTGTGGCGCGGTCTGGCGCAGAGCTTCAGGCTCGAGGCAGGCGCGCAGTTCATAATCTTCGGTGATTTCCCGAGCTGTCAGCGGCCCCGCCAGCCACTGCGAGTAAGGCTCTTTCTCCACCAGGCCGCGATCACGCAAACGCATCAGCGCCTCGCGAACCACCGCGCGGCTGACCCCGTAATGCTGCGCGGCAGTCTGTTCATCCAGCCGATAGTGACCAAAGGCGATGCAGGCCGACAGCGCCGCGCCGATCTCTTCATGAATCCGCTCGCCGAGCGGGCGGGTGTCGACCAGCTCTTCGCTGCTGTCCAGCCCGAACTGCTTGTGGCTCAGGCTCAGCCGCAGCGGCTCGACTTCCCGAGCGTCAGGATTGACCAGATAGCCGCGGCCATCGAAGCGGCTGATCAGACCTTCTTCATGCAGCAGATTAAGCGCCTTGCGCACGGGTACCCGACTGGTGCCGAACAGTTCTGCCAACGGTGCTTCAAGCAGCACCAGTCCATTGGCGGCCGCACCCGAGACGATTGCGTTACGCAACACCTCACGGATCATGGCGTAACGCGACGCGGTGCGCGTGTCCTCTTCTGACATCGGTTTCATACACTTCTGGCGATTGACGGGCAATTCTCGCACAGATGCGCCGCTGTCACCCTGGGCCACGTCCTGATGCTCGCTCATGGG
The DNA here is from genome assembly GCF_001400735.1 of Pseudomonas caricapapayae. Lineage (GTDB taxonomy): Bacteria > Pseudomonadota > Gammaproteobacteria > Pseudomonadales > Pseudomonadaceae > Aquipseudomonas > Aquipseudomonas caricapapayae. The sequence continues at coordinate 1,233 of NZ_LJPW01000011.1, forward strand.
GCCACCGTTACTTTTTTGCACTGAAATGTACCTTTTGTAAAAGATACATTATTTCTTTATGACGATTATGTGCTCTGAAGAATCGTCGCCGTGCCTCATCTCCGGTCTTTCAGGAACGGTTCTAGCACGGCGGTTCCAGACTGCCGGGGCCTGATCGGCAATAAGGCCGGGAAGGGTGCTGGCGTAGATTGGCATGGAATCTGCCTTTATTAAATGTACATTTTATTAATAAGTACATTTTAAAGGCCGCGTGCTTATGAACGACACCGGGAACCACATTGCCACTCGTGACGCCTGCGCAATGGCCGAGGATTTCGCACAGGGGCGCAGTGACCCGCTGCAGGCTCTGGAAAGCGCCTTGCAACAGGCGACCGAAGTCGATCATGTGTTTATCTCCATGAGTATCGAGCGTGCACGCAGGGAAGCCGAAGCGTCCGCTGCGCGCTGGAAACACGGGCAGCCATTAAGCCCGTTCGACGGTGTGCCGATTGCCTGGAAGGATCTGTTCGACGTGGCGGGCTGCGTTACGACGGCCGGTGCCGCCTTGCGCAACAACCTTTCGCCTGCCTTGCTGGATGCGCCCGGTGTGGGGCTGCTGGCGCGCTCCGGGATGGTCAGTCTGGGCAAGACCAATCTCAGCGAATTCGCCTATTCCGGGCTGGGCCTGAACCCGCATTTCGGTACGCCGGTCAACCCTGCAAGCGACAGTTCGCCCCGCATTCCGGGTGGCTCATCCTCGGGCTCGGCGGTTGCCGTCGCTGCCGGGATCGTGCCGATTGCGATGGGTACCGATACCGCCGGTTCAATCCGTGTTCCGGCAGCGTTCAATGGTCTCGTCGGGTTTCGCAGCACCAGTCGCCGCTACAGCCGTGACGGTGTCTTCCCGCTGGCCCTGACACTGGACAGTATCGGCCCGCTGACACGCAGTGTGCGCGATGCACTGGTGATCGACGACCTGCTTTGCGCGCGCAGCAAGCCTTCGTCATTAACACCTCGCAGCGTGGCCAGCCAGCGTTTTCTGGTCGATAAGGCGGTGCTGGAAGACCACCGTGTCGAACCTGCGGTTCGCGACAATCTGCTTCGTGCCATTGGCGTTCTGCAAGACAACGGCGCCGTGATCGAGGTGCGGGATTGTCAGGCATTTCAGGCCACGTTGCAGTTGATTCAGCAGCAAGGCTGGCTTGGTGCTGCCGAAGCATTCGCGTTGCATCAGTCGTTGCTCGACAGCGACGCCGCCAGTCAGCTCGACCCCAGAGTTCGCAAGCGCCTGGAGGCAGCACGTCACATGCCGGCCAGCCTGCTGGTCAATCTGTACGCCGCGCGGGAACGATTACAGGAGCAGTTGACCGTTGAACTGGACGGCGCGCTGCTGGTTACCCCGACCGTTGCTCACGTGGCTCCGCCGCTCGCGCCGCTGCTGAACGACGAAGAGCTGTTCATTCAAACCAACCTTGCCACGCTGCGCCTGACCATGCCGGGCAGCCTGCTGAATATGCCCGGCGTTTCGATGCCCAGTGGTCGCGATGCCTCGGGCTTGCCCACCGGCCTGTTGCTCAGCGCTCCAGCAGGGGAAGACGCACGGCTGCTGCGCGCAGCGCTGACCGTAGAAGCGTTGATCGCAGCATCTTGAACACTCTGTGAATTGCAAACCGGCGCGCACGGTACACCGCGAAGCCGTTCTGATTAACCCGTGGGAGAACAAAGATGGCCAAAGAAATTCTGTGTGCGTTTGGTGTGGATGTGGATGCGGTTGCAGGCTGGCTCGGCTCATATGGCGGAGAGGATTCGCCGGACGATATCTCGCGCGGGCTGTTTGCCGGTGAAGTGGGGGCACCGCGTTTGCTCAAGCTGTTCGAGCGTTACGGCCTGCGCACCACCTGGTTCATACCGGGCCACTCGATGGAGACGTTCCCCGAGCAGATGAAGGCTGTGGCAGATGCCGGACATGAAATCGGCGTGCATGGTTACAGCCATGAAAACCCGATTGCGATGACTCCGGAGCAGGAAGAGATCGTTCTCGACAAGTCCATCGAGCTGATTACGCAAATGACCGGCAAGCGCCCGACCGGCTATGTCGCTCCCTGGTGGGAATTCAGCAACGTTACCAATGAGCTGTTGCTCAAGAAAGGCATCAAGTACGACCACAGCCTGATGCACAACGACTTTCATCCCTACTACGTTCGCGTGGGCGACAAATGGACCAAAATCGATTACAGCCAGCACCCTGACACCTGGATGAAGCCGCTGGTACGCGGCGAAGAAACCGATCTGGTGGAAATCCCGGCCAACTGGTACCTCGATGACCTGCCTCCGATGATGTTCATCAAAAAGGCACCCAACAGTCACGGTTTCGTGAACCCCCGACACCTTGAAGAAATGTGGCGCGACCAGTTCGACTGGGTATATCGCGAGCATGAACACGCCGTATTCACCATGACCATTCACCCGGACGTGTCTGGTCGCCCGCAAGTGCTGCTGATGCTGGAGCGCTTGATCGAGCACATTCAAAGCCATGCAGGCGTCAAGTTCGTCACTTTCGACGAGATCGCCGACGACTTCGTGCGTCGTAACCCCCGTACCCGTTGATACATTGCCCTGTCCGAGGCGTCACTCATGTCCATTTACAACAAGCTCGACCTGACCGGCTGGAAACCTGAGCAACTGACTCCGGAGCAAGTGCGGTTCGCCACATGGATTGCGTTTTTCGCGTGGGTGTTTGCGGTATATGACTTCATTCTGTTTGGCACGCTGCTACCGGAAATCGGTCGGCATTTCAGCTGGAGTGAGGTCGAACAGGCCGAAATTGCGACCTGGGTCGCGGTCGGCACAGCGGTGGTGGCGCTGGCCATCGGCCCGCTGGTAGATCGCCTGGGACGGCGCGTGGGTATCATTTTTACCGTGAGTGGCTCGGCGATCTGCTCGGCGCTTACGGCCATCGGTGGATCCTGGGGCAAGTCGCCGCTGATCCTTATTCGTTCGCTGGGCGGTCTGGGCTATGCGGAAGAAACGGTCAACGCGACCTATCTGAGCGAAATCTACGCAGCGTCCGACGATCCGCGACTGACCAAGCGGCGTGGCTTCATCTACAGTCTGGTGCAGGGCGGCTGGCCGGTGGGTGCCTTGATCGCGGCCGGTCTTACCGCGGTGCTGCTGCCGATTATCGGCTGGCAGGGGTGCTTCGTGTTCGCGGCCATCCCGGCCATTGTCATCGCGATCATGGCGCGCAAGCTCAAGGAGAGCCCGCAGTTCCAGATCCATCAACGCATTACCCAATTGCGCAAGAAGGGCGACCTCAGCCAGGCGCAGGCTGTGGCGCAGACGTACGGCATCGATTACGACGAACACAGCAAAGCCGGTATCGGCGCTGCCTTTCGCGGTACATCGCTGCGCGCAACCCTGGTGATCGGTGCTGCGATCCTGCTCAATTGGGCGGCCATTCAGGTGTTCAGCGTTCTGGGCACGACAGTGATCGTCAGTGTTCACCACATCTCTTTCGAAAACTCGCTGATCATCCTGGTGCTGTCCAACCTGGTGGGCTATTGCGGTTACCTGTGTCACGGCTGGATGGGTGACCGGATCGGTCGCCGCAATGTCATCGGTCTTGGCTGGATGCTCGGCGGCCTGGCGTTTGCCGGCATGCTTTACGGGCCAAGCAACATGGTGATGGTGGTCGGCTTGTACAGCCTGGGGCTGTTCTTCCTGATCGGTCCGTACTCGGCGGCATTGTTCTTCATTAGCGAAAGCTTTCCGACCAGCATTCGTGCAACGGGCGGCGCAATCATCCATGCCATGGGCCCACTCGGTGCTGTGGTCGCGGGTTTCGGTGCCACATCGGTTCTGAGCGCTGGCGGTGACTGGCAGACCTCGGCACTGTACTTCGGCGCACTGCCTTGCTTCCTGTCGGGTGCACTGATGTTTGCGGCCAGACACGTGCGACCTGAAACCGTGAAATGAGGAGCAGCACATGATTCGTAAAGTTGCAGTAGTAACCGGTGCCGCCAGCGGCATCGGCCAGGCGCTGGCAGTGGCTTTCGCCCGGCACGGTGTGGCGGTGGCAGGCGGGTTCTATCCGGCTGACCCGCATGACCCTGAAGATACCCGGCGGCGAGTGCAGGAGGCGGGTGGCGAATGTGTGATGCTGCCGCTGGACGTGACCAGCACAGCGTCGGTCGATGATCTGGCCGCCGCTGCGATCAAGGCTTATGGCCGAATCGATTACGCGGTGGCCAATGCCGGATTGTTACGTCGTGCGCCCTTGCTGGAAATGACGGACGAACGCTGGAACGAGATGCTCGACGTGGACCTCACCGGCGTGATGCGTACCTTTCGCGCCGCCGCCCGGCATATGGGCGAGGGCGGTTCGCTGGTAGCGATCTCCTCGATCGCCGGTGGTGTTTATGGCTGGCAGGACCATTCACATTACGCAGCGGCCAAGGCGGGTGTGCCGGGGTTGTGCCGTTCGCTGGCGGTGGAACTCGCGGCGAAGGGCATCCGCTGCAATGCCGTGATTCCGGGGTTGATCGAAACGCCGCAATCGCTGGACAGCAAGAACTCGCTGGGGCCGGAGGGCCTGGCTCAGGCAGCCAGCGCCATACCGCTGGGCCGTGTCGGTCGTGCGGATGAAGTCGCCGCGCTGGTGCGTTTTCTGTGCAGCGACGAAGCCAGTTACCTGACCGGGCAAAGCATCGTGATCGACGGCGGCCTGACCGTACGCTGGCCGGGCTAGATCGCACACCCTCAACCCAGGAACAGGAACCCGACCCATGCAACAACTCAAACAAAAACGCGCCGTCATCACCGGAGCAGGCAGTGGCATCGGCGCTGCCATCGCCCGCGCTTATGCGGCAGAAGGCGCACGTCTGGTGCTGGGGGATCGAGACGCCGATAGCCTGGCAAAGGTCGCAGAACAATGCCGGCAGCTTGGCGCCGATGTGCAGACGTGCGTAGCCGATGTCGGCAGTGCCGCCGGTGCGCAGGCCGGCGTGGATGCCTGTGTCGAGCATTTCGGCGGTATCGATATTCTGGTCAACAATGCCGGCATGCTGACTCAGGCGCGTTGCGTCGACCTGAACCTCGACATGTGGAACGACATGCTGCGCATCGATTTGACCAGCGTGTTCGTGGCCAGCCAGCGCGCGCTGCCGCACATGATTGCCCAGCGCTGGGGGCGCATCATCAACGTTGCCTCGCAACTGGGGATCAAGGGCGGTGCCGAGCTGACCCATTACGCCGCCGCCAAGGCCGGGGTGATCGGCTTCAGCAAATCCCTCGCGCTGGAAGTCGCGAAAGACAACGTGCTGGTCAATGCCATCGCTCCCGGCCCTATCGAGACCCCGCTGGTCGCCGGGATCAGCAGCGCCTGGAAAACCGCCAAGGCGGCCGAGTTGCCGCTGGGACGTTTTGGTCTGGCTGAAGAGGTCGCGCCGGTGGCGGTACTGCTGGCCAGCGAACCCGGCGGCAATCTGTTCGTCGGCCAGACACTGGGCCCCAACTCCGGCGATGTCATGCCATAACTGCTGGAGAACACCTGATGTGTGGATTGTGCGGGCTGTTGGGCGAAGACGTGCACTGGAGCGATCCGCTGGCAGCCGAACTGCCTCGTCGGCGCGAGCGTTTGCGGCGCATTGCCGCGATTAACAAGGTGGTCGCGCCGTTTCGTCTCAAGGTCGAAGACTTTCAGGGCGTTTCCTACCTTCTGCTGGGTGCCACCGGCAAACAGGAACTGGCGACCGGTCTGGAGCAGCTCTGGCAGAAAGCCGAGCTGCTCGTCGGCCGGCCGCTGGACCCGCTTGACCCCCGTTTGCTCGACCATTTGCAGAGGTCCTCATGAGCATTGCTCTCAATGTGATTACCGGTTTTCTCGGCAGTGGCAAAACCACGTTGCTCAAGCGCCTGCTGGCCGATGAAAACATGGGCGAGACGGCGCTGCTGATCAACGAGTTCGGTGATGTCGGTATCGATCATCTGCTGGTTGAAGAGGTCGCTCCGGATACCGTGCTGTTACCGAGCGGTTGTGTCTGCTGCACCGTTCGTGGCGAATTGAAAGACGCGTTGCTCGGTCTTCTGGAACGGCGGAATCGTGGGGAGATTCCGTTGTTTCGCCGGGTGATTCTGGAGACCACCGGGCTGGCTGATCCGGCCCCGATTCTCACCACGCTGAGCAACGATCCGCAATTGCGCGGACGCTTCCATGTCGGCCTGATCGTCACCTTGGTGGACGCCTGTCACGCCGCACTGCAGGAGCGTCTGCATCCAGAGTGGCTGGCTCAGGTCGCTGCGGCGGACCGGCTGTTGCTGAGCAAGACCGATATGATCGATGAGCCTGCGCGAGAGGCACTGCGTCGGCGTCTGCAAACGCTCAATTTTTCTGCACCGCTGCGGGATACCGCGCAGATCCACAGTGGAGACCAGCTGCTGCTTGGCGAGGGCATGCGCAGTGATGAGCCGGCCACTGAAGTGACTCGCTGGCAACTGCATCGAGTGCTGTCTACCACCGCTCGGCATGGTGATGCGCAGGTCTGTTGCCTGACCTTCGAACGCCCTCTGGACTGGGTCGGTTTCGGGGTGTGGCTGTCGATGCTGTTAAGATGCCATGGCGAACGAATCCTCCGTGTCAAAGGACTGCTCAACGTGAACGACAACCAGGCTCCCATCGTGATTCATGGTGTGCAGCATTGCCTGCATGCACCGGTGCATCTGGCGGCCTGGCCAGGTGAGGATCGTACTTCGCGGCTGGTGTTTATCTTGCGCGGTCTGGAGGCGGACGCACTGCGACGCTCGTTCGAAGTGTTTTCCAGCAGTTTTGCGCCGCCGCTCAATGAGTCAGCAGCATGACCATCACCTTGCGTGTGCTCGGTACCTCCGTGACGTTGCTTGAATCCCTGCGCGAGCGGGCCGAGCAGGAGCTGGGCATCAAACTGATCTACCGGATTCATGATGTGCAGACCGCGCAACGCATCGCGGTCATGCAACCAGATAGCTACGATCTCTACGACCAGTGGTTTCATAACGTCGATTTCGTCTGGCCTGCCCGAGCGATCCAACCCATCGACACGCGGCGCATCGCGCTTTGGCACGAAATCAACGACCTGCCCAAGCGGGGCCGGTTGCGACCCACCGATCAACCCGGCAGCGGCAGCGTGCCCAGCGAGCGTTTGTTCGTGCAGCATGACGGCAGTCTGGGCAGTGCGGTGACCGAGCGCATCAGTATGTTGCCGCTGACCCATAACGCCGACAGTTTTGCCTACCGCCCCGAGCGCTTGCCGGACGGCTTGAGCCCTGCGGACGAAAGCTGGGGCTGGCTGCTCGACCCTGCGTGGGGCGGGCGCATCGCCTTGCAAAGCGACGCTGCCATCGGCGCGCTGGATGCCGCGCTGGCCGTGCAGGGCGCGGGCCTGGCGATGTTCAAGGATATCGGCAACATGAGCATCGAGGAGATCGACCTGCTGGCTGAGGTGCTGGTACGTAAACAGCAGCAAGGGCACTTTGGTGCATTCTGGTCGGATGACGAAGAGGCCGCTGAACTCATGCTCAGCCCGACCATCGACATCCAGAGCCTCTGGTCGCCGACCCTGGTCAGGCTGCACCGTGCGGGTGTGAAGTACCGCGTGGCGGTGCCCAAAGAGGGTTATCGTGGCTGGTTCGGCGGGCTGTCCTTGTCACGCCACGCCACGGGCCCGGTGCTGGATGCCGCCTATGCGTACCTGAACTGGTGGCTGTCGGGCTGGCCTGGTGCGGTGATGGCGCGGCAGGGGTACTACATCGGCAATCCGGCGCGCAGCCGGGATCACCTCAGCGCTGCCGAATGGGATTACTGGTACGCCGGACTGCCTGCCCGCGAACAGCTGCTTGGCAGCGACGGTCTGCCACTGATTGACGCCGGCGAGATCCGCGACGGCGGTTCCTACGAAGAGCGCATGGGCCACATCGCCGTGTGGAACTCGGTCATGAATGAGCACAACTACCTGGTCCGCCGCTGGAGCGACATTCTGCGCGCCAGTGACAAAAGCAGCGCCAAAGCTCGCTAGCCCTGCGCACTGGGGCGCGGACGCAGCGCGTCCGGAACGATAATCGTGTAAACACTATCGTGCCAATGCTCCGCGTTGGCACGCATTTAGAGACACTCCGCGTCACAGGTCTGCGCCGCACCGCACATTCAAGAGCTGACGCAGCGCGTCCGGAACGAGGTAGTTGGCGCAATCGGGACCCTGCTTCAGTGGCGACAAAAAAAAGCGGCTACCTCCCGGCAGCCGCTTTTTATCCACCTCAGCAACGCATTACTTCGGCAGTTTGAACGCCATCACGTAGTCACCCTGTTTGGTGCCCAGTGAGCCGTGACCGCCAGCCACGACGAGCACGTATTGCTGGCCGTCCTTGCCGGTGTAGGTCATCGGTGTGGTTTGTGCGCCTGCCGGCAGGCG
>NZ_LJPW01000091.1 GCF_001400735.1 Pseudomonas caricapapayae
ATTCGCCCGACGTCGGGCGATCCAGACAGCCGAGAATGTTCATCAATGTCGACTTGCCGGAGCCGGAGGCGCCGACAATCGCCACGAATTCGCCTGCGTGGATCGACAGATCGATACCGCGCAGCACGTTGACCAGCGGGCTGTCGCCACCGCCGTAGGATTTGCGGATGGCGCGCAGGTCAATCAGTGGCGTGTGCATTCAGCCCCCGCTGCCGACAGAGGAAGGCAGCAGCAGGCGATCGCCTTCATTCAATCCGTCGAGAACCTGCACGCGCAGGCGGTCGCTGATGCCGGTGCGTACCTGACGGTCGTGCACATCACCATTGGCGGATAGCACCTGCGCGGTCTGCACATCGGTCTGCGGTCCGCTTCGTAGCGCTGCCAACGGCGCGGTGAGGGTATTCTGTGCGCTGCCGGCGACGAAGAATATCTGTGCGGTCATTTCTGCCATCAGCGCCTGATCGCTGTTGTCGACGTCCAGCAGTACGGTGTACAGCACGACCCGGCCGCCGCCGCTCTTGCGCGCACTGCTAGGGCTGCCGCCGCCCTGATTGGCCTGATCCAGCGGCCTGGGCGGCACTGGCAGGATCTGCCGCACGGTGCTGCTCCAGCGCCGATTGCCGCCGCTCAGGGTAGTGAAATAGGCGGTCATGCCGGGTTTGACATGGCCGATATCGGCTTCCGAGACTTCAGCCCAGACCGTCATCGGCGACAATCGGGCGATGCGCAGAATCAGCGGCGTCTGTTGTTGCGCGTTCAGTGTCTGACCTTCGCGGGCATCGAGCGCGACCACCGTGCCGCTCATGGGCGCATAGATGCGCGTATAGCCCAGCGCGGCCTCGTCACTGCGCAGCGCTGCCTGGGCTTCGAGGATCTGCGCCTTGAACATGTCGACCCGTGCCTGGGTGGCGCGGAATTCAGACTCCGCAGCCTGCACATCCTCGGCCCGCGTTGCCCCGCCTGCCGCCAGGCGCTTCTGACGCTGCTGCTTCTGTTCGGCCAGTTCATGCAGCGCGCGCTGTTCCTGAAGCTGGGCCTTGAGGTTTTCAATGGCATAACGCGCGGCGTCCAGCCTGGCTTTTTGCGTCGACGGATCGATTTCTACCAGCAAGTCGCCTTCCTTGACCTGATCGCCGACCTGCGCATGGATTTTCATGATCTGCCCGGTGGCCTGTGAGCCGACGTCCACATAGCTGCGGGGTTGCAAGGTGCCCAGCGCAGTGACGCTGTTCTCGATATTGCTGCGGGTCACCGTGACGGTCGATGCAGGGTCCTTGCTGTCAGGCATGATCTGCCAGGCACACACAGCGATGACCGGGAACAGGCACAGCGCTAACAGAAGGGCGCGTCGAGGATGGCGAGAGCGTTTCATGCAGGTTCCTGCGTGGGAAAAATCAGCCGGTCGACGGACCAGGGCTGCAGAACGGCTCTTTATAGAGAGCTGCCCTTTAAACGAGGGATGGAGGCGGGAATTTAGCGTCGACAGCAGGTTGCAGTGCGCGGGTAAATTTCGACCCTGAGCTTCGTTTAAGGGGAGCGGCTAATTCGGGTCGTCTCGTCGAGTTGGAGTCAGCGTGATTATTTCCAGACCCCTGTGCAGTTTTGTCTTTGCAGGTCTTTCCTTCTTGCTGGTATTGCCCGCGCATGCCCTGGTTGGCGATGATCGTCAGGCCGCCAGCGCCGAGATCCGGCGTACCGCTTTTGGCGTGCCGCATATCGTCGCGGCCAATGAGCGCGGCCTGGGTTACGGCATCGGCTATGCCTATGCACAGGACAACCTGTGTCTGCTGGCCAATGAGATTGTCACCGTCAACGGCGAGCGCTCGCGCTATTTCGGGCCGGACAAGGCGACCCTTGAACAGCGCAGCAACATGGCCAGCGACCTGCTGTTCAAGTGGCTCAATGCACCCGAGGCGCTGGCGGATTTCTGGAAAGCGCAGCCGCTCGAGATTCGCCAATTGATGCAGGGCTATGTCGCGGGTTACAACCGTTCGCTGGCTGAACAGAAAGCCACGGGGTTGCCGCAACCGTGTGCCGCCGAGTGGGTTCGGCCGATCACGACTGATGATCTTGTGCGCCTGACTCGTCGCTTGCTGGTCGAGGGCGGCGTGGGGCAATTCACCGAGGCGCTGGCCGGTGCCATGCCGCCTGCGCTGCAAAAGCCCGCTCAGACTGGCCATCAGCAAGATCGGGCGCTGCAATTGGCAGCACAGCGCAACCAGCACTTCGCTCTGGAGCGCGGCAGCAACGCCGTGGCGATAGGGCACGATCTGTCTGCCAACGGGCGCGGCATGCTCTTGGCCAACCCGCATTTTCCATGGGGCGGTGGCATGCGCTTCTATCAAATGCACCTGACTATTCCTGGCAGGCTCGACGTGATGGGTGCGGCGTTGCCGGGGCTGCCGCTGATCAATATAGGGTTCAACCGGCATCTGGCCTGGACCCATACCGTCGACACGTCGAAACACTTCACCTTGTATCGCTTGCAGCTCGACCCGAAGGACTCCACGCGTTACCTGCTGGATGGCCAATCGGTTGCGATGGGTCAGCAGCCGGTGAGTGTCGAGGTGAAGCAGCCGGATGGCAGCTTCAAGTCTGTGCCGCGCATTGTCTATTCGTCGAGGTTCGGGCCGGTGGTGCGATGGCCAGGCAAGCTGGACTGGGACAGCAAGTTTGCCTACAGTCTGCGCGATGCCAATCTGGAAAACGACCGCGTGCTACAGCAGTGGTATGCGATGGACAGGGCCGACAGCCTCAATGCGTTTCAGGATTCGGTGCATAAGATCCAGGGCATCCCGTGGGTCAACACCCTGGCAGTCGATGCCAAGGGGCAGGCGCTGTACATGAACCTCTCGGTAGTGCCGAACGTTGACGCCGCCAGGCTCGCCAGGTGCAGTGATCCGCGCATCGGCACGGAGCTGATCGTACTCGATGGCTCACGCAGTGAGTGCAACTGGGAGGTCTCCGCCGATGCGGTACAGCCAGGCATCTATCCGTCCTCTCGCCAGCCGCAACTGTTGCGCAGCGACTTTGTGCAGCATTCCAACGACTCGGCCTGGATGGTCAATCCCGTCGCACCGCTGAAGGGCTTTTCGCCGCTGATCAGCCAGGACGGTCAGCCGCTGGGTCAGCGGGCGCGTTTTGCGCTGGATCGGCTGGGCAGCCTGCGGCAGGCTGGCAAAGTCAGCGTCGAAGACCTGCAAGCTATGGTCATGGACAACGAGGTGTATCAGGCCGGGCAAGTGCTGCCGGACCTGCTCAAATTCTGTGCCTCGGAGCTGGGTGATGATGCTGCTCGTCTGGCACCGTTGTGCGCTGCACTGAAAGACTGGGACGGACGGGCTGACCTGAACAGTGGCATCGGCTTCGTCTACTTCCAGAAGATCATGACGTCCATGCAGGGTGTTGCCTCGCGGTGGCGCGTTGCATTCGACCCGCGGGACCCGGCTCGTACGCCGAGCGGGCTGGCGATTGAAAACCCTTCTGTTGCCACCGCACTGCGCGCGGCCATGCTCGCAGCCGTCGATGAACTGACCAGGGCAGGCCTCTCGGCAGGCCGTAAATGGGGCGACATTCAGGTCTCCAGCATCAGCGGCAAGCAGATCCCGATTCACGGCGGTCCGGCCGGGCTCGGCGTCTACAACGCCATGCAAACGGTGGCCGGCAAGGACGGTAAGCGCGAGGTGGTCAGTGGCACCAGCTACCTGCAAGTGGTGTCGTTCGACGAGCAGGGCCCCATGGCGCAGGGGTTACTGGCGTTCTCGGAATCGAGCAATCCACGGTCACCCCATTCAAGCGACCAGACTGAAGCGTTTTCAAAAAAGCAGTGGCAGGTATTGCCGTTCACTGAACAGCAGATCAAGGCTGATCCTGCGTATGAGGTGCAAGTGATAAGCGAAGAGGCTGATCGCTGAGAACGGCAAGCAAAGCGTTTGGGCCATGCGGCCCAAATGCGCTTTCCGGGAATCAGCCGCCGGGTGTATCGATATCGGCGTCAACGCCAGTGGTTGGCTGATGATTGCGCAAATCCTCGGTTTTTTCTTCCGGCTCATGGTCAGGTACATAGGCGCTGTCGCTGGTTGACTGGCTCTGCGACTGAGTCTGTGACTGGCTTGGGGAAGGCGTCTGGCCCTGGCTCTGGCCATTGCCCTTTTCAGTTTCGGGTTTGACGTCACCGACTTGCGGCTCGATTGCCGGATCGTTGCGGTCCGGGCCCGGGCTGGCAGGTGCGTCCTGATTTGGCGTCGGTTCTTTCTGACGTTGCGGTTCGATAGACATGAGTACCTCGATATCGGTTTCAGAAAATTTTCTGACACAGTTTCGAGGGGGCACAATGGGGATCGTTCGATTCAGTTGCCGAATGGTGATGCTGGCTGGGGTGCTGCGTGTGCAACTGTCGGGTAAGCGCTGTTCGCGAAGAGCCGGTACGTCGCATGGGATGCATCGAGCGGAATATAGCCTTCGCGAACAGGTTTGCTGCTAAAGATACGCGCAGCGCAATCAGAGCACTTTTTTGATCGCGTCACACACTACGTCGATGTTCTTCTGATTCAGCGCGGCCACACAGATACGCCCGGTGTCCAGCGCGTAGATGCCGAACTCGCTGCGCAGACGATGGGCCTGCTCGGCGGTCAGGCCGGAGTAGGAGAACATGCCGCACTGACGGGCGACGAAGCTGAAGTCCTGGCCAGCCGGATTATCGGCCAGACGCTCGACCATGGCTTTACGCATGCCCTGAATGCGCAAACGCATTTCGCCCAGCTCTTGTTCCCATAGCGCACGCAGTGCCGGGTCGTTGAGGACCGCAGCAGAAATGATTGCACCGTGCGTCGGCGGGTTGGAGTAATTGGTGCGGATCACGCGCTTGACCTGCGACAGGACGCGAGCGGTTTCTTCCTTGGATTCGGTAATGATCGACAGTGCACCCACGCGTTCGCCATACAGCGACAGCGATTTGGAGAACGAGCTGGACGCGAAGAAGGTCAGGCCCGACTCGGCGAACAGGCGCACTGCCAGAGCGTCTTCCTGAATGCCTTGACCAAAGCCCTGGTAAGCCATGTCCAGGAACGGTACATGGCCCTTGGCCTTGACCACGTCAAGAACCTTTTTCCAGTCTTCAAGGTTCAGGTCGACGCCGGTCGGGTTATGGCAGCAGGCGTGCAGCACGACAACCGAGTTGTCCGGCAGGGCCTGCAGGTCTTCAAGCATGCCTGCGCGATTCACATCGTGGGTGGCTGCGTCGTAGTAGCGGTAGTTCTGTACCGGGAAACCTGCGGTTTCGAACAGTGCGCGGTGGTTTTCCCAGCTTGGATCACTGATCGCCACAACGGCGTCGGGCAGCAATTGCTTGAGGAAGTCGGCACCGATCTTCAAGGCACCTGTGCCGCCGACCGATTGAGTGGTCAGCACACGGCCCGAAGCGATCAGCGGCGAGTCGGTGCCGAGCAGCAGTTTTTGCACGGCCTGATCGTAAGCGGCAATACCGTCGATCGGCAGATAGCCGCGCGGTGCGTGCTGGGCGACGCGGTTTTTTTCAGCTTCAGCCACGGCACGCAGCAGAGGAATGCGCCCGTCTTCATCACAGTAGACGCCTACGCCAAGGTTGACCTTGGTGGTGCGGGTGTCGGCGTTGAATGCTTCGTTGATACCCAGGATCGGATCGCGGGGTGCCATTTCGACAGCGGAAAACAGGCTCATTGTGCGGCGGCTCTTGATGAAGAGTGGGTAGGGGATGCACGCTGCGGCCGAATGCGCCAAAGCGGTGCACAAACAGGGCCTAGTATAGAGAGCATCACTGCGACGGGCGACAGTTCAGGCGGGTTTTTTCGAGGTATATGCGCATATTTTCAGAACGATCGTGCCGTTCAAACCTCAATGCTTTAAGTGCGCGCCTTGAAAGGCTGGCATATGGCTCCATCTAGTAAGCATCATTTCAAGACATCGCACGCCTTTTCCCGGCGGGATCGGGCGTTGGCGATGATTTCGTCATGGCCTGCCTGGCAGGTGCAGACGAGTCCCTTGCGCGATCCTGTCGCGAACGAATCAAGAGGTAGGTTATGTCCGAGTTCCAGCTCGTTACCCGTTTTGAGCCAGCCGGCGATCAGCCCGAGGCCATTCGTCAACTGGTCGAAGGGATCGACGCAGGGCTCGCACACCAGACGTTGTTGGGGGTGACCGGCTCGGGCAAGACGTTCAGCATCGCCAACGTGATTTCCCAGATCAAGAGGCCGACACTGGTGCTTGCGCCGAACAAGACTTTGGCCGCGCAGCTGTATGGCGAATTCAAGGCGTTTTTCCCGAATAATGCCGTGGAGTATTTCGTTTCCTATTACGACTACTACCAGCCCGAGGCCTATGTTCCTTCGTCGGATACGTTCATCGAGAAGGATGCGTCGATCAACGATCACATCGAACAGATGCGCCTGTCTGCGACCAAGGCGCTGCTCGAGCGCAAGGACGCGATTATCGTTACCACAGTGTCGTGTATCTACGGTCTGGGCAGTCCGGAAACCTATCTGCGCATGGTCATGCACATCGATCGCGGCGATAAACTCGATCAGCGTGCCTTGCTGCGACGCCTGGCCGACCTGCAGTACACCCGCAACGACATGGACTTCGCCCGTGCGACGTTTCGGGTGCGCGGTGATGTGATCGACATCTACCCGGCCGAATCCGATCTGGAAGCGATCCGGGTCGAACTGTTCGACGACGAAGTCGAGAGTCTGTCGGCGTTCGACCCGCTGACTGGCGAGGTCATCCGCAAGCTGCCGCGCTTTACGTTTTACCCAAAGAGCCATTACGTCACGCCGCGTGAGACGCTGATCGAGGCGATGGAAGGGATCAAGGTCGAGCTGCAGGAGCGCCTGGAATACCTGCGCAGCCAGAACAAACTGGTGGAAGCACAGCGTCTGGAGCAGCGAACCCGCTTCGATCTGGAAATGATGCTCGAGCTGGGCTACTGCAACGGTATCGAAAACTACTCGCGCTACCTGTCGGGACGTCCGTCCGGTGCACCGCCGCCGACCTTGTTCGATTACCTGCCACCGGATGCCTTGCTGGTGATCGACGAATCCCACGTCAGCGTGCCGCAGGTCGGCGCGATGTATAAAGGTGACCGGTCGCGCAAGGAAACCCTGGTCGAGTACGGTTTCCGCCTGCCGTCGGCGCTGGATAACCGGCCGATGCGGTTCGACGAGTGGGAGGCCATCAGCCCGCAGACCATTTTCGTCTCGGCGACTCCGGGTAACTACGAGGCCGAGCACGCCGGGCGTATCGTCGAGCAGGTGGTGCGCCCGACCGGCCTGGTGGACCCACAGATCGAGATCCGTCCGGCGCTTACGCAGGTCGACGATCTGTTATCGGAGATCCACAAGCGTACTGCGCTGGAGGAGCGGGTGCTGGTCACCACGCTGACCAAACGCATGTCCGAGGATTTGACCGACTACTTGAGCGACCACGGTGTACGGGTGCGTTACCTGCACTCGGACATCGATACGGTGGAACGTGTCGAGATCATCCGCGACCTGCGACTGGGTACGTTCGATGTGCTGGTGGGCATCAACCTGCTGCGCGAAGGTCTGGACATGCCGGAGGTGTCGCTGGTGGCGATCCTCGATGCCGACAAGGAAGGCTTCCTGCGTTCCGACCGCTCGCTGATCCAGACCATTGGCCGAGCGGCACGGAACCTCAATGGTCGGGCGATTCTGTATGCCGACCGGATTACCGGCTCGATGGAGCGCGCCATCGGCGAGACCGAACGGCGTCGCGAGAAACAGCTGGCGTTCAACCTGGAACATGGCATCACCCCCAAAGGCGTGTTCAAGGACGTTGCCGATATCATGGAAGGCGCGACCGTGCCCGGCTCGCGCAGCAAAAAGCGCAAAGGCATGGCCAAAGCCGCCGAAGAGAATGCTCGTTACGAAAACGAACTGCGCTCGCCGAGCGAGATCAACAAACGCATTCGTCAACTGGAAGAGAAGATGTACCAACTGGCCCGCGACCTGGAGTTCGAAGCCGCCGCTCAGATGCGCGACGAGATCGGCAAGTTGCGCGAGCGGTTGCTGGCGGTTTGATTTGTATGACGGATACACAGTCGACCCTCGTGCCAATGCTCCGCGTTGGCACGCCGTTGTCGGACCCCAATCCATCTGACATCCCAGAACCGCCGTGTGACGCAGAGCGTCACGAACTGCATTCCGACGCGGAGCGTCGGCACGATAATCAATACAAGGTTTATGCCTTGCACACAGCCGCTGCCAACGCAGTGCTTTTCAACCGCGATCGCACAAACGACGCCAAGTGCGACGTAAGTGACGGCTGAGTCCTG
>NZ_LJPW01000029.1 GCF_001400735.1 Pseudomonas caricapapayae
CGGTCGCGCCTGATGTACCGTATGCATCGGTTTTGCTGCCGGTTCCCGGCAGTTCGCGGACAAGTCCGCTCCTACAAAACCCAGATATCGCGGACAAGCAAAGCGCCGCCCGATCCCCACATCATCCGGTAGATTCGGCTTCGGCCCAGAGGACGTGGGAGCGGACTTGTCCGCGAAGGGCTGCGAAGCGGCCCTGAGACAGGTTATCTCGGTCGCGCCTGATGTACCG
>NZ_LJPW01000123.1 GCF_001400735.1 Pseudomonas caricapapayae
ACATCGACTACCCGCTGCAAAGGCCAAGCCCGAAATGAGGCGCATGCAGTCCCGCGCCAACCATCGCCGCCGCCCTCTTCAACTCAACATCCCACCCAGTGGAATCAAGCCCCCGGAGAAAACACCATGTCCACACCTACCGATACAACCGAGTTTCTGAACGAGCTGAATGGCGGAGCCTTCGCCAGCCAGATCGGCTACGCAATTTCCGAAGTCGCCTCGGGCGTTGTCGAGCATGGCAAGGCCGGGAAGCTGGTCATCACCCTGGACATGAGCCAGATCGGCGATTCCCACATGGTGAAGATCAAACACAAGCTCGACTACAAGGTGCCGACCAAGCGCGGCACCCGGAGTGAGAACACAGCGCTGGATACCCCGATGAACGTCGGCACCGGCGGCCAAGTAACTCTGTTCGCTGAAGCTCCGCACCCTGGCCAACTATTCGAGCGCGACCAAGCACCAGTCAAGCCTCGCACCTGATCAATCGCACCAACCCTTCCTCCCTACAGAGACCTGACAAATGTCCCTCACGAAAGAAGCAATTCAACTGATCATCGATGACGCGCTGATCGCCCAAGGCAAAGAGCTGGGCACCGTTACGCCCACCATCGTGCTGCCGGAAGGCGCGAAGGTCGTGAACCTTGAGCAATTCGGCGCAGGCCGCAGCCGCTTCCGTGGCACGTTCTCCACCAACTCCCTGGCGGACTTCGCCAAGTACGTGTCCGACCGCGCAGTCGCCGACGCAAAAGGCTTCATCAATCAGGATGAAATGACCTGTTCGGTGCTGTTCAACCTGGGCAACGAGGAAGTGCCAGGCCACGCAGATGACCGCGCTGTGCTGAAGCTCAAGCCCACCGCTGCCTATCAGGCCGTGCAGGCCATCAGTGGCAAGGCCATGTCGCAGAAGGATATGAGCGACTGGATTGAAGATTGGCACAGCACGCTGTCGGCTGTCGGTGATGACTTGAAGGATATCCCGCTGGCCAAAGCCATCGCCGCCGTGCGCACGATCACGGTCAAGGCATCTTCGGAAAGCGATCACACCGTCAGCGAAACACGCGCCAGCCGCAGCGCAATGGATGCAATCGAGGCAATCAGCAAGGAAACCCTGCCCACGTCGCTGATCTTCTCGGCCGTGCCGTTTGAAGGCCTTCAGATGCGCGAGATCATCCTGCGAATCTCGGTCATCACCAGCGGCGCACAGCCAGTGTTGAAGCTGCGTTGGGTCGGCGAGGACGTGCAGCGCGAAGAGATTGCGCAAGAGTTCAAGTCGGTGCTTGAAGCGAAGGTGGGCGATGGTGCTCAGCTGGCGCTGGGTAGTTTCGCTGCTTAAAGATGAAATACCGCGCCACAGCTTGATGTTGCGGCGCGGGATTCCGGAACAAAAGTCTTAACTAATCAGCTTGGATGCTCTTTCTGTTCTGATCGCAAAAAGATTGCCAATTTCCAATCGATATAGAAAGCGCTGCCTGATGCTCATCGAACTGCTCAAGCAATTCATCAGATGGGTTGAGAAGCAATAGATCAGGATTAGCAGCAACAAAATCGGCAAACGCCTCGTTTTTCTCGGCCATCACGCCAGAAAGCCTGTTGCATTCCGCAAAATATTCACTCTTTTTCAATTTGTCACTCCCTTGATCCGGCCGAATGCCGGTAACCCGTAATACCCCACTTCAATGAATCACGCCACACCGGCGAGGCACCTACCTGGAATTCGATATGAGCCAGCTCCACCAGA
>NZ_LJPW01000127.1 GCF_001400735.1 Pseudomonas caricapapayae
CTGGTGGCCGTGGCGGGTGTTTTGGGGAACAGTGCAGCACGTCGTTGCCGGTGTGTGCCGTGTTTATCGGTCATGCGGGGCGTTCTCTGCGCAGAAGCGGGCCATCTCGCCCGCGGTATGCAGAAGTGCATTCCAAGATGTGTGCCGATAATGTTTTTATCTAATAAAAACAAATAGATAGAGATTTAAAATCGAAAGATGGCTCGATTTTCAGGCAAAACATGCGAAATAGTGCGCAGGCTTCTGCGCGTCTATGCGAAAGCTCGTTTAGGTGCTGGAGGGCTTTATGTAGGGGGCGTGGCCGGTTTCAAACGGCCATGCGATGCGCAAGAGTTTGCACATCGCAGTTTTTTGCCACGAGTGTGAAGTCAGCCAGGCAGCGCAATTTCCACCTGAATGCTCTTGCGCGCCTTGAACGGCGCGAGCAGGGACTCGTCGTCTACCGGGTTGGTGATCAGCGTCCAGGGCTGGCGCAAGGGTGTCCAGTGCTGCTGACGAGCGCGGCCCAGTTTGGTGATGTCGGCCAGCACGAAGACCTGAGCGGCGCGCGCCAGCATGTTTTCCTTGAGGTACGCTTGTTCGGCACTGGCCTCGCACAGACCCAGTTCGGCCACCACGCCGTCGGCACTGATGAACAGTTTGTCGGCGCTCAGGTGTTCCAGCGCGGCTTGCGCCGCCACGCCATAGGTCGACATGCTCGATGCCCGCAGCGTGCCGCCCAGTACGGTGATTCGCCCGTCGGGAATCAACGCCAGATCGCCCAGTGCCAGCAGGTTGTTGGTGATCACATGCAGCCCGCGCCGCTGGTTGAGAATGTGCGCCAGCGCGCTGGTGCTGGTGCCGCCTTCGAGAAACAAGGTGTCGTGATCGTTGATATGAGCCAGTGCGGCACGGGCGATGTCCATTTTTTCCTGGCTGTGCTGGCGGCTGCGCTCTTCCAGAGAGGTTTCCGGTTCGCGCTGGCCAACGTGTGCAGCGCCGCCATAGGTGCGCAGAATCAGGCCTTCTTCGGCGAGAGCGGTCAGGTCGCGCCGAACGGTGGCTTCCGAGACGCCCAGTTGGGCGCACAGCTCGTCCACATTGGATTTGCCGGACAGAACCAGTTCAAGTATCGCTTGACGACGGTTGGCGACTTTCATTGCAGCCCTTGCGCTAAAGCCTGGAAACGGGATGCAACCTTACAACGACGCACCGCCGCATACCACCAGGCTTTGCCCGGTAATTGCGCCCGCGTCGGGGCCGAGTAGAAAGGCCGCCAGCCCCGCTATTTCTCCCGGTTGCACAAAACGTCCGATGGGCGGCTTTTGCGGTGGCGTGCCACTGCGTGCGGGGTCCAGCAACATGGGCGTTTCGGTCGCGCCGGGGGCGATCAGGTTGACGGTAATGCCGCGTGGTGCCAGCTCGATGGCCCATGAGCGAATCATGCCTTGCAGCGCAGCTTTGGTCGCGGCGTACTGACTGCGTTGTGCCGCACCCTGCATGGTGCGGCTGCCGATCATGAGGATACGTGAGCCATCGCGCAGCCGTGGGTAGAGCAGATTGACCATGTGGCTGGCCGCGGCCACGTGCAGATGCCACATCGCCTGGCCATCAGCTTCGTTCAGCTCTCCCAGCGGTGCGGTGCGCATGAAGCCTGCAGCATGGATCAGTGCATCGATGCGTAGTGTCTGTTGCAGCGCTTTGTCCAGCGCGCTGAAGTCATTGAGGTCGCACTCGCGCCAGGTAAAGTTCGCGTGGCTCAGGTCCGGCGCGCGCCGGCTCAGG
>NZ_LJPW01000033.1 GCF_001400735.1 Pseudomonas caricapapayae
AAGCTGACCCGAGTCGAACCTCAATCCACCTGACACCACAGGACCGCCTTGTGACGCAGAGCGTCACGAACTGCATTACCACGCGGAGCGTGGGAACGAGAATCTGAGTCGAACCTCAATCCACCTGACACCACAGGACCGCTGTGTGACGCAGAGCGTCACGAACTGCGTGCCCACGCGGAGCGTGGGCACGATAGTTATCCGTGCCTTCAGCCAAACTGCTCTAAAACGCTTTTTGACCACGATGGCACAAACGACGCAGAGTGCGACGT
>NZ_LJPW01000189.1 GCF_001400735.1 Pseudomonas caricapapayae
GCATCTGGTGGCGCGCCACCCGAGCGACCTGCCGCATTACCGACGCTTCGGCTATTTTTATCTCGGCGCCCTGGCCGTGGTCCTGCCGGCGTTCCTGATGTTCGGCAACCCGCAACACCTGCCCGAAGCGCCGACCCAATGGATTGTGCTGCTATTTCTCGGCCTGGGTTCGACGGCGCTGGGCATGTATTGGTGGAACAAAGGCGCGTGCATGGTCAACGGCGGCACACTGGCGGTGATGAATAACCTGCATGTGCCGCTGGGGCTGTTGATCAATCTGCTGATCTGGAACCAGCATGAGGACTTCACCCGCCTGCTGATCGGCGGCGGAATAATCGTAGCTTCGGTGTGGATCAGTCGGTTGGGCGTGCGGCGCGTGCCGGAGGGCGTTTCCGGCACGCCTTGAGTCAGACGTGCTGGCCGCCGTTGACGTGAATCTCTGCACCGTTCACATAGGACGCGCCGGCCGTGCACAGGAAGTAGATCAACGAGGCGACTTCCTCTGGCTTGCCCAGCCGGTGCATCGGCACCAGCCGCTC
The DNA here is from genome assembly GCF_001400735.1 of Pseudomonas caricapapayae. Classification (GTDB taxonomy): domain Bacteria; phylum Pseudomonadota; class Gammaproteobacteria; order Pseudomonadales; family Pseudomonadaceae; genus Aquipseudomonas; species Aquipseudomonas caricapapayae. Next base: position 540 of record NZ_LJPW01000189.1, read on the forward strand.
GACAATCTCTGCGGTGCCGGGTGACAGAATCGATGTATCGATTTCTCCCGGCGCAATGGCATTGACCCGTATCCCGTGCGGGCCGAAGTCGAAGGCCATCTCCCGGGTCAGCGCCGACAGCGCCGCCTTGGACGTGGCATAGGCAACACCTGCAAACGGATGGACCTTCGAGCCGGCGATGGAGGTGACATTGATGATGCTGCCCTTGGCCGCCTTCAACTCGTCAAACAAACCCCGGCCCAGCAGAGCGGTGGAGAACAGATTGACGTTGAACACCTTGATCCAGGTGCTGTAATCCGACTCCAGCACACCCATGCGCCCACCGTCCTCGGTCTTCGGTGAAACGCCTGCATTATTGACCAGCGCATCGAGCCGTCCGCCGAGCTTGTCCTTGATCGCCGCCATGCTCTCGCTGACGCTGTCGATGTCTTCCAGGTCCAGGTGAATATGGTTGAGCAAACCTTCAGCCCACGGGCAGTCAGCGACCCAGTTCTGCCGCGACGCCGTAAACACTTCCCAGCCAGCAGCATTGAAATGCTTGACCGTGGCATGACCGATACCCCGGCTTGCGCCAGTCAGCAAAAGCTTTTTCTTGTCGCTCATGAGTGCGTTCCGGTGTTGAGGGTGGAAGCATCATGTTTTTTGGTGGGTGGGGTGTCAATAACGGTGCGGTGATTGGCTGCGTGCGCTATGGGTATTGTGTTTGTCATTCAATAACCTACTCTCGGCATCAACCCCAAACAGGAGGCGACATGTTCGACAAAGGCATCTGGCTGAACCAACCCCGGCACTGCAGCGTGACGGACGAGCGCCTGACCGTCACCACAGACCCGCAAACCGATTTCTGGCAGCAGACGCACTACGGCTTCTGCCGCGACACCGGTCATTTTCTGGGTGTTTCGGTGACCGGTGACTTCACTGCGCAAGTGCATGTGCAGGGTGATTTCAAGACGCTTTACGATCAGGCGGGCTTGATGGTCCGCATTGACGAGCACAACTGGGTCAAAACCGGCGTTGAAGTCAGCGACGGAGCCCTGATGCTGGGCAGCGTTTTAACCTGCGGACAATCCGATTGGGCCACGGGTGCGTTTGATGATTCGTCATCCGGCCTCTGGCTGCGAGTCACCGTCGCCAAGGGCGTGCTGCGCATTCAGCACTCCAGCGACGGGCTGCGCTGGCCGCTGCTGCGCCTGGCACCATTTCCGGTGAGTGAGTCTTATGCCGTAGGGCCAATGTGCTGCAGCCCGGAGCGGGGCGGGCTGGAGGTGGTGTTCTCTCATTTTGAGGTCATGCCTGCGCTGGGCAAGGATTTGCATGATCTGACGTGAGTGACTCTTCAGCGAGCCGTTGCAGGCTCGCTGAAGAGCGACAGGGTTATTTTGTGTTACTGAACGACGGTGAACTTGCAGTTTTCAGGTGATGTTTTTTCACACACGTTATAGACCAGACCAAAAGGCCCCTCTTCTTTCTTCCAGACACTGCCTGCGGTTTTTACAGTGAAATCCTTATTGTTTTTAGCGATGAAACGCATGTCCAGCGCCTCGCGCCCACCGATGTTGTAGGTGCAGTGCTGCAACATCTGAGGTGCGTCTGCACCCTCTTGAATAGCGATGGCCAAGTCAAAGGACTGCACAGGCATTTTCTTTGTTACAACGCCTTGCAGCACGCCTGTCCACTCGCCGTTATTGCCGTTCGCCCGGTATACACC
>NZ_LJPW01000050.1 GCF_001400735.1 Pseudomonas caricapapayae
TAGTTCGGCGAGATAGACATCGCTGTATCGCTGGCGATGTTGGTCACCTCGTACCAGCCGCCATCAGGCCCGCGAAACCCATCGCCTACCCGACTGTTTGCAATAAACGCTGTGCCGCTACCGATCACAGCGTTCGAATTTTGGGTGACGGAAACCGTCCCGGCTTTATACCAAGGCATTTAAACTCCTACTTTCAAGCGCCTTGATTTAGGCGGTAAGTTTTGCACAAAGAAACGGGCGATGGCCCTGATCTGTCCAAGCTGTTGTTGCAAGGCTGTAAAGCATTATTTTTGAATTAGTGTAATCGACGCCGATGGCACAGCCCCCGCCGCTTGCCCCGTTATGGCAATGAAAGGCGAAGGAGTTTATGGATATAAATTCGCCAACCCCGAGCGCTTTATCAATGCTCCACCTGTAACGCTGACCAACGCTTAGTTGCTCGCTGCCCACATATGTCCAGTTACCAGCAGCAAACGTGACGACGACTGGCGGTGCCCCGCTGTCATATACAAGCTCGCCGCCCGGCCCCCAAATACGCATGCCGAATGACGCTGTACCCATTGATGCCCATGCGGCAATGAAGTATTGACCGCTCAGCGTGCTCTGGACGTTTGAAGCCTTCATTGCGAAGCCTGTCCAGTTGCCGGGCCCGCCAGTGAACCACACCGATATCGGCACCTGAACGATGCCGTTTTGGTCAGGCCTGATGAACACCAGCGGCGGGTCAGCACTTGTTACCGCGCGCGGAAAGGTGACATTTGCGTTTGTTGTTCCTGAATAACTGCCCTTCGTGAGCACGCAGAGCCGAGGCGTTTCGGAATCAATCTGCACGAAAGAGCTATCGTTAATGCTGATAACGCCGAAACTCATACTTTGAACCTCACTGCGTATCCTTTAGCGACAATGCGCGTCTGGTTGGTGTTGGCGAGATTTGCATATGGATTGGCCGACCTCAACACTACCTGGCCAGCGGATGTGGTCACGTAGGGATAGGACTTGGTGTTGCCGGTGGCATCGCCCTCGGCAGACTGAATGTCCTGCGCCCTTGTGGGGATGACCATAAAGACGCAGTTCGCCGGATCAAAGCCAGGGATGCTAAGCGTGATTACCTTTGCCGTTGATCCGGACGTGTCACTGAAATCAATCACCCCCTGCCAAATAACCTGATAAGTGAACGTGGT
>NZ_LJPW01000109.1 GCF_001400735.1 Pseudomonas caricapapayae
AACGGGCGATGGCCCTGATCGGTCCAAGCTGTTGTTGCAAGGCTGTAAAGCATTATTTTTGAATTAGTGTAATCGACGCCGATGGCGCAGCCCCCGCCGCTTGCCCCGTTATGGCAATGAAAGGCGAAGGAATTTATGGATATAAATTCGCCAACCCCGAGCGCTTTATCAATGCTCCACCTGTAACGCTGGCCAACACTTAATTGCTCGCTGCCCACATATGTCCAGTTACCAGCAGCAAACGTGACGACGACTGGCGGTGCCCCGCTGTCATATACAAGCTCGCCGCCCGGCCCCCAAATACGCATGCCGAATGACGCCGTACCCATAGACGCCCATGCGGCAATGAAGTATTGACCGCTCAGCGTGCTCTGGACGTTTGAAGCCTTCATTGCGAAGCCTGTCCAGTTGCCGGGCCCGCCAGTGAACCACACCGATATCGGCACCTGAACGATGCCGTTTTGGTCCGGCCTGATGAACACCAGCGGCGGGTCAGCACTTGTTACCGCGCGCGGAAAGGTGACGTTCGCGTTTGTGGTTCCTGAATAACTGCCCTTCGTGAGCACGCAAAGCCGAGGCGTTTCGGAATCAATCTGCACGAAAGAGCTGTCGTTAATGCTGATGACGCCGAAACTCATACTTTGAACCTCACTGCGTATCCTTTAGCGACAATGCGCGTCTGGTTGGTGTTGGCGAGATTTGCAGATGGATTGGCCGACCTCAAAACAACTTGCCCGGCCGATGTAGTCACGTACGGGTAGGACTTCGTGTTTCCAAGCGCATCACCTTCGGCGGACTGGATGTCCTGCGCTCTGGTCGGGATGACCATAAAAACGCAGTTGGCCGGATCGAAGCCCGGGATACTCAGCGTAATCACCTTTGCGGTTGATCCGGACGTGTCACTGAAATCAATCACCCCCTGCCAAATCACCTGATAAGTGAACGTGGTCGTGTCCATAACCAAGTTCCCGTTTTCGTCCCAAACTCTGGCTCCGTAACTCATACGTTAAGGTTCCCCCACTGATAGCGAATACGGTTCTGATCGAAAACTTTTCCGCCCTGAGCGTTGATTGTCTGGCGGCCACCATCCCCCAGGCTTGAGTTGATTTCAAAAGTGCCATCGAAAAACAACTTCCAGCCAGAAACACCCGCCACATAATTGTTCGACTGGATAGCGTTGCCGATCTTGGCGTTGGTTATCGATCCGTCTTGGATGAACGCGGAGTTGATGAACACCTGCCCATTCTGAACTGCGAACGGAGCAGCCAGCGCCCCGCTTGACTCATCAAGAATTGCGAAGCGTTGGGCATACGCCAGAATTTGCGACTCCTGCTGCTGTCCTTCAACGCCAATAGCGAGGCCAGCCATAACCGTTCTTCCGCCCACGGTAGTGGACGTCTTTATGGTTGTGAG
>NZ_LJPW01000191.1 GCF_001400735.1 Pseudomonas caricapapayae
CCCGTGCCGTCCTTCATGTTGCTGATCAGGTCATCCTGAACACGCTCACAGACAAATTCGGCAGCATCGCCATCGAACAAGGACAGCACATCCTGGAACAAAACCTCGAAGTCGGTGACGTTCGCTTTTCCTTCGGTGTGCGTCTGCCACGTCTGTGCGGCGGCTTTGCGAAGAGCCAGCAGGCGTTCGATCTGAGGTTTGCCCAATCCCGAATAGAGCGCAGCGGGGATCACTGGCAGAAGACAACGAATGGTTTCCTGCATTTTGCTGATGTGGGGTTGTGACACTGGATAACCGTCTGCTTTAAGTCGTCTGGCCAATTCCCGTTGTGACACGGCCTCGCCAGTTTCCTGCTCATAGATCGAACGAGCGTTTTCGATGCCGACGGCTCGCTCGATGAACATAAGACTGCCGCGCAGGTCGTTCTCGGCCAAGTGACCGGTGAGGGCAATAATCTCCCCGCGAGCCTGATCCCATGGCCGGAACAGCACGCTGATTTTGTAAAAGCGCTGGTCACCGGTCTCACTGTACAGCTCGCGCAGAATCGACAAGCGTGTATTGCCGCCGTTGCGGATGATGAAGTTCTTCTCACCCAGACGACGTGTGACCTGCGGCGGCTGATCCAGTCCCCGCACCCGGATGGAGTCCTTGATCTCTTGGTACTTGACGTTGGTCACGGTACGAGGGTTGTGCTCATACGCGGACAACTCGTCCAGGGTCAGTACCATGGGCGTGTCTGCAATGGGGTCTGGCAGTCGATCGACGGACGGGCCTGATCGACTGAACGAGCCTTGTAGCAACTTGCCCGTTATTTCGTCGGCAGTGAGTTTGCTCGCCATAATTATTGACCTGCCTCAGGAAGTTGAACGACATTGCTCGCTGGCACCTCACCGTTGAGCAATACATCGATCACGGCCTTCAGGCGCGCAATCTCCTGCTCATGACGTAGCGTCGCGTCAATCCGGCTAACGATTTCTGAGTTCATGGAGCGATGGTTTGCTTTTGCAGCCCCTCGCACCCGCCCCCGCATTCCGGTCGGCAGGCGGATGACGAATTTTTCGTCTCTGTCGTCCTCACGAATATTCACAGCGTCGTTATTCAGCATGGCGTTCTCCATCATGGCTTAGGGTTTGTGCGCGGCGCAGTTGAGCGCGAGCGTTGAGGTCGGCCCTGTGGTCGCTGGGGGTGAAAGAGGTGTAGATGGGTGAGCATCCGCCCTTGGTGAATTTGACGTGCCCACCGTGAGTGCGCTGCACTGCCCATCCTTGAGAAATGGCAAACTCAGCCAACGCCTGCAGGGACTTTTTTGCTCCCCGAAGAGACGCGGATACTTGGCTCATGTCCGTGCCCTCTCATTGCTGAAGGCAGCGGATCGAAAGGGGATCTGGTAGCGGCGGGCAATGGCTTCACACCGCTTGCGAGTTTGGCTCAGAGACGCAGCGGCTGAAGCAAGCGATGAACCCGCTGTGCAGTGGGCTTTCAACAGCCGAGCCAGCTCGGTATCGGAAAGGGCGTTGGCTGGTTTCCGTGTTTGAGCTCCAGTGTCGGCCTTCAACTGGGCGGTCTTTTTAGCATTGAGGATGAAGGACGGCTCGCTGGAGCGATGGCTTGCCCGCACTTCATGCACACAGCCGCCGCGGCTAACGTATTCAGAGACGGCCTTTTCCAGCCGGAGGCGTTCCCGCTCACGCTGTGTTTGTGTGGGCAGATCGTCATGGGTGCTGTG
>NZ_LJPW01000071.1 GCF_001400735.1 Pseudomonas caricapapayae
CCCCCTGACACCACAAAACCTCCGTGTGACGCGGAGCGTCGGCACGATAATCAAAGGCTGACCTGAGTCGAACCCCAATTACCACGCGGAACGATAAAAAGCCCCGACTTTCCGGGCTCTTCAAGCGTGCTCCCAGACCTCAATGCCGCCAGAACGCAGGCACACATAGCACCAGCACAGTGATAATCTCAAGGCGGCCAAGCAGCATGCCACCGGACAGAATCCACTTGGCCGCATCCGGCAAAGTGGAGAAGTTACCAGCAGGCCCAATGACCTCACCCAGCCCTGGCCCCACGCCGGAGACCGTGCTGGCGGCACCGGTCAGCGCCGTCATCCAGTCCAGCCCGAGCAGCGAAAGCATCAGCGCAATCAGGCAGATGGTGATCGTGAAGAAAAACGAAAAGGTCAGAATCGAGCGGACGATTTCGTCATCCAGTCGATGGCCGTTGTATTTCTGCTTCATCACGGCACGTGGATGGATCAGCTGATTGAGGTTGGTCTTGAGCAGAATGTAGGCCACCTGAAAGCGGAAGATCTTCACCCCGCCCGCGGTCGAGCCAGAACAGCCCCCGATGAAGCCCAGATAGAAAAACAGCATCAGCGAGAAATTGCCCCACAGACTGTAGTCTCCAAGCGCAAAACCCGTTGTGGTCACCACCGACGTCACATTCAGCGCCACGTGGCGCAGCGCCTCGGTCCATGGCAGGTCGGTGGTATTGGCGTACCAGACGGTCATCACCAGCCACGTGACCAACAGCAGACCGATCAGCCCTTGCACCTGTTCGTCCTTGATCAACGCCTTGCGGTTGCCACGCAAGGTCGCGACATACAGCGTAAAGGGCAGGCTGCCGAGGATCATCACCACAATCGCAACCCAGTGCACCGCAGGCTGTGGCCATTTGGCCAGCGACAGGTCCGAAGTGGAGAACCCGCCCGTGGAAATCGCCGACATCGCGTGGTTGATCGCATCGAACAGGCTCATGCCCGCCGCCCAGAAGGCCAGGCTGCCCAGCGCGGTAAAACCCACGTAGGCCAGCACGATGAACTTGGCCACCATGTGCGAGCGAGGCATGACCTTTTCCGAGCGGTCCGAGGATTCGGTTTGAAACAACCGCATGCCGCCAATGCGCAGCAACGGCAGAATTGCCACGGCCATACCGATGAAACCGATGCCGCCAAGCCAGTGCAGCATCGAACGCCAGATCAGAATGCCCGGGGACATGCTGTCCAGGTGGCTGAGCACTGTCGAGCCTGTGGCAGTGATGCCTGACATGCTTTCAAAGAACGAATCGGTGTAGCTGATGTGCTGGGTCAGCAAAAAGGGCAGGGCGGCGAAGATACACACCACGATCCAGCTGGAAACCGTGAGCATGTACATGTCCCGAGGGCGCAACTGGACATTGTCGGGGCGTCCGGGCACCACCAGCGCCAGGCCGGCGATGAAGGTGATCGCGCTGGCCCACAGAAACTCGCGCAGGTCTTCGAAACGGTCGTAAATGACCAGCGTGGCCATGGGCACAATCATGGCCACAGCCAGGGTGATCAGGAAGATGCCGATAATGAAACCGATGATACGCAGGGTCGGCAACGACATGAATGGCTCTGGCAGGTATGAGGAAAGGCGCCATTCTACCTGCGCTTGAAGGCATGTAAACCAGTGCAGCCGGGGACAAGGCCAGACCGCACGGGTAAGGAATTGTCCGTCGCGCTCGTTATTGACGGTAAACAGGCTCTAGAATGCTCGATCACTTTTCAAGGAGACAGCCCATGCAGGCGCTCGACGTTTTGCTCAATCGCGTATCGGTTCCGCGACTGGTCGACCCGGCCCCGGATGCTGCACAGCGGGAAATCATGTTTGGTGCCGCATTGCGCTCGCCGGATCATGGACAGCTCAAGCCGTATCGTTTCTTGACAGTCGAAGGCCCGGCCCGTGAGCGCATGGGCGAGTTACTGGTGCAAGCGCTGCAGCACAGTGGTGCTGAAGTGACCCCGCAAGCGTTGGAAAAAGCCCGTCTTGGTCCCTTGCGCGCGCCCTTGGTCGTGGTCGTGATCGCTCGCTTGCAGGACCATTTCAAAGTCCCGCGGTCGGAACAACTGATCACCGCCGGGTGCGCTGCTCACGGAGTGCTGCTGGCCGCCTATGCACTGGGGGTCGGCGCGGTCTGGAGAACTGGCGAGTTGTCCTATGCGCCGCAGGTTGCCAAAGGCTTCGGGCTTGAGGCCGACGAGCAAGTGATTGGCTTTCTGTACCTGGGGACACCCTTGAACCCACCGCGCGAAGCGCAAAAAGTCGACGTCGGCGGGTTTGTCAGCGAGTGGCAGGGCTAGCCTTTTACGGAAGAGACTAAGCAGATGATGAACTGAGCGGCTCTCTGGGCAGATCCAGCGTGGCGATAAACCCGCCATCCGGGTGATTGCCCATAACCAGACTGCCGCCATGTCGTTCCGCTGCACGCCTGGCAATCGCCAGTCCCAGACCGTGGCCGGGTGTCGTCTGGCCGGGCGCGCGATAAAACGGCTCGCCCAGTTGCGCGAGATGCTCATCGGCAACTCCCGGGCCGTGATCGCGAACGCTCAGACGGACCAGATTGTCGACCTGGCTCGCCTGCAGATCGATCCGCCCCCCTGGCGGGTTGAAGCGCACAGCGTTGCGCAGCAGGTTGTCCAGAGCCCGCTCGATCATTTCCGGCCAGCCCTTCAGGTGCAGGTCGCTCTGTACCTCGACGCGAATGTTCTGGTCGACCCCGTCCAGTTGTGTGTCGTTCTTCAGGCGCTGCAGCAGTGAATCGAGGTCAACTGTTTCAGGGCCACGAAGCTCTGCGTCGAGGCGCGCCAGCGCCAGAATTTCGCTGATCAACGCTTCCAGTCGGTCGCATTCACGGCTCAAGCGCGGCCACAGTTTGTCCCGCTCGGCGGGCTCCGCACGTTCAGCCAGCGCCAGCGCAATGCGCAGTCGGGCCAGCGGTGAGCGCAATTCATGGGACACATCGCGCAACAGCTGGCGCTGGCTGCCGATCAGGCTTTGCAGGCGCGCGCCCATGCGGTTGAAGTCCTTGGCCAAGACGCCGAATTCGTCACGCCGGTTGGCCAACTGGCCGAGGCTGTGCTGCTGATAGCTGGTTTGCCCCAGATCGTGCACTGCGCCACGCAGGCGGCTCAGCGGTCGGGTGATCGACAACGTCACGAACAGGCTGAACAGGGTCAGAACCACCAGTGCGATGCCCAGCGCACTCAATGGCCACATCAGGCTCTGGCGATGCCACTCGTCGAGTTCCGGGTGCGGAACGCGATAGATGAACAGATAGGTTTCGCCGGTCTTCGGGCTGCTGTATTCGGTGGCAAGGCGGCGCCAGGGCAGTTTACGCCCCTGATCCTCGTCGGCCTGTTGCCGGGCCTCCAGCGCTGCGGCGCGGGGCGGGAAAGTGCCGCGCACCATCGGTTCGCCGCTGTCGCTGAGCACCTGGACGTCGATGCGATTGCGCCGCTTGATGTCCTGAAGGAATTCCTGAGCATTGTCCGCGCCCTGTTCCTCGAAGCGCTGTGTCCATTGTTCCGGCAGTGAGTTGAGCACAGGGTGACGACTGAGGATCCACGCATCCTGATTAAGCATATGCCCGACGAGTACCGACAGACCTCCCACCAGAGCAATGGCCAGCCAGAAGCTGGCCAGGATTCGCCAGAACAATGAACGCACGGGATTTCCTCGGTCTCAGTAAAAAAGCCCGGCATGCGTGCGCATGCCGGGTTGTGTTCAACTCATCGGGCCGCGAGGCCTGATGGTTACTGCGCTTTTGCTGCTTTTGCCGCTTTCCAGGCCTTGAATTCGGCCCATTCGGCGCGACGCTCATCTTCTTTCTTTTTGATTTCGTCGAACTGCTTCTGCTGTTCAGGCTGGAGCAGTGCGCGAATCTCGCTGTCTGTCTTGGAGCGCTTGGCTTCGATTTCGTCGTGCATTGCCTTCTGGTCGGCAGCAGGCATTTTTTCCAGGTAGCTTTGGGTGATTTCGCGGCGCTCGTGTCTCTGCTCGCGCATCAAGCGTTCGATCTGCTGGCGCTGTTCACGTGTCAGGTCCAGCTCACCCAGAGGTCCCATCGGGCCTGGGCCGCGACGCATGCCTGGGCCTGGGCCGCGGTCATCCCGCTCGATGTGCATGCCGGGTCCATCGGCGTCCGGACCACCAGCAGGTGGCGGTGGTGGTGCGGCCATGGCGATGGTAGGCAGGGCAGTGGCAAACATCAAAGCGATCAGGGTCTTGCGCATGGTGTATCTCCTTGTCTCTAGTGCGGCTCGATGCCGATGAGCCCAGTTTAGGGAGATCAAGGTCAAGCGCAGTCAGCGCTTGGTAAAGCTTGTGTAAGGGCGGCTGCCAACCGTCAGCTACAAAACGCTCTGCTTTGACTTGAAGCTTGCCGCTGCTCAAAGAGCGTAATAATAGCCGCGACTGCGCAGTGCGACGATGCGTGGACGGCCATCGGCGTGAGGGCCGATTTTCTTGCGCAGGTTGCTGACGTGCATGTCCAGGCTGCGGTCATAGAGCGTCAGTTTGCGACCCAGCGCCAGTTGCGCCAGTTCCTGTTTGTCCAGCGGCTCGCCGGGCTGACGCATGAGTGCCTCAAGCAGACGGCTCTCGGATACTGTGAGGGTCAGTTCCTTTTCATCGACACTCACCACCCCGCGCATCGGGCTGAAGGTCAGGTCGCCCAGTTCGAGCTGTGTGGAAGACGCCACCGGATGACTGCGACGCAGCACGGCGCGCAGGCGGGCGGTCAGTTCGCGAGGGTCGCAGGGTTTTGCCAGGTAATCGTCAGCACCCAACTCCAGACCCAGAATACGGTCCAGCGGCTCGCCGCGTGCCGAGAGCATGACCACCGGCAGGTCAGGATGGTCGGCGCGCAGTTGCTTGAGTAATTCCAGGCCGCTGCCATCGGGCAGCATCACGTCCAGTACCACGGCAGCCGGCGCTGCGTCGGCCAATGCCTGACGCGCGCTGGTCCCGTCGTGACAGGCGCGCACTTGAAAACCTTCCTGGCTCAACCAACTGCTCAGCAGTTCGCACAGCTCCTGATCATCATCGATTAGTAACAGCTCGCTCATGACTCACTCAATTTAGCCACTGCCGACGTTGCTTACGCCAGCCGCTGACCAATATACCGCACAGAAGGGCGAACATCGCAACGCCACCGCCTGCGACGAACCATTGTTGTTGCTCTGTCAGCAAGCGCGGAGGCGCAGCCGACAGTGCTTCTTTGAGCTGCAACTTGAGCTTTTGGTTCTCTTGACGCAAGCGTGTCAGCAGGGCGTTGTTGCGTTCCTGATCGACGTTCTGCAATTGGCGTGTCAACTCGTCGCGCTGACGCTCGCTGTCCTTGAGGCGCAACTGGAGGTCAGCAATCTGGCTGGCAGGGCTGGGCAGATGCAAAGGCTGCACTGCGCCGCTTTCATTAACAGTCTCGGCGTTTACCTGAAACCCTGATGCCATCAACATTGCCAACAGACACCACATACCTGAACGCATCTGAACTCCCTTTTACCGAGCCGTGTAAATTCGCACATTGAGCAGGTTATCGGCAGGGTGTCGGGAAGGATGAATGAAGGGCGGTGGTGTAACACGGCTCTGCCTCGATGGGGCAGAGCGTGTCAGGGATATCCGGAGACGGGATCAGGGCATGACTTGCTTGAACGGCTTGACCACGACATTGGCATAGACGCCCGCTGCAACGTACGGGTCGGCATCGGCCCAGGTTTTGGCAGCGCTCAAGGATTCAAACTCGGCAACGACCAGGCTGCCACTGAAACCGGCGGTCCCCGGGTCATTGCTGTCGACTGCCGGATGTGGGCCGGCCAGCACCAGACGGCCTTCGCTCTTGAGCTCGATCAGGCGTTCCAGGTGGGCCGGGCGCACGCCGAGGCGTTTTTCCAGCGAGTTCTCGACGTCGGTGGCGATGATAGCGTAGAGCATGTCAGTCCTCGGATTTGGTCGTATTGGGGGCGGTGTCGTGCAGGTGGCGTGACAGGTAGATCCCTTGGCCAACCAGGAAGATCAGGGTCATGCCCAGGCTGCCGAATACTTTGAAGTCGACCCAGAATTCCTGATAAGTGAAGGCCACGTACAGGTTGGCGGCGCCACAGAACAGGAAGAAGACGATCCAGGCGATGTTGAGCCGGGTCCAGATAGCTGCTGGCAACGTCAATGCGTGCCCCATGATGCGCTGGATAAGCGGACGGTCACCGATGAAATGACTGCCGGCGAACGCTACGGCAAACAGCCAGTTGACTACCGGCGCTTTCCATTTCAGGAAGGTTTCGCTGTGAAAGGCAAGGGTCAGGCTGCCGAATACCAGGCAGGCAACCAGCGTGAGCCACTGGCTTTTTTCAAGCTTGCGCTGTTTGACGTAAAGAATGCCGTAGACCACCACCGAACTGATGATCAGCATCGCCGTTGCGCTGAAAATGCCGCCTACCATATAGGTATTGCCGAGGATATCCACGGCACGCGGCTCGGTTTTGTAAACGAGGAAAAACAGGAGCAGCGGGATGAAGTCGATGAATTGTTTCACAATGGCAGCCAGAAGCAGGATGTGGCGGCATAATAACAAACATCAATGAACACGAAAGCACCACTATGAATGTCGACCTGCACTGCCACAGCACCGCTTCCGACGGGGCGCTCTCGCCCACGGCACTGGTTGCCCGTGCTCATGAAAACGGCGTGCGCGTCCTTTCGCTGACCGACCACGATACCCTTGAAGGGCTTGAAGAAGCCCGCGCGGCAGCGCATTCATTGGGCATGCAACTGGTCAATGGGGTGGAACTGTCCTGCACCTGGGGCGGTGCGACCATCCATATTCTGGGCTACGGCTTCGATACGCAGGCCCCGGCGCTGACCGACGCCATCGGCCGTTTGCATGAGGGGCGCTGGCTGCGCGCAGAAGAAATCAGCCGTAAATTGGCGATCAAAGGTATGCCTGGTGCGCTGGAAGGTGCTCGCGCGATCCAGCAGGAACTGGGCGACAGCGGTAATGCGCCCGCACGGCCGCATTTTGCCGACTTCATGGTCAGGGCCGGTTTCGTCAAGGATCGCGCCGAGGCGTTTCGCAAATGGCTGGGGGCGGGCAAACTGGGCGATGTGAAGCAGCACTGGCCGACCCTGGAAGACACCGTCGCCACCTTGCGTGCCTCGGGCGCATGGGTCAGCCTTGCGCATCCTTCACATTATGACTTTACCCGCAGTAAACGGCGTAAACTGGTCGGCGATTTCGTCCAGGCCGGTGGGCACGCCATAGAAGTGGTCAATGGCATGCAGCCTGCCGATCAGGTCGGCACCCTGGCCATCCTTGCACGCGAGTTCGGGCTGCTGGTTACCGCTGGCAGCGACTTCCACGGTCCTGGCAATTGGGGTGAAATCGGTACTTATCGCCCCGTGCCTGAGGATCTACCGCCTTTGTGGTGCAGATTCAAATATGAACAGCCTACTGCCGCCGTCTGAACAGGAAGTTACCGTGAGTCAATTTTTCCAGGTCCATCCGGAAAACCCGCAGCCGCGCCTGATCAAACAGGCCGCTGAAATCATCAAGGCCGGCGGGCTGGTGGTGTACCCGACAGATTCGTCCTATGCACTGGGTTGCCAGATCGGCGACAAGAGTGCCATCGAGCGTATCCGCCGCCTGCGTCAGCTGGACGACAAGCACAACTTCACCCTGATGTGCTGCGACCTGTCGCAACTGGGGTTGTTTGCCAAGGTCGACACCGGCGCGTTCCGTGCCCTCAAGGCGCATACCCCAGGCCCTTACACCTTTATCCTCAACGCCACCCGCGAAGTGCCGCGTCTGGTGCTGCACCCCAAGCGGCGCACCATTGGTCTGCGGGTGCCGAGCCACCCCATCGCCCAGGCCCTGCTCGAGCAACTGGGCGAACCGCTGATGAGCGTCAGCCTGATCATGCCGGGCGACACCGTGCCTCTTAGCGAACCCTACGAGATGCGCCAGATTCTCGAGCATCAGGTGGACCTGATCATAGATGGCGGAATCGGCGGTATTTCGGCGTCTACGGTTATCAATCTGGCCGGCGGGGAGCCCGAAGTCGTTCGTGTCGGTTGCGGTGATCCAACACCTTTCGGTGAACGCGCTTAATGACCGTCGTCGAGGCAGTGGACAGCCAGGCAGACGCCCAGCAGGAGCTGCCGTTCGCGCTGGTCTATGGGCGTGCTGTCACGCAGATGCCGCTGGACCTGTACATTCCGCCCGATGCGCTGGAGGTCTTTCTCGAGGCGTTCGAGGGGCCACTCGACCTGCTCCTGTACCTGATCCGCAAGCAGAACATCGACATCCTCGATATTCCCGTGGCCGAGATCACCAGGCAGTACATGGGCTACGTCGAGTTGATGAAAACCGTACGCCTGGAGCTGGCTGCCGAGTATCTGGTCATGGCCGCCATGCTGGCCGAGATCAAGTCGCGCATGTTGTTGCCGCGCTCGGCCGAAGTCGAAGAGGAAGAAGGCGATCCGCGTGCCGAACTGATTCGTCGATTGCAGGAATACGAGCGCTTCAAGGCAGCCGCCGAAGGCATTGACGGCCTTAGCCGGGTTGGCCGCGATGTTGTCGTGCCGAAACTGGATGCCCCCGAAGCCCGCGCCCGCAAGTTGCTGCCGGATGTGAGTCTTGAAGAAGTACTGATGTCCATGGCTGAAGTGCTGCACCGCGGGGACATGTTCGAAAGCCATCAGGTCAGCCGCGAGGCGTTGTCTACCCGCGAGCGCATGAGCGATGTACTGGAGCGTCTGAAGGGCGGTGGTTTTGTGCCGTTCGCCGAGCTGTTTACCGCCGAAGAGGGACGTCTGGGCGTGGTTGTGACGTTCATGGCGGTGCTTGAGCTGGTCAAGGAGTCCCTTGTCGAGCTGGTCCAAAACGAGCCCTTTGCGGCGATCCATGTCCGGGCGCGAGCCGAGTAGAGCAAGAATACATCCATGAACCTCAACGAACCTCGTGAACTGGCCCCGTTGCTTGAAGCATTTCTGCTGGCCTCCGGAAAGCCGCAGACGCTGGAGCGACTTTACGAGCTGTTCGAAGAAGGTGAGCGTCCAGAGCCGCCGGTGTTCAAAAAGGCACTCGAAGTGCTGCGCAAATCTTGCGAAGGGCGCGCCTTCGAGCTCAAGGAAGTGGCGTCGGGTTATCGTCTGCAGATTCGTGACCGGTTTTCCCCCTGGGTCGGTCGGCTGTGGGAAGAGCGGCCGCAGCGTTACTCCCGCGCCATGCTGGAAACGCTGGCGTTGATCGCTTACCGCCAGCCGATCACACGCGGCGAGATTGAAGATGTGCGCGGTGTGGCGGTGAACAGCCACATCGTCAAGACCTTGCTGGAGCGCGAGTGGATTCGGGTGGTGGGCTACCGTGACGTGCCCGGCAAACCGGCGATGTTCGCCACCACCAAGGGCTTTCTGGATCATTTCAATCTCAAAAGTCTCGACGAGCTGCCGCCGCTGGCCGACCTGCGCGAGATGGAAACCGAACCGGTGCTGGATTTCGAAGACGCCCCTGTGCCTGCGCACCTGCAAGCTCTGGCCGACGCCAGTCTCGACCCGGAAGCAGAGCCCGAAGCGCCCCGCGATGAAACCAGCTTCCGCACCCTGCTGGTGGAACTGGACTCGATGGAGCAGGGCCTCAAGACCGATTTCGACGATCTGCTTCGTGCGGAGCCTGAGGCTGAGAGGCAGGATGACAACGCCGATGAGGATAAAGAGCCCGACCTCTGAGAGGTCTCGCTTCCACACTGGAGCATGTGCAACGACACTTTCCAACTGTCGTGCCAACGCTCCGCGCACTTTGGTCGAATTCATGCGCCAGCCCAGGGTCACATCTGATACCACTCGCCATGAGACCCGCTGCCCATGAGTTCCACCAAGAACCCCTGCATCAGCCTGTGCAAGTTCGATGATGACATCTGCCTGGGATGCGGCCGCAGCAAGCGCGAAATCAAGGCCTGGAAGAAACTCGACAAGGACGACAAGCGTACGGTTCTTGATGAGTCTGCCAAGCGACTGGCCAAGCTCAAGACCGCCGGTCGTAAAAAGAAGAAGTGATCCAGGCATTTGCCGCTGACGCCGGATGCGTAAACCGGCGCGGGAGCGTATGATGGCCGACCCTCGGCGATCAGGTGTTGCCAAGGCTTTCAAGTATTTCGCCCTGCCGCTATCCACAGCGCGCCGGGCACAGGTCTTGCCGGTTCTCGGCCAGCCCTGATTCGACACACCGGGAGGTGCCCAGATGAGTGAAAAAGACAAGCAGGACAGCCAGGAAATCGGACCCGCAGGCGAAAAGCTGCAGAAGGTTCTGGCGCGCATTGGCGTAGGCTCGCGCCGTGATGTGGAAGCCTGGATTACCCAAGGCCGCATCAAGGTCAATGGCAAGGACGCGACCCTCGGTCAGCGCGTCGACCTGCATGACGCCATCAGTGTCGATGGTCGTGTCATCAAGCGCGAAGAGGCCGCCGAAACGGTCCGCCGCGTGATCATGTACAACAAGCCCGATGGCGAAATCTGCACCCGTGACGACCCTGAAGGCCGTCCGACCGTGTTCGATCGTCTGCCGCGCCCGAAAGAGGGCCGCTGGATCAACATCGGTCGTCTCGACATCAACACCACCGGCCTGCTGATGTTCACCACCGACGGCGAACTGGCCAACCGGCTGATGCACCCGTCGTTCGAAATGGACCGCGAATACGCGGTTCGTGTGCGTGGCGAAGTCGATGACGACATGCTGCTGCGGCTCAAGAACGGTGTGATTCTCGAAGACGGTCCTGCGCGCTTCACTGATATCCAGCAGGCACCGGGCGGCGAAGGCTTCAACCACTGGTATCACTGCGTGGTGATGGAAGGCCGTAACCGTGAAGTGCGTCGTCTCTGGGAATCCCAGGGTCTGGTGGTCAGCCGCCTGAAACGCGTGCGTTACGGGCCGGTGTTCCTCAACTCCGACCTGCCGATGGGCCGCTGGCGTGAAATGAGCCAGTATGAGGTCGACATTCTGGCGGCTGAAGTCGGTTTGCAGCCTGTGGCTCAGCCGCAGATGAATGCCAAGACCAAAGACAAGATGGAACGTTTGCAGCGCCAATCGTCGCGTCCGTTGGGCAAGGGCGAACGTGTGCGCAAGCTGCGTCCGGCCGCTGGCGCTCCGGCGACTGGCGACCGCGTACCGCGTCAGCCGCAGATTACCGGCAGCGAACGTGATCGTCCGCGTGGCGGCGACTCTACTCAGCGTCCTTCGCCGCGCAAGGACTCGGGCAAGCCCGGTTCGCGCGCGCCGCGTCCTGCCGACAACAGCCGTGGTACGCCGGTCGCCGAGCGTCCGAGCGAAATGAACAAGCGCCCGGCCAAGCCTGCTCCGAAGCGTGTCGGCATCAAGCTGGTCAACGATGATGCGCCGTCAGGCAAACGTCGTGGTCCACCGGCGGGCTCAGGTCAGCGTCCTGGCTTCGGTCGTCGCAAGCCTGAGTGATTGCGTGGTGTGAGTGAATGGCAACGCCAGCCCAGGGGGCTGGCGTTGTTGTTTTCGGCAGCCTGTAAAGCGTTGTCACATAGCTGTTGCGCATCGATCCTCCGGTTTTAAACCTCAACCTGGATGCAGGTGTACAATGCGGCGCTTTTTTCTGTGAATCATTGTTGTTCACCATCCCGGGCCGTCGGCCTCGGGTGCTGCAATGCTGTTGCGCCACACGCGGAGCAGGTTCTATTCCGTCACAGAACAAGAACAATCAGGTGGCTATTGAATGAGTGAAACAACCTCACCCGCGGGCGAGCTGAAACGCGGCCTGAAAAACCGGCACATCCAGCTGATCGCTCTGGGTGGTGCCATCGGCACTGGTCTTTTTCTAGGCTCGGCGGGCGTGCTGAAATCAGCCGGCCCCTCGATGATTCTCGGTTATGCCATCTGCGGCTTCATTGCGTTCATGATCATGCGCCAGCTCGGCGAAATGATCGTCGAAGAGCCGGTGGCCGGATCGTTCAGCCATTTCGCCCATAACTACTGGGGCGGTTTCGCCGGGTTCCTGTCGGGCTGGAATTGCTGGCTGCTGTATATCCTGGTGGGCATGTCCGAGCTGACCGCGGTCGGCAAGTACATTCATTACTGGTTGCCGGACATCCCGGGCTGGGTCTCGGCGGCGGCCTTCTTCGTACTGATCAATGCGATCAACCTGACCAACGTCAAGGTGTTCGGCGAGACCGAGTTCTGGTTCGCAATCATCAAGGTAGTGGCGATTATCGGCATGATTGCGCTGGGCAGTTACATGCTGGTCAGCGGCAGTGGTGGCCCGCAGGCGTCGGTCAGCAACCTCTGGGAGCACGGCGGGTTTTTCCCCAACGGTGTCAGCGGGCTGGTAATGGCGCTGGCGATCATCATGTTCTCGTTCGGCGGTCTGGAAATGCTCGGTTTCACCGCTGCCGAAGCCGAGCAGCCGAAGACCGTGATCCCCAAGGCGATCAACCAGGTGATCTACCGAATCCTGATTTTCTACATCGGAGCATTGGTGGTGCTGCTGTCGCTGACGCCCTGGGACAGTCTGCTGGTCAGCCTCAATGCGTCTGGCGATTCCTACAGCGGCAGCCCGTTCGTGCAGGTGTTCTCGATGCTGGGCAGCGACACCGCTGCGCACATTCTGAATTTTGTGGTGCTGACGGCAGCGCTGTCGGTCTACAACAGTGGTACTTACTGCAACAGCCGCATGCTGGTCGGCATGGCCGAGCAGGGCGACGCGCCCAAGGCGCTGGCGCAGGTCGACAGGCGCGGGGTGCCGGTCAAGGCAATATTTGCTTCGGCAGCGGTGACCGTGGTGGCGGTCCTGCTCAATTACTTTGTGCCGCAGCAGGCACTGGAACTGCTGATGTCGCTGGTGGTGGCTACACTCGTCATCAACTGGGCGATGATCAGCTATTCGCACCTGAAGTTCCGCCAGCACATGAACCGTACTGCACAAGTGCCGCTGTTCAAGGCGCTGTGGTATCCCTACGGCAACTACGTGTGCCTGGCCTTTGTGGTCTTTATCCTCGCTATCATGCTGATGATCCCCGGCATCCGGATCTCGGTTTACGCGATACCCGTCTGGCTGGTGGTGATGTGGGTATGTTACCGGGCCAAAAACAGGCGTAGCGTGTTGGTCGCTGCCAAGTCCCGCAACTAAACGTGCCTGCTCCAGAAAAGAAGATGCCTTGATGCTGGTGATTTCCAACAATGTCCATCTGCCGGACGCCGAGATCGAGTTGACTGCCATCCGTGCCCAGGGCGCGGGTGGCCAGAACGTCAACAAGGTCTCCAGTGCTGTGCATTTGCGCTTCGACATCAAGGCCTCGTCGCTGCCGCCGTTCTACAAGGAGCGGCTGCTGGCGTTAAGTGACAGTCGCATTACCAGCGAAGGCGTGGTCGTGCTCAAGGCCCAGCAATACCGTACTCAGGAGCAGAACCGCGCCGATGCCTTACTGCGTCTGAGTGAGCTGATCGTCAACGCGGCCAAGGTGGAAAAGAAACGCCGCCCGACCCGCCCGACCCTGGGTTCCAAGACTCGCCGCCTGGAGTCCAAGAGCAAGCGCGGCTCAATCAAGGCCGGGCGCGGGAAAGTGGATTTCTGAGCGTAAGTCGAGAGTATCGCTCCTCAGGCTCCAGCGTGGGGATGCCTTGGGTGATGCTCTGCGTCACAAATCTGCGCCGCACCAGACACTCAAGATCGGACGCAGAGCGTCCAGAACGACGTTACCACGCTGGGAACGGTAGGATGAGCGCGGGGCATCACTGGCGCACCCCCTGCGTCTGTTTGTACAGATAGACGCTCAGGCCCAACCCGGTGAGTGACGCCAGGGCCGCAAACAGAAAGATCGAGACAAAGCCGAAACCGGCGGCAATCGCACCTGCCAGCGGCCCCGTGATGCCCAGTGAAAGATCGATGAATAGCGAGTAAGCGCCCACTGCTGCGCCTCGGCTTGATGCCGGGACCAGATTGACCGCTTCCACGCCCAGCGCCGGGAATACCAGTGAAAAACCGAAGCCGGTCAACGCCGCGCCAGCCAGCGCCAGGTCCGGCGTGGGGGCCATCCACAACAGCAGCAGCCCCAGGCTTTCCACGGACAGACAGGCAATTGCCACCCGAAAGCCACCCAGGCGATTGATCAGGTTGCCGAACAGCAGGCGCGCCGCGATGAAACTGCCGCCGAACAGCGTCAGGCACAGCGCTGCATTAGGCCAGTGATTGCTTGCGTAGTACAAGGTAATGAAGGTGGCGATGGTGCCAAAGCCAATGCCGCCCAGCGCCAGACCCATGCCGTGCGGCAGCACTCGCCCCAGTACATGCATGAAGGGCAGCCGTTCACCCTGCACGATGGGGGCGGCCTGCTTGTTCCAGGTCAGATACAGACCCAGCGAGCAGAGCAGCATGATGCTCACGCCCACCGTCCACAATCCGAGCGAATTGACCATCCAGACACCCAGCGGCGCGCCGATGGCCAGTGCGCCATAGCTGGCGATGCCGTTCCAGGAAATCACTTTGGCGGTGTTCTGCGCCCCGACGCGGCCGATACCCCAGCCAATCGAGCCCGAACCCACCAGGCTTTCCGCGCTGCCAAGGATCACGCGTCCAATCAGCAGGATCACCAGACTTGCCATCGGCCAGCTGTCCAGCCAGACCGGCACCAGCATGAACACGCCGCTCAATCCGCAGCCGGCCAGGCCGATCTGTACGGCTTTCTTGCTGCCAAGGTTGTCGATGACGCGACTCGCCCATGGCCGGCTGATCAACGTAGCCAGGTACTGAACGCTGATCACCAGTCCTGCGATGACTGCACCGAAGCCCAGATCGCTGTGGACATAGCCGGGCAGAACGGCAAGCGGGATGCCGATGTTCAAGTAGCCGATAAAGGTGAACATGACGATGGAGACGACGGTCAGGGTAACGGCCATCGGAGTTTGCGGTGTGGTTTGCTGTGTCTCGGGCATGAGGTGGGCTTTCGTTCTGTGCGGGCATGGCGTTCGAGCGGGCAGGGAAAACCCTTAGCAAGCTCTCGAAGTGCTCATCATACCGACGCATCGCGTGATGCAGGTGTAACAGATTGAAATAAACGGCGAATGGAGGTTATTTGTTCGCCGGAGCTACGAGCCGGGTGGTCACAAGGGCAGCCAAGGCGTTTTCCTGAGTACCGAACCGGGCGAGCAGGGCGCTCTGTTTTTCGGGGCTGAGGCGTGACCAGATTTCGATCATTTGCTCGGCGGTGCCGATCAGGGCACTGGCCTGTGTTTCAGTGAAGTCGCTCATGAGGATCTGCTGTTTGCCTGTTGCTGGTTTTCCAGGCGTATTGAAAATCGGCCAGACCGTTTTTCGATACGCCTGAAAACAATCGCCTTCAGTCTTTGCTTCCGGCTTTCTGGCTGTCTTGAGCCGAGGGTGCTGCTTTCATTGCGACAGGTTGACCAAGCTCCTGTTGAGCCAGGGTCGACTGCTGCGGTTCCTGTTGGCCTGGTGGGAAGTTAGGGATTTCATGCATCGTCGTCGCTCCTCGCAAGGGGTTGCAGATAGAACCGTGCTTTAAAAAAGCATGCGCAGGATACCCCACTGAAAATGACAATCAGGATATTTTTTTATCCTCATCGGCGTGTCAGCGAAACAAAATCGCATTTTTACTGTCCCGGTCTCTCCCTCACGAATCGCTGCACGGTATGGTTTTACGGTGCTTTGCCTGGGCCAGAGCGCAAAAAACAGCGCTCTTTATCCCTGTAAATTTTTCTGCAAAATTATTTGCGGCCCTCTGCACCTGTCGCTACACCGTCGGTTCGCGCGGCCATGATGAAGTCGTTGCGGTGCAGTCCCTTGATCGAATGGCTCCACCAGGTCACGGTCACTTTGCCCCACTCGGTCAGCAGCCCCGGGTGATGACCTTCAGCCTCGGCAATTTCGCCAACCGCATTGGTAAATGCCAGCGCCCATTTGAAATTCTTGAACAGAAACACTTTTTCCAGTTGCATGACGCCATCGCGCACTTCGATGTTCCAGTCGGGGATCTGCTTCAGCAGTTCCGGCAACTCGGCTTCGCTGACTTGCGGGGCGTTGGCGCTGCAGGCTTCGCAGTGGGCTTGATTCAACGTGCTCATGAATGGGTTTCCTTTTTAAATACCTGGCCGCTTTCAGGCCGCATGGTCTTTGGTTTTAGGTGGAAATCTGGGGGCGTGCAAGCCCAACCGCATGCCTTGCCCGACCAGCGCCATGATGTCCTCATGCGCCAGGTCGAACAGGCGCTTTAGATTTGGCAGGACAAAATACAGCGGTTGCAGAATGTCGATCCGGTAAGGCGTGCGCATCGCTTCAAGCGGTTCGAAAGGCTGATGCACAGGGGCTGAAGACAGGCTATACAGGGCTTCCTTGGGCGAAGAAAGAATGCCGCCGCCATAGATTTTTCGCCCCTGAGGCGTATCGACCAGTCCGAATTCGATGGTCATCCAGTACAGGCGGGCCAGGTACACGCGTTGTTCCTTGCTGGCACTCAGGCCGAGTTTGCCGTAGGTATGGGTGAATTCTGCAAACCACGGATTGGTCAGCAGCGGGCAGTGACCAAAGATTTCATGAAAGATGTCCGGTTCCTGCAGATAGTCCAGTTCCTCCTCGGTGCGAATAAAGGTCGCTACCGGGAAGCGCTTGCTGGCCAACAGTTCAAAGAACGTCTGGAAGGGAATCAGCGCGGGCACTCGCTCAACCTGCCAGCCGGTGGCCGCATCCAGCACCTTGTTGATTTCACCCAGCTGTGGAATGCGATCGAGGGGCAGGCCCAGTTGCTCGATACCGTCCAGATACTCCTGGCAGGCACGCCCTTGGATGATGTTCATCTGCCGGGTAATCAGAGTGTTCCATACCGCATGTTCGCCTGCGGTGTAATCAATGAAGCCCGAAGCGTCCGGCTCGCGTGCCACGTAAAGCGTCTGGGCCATGCTGATATCCTCGAAAGGCTGTTTTTGTCGACGTATTTTTGTAAAAGCCTGACTGCAGGAATAACCCGCTTTCGGCCTGTGGTCAGTACGGGAAAGCCCTCTTGCGCCAGTGTTTTTGCTCAGCCCCGTAACGAAAACTTTACTATTGGTCTTCGCTCGACATAAATACAGCTCTGCGGGTCCTCGCGAAGCGCGCGTCTGTAACGTATTGTTGACGGCAAGTTTTGTCATTGACTGAAAAACACGCTTACAGGAGCGAATGCCCCATGCGTATCAAGGTGCACTGCCAGAACCGGATCGGCATCCTTCGCGACATTCTCGATCTGCTGGTGGCCTATGGCGTCAACGTGGCGCGCGGTGAGGTGGGTGGCGAGCATGGCGACGCGATCTATCTGCATTGCCCGAATCTGATGAACCTGCAGTTTCAGGCCCTGCGTCCGAAGTTCGAGGCGATCACCGGCGTGTTCGGCGTCAAGCGCGTCGGGTTGATGCCCAGCGAGCGTCGGCATATGGAACTCAACGCTCTGCTTGGCGCGCTGGAGTTCCCTGTGCTGTCCATCGACATGGCCGGTGCAATCGTTGCGGCCAACCGTGCAGCGGCGCAGTTACTGGGCGTGCGGGTCGATGAGGTGCCGGGCATACCATTGTCGCGCTATGCCGAAGATTTCGACTTGCCCGAGCTGGTGCGTGCCAGTCAGTCACGGATCAATGGTCTGCGGGTCAAGGTGCGCGGTGATGTATTTCTCGCCGACATCGCCCCGTTGCAATCGGAACACGACGACAGCGAAGCCATGGCCGGTGCCGTGCTGACGCTGCACCGCGCTGATCGGGTCGGTGAGCGCATCTACCATGTGCGCAAGCAGGAATTGCGCGGTTTCGACAGCATCTTTCAAAGTTCGAAAGTCATGGCTGCGGTAGTCCGCGAGGCGCGACGCATGGCGCCACTGGACGCGCCCCTGCTGATCGAGGGCGAAACCGGCACCGGCAAGGAATTACTGGCCCGTGCCTGTCACCTCGCCAGCCCGCGCGGCCAATCCCCGCTGATGGCGCTCAACTGCGCCGGGCTGTCGGAGTCGATGGCCGAGATCGAGTTGTTCGGCTATGACCCGGGCGCGTTCGAAGGGGCGAGAGCCGAGGGTCGATTAGGGCTGCTGGAACTGACGGCGGGCGGCACACTGTTCCTGGATGGCGTGGGTGAGCTGAGCGCGCGCATGCAGGCCAAGCTGTTGCGCTTCATTCAAGACGGCAGCTTTCGCCGTGTTGGCAGTGACGAAGACATGTTTCTCGATGTGCGAGTGATGTGTTCGACCCAGGTCGACCTGTCGGAGCTGTGCGCCCAAGGGGCGTTCAGGCAGGACCTTTACCATCGCCTCAATGTGCTGTCGCTGCACATACCGCCGTTGCGCGACTGTCTGGACGGCCTTGAGCCGCTGGTCGAGCACTTTCTGGATCACGCCAGCCGCCAGATCGGTTGCCCGTTGCCAGGCATTTCGGCAGCGGCCATTCAGCGCCTGGGTCAGTATCACTGGCCCGGCAATGTGCGGCAGCTGGAAAATGTATTGTTTCAGGCTGTATCGCTTTGCGAAAGCGACAAGGTGCAGGCCGAGCATATTCGTTTACCGGATTACGGTGTGCGGCCCGGGTTGAACGATATGTCTCTCGAAGGCGGGTTGAGCGCTATTATCGGGCGCTTCGAAAAGTCGGTGCTGGAACATTTATATGCGCACTATCCCAGCAGTCGTCAATTGGCCAGGCGTTTGGGGGTGTCTCATACAACGATTGCCAACAAGTTGCGTGACTATGACGTGGGCCGGGAATCAGGTCGGCACGCGGCCGATCAACGATCTGCCGATTGATCGCACGACCACTCACGCCGTGCATGCGCCTCGCAATCAATATCTGCGAGGCGTTATGCACATATATACACAGCTGCAGCGGGTAACCTCAACCGTTGCTGCAGCCGTTGCCCATTACCTGATAGCTCATGGTGTGTCGTGCGCCTTGCGAGTCTTCATACACCATGCGCGCCGGGACCACCTGGCAGACATTGGGGATCTGGCTGATGGAGATAACCCGTGCGATATCCAGATGCGTACCGTATGTGTATTGCTCGACGCGGGCTTGCTGGGCGGCCACTTTGGTCTGCGATTCTTCGGCCATGGCAAGGCTGCTGACACCGCAAAGGGCCAGTGCCACTAATAAAGCTTTCATTATGTTTTTACCTGTTTGAATGTGAGCGCCGTCGCATCACGTTTTTTGACGTCATGTGTTAAAACGGTTGGACACGTTTTTCGAGTGGGAACAACACTGCGTGGGGGCAGTTGATGTTTGCCGTGTTGGCGGATCGAATTCTATGCCTGTTGAGGCAGCGCATATATAAAGACTTTGGATAAGCGCTTTTATCAAAATGGTAATAATCTGACAGCCGCTCCGCGCGTATGGCTTGACGCTCCGGTTTCGCCGGTAAGACCAACGTCGAATGGCCCCACCGGTTGGGGCGGGATACAACAGGGGCATAAAACAACAACTATCCACCGAGGTAACCAAGATGAGTGCAGCTTCCCTGTACCCCGTCCGCCCAGAAGTCGCAGCGACTACGCTGACGGATGAAGCGACCTACAAGGCCATGTACCAGCAGTCGGTGGTCAACCCTGATGGTTTCTGGCGTGAACAGGCTCAGCGCCTCGACTGGATCAAACCTTTCACTGTCGTCAAACAGACGTCCTTCGATGATCACCGCGTCGACATCAAATGGTTTGCCGACGGTACGTTGAACGTTGCCTATAACTGCCTGGACCGCCATCTGGCCGAGCGCGGCGACAGCATCGCCATTATCTGGGAGGGGGACGACCCGTCCGAGCATCGTGAAATCACCTATCGCGAGCTGCACGAGGAAGTCTGCAAGTTTGCCAATGCACTGCGCGGTCAGGATGTGCACCGCGGCGATGTCGTCACCATCTACATGCCGATGATTCCCGAGGCTGTGGTCGCCATGCTGGCATGCGCCCGTATCGGTGCCATTCACTCGGTGGTGTTCGGCGGGTTCTCGCCGGAAGCACTGGCGGGACGGATCATCGATTGCAGTTCGAAAGTGGTCATCACTGCCGACGAAGGCCTGCGTGGCGGCAAAAAGACTGCGCTCAAGGCCAACGTCGACCGTGCCTTGACCAATCCGGAAACCAGCAGCGTGCAGAAAGTCATCGTCTGCAAGCGCACCGGTGGCGACATCGAGTGGAACCGTCATCGTGACATCTGGTACCACTCGCTTCTTGAGGTGGCGTCCAGCACCTGCGCACCCAAAGAGATGGGTGCCGAAGAGTCGCTGTTCATCCTTTACACCTCGGGCTCGACCGGCAAACCCAAGGGCGTGCTGCACACCACTGCAGGGTATCTGCTCTATGCGGCGCTGACCCACGAGCGCGTGTTCGACTACAGGCCCGGTGAAATCTACTGGTGCACCGCCGACGTCGGCTGGGTAACCGGGCACAGCTATATTGTCTACGGGCCTCTGGCCAATGGTGCAACCACGCTGTTGTTCGAAGGTGTGCCGAACTATCCGGACATCACACGTGTGTCGAAAATCATCGACAAGCACAAGGTCAATATCCTCTACACCGCGCCTACTGCCATTCGCGCCATGATGGCCGAAGGCACCAAGTCCGTTGAGGGTGCCGATGGCTCGAGCCTGCGTCTCCTGGGTTCGGTGGGCGAGCCGATCAACCCGGAAGCCTGGGGCTGGTACTACGACACCGTTGGCAAACAGAACTGCCCGATTGTCGATACTTGGTGGCAGACAGAAACCGGCGGCATCCTGATCAGCCCATTGCCGGGTGCAACCGCGCTGAAGCCGGGCTCGGCGACACGGCCGTTCTTTGGTGTGATTCCGGCGCTGGTGGACAATCTGGGCAACCTTATCGAGGGCGCAGCCGAGGGCAATCTGGTGATTCTCGATTCCTGGCCAGGCCAGTCACGCTCGCTGTACGGCGATCACGATCGTTTCGTCGATACTTATTTCAAGACATTCCGTGGCATGTACTTCACCGGTGACGGCGCCCGTCGTGACGAGGACGGTTATTTCTGGATCACCGGGCGGGTGGACGACGTGCTCAACGTTTCCGGCCACCGCATGGGGACGGCCGAGATTGAAAGCGCGATGGTTGCGCACCCTAAAGTTGCCGAAGCCGCCGTGGTCGGCGTGCCACACGACTTGAAAGGGCAGGGCATATACGTGTACGTCACGCTCAATGGGGGCGAGGAACCGAGTGACGCACTGCGCACCGAGCTGCGCAACTGGGTGCGCAAGGAGATCGGCCCGATCGCTTCTCCGGACTTCATTCAATGGGCTCCTGGCCTGCCGAAGACCCGTTCGGGCAAGATCATGCGCCGCATCCTGCGCAAGATTGCGACCGCCGAATACGATGCGCTGGGGGATATTTCGACGCTGGCCGATCCGGGTGTGGTGCAGCACCTGATTGACACGCACAAGACCATGAACGCTGCCTGATCGATCATTGATCGCTTGAATGCGCCCCGTCCGGTGAAAGCCTGGCGGGGCGCTTTTGTTTTCGGGCCCGGCACTGGAAACGGGATATATATCGGTTTGTTACGGGTTTACACGACGTTGTCGGGCGGTGCTTCGTTGTGGGACGTTGGCCGACTTTTTTGTGGGAAAGCACGACGCATTTTGGCCTTTCATCCACCACATGAAACGCTGGGCTTGCCGGATTAGAAGGGTTTGCCAATAATGGGCGCGCTTTTTGCTGTTATCACAGGTTGAGGTTGTTCTTCTGGATCAGTAGAAACATGCTTCGTCAATAGCTGGTGGTGGGCTTTCATGCGCTTCTGTAACTAGTTGTCGCATTGAAGAAATATCGACTTCGAGCCTGTCGTTAAAATGCCCCTCATTCGCCGAAGGTCTGTGAGCCGCCAATGCGGTGTCACGCGTCCGGCGTCGCTCTCCCCCGAGATTGTCCTTTCGCACATTGGGCGCTTGCTCACTTTGCCACTTGTCGTGCTTTACCGATGGAGTCCTGGAAATGAAAAAGCTCATGCTTATTGGCGCGATGGCGTTGTCCGTGCTCGCCCAGCCGATCTTTGCTGATGAAAAACCACTGAAAATCGGCATCGAAGCGGCTTACCCGCCGTTCGCTTCCAAGGCCCCGGATGGCAGCATCGTCGGCTTCGACTACGACATCGGCAATGCGCTGTGTGAAGAAATGAAGGTCAAGTGCACTTGGGTCGAGCAGGAATTCGATGGCCTTATCCCGGCGCTGAAAGTGCGCAAGATCGACGCCATCCTTTCGTCGATGTCCATCACCGACGACCGCAAGAAGTCTGTCGACTTCACCGGCAAGTATTACAATTCCCCGGCGCGTCTGGTCATGAAGGACGGCACAGTGATCAGCGACAGCCTGGCTGAACTCAAGGGCAAGAAGATCGGCGTGCAGCGCGGTTCGATCCACGAGCGTTTCGCACGTGAAGTCCTCGCGCCCAAAGGCGTGGAAGTGACGCCCTATGGTTCGCAGAACGAAATCTATCTGGACATCGGTGCCGGTCGTCTGGACGGCACCATCGCCGATGCCACGCTGCTGCAGGATGGTTTCCTGAAAACCGATGCAGGCAAGGGCTATGCGTTCACAGGTCCAGCGTTCACCGACCCTGAATACTTCGGTGACGGTATCGGCATCGCCGTGCGCAAGGGTGACAAGGCCAACCTTGAGCGTCTCAATGCCGCCATTGCCGCGATCCGTGCCAACGGCAAGTACAAGGCGATCCAGGACAAGTATTTCGACTTCGATATCTACGGCAAGTAAATCGTCGTACCGGTACTGATCAGTGGCGCAAACAGAACTGCCTGGATTGCGCCATTTTTATTCCACGCTTGAGGACCGCACATCATGTTGAAAGGTTACGGAGCTGTCATCCTCGAAGGTGCCTGGCTGACGTTGCAGCTGGCCCTGTCGTCGATGGCTCTGGCGATCGTTCTCGGTCTGATCGGCGTGGCGCTGCGGCTTTCGCCGGTCCGCTGGATTGCCTGGCTGGGCGATCTTTACAGCACGGTGATTCGCGGCATTCCCGATCTGGTCCTGATCCTGCTGATCTTCTACGGCGGTCAGGACCTGCTCAACCGCGTCGCGCCCTTGCTGGGGTTCGACGACTACATCGACCTTGATCCGCTGCTGGCCGGGATCTGCACGCTGGGCTTTATCTTCGGGGCCTATCTCTCGGAAACCTTTCGCGGTGCCTTCATGGCGATTCCCAAAGGGCAGGCCGAGGCCGGCATGGCGTATGGCCTGAGCAGCGGCAAGGTATTCTTCCGCATTCTGGTGCCGCAGATGATTCGTCTGGCGATCCCCGGTTTTACCAACAACTGGCTGGTACTGACCAAGGCCACTGCGCTGATTTCCGTGGTCGGTCTGCAGGACATGATGTTCAAGGCCAAGCAGGCGGCCGATGCCACCCGCGAACCTTTCACCTTTTTTCTGGCGGTTGCGGCGATGTATCTGGTGATTACCAGCGTTTCGCTGCTTGCGCTGCGTTACCTCGAAAAACGCTACTCGGCAGGCGTCAGGGCGGCTGATCTATGATCTTTGACTACAACGTGATCTGGGACAGCCTGCCGCTGTACTTCGGCGGCTTGCTGACCACCCTGAAACTGCTGGCGATTTCTCTCGCGTTCGGGCTGCTCGCGGCCTTGCCGCTGGGCTTGATGCGAGTATCGAAAAACCCGTGGGTCAACCTGCCGGCGTGGCTGTACACCTATGTGATTCGCGGCACGCCAATGCTGGTGCAATTGTTCCTGATCTACTACGGACTTGCCCAGTTCGGTGCGGTGCGCGAAAGCTTTCTATGGCCCTGGCTGTCCAGCGCCACCTTTTGTGCCTGCCTGGCGTTTGCCATCAACACCAGTGCCTACACGGCCGAGATCATCGCTGGCAGCCTCAAGGCCACGCCGGCCGGTGAAATCGAGGCGGCTCGGGCCATGGGCATGTCGAAGGCAAAGATGTACCGCCGTATTCTGTTGCCGTCGGCATTGCGCCGGGCACTGCCGCAGTACAGCAATGAGGTCATCATGATGCTGCAGACGACCAGTCTGGCCTCTATTGTGACCCTGATCGACATTACCGGTGCCGCGCGCACAGTCAATGCGCAGTTCTACCTGCCTTTCGAGGCTTACGTCACCGCAGGCGTTTTCTATCTGTGCCTGACATTCATTCTGGTGCGGCTGTTCAAGATTGCCGAACGTCGCTGGCTGGGCTATCTCGCCCCTCGGAAGGTCTGAAATGCAAAGAATCGACCATGTATTGCCGTGGAGCAGTCTCGGCACCGAACGCACGCTGAGCGTCTTCCGCTTCGGCACCGGCGAGCGCAAGGCCTACATCCAGGCCAGTCTGCATGCCGATGAACTGCCTGGTATGCGCACCGCCTGGGAGTTGAAAAAGCGCCTGACCGTGCTGGAACAGCAGGGGCTGCTCAAAGGTGTTATCGAGCTGGTGCCGGTGGCCAACCCGCTAGGGCTGGGGCAGTTGCTGCAAGGCTCACACCAGGGGCGCTTCGAGTTCGGCAGCGGCAAGAATTTCAACCGTGATTTCACCGAGTTGAGCGAGCCGGTTGCGGAGTTGCTGGAGGGCCAGTTGGGCGATGATCCGCGCGCCAACACGCAGTTGATTCGTCAGGCAATGACCACTGCACTGGACGGCCTGCCTGCTGCACAATCCGAGTTGCAGGGCATGCAGCGCATTCTGCTCAAGCATGCCTGTATAGCTGATGTAGTCCTTGATCTGCATTGCGATGCCGATGCCGCGCTGCACATGTATGCCTTGCCGCAGCACTGGCCGCAATGGCGCTCGTTGTCGGCGCACCTGAACATTCAGGTGGCGTTGCTGGCCGAGGACTCCGGCGGCAGTTCCTTCGATGAGGCCTGCTCGCTGCCGTGGTTACGTCTTTCGCGGTTCTTCCCGCAGGCGCAGATTCCGCTGGCGTGTCTGGCGACTACCATCGAGTTGGGCGGTCAGGCCGATACCGGCAGGCCTCAGGCACAAGCACACGCCGAAGGCATTCTGGCGTTTCTGGCCGAGCAGGGCTTTATCAGCGGCGACTGGCCGCAGCCTGCACATGAAGCCTGTGAAGGCATGCCATTCGAAGGTACCGAATTGCTTTATGCGCCGCATCCCGGCGTGGTGACATTCCTGCGTGCCGCAGGCGACAGGGTCGAAATCGGCGATCCGCTGTTCGAAGTCATCGATCCGCTGTCCGATCAGGTCAGTACCATTTGTGCGAATACTGCCGGGGTGTTGTTTGCCATCGAGCGGCTTCGTTACGCTCAACCAGGTTTCTGGCTGGCTAAAGTGGCAGGGCGCACTGCGCTGCGTCACGGACGTCTGCTCAGTGATTGACCGTTCTGTGGAAACCCAAAGCATGAACAAACTGGAAGTGCAGGACCTGCACAAGCGCTATGGCAGTCACGAAGTGATCAAGGGCGTGTCCCTGACTGCCAGAGCTGGCGATGTCATCAGTATCATCGGCTCCAGCGGCTCGGGCAAAAGCACTTTTCTACGCTGCATCAACCTGCTCGAACAGCCCCATGCCGGCAAGATCCTGCTCAACAACGAAGAGTTGAAGCTTGTACCGAACAAGGACGGCGGCCTGAAAGCTGCAGACGCCAGGCAGTTGCAGCGCATGCGCTCGCGCTTGTCGATGGTGTTTCAGCATTTCAATCTGTGGTCGCACATGACTGCCTTGCAGAACATCATCGAGGCGCCGGTTCACGTGCTGGGCGTGTCGAAAAAGGAAGCGCTGGAAAAGGCCGAGCACTACCTGGCCAAGGTCGGTGTTGCCCACCGCAAGGATGCTTACCCTGGACACATGTCCGGTGGCGAGCAGCAGCGGGTAGCGATTGCCCGTGCACTGGCGATGGAGCCTGAGGTGATGCTGTTCGACGAGCCGACGTCGGCACTGGATCCGGAGCTGGTGGGTGACGTGCTCAAGGTCATGCAGGGGCTGGCTCAGGAAGGCCGGACCATGGTGGTGGTCACTCACGAAATGGGCTTTGCCCGGGAAGTCTCCAACCAGCTGATTTTTCTGCATCAGGGTGTAGTCCTGGAGCGGGGCGATCCGCGCGAGGTGCTGGCCAATCCGCAGACCGAACGTTTGCAGCAGTTTTTGTCCGGCAGCCTAAAGTGACGATCGGCATCGCATTGCGATGCCTTTTTACGGCAGAACAGGGCATGCTGCGCGACGCGCGACATGACCTGAATGTTCCAGATCGAGCCATCTTCTGACGCTCGGCTTTTGCGGCAATACGTATCGGATGTCCCAATGACTGCCCATCGAATAGGTTTTCTCGTCTGGCCTGGCACCAAAGCGCTGACCCTGGCACTTGCCGAAGAAGCCTTGCGTGTTGCTCAGCGTGTTCATCCTGACGTGGCCTACGAATTGTCGTTTCTGCAGGCCGAGGTTGCGGAGCCCGCAGCGATTGCCGGTGCATGGCAATTGCCGGGGGAGCCCTGGAGCGGTCGACTGGACGGTTTCCAGAAGCTGTTTTTGCTGGCCGATGAGCCGCCGTCGGCGGTGGCTCCGGCGCTTGGCAGTGCGCTCAAGCAACTGGTGCGGGCCGGCTGTTCGATTGGCGGGCTGTCGGCGGGCGTTTACCCGCTCGCCCAACTGGGCCTGCTGGATGGCTACCGTGCTGCCGTGCACTGGCGCTGGCAGGACGACTTCGCCGAGCGCTTCCCCAAAGTCATTGCCACCAGCCATCTGTTCGACTGGGATCGGGATCGTCTCACCGCTTGCGGTGGCATGTCGGTGCTCGACCTGCTGCTGGCAGTGTTGTCGCGTGATCATGGTGCCGAGCTGGCCGGAGCGGTGTCCGAAGAGCTGGTGGTCGAGCGCATTCGCGAAGGTGGCGAGCGCCAGCGCATTCCGTTGCAGAACCGTCTGGGCTCAAGTCATCCGAAGCTGACTCAGGCTGTGCTGTTGATGGAAGCCAACATCGAAGAGCCGTTGACCACTGACGAAATCGCCCAGCACGTGTGCGTGTCGCGCCGTCAGCTGGAGCGGATTTTCAAGCAGTACCTGAACCGCGTGCCAAGCCAGTATTACCTGGAGCTGCGCCTGAACAAGGCGCGCCAGATGCTGATGCAGACCAGCAAGTCGATCATTCAGATCGGCCTGTCGTGCGGTTTTTCCTCGGGGCCGCACTTCTCCAGCGCTTACCGAAACTTCTTCGGTGCAACGCCACGTGAAGACCGCAATCAGCGACGCAGCAGCAGCCCGTTCGAACTTTCGCCGGTGCCTGCCGAGCGCGGTTGATCTGCGCTTGCAACAGATGCGCTGCATCGACAGCGCAGGCCCAGACACCCGCGCTCAATCTGTTTAAACTGCGCCTTTGTGACGCAATATGTCGCATTGCCGAAAACCTTGAAAAAAGCCGGTTTTGCGCTGTAACAAGTTGTCGCCTGGCGACAAGGCCGAACAGAATTCAGTCCTTACAATCTTCCCATCGCTCGCCAGTTTCAGGCAGGCGTTCCTCATCAGGAGACTCCGATGTCCGTTGAGCATGCTGCGGTGCAACGCGCCGATTTCGACCAGGTAATGGTCCCCAATTACGCCCCGGCCGGGTTCATACCTGTGCGCGGGTCGGGCTCCCGAGTCTGGGATCAGGCGGGGCGCGAACTGGTGGACTTCTCGGGCGGGATCGCCGTCAACGTACTGGGCCATTGCCATCCGGCGCTGGTCGGTGCCTTGACCGAGCAGGCCAATAACCTCTGGCATGTGTCCAACGTCTTCACCAACGAGCCGACTCTGCGTCTGGCCAAAAAGCTGGTGGATGCGACGTTCGCCGAGCGCGTTTTTTTCTGTAACTCGGGTGCCGAAGCCAACGAAGCGGCCTTCAAGCTGGCGCGCCGGGTTGCACATGACCTGCACGGTCCGGACAAGTACGAGATCATCGCAGCGGTAAACAGTTTTCACGGCCGTACCCTGTTCACCGTGAGCGTGGGAGGACAGCCGAAATATTCCGATGGTTTCGGGCCGAAGATTACCGGTATCAGCCACGTCCCTTACAACGACCTCGAAGCCTTGAAGGCTGCCGTAACGGACAAGACCTGTGCCGTGGTGCTGGAGCCGATTCAGGGTGAGGGTGGCGTTCTGCCGGGTCAGCTGGAATACCTGCAAGGCGCGCGCAAGCTGTGTGATGAACACAATGCGCTGCTGGTGTTCGATGAAGTACAAAGCGGTATGGGCCGTAGCGGTCATCTGTTTGCCTACATGCATTACGGTGTGACCCCCGACATCCTTTCCAGCGCCAAGAGCATCGGTGGCGGTTTCCCGCTGGCGGCCATGCTCACCACTGAAAAACTCGCCAGGCACTTTGCGGTCGGCGTCCACGGCACCACGTACGGCGGCAACCCGCTGGCGTGTGCGGTCGGTGAGGCGGTAATTGATGTGGTCAATACGCCTGAGGTGCTGGCTGGCGTGCAGCGCAAGCATCAACAATTCAAGACCCGCCTGGAAAGCATTGGTCAGCAATACGGCGTGTTTACCCAAGTGCGCGGCCTTGGCCTGTTGATTGGCTGCGTGCTGTCCGACGCCTGGAAAGGCAAGGCCAAGGACATCTTCAATGCGGCCGAAGCTCAGGACCTGATGATTCTGCAGGCCGGCCCTGACGTGATCCGTTTCGCGCCAAGCCTGGTGATTGAAGACGCGGACATCGAAGAGGGCCTGAACCGCTTTGAACGCGCCATTGCCAAACTGACATCCTGACTCGATTGCAGCCTTGCGGCGTCCGCCTGATGGCGGGTGCCGCACCTGTTCCCTGCGCCATGCGGCCTGACGCCGTGTGGTGCTTTTACTAGCGCCGGTCTTAAAGGCTGGTCGATCTACAAGGAGTGGCACCATGCTGGTAATGCGCCCTGCGCAAATGGCTGATCTGGCCGAGGTTCAACGCCTCGCTGCCGACAGCCCTATCGGTGTCACGTCCTTGCCCGACGATGCTGGCCGTCTGACCGACAAGATCGGCTCATCGGAGGCCTCGTTTGCCGCCGAGGTCAGTTTCAACGGTGAAGAAACCTACTTCTTTGTGCTGGAAGACAGCGAAAGCGGCAAGCTTGTGGGGTGCTCGGGCATTGTAGCGTCTGCCGGCTATTCCGAGCCGTTCTACAGCTTTCGCAACGAAACCTTCGTGCATGCGTCACGTGAACTGAAGATTCATAACAAGATTCATGTTCTGTCCCAGTGTCACGACCTGACCGGCAACAGCCTGCTGACCAGTTTCTACGTGGTCCCGGAGCTGGTCGGTACGGCATGGTCGGAGCTCAACTCTCGCGGCCGTCTGCTGTTCGTCGCCAGTCATCCCGAGCGCTTCGCCGATTCGGTGGTCACCGAAATCGTCGGCTACAGCGACGAACACGGCGATTCGCCGTTCTGGGATGCCATCGGGCGTAACTTCTTCGACCTTAACTATGCCGCCGCCGAGCGCCTGTGCGGGCTGAAAAGCCGGACCTTCCTCGCCGAGCTGATGCCGCATTACCCGATCTACGTGCCGTTGCTGCCCGACGCAGCGCAGGAAGCCATGGGCCAGGTGCATCCACGTGCGCAGATCACCTTCGATATTCTGATGCGCGAAGGTTTTGAAACCGATCATTACATCGACATCTTCGACGGCGGCCCGACCCTGCATGCCAAGGTCTCGGGCATCCGGTCCATTGCCCAGAGCCGTCTGGTGCCGGTCAAGGTCGACACCGCGCAAAGCAGCGATGTCGGCAATGGCGGTCGTCTGTACCTGGTGGCCAACGGTCTGTTGCAGGATTACCGCGCGGTGCTCCTGGAACTGGACTGGGCACCCGGCAGGCCGGTGGTGCTGAGTCTGCAGGCCGCCGACGCGTTGGGCGTAGGTGAAGGTGCCAGTGTGCGTATCGTCGCGGTCTGAGCCGGACGTTCGATAGCCGATTAGCGAGTTTCAAGGCTCTCGATGAGCCGCTGAGGAGAAAACATGATCGTTCGTCCTGTACGCAGCAGCGACCTGCCCGCGTTGATCGAGCTGGCGCGCAGCACCGGTGCCGGTCTGACGACCCTGCCCGCCAACGAGCAGCGTCTGGCGCACCGGGTAGGCTGGTCTGAGAAGACCTTTCGCGGAGAAGCCGAGCGCGGCGATGCCGACTACCTGTTCGTGCTCGAAGATGACGACGGCCGGGTGGTCGGAATTTCCGCCATCGCTGGCGCGGTCGGTCTTCGCGAACCCTGGTACAACTATCGCGTCGGCCTGACGGTCAGCGCTTCACAGGAGCTGAACATCTACCGGGAAATTCCGACCCTGTTCCTGGCCAACGACCTGACCGGCAATTCCGAGCTGTGCTCGCTATTCCTGCACAGCGATTCGCGTAACGGCCTCAACGGCCGCCTGTTGTCCAAGGCGCGCATGCTGTTCATCGCAGAGTTTCCCGCCCTGTTCGGTAACAAGATCATCGCCGAGATGCGGGGCATGTCCGACGAGAATGGCCGCTCGCCATTCTGGGAAAGTCTGGGACGGCATTTTTTCAAAATGGAGTTCAGCCAGGCCGATTACCTGACTGGCGTGGGCAACAAGGCATTCATTGCCGAGCTGATGCCCAAGTTTCCGCTGTACAGCTGCTTTCTTTCCGAAGACGCACGCAACGTGATCGGCCGCGTGCATGCCGACACCGAGCCGGCGTTGACCATGCTCAAGGGCGAGGGCTTTTCGTATCAGGGCTATGTCGACATCTTCGACGCGGGACCTGCCATCGAGTGCGAGACCGGCAAGATTCGCGCGATCAAGGACAGCCAGGCGCTGGTACTGGCCATCGGCACGCCAGGCGACGATGCCCCTCAGTTCCTGATCTACAACCGCAAGCGGGAGGATTGCCGCGTGACGGTAGGCGCTGCGCGTTTCGCCGCCGGTACGCTGGTCGTGGCACCGCAAACTGCCAAGCGTCTGCGCATGAGCGCGGGTGACAACGTGCGCGCAGTGCCGCTTTCTGCCGCGCGGGAGGGCGTTTGATGAGTAGTCTTTATATCGCTGGTGTTTGGCAGAACGGGCAGGGTGAAGTGGTCAATTCGCTGAATCCGGTGACTCAGCAGGTACTGTGGTCCGGTCAGGCCGCAACAGTCGAGCAGGTCGATCAGGCGGTACAGGCTGCGCGTCAGGCATTTTCCGCCTGGGCGCTGCTGTCTCTGGATCAACGTATCGCCGTGCTGGAAGCCTTCGCTGCCAGACTCAAGCACCATGCGGACACGCTGGCGCACTGTATCGGTGAAGAGACCGGCAAACCGTTGTGGGAGTCGGCGACTGAAGTGACCAGCATGGTCAACAAGATTGCGATCTCGGTGCAGAGCTATCGTGAAAGAACCGGTGAGAAAAGCGGCCCGCTGGGTGACGCTACAGCTGTATTGCGCCACAAGCCACATGGCGTGGTCGCCGTATTCGGGCCCTATAACTTTCCCGGTCACCTGCCCAACGGCCACATTGTTCCGGCCTTGCTGGCGGGCAACACGGTGTTGTTCAAACCCAGCGAACTGACGCCGAAAGTCGCCGAACTGACCGTCAAGTGCTGGATCGAAGCAGGCTTGCCGGCCGGGGTCCTGAACCTGCTGCAGGGCGGGCGCGAAACCGGTATTGCACTGGCTGCCAATCCAGGCATCGACGGGCTGTTTTTCACCGGTTCCAGTGGGACCGGCAATGCGCTGCACCAGCAGTTCGCCGGGCACCCCGACAGGATTCTCGCGCTGGAAATGGGCGGTAACAATCCACTGATCGTCGATCAGGTTCAGGATATCGATGCGGCGGTTTACACCATCATTCAGTCAGCCTTCATTTCCGCAGGCCAGCGCTGTACCTGTGCGCGTCGCCTGTTGGTGCCCGAGGGCGACTGGGGCGATGCCTTGCTGGCGCGACTGGTCGCAGTCAGCGCGACCATCGAAACAGGGGCGTTCGATCAGCAACCCCCCCCATTCATGGGCTCGGTCATTTCGCTGGAGGCCGCACGCGCCTTGCTCGACGCGCAGCGCAATCTGCTCGCCGATGGGGCGGTCTCGCTGCTGGAAATGCGCCAGCCGCAGCCTGGCGCTGCGCTGCTGACGCCGGGCATTGTCGATGTTACTTCGGTCACCGACCGGCCCGACGAAGAGCTGTTCGGCCCACTGCTGCAAGTCATCCGTTACACCGGTTTCGACGCTGCCATCGCCGAAGCCAATGCCACTCGCTATGGTCTTGCGGCGGGTTTGCTCTCGGACTCCGAAGCACGCTACCGGCAGTTCTGGCTGCACAGCCGCGCCGGAATCGTCAACTGGAACAAGCAGTTGACCGGAGCTGCCAGCAGTGCACCGTTCGGTGGTGTAGGCGCCTCGGGCAATCACCGCGCCAGCGCGTATTACGCGGCCGACTATTGCGCTTATCCGGTGGCGTCGCTGGAGGCAGGCAGCCTGACCCTGCCTGCGACACTGACCCCCGGTATCCGGCTGAACTGACAGTGTGTGCACGATTGCTTATAAAAACAGATCCACGGAGCCTAGCCGATGAAGTCCTGTGAAGTGAATTTTGACGGTCTGGTCGGGCCAACCCATAACTACGGCGGGTTGTCCTACGGTAACGTTGCCTCGCAAAGTAACAGCCAGCAATGCGCGAACCCGCGTGAAGCGGCGCTGCAAGGCCTGGCGAAAATGAAAGCGCTGATGGATCTGGGGTTTACCCAGGGCGTGCTGGCACCGCAGGAGCGCCCTGATGTGGCCGGCCTGCGGCAGTTGGGTTTTACCGGTAGCGACGAACACGTCATTGAAAAAGCCGCCCGTCAGGACATGCCGCTGCTGGTTGCCAGTTGCTCGGCATCCAGCATGTGGGTGGCCAACGCGGCGACTGTCAGCCCCAGTGCCGACACTGCCGATGGGCGCGTGCATTTCACCGCCGCCAACCTGAACTGCAAATACCATCGCAGCATCGAACACCCCACCACCAGCCGCGTGCTGGGGGCAATGTTTGCCGATGCGAAGCACTTTGCCCATCACCCGGCGTTGCCGTCAGTCGCGCAGTTCGGCGACGAAGGCGCGGCCAATCACACGCGTTTCTGTCAGGACTATGGCCAGGCCGGTGTGGAGTTTTTCGTCTTTGGCCGCAGTGCGTTCGATACGCGCTATCCGGCACCGCAAAAGTATCCGGCCCGCCAGACCCTTGAAGCGTCACGAGCCGTCGCGCGCTTGCACGGCCTGAACGAGGGCGGCGTGGTCTATGGTCAGCAAAACCCGGCGGTCATCGATCAAGGGGTGTTTCATAACGATGTGATCGCGGTCGGCAACGGCGAGGTGCTGTTCTATCACGAAGATGCATTCCTCAATACCGAACCGATGCTTAACGAGTTGCGCGACAAGCTCAGCCGTTTCGGCGGGCAGTTGCGGGCGATTTGTGTACCGCGTGCCGACGTCTCGGTTCAGGATGCGGTGCGCTCGTACCTGTTCAACAGTCAGCTGTTGTCGCGTCCCGATGGCTCGATGCTGCTGGTTGTTCCGCAGGAATGTCAGGCCAGTGCGAGCGTCTGGGCTTACCTGCAACGACTGATTGCCGATGACAGCCCGATTGCCC
Source organism: Pseudomonas caricapapayae (assembly GCF_001400735.1). Lineage (GTDB taxonomy): Bacteria > Pseudomonadota > Gammaproteobacteria > Pseudomonadales > Pseudomonadaceae > Aquipseudomonas > Aquipseudomonas caricapapayae. Next base: position 33,538 of record NZ_LJPW01000071.1, read on the forward strand.
AGGTCAAGGTCTTCGACCTCAAGCAAAGCATGCAGAACGGCGGTGGCCCCGCATGCTTGCGACTGCGTGTGGCGCTCAACGAAACCGAGTTGGCGGCGGTGAATCCTGGTGTGATCATGACCGCGCCGCTGTATGAAACACTGACGCAATGGGTCGACAGGCACTACCGTGATCGTATGAGTGAAAACGATCTGGCCGACCCCCGCCTGCTGACCGAATGCCGTACGGCATTGGATGAACTGACGCAAATCCTTAAACTGGGTGCGGTCTATCCGTTTCAACTGAATTGAAACACCCTGCGCGTCTGGCAGATGTCCGGCGCATGATTTACTTATCTAGAGCATTCCGACTATGAGCGACGCCCTGCAACTGATCCTTGAAGACACCGATGGCACCCAACTGGAAACTTCCTGCACCCGCGTTGCCGTCATCTGGCAGGGCAAGGAGTTGTGGATTCAGCAGGACGGCCGTGGCCAGTTGTTGATCGGTGTCGACGTGGAAGAAGACGATGCCGAATATGCCAACCTGCTGCTGCGTCCATTGGCGACCAATCTGGTCAGCCTGCAACTGGAAATGGAACCGGCCGACGCAGGTGCCGACGAAGACGGCCACGTTCACGGTCCTGACTGCAACCACTAAGGAAGTTGCCCTATGCTCGCCCTCGGCAAACTGCTTGAACTGACCCTGGCTGGACGTGAGCCAACGGAAAAGACTCAACTGACCGTCGAAGGCGTGCGTATGCGATGGATGGGCGAGGGCGCGCTGGAAGTCCGCCCGCCCGAGGCACAGGACAAGGGCACCGACCTGCTGCTGTCCGCCGGTATTCATGGCAATGAGACGGCTCCCATCGAGCTGCTGGATGAACTGATCCGCAGCATCGCGCGCGGCGACCTCAAACCGCGCGCACGTATTCTTTTCCTGTTCGGCAACCCGGACGCCATGCGGCGTGGTACGCGTTTTGTCGAACAGGACGTCAATCGGCTGTTCAATGGCCGTCATTTGCAAAGCGGTGGAGTGGAAGCTCTGCGCGCCTGTGAGCTGGAACGGCTGGCCGCCAGTTTTTTCAGCCTGCCCGATCGTTACCGGCTGCATTACGATCTACACACTGCCATTCGCGGCTCGAAGATCGAGCAGTTCGCACTGTACCCGTGGAAAGAAGGCCGTCGGCACTCGCGTCTTGAGCTGGCCCGGCTGCGTGCTGCGGGCATGAGTGCGGTGCTGCTGCAGAACAAGCCGTCCATTGTGTTCAGCGCCTATACCTACGATCAGTTGGGCGCCGAAGCCTTCACTCTGGAACTGGGCAAGGCTCGCCCGTTCGGCCAGAACCAACAAGTCAACCTCGCGCCGTTGCGCTTGCGCCTGGAGCAGATCATCGAAGCTACCGAGCCCGAGCTGGATGAACATCTTGAAGGGTTGCAACTGTTCAGCGTGGCACGCGAAGTCATCAAGCGCACAGACGCATTCACGTTCAACCTGGCAGATGCCGTGGAAAACTTCTCCCCGCTTGAGAAGGGCTACCTACTGGCCGAAGACGCGGGCGGTTCACGCTGGGTGGTTGAGGAGGAGGGGGCAAGGATCATATTCCCCAACCCGAAGGTCAAAAACGGCCTGCGGGCGGGGATTCTGATCGTACCCACTGATGCGGATAGCCTCGGCTGATCGCCCGGCATCCTCAAGACCGGAAGCAGAGCGTCCCGAACGGCATTCCCACGCTGGAGCGTGGGAACGATAACCTCGACCGGGATCCCGTCGGCTATCGTGCGACGCGCTGCGTCTGCATGCCGTTCAGGACGCTTCGCGTCCTCTTTGCCACGCAGAGCCTACGGAACGAGAGTTGTTCGGACGAACGCGTCTCGTGCCGCTGCTGCGCGTTTCAGCAGGCCGCTTTTTGCTGAGCATCCAGGCGTCGCAGGCTGCGTACCTTGTTCAGGGTATCAGCGCAGGTCTTGGCCGCTTCCTCGCCCTTGTGCACGAAGTGATCGAAGAAGAACTTCTGGTGCTCTTCACCCGCATGGAAGTGGTGCGGCGTCAGGACCACGGAGAACACCGGCACTTCGGTTTCCAGCTGAACCTGCATCAGTGCGCTGACCACTGACTGCGCGACGAATTCGTGACGATAGATACCGCCGTCCACCACCAGCGCAGCACCAACGATGCCTGCGTAGCGACCGGTATTGGCCAACAGTTTTGCATGCAGCGGGATTTCAAATGCACCGCCCACTTCAAAGATGTCGATATCACTTTCGGCGTAGCCGTGATTGGCCATTTCGGCGATAAAACCTTTACGGCTTTGATCGACGATATCCTTGTGCCAGCAGGCCTGGATGAAGGCGACGCGTTCGTTGGAGTGGCTTTTGCTTTTGCTGTCGATTGCAGTAGGTTGCACGTGTTCTGACTCCTGTTTATGAAAAAAACAGGGCGTTTGGATCGAAAGGGATTCAAGTCGCGTAGGAAAGCCTCCTGAACGATGTCGTTCATGGGAAGGTTTTGCAGACGTTCTTGCAGACACCAATCCCGCTCTCTCTTCATCCGGACTATGACCGTCGGCCCCGGAATCACACCGGATCTGCTGACCTTGCCAATCGCCAGCCAAAGCCGCGACCCTCAAGCGCTCGCGGGCTAGACGCATTGCGCGCCATTACCGCCGGTGGGGAATTGCACCCCGCCCTGAGAACGTTGCCGTCACTTTACGTGGCCGGCGCAGGATTTTTATCACAGTTCGCCGGATCATGCATGGACACTTTCGTACGGTGCACCTACCTTTTTCTTATAAGGGCATGGAGTATCGAGACCGATGGCGCTTGATTATCATGTGCTGCGGCCTCAGTAATGCCTTGTTGCAAGCCAAAGGTTGCATGCATTATCGATCTTCAACTTCAGGGAGCTTTTTCGTGACTGTCATCGATCTGCGCAGCGACACAGTGACTCTGCCCACGCCCGGGATGCTTGACGCCATGGCGCGTGCGCCCGTTGGCGATGACGTCTACGGTGAGGACCCGACGGTCAATCTGCTCGAAGCGACGCTCGCCGAGCGCCTCGGGTTCGATGCTGCGCTGTTTGTCCCGTCCGGCACCATGAGCAATCTGCTGGCGTTGATGGCGCACTGTGAGCGTGGCGACGAATACATCGTCGGTCAGCAGGCGCATACCTATAAATACGAAGGCGGCGGTGCCGCGGTGCTGGGTTCTATCCAGCCGCAACCTCTGGACGTGCAGGCTGACGGCTCGCTGGACTTGCAGCAGGTACTCGACACCATCAAGCCCGATGATTTTCACTTTGCACGTACACGTCTGCTGGCGCTGGAAAACACCATGCAAGGCAAGGTGCTGCCGCTGGAATACCTGGCCGCCGCACGCACGCTGACACAGGAAAAGAACCTCGCCCTCCACCTGGATGGTGCGCGCCTGTACAACGCATCGGTCAAGCTGGGCGTCGATGTACGCGAGATTACCCGGCACTTCGATTCGGTTTCGGTCTGTCTCTCCAAGGGGCTGGGTGCCCCGGTCGGCTCGGTATTGTGCGGATCGCAGCCGTTGATTGCGAGGGCGCGGCGCTTGCGCAAGATGCTGGGTGGCGGCATGCGTCAGGCGGGAGGGCTTGCCGCTGCCGGACTTTATGCGCTGGATCATCAGGTCGAGCGGCTGGCGGATGACCATGCCAACACAGCGTTTCTGGCCGAGGGCCTGAGCGGTCTCGGTTACCCGGTCGAGCCGGTACAGACCAACATGGTCTACGTGCATGCCGGTGACCGTGCCGCGTCGCTCAAGGCCTTCTGCGCCGAGCGTGGCATCGTGCTTACGGCCGCTTCGCGGCTGCGCATGGTGACTCATCTGAATGTGTCGCGCGCGCAGGTCGAGCAAGTCATCGCGGCATTTGCAGCCTTTGAACACTCATGACATGCCGATAATCCAGTTACTTGTTTCTATCGCACAAACACACTGTACCGAGGGCGCAACGCCTATATAATGCGGCCCTTTGCCGTCGCTACGTCATCTGACGTTTTGCACTTGCCTCTGGCCGCAGTCTCCGTGGAAGAACCTATGAAAAGCGCAGAAATCCGTGAAGCCTTCCTTGGCTTCTTCGAAGAGCAAGGCCACACCCGTGTCGCTTCAAGCTCCTTGATTCCGGGCAATGACCCAACCCTGCTGTTCACCAACGCAGGCATGAACCAGTTCAAGGATTGCTTCCTGGGCCAGGAAAAACGCGCCTACACCCGCGCCGTGACCAGCCAGAAATGCGTGCGTGCCGGTGGCAAGCACAACGATCTGGAAAACGTTGGCTATACCGCTCGTCACCACACTTTTTTCGAAATGCTGGGCAACTTCAGCTTCGGTGACTATTTCAAGCGAGATGCCATCACCTACGCCTGGACTTTCCTGACATCCGAGAAATGGCTGAACCTGCCCAAGGAAAAACTCTGGGTCACGGTCTATGCGACCGACGACGAAGCCTACGATATCTGGACCAAAGAGATCGGCGTGCCTGCCGAGCGCATGGTTCGCATCGGTGACAACAAAGGCGCACCGTACGCTTCCGATAACTTCTGGACCATGGGCGACACTGGCCCGTGTGGTCCTTGCAGCGAAATTTTCTTCGATCACGGTCCTGAAATCTGGGGTGGCCCGCCAGGCTCGCCGGAAGAAGACGGTGACCGTTACATTGAAATCTGGAACAACGTATTCATGCAGTTCAACCGTACGGCCGATGGCGTGTTACATCCGCTGCCAGCGCCATCGGTTGATACCGGTATGGGGCTTGAGCGTGTCAGCGCCGTTCTCCAGCACGTGCATTCCAACTACGAAATCGACCTGTTCCAGAGCCTGCTGGCGGCCTCGGCGAAGGCCATCGGCTGCAGCAATGACAACCAGGCTTCGCTGAAAGTCGTGGCCGACCATATTCGCTCCTGCGGTTTCCTGATCGCCGATGGCGTACTGCCTTCCAACGAAGGTCGCGGCTATGTACTGCGCCGCATCATTCGGCGTGCCTGCCGCCACGGCAACAAACTGGGTGCCAAGGGCAGTTTCTTCTACCAGATCGTTGCGGCGCTGGTCGCCGAGATGGGGGCTGCGTTCCCTGAGCTGGTGCAACAGCAGTCGCATATCGAGCGCGTGCTGAAAGGCGAAGAAGAGCAGTTCGCCAAGACCCTCGAGCAGGGCCTGAAAATTCTCGAGCAGGATCTGGCCGACCTCCAGGGCACCGTGGTGCCGGGTGAAGTCGTGTTCAAGCTTTACGACACTTATGGTTTCCCGATGGACCTGACGGGCGACATTGCCCGCGAGCGCAATCTGACCCTCGACGAAGCCGGCTTCGAGCGTGAAATGGACGCCCAGCGCGTACGCGCCCGTTCTGCCAGCTCGTTTGGCATGGACTACAACAGTTTGGTCAAGGTCGATGTAGCCACGCAGTTTACCGGCTACTCCGCGACGACCGGCAGCGCCAGTGTCGTCGCGCTGTACAAGGAAGGTCAGGCGG
>NZ_LJPW01000162.1 GCF_001400735.1 Pseudomonas caricapapayae
ATGCTTTTGGCCAGCACCACCCCCTCGGTGAACTTGCCCGTCTCTTTGCGGGCAGACAACAGCATCGATTTCTGGGCGTCGTTGAGCTTGCGAAACTTGCCAATCTTCTCGACTTCATCGGGCGGCATGTTGAGGCACATCCACCACTCGATCATGTTCAGCAGTGTGGTGGCTTCAGGTGGCACGTCGTCCACGTTCTGGGTGGCCATCCAGAACCAGGCACCGAGCTTTCGCCACATTTTTGTGATTTTTACCGAGAACGGAGACAGGAGCGGGACTTTCAGCTGGATGTGGCCTTCGTCGGTCAGAAATACAATCGGCCGCCCTTTGAACTGATCGCGCTCGGCAATGTTATTGACGGTGTTGAGCAGGGAGATGTAAGCGATCGCCATCTGCGCCGTGTAGCCCTCTCGGGCATAAGTCGCCAAGTCCACGAGCGTAATATCAGCCTCTGGCCATGGAGTACCTGGGCGGTTAAACATCTCACCCTCAATCCCCATGCAGAACATCTCCATGGACGTGGCCATTTCCAGAATGCGATTTCTGCGGCCTTCGGGCTCTTTCTCATCGCGTGCCAGCTCCCGCAGGGCATTTCGCACATCTTCGGTCAGCACATCGCGACCAGCGGCATGACAGGCCTGCGCAGTTAACAGGATGGCTTGACGGATGACGCTTCGATCCGCTCGACCCAGTCGGGCATCCTCTTTATCCTCACCACCTGTAATCATGAGCCTGGC
>NZ_LJPW01000115.1 GCF_001400735.1 Pseudomonas caricapapayae
TCGTTCAGTGGGTCGAATGTCAGCGGTGCACCGCCGCGGTTGAACAGTGAGATGCCAGGATGGCCAGTACCAGTATTACGCCCCCACACGGGAGACAAATTGGCCACATGCTGGGCGAGCATCATCTGGGTGTACCAGTCCAAAGCATGTTTCTTGTTAACATCAAAATTGGCCGGCAGCCATCGCAGGTAACTGCTGAGAGGAGCGACCTCATCACGAGGATACACAGGTTCCATACCGGCGCTAAGCATGGCATTGGCAAGCTCCATGCTCCGACTTTCCAGTTGTTGCTCATCCTTGCCCGTCAAGTAAAAAACCACGTTGCCACGATACAGCTTGTGTTTTCGACCGATCAGTTTGCGTGCTTCGTCGACCGCTTCACGAGTCAGGGCGGACGCTTGATTGTCACCGACGGATTTACGTGCCAGTTTTTCCAGGTGGGCCTCCAGAACATCCTGAGGAGTGATCACCAGCGTGATGTTGAGCACCGTGTCTTCGGGTAACTTGTCGAACAAGGCATGCAGCGCGTCCCCGCCTTTGCGGGTTTCTCCCGTCAGGTGCCCGGTCTTGGGTGCGTCGCGC
>NZ_LJPW01000028.1 GCF_001400735.1 Pseudomonas caricapapayae
TCGTTCAGTGGGTCGAATGTTAGCGGTGCACCGCCGCGGTTGAACAGTGAGATGCCAGGATGGCCCGTACCAGTATTGCGCCCCCACACGGGAGACAAATTGGCCACATGCTGGGCGAGCATCATCTGGGTGTACCAGTCCAAAGCATGTTTCTTGTTAACATCAAAATTGGCCGGCAGCCATCGCAGATAACTGCTGAGAGGAGCGACCTCATCACGAGGATATACAGGTTCCATACCGGCGCTAAGCATGGTATTCGCAAGCTCCATGCTCCGACTCTCCAGCTGTTGCTCATCCTTGCCCGTCAAGTAAAAAACCACGTTGCCACGATACAGCTTGTGTTTTCGACCGATCAGTTTGCGTGCCTCGTCGACCGCTTCACGAGTCAGGGCGGACGCTTGATTGTCACCGACGGATTTACGTGCCAGTTTTTCCAGGTGGGCCTCCAGAACATCCTGAGGAGTGATCACCAGCGTGATGTTGAGCACCGTGTCTTCGGGCAACTTGTCGAACAAGGCATGCAGCGCGTCCCCGCCTTTGCGGGTTTCACCCGTCAGGTGCGCGGTCTTGGGTGCGTCGCGCAAGCGGTCGAGGACGATGACGCGGTGAGGGCGACAGTCAAAGTACCAGAGACCTTTCTTGGCATCCGATTGCGGTTCGCTATAAAACAGACACTGAGAAAAATCATCGCCGCTGGCCAGCGGCAGCGTGCCTTCTTCTCGCGGTTCGACTGTGCGGTTATTGACGATCTCGAAGAAACGATCGATGTCCTGGCGCTTTGATCCCAAATGATCGGGATGCGGGTTGAACCAGTGCAACAGCCAGTGACGGATGTCATGGTGATCCATACGCCGGG
>NZ_LJPW01000160.1 GCF_001400735.1 Pseudomonas caricapapayae
AACTGCGTAAGTAATTTGACATGCGAACGTGCCGACGTGCTCTAACCGTTTTGGCCCTCGCCCTTCCGCTTTCAGCGTTGGGTGCGGCACCTGTGGTCGATAACAATTCTGGCTCTGGCAGCAGCAGTTATCCGCCAGCGGGTTATGGCACGTCCGGCGCCTATGCCGGGGGAGGGGTTACGGCCCCTGCCTCGGCACAAGGTCAGCTGTTCATGCAGTTGCAGCAGATGCAGGACGAAATCGCGCGTTTGCGCGGTGTTGTCGAGGTCCAGCAGAATGACATCCAGCGTATGAAGCAGGAAGCTCTGGAGCGTTATCAGGAACTCGATCAACGTATAGCCAGTGGCGCAGCCGCTCCGGCTAACAATAATTCTCAACCTTCTGGTGGCGCTATCGACGCCAGTGGGACGCCTGCGGCCTCAGCGGCTCAGCAGGCACCGGCGGCAGGTACCGAGCCTCCTGATCCGGCGAAGGAAAAGCTGTATTACGAAGCTGCCTTCGATTTGATCAAGGCAAAGGATTTCGACAAGGCCAGTCAGGCCTTCACCGCTTTCCTGCGCAAATACCCGAACAGCTCCTACGCGGGCAATGCCCAGTACTGGCTGGGTGAAGTGAATCTTGCCAAGGGCGACCTTCAGGGTGCCGGTCAGGCGTTCGCCAAGGTCAGTCAGCAGTATCCGAAGCACGCCAAGGTGCCTGATTCGCTTTACAAGCTGGCCGACGTCGAGCGTCGCCTGGGTCATACCGATAAGGTAAAAGGCATATTGCAGCAGGTTGTTGCCCAGTATCCGGGTACTTCAGCTGCACAATTGGCGCAACGAGATCTTCAGCGTCTTTAATGTTCTGACCCGTTAATCAAGAAAGCCGCGCTAGTCGCGGCTTTTTTCGTTAGAATCTCGCACCCGAAATTCCGGTACACCTTACGCTTTTCCGGATTCTGCGATTGCAGGGTTCCTTGAAGTGCCTGACGGAGGCGGACGGCCTGTTTAGCTGTTACGCCCGTGGCTGATATGCAAGACACATTACGCATCACCGAAATCTTTCACTCGTTGCAGGGTGAAACCCGTACGGCTGGCCTGCCCACCGTATTTGTCCGCCTGACCGGCTGCCCATTGCGCTGTCAGTACTGCGACAGTGCCTACGCGTTCAGTGGCGGCACCATTCAGACGCTGGATGACATCGTCGGGCAAGTCGCGTCCTATCGTCCCCGCTACGTTTGTGTCACCGGCGGCGAGCCGCTTGCCCAGCCCAACGCCATTCCGTTGCTCAAGCGTCTTTGTGATGCGGGCTATGAAGTGTCGCTGGAGACCAGTGGTGCGCTGGATAGCTCGGCAGTGGACCCTCGCGTCAGCCGCGTCGTCGATCTCAAGACCCCAGGGTCGAAGGAAGTCGCACGCAACCGCTACGAGAACATGGCGTTGCTGACGCCAAACGATCAAGTCAAGTTCGTGATTTGCTCGCGCGAGGATTATGACTGGGCGGTCTCCAAGCTGATCCAATACGGCCTCGATGGTCGTGCTGGCGAAGTCCTGTTTTCGGCCAGTCACCACGAACTTAAAAGTCGAGATCTTGCGGACTGGATCGTTGCCGACAACCTGCCGGTACGCCTGCAGATGCAATTGCATAAAATTCTTTGGGATGACGAGCCGGGGCGCTGATATGAGTGAATTCACCAACACCGAAAAAAGAGCCGTGATCCTGCTGTCGGGTGGCCTGGATTCCGCGACCGTCGTCGCCATGGCGCGTGCCGAGGGTTTCGCCTGCTACACCATGAGCTTCGACTACGGTCAGCGCCATCGCGCCGAGCTGGATGCGGCTGCACGCGTTGCTCGCGATCTGGGTGCGGTCGAGCACAAAGTCATTGGTCTGAACCTCAACGGCATTGGCGGCTCGGCATTGACCGACAGCACCATCGCCGTGCCGGAGTCGCCCTCCGAGGGCATTCCGGTAACCTACGTACCTGCACGCAACACGGTGTTCCTGTCGCTGGCGCTGGGCTGGGCAGAAGTATTGGGTGCACGGGATATCTTCATCGGGGTCAATGCTGTGGACTACTCGGGCTATCCGGATTGCCGTCCCGAGTTCGTCGAGTCGTTCGAGCGCATGGCCAACCTTGCTACCAAGGCCGGTGTGGAAGGGCAGGGCTTCACTATCAGGGCACCGCTGCAGAATCTGAGCAAGTCGGACATCGTCAAGGCAGGCACTGCTTTGGGAGTCGATTATTCACTGACAGTTTCCTGCTACCAGGCTGATGATCAGGGCCGCGCCTGTGGCAAATGCGACAGCTGTCGCCTGCGCGCAGACGGCTTTACGGCTTCCGGTATGGCAGACCCGACACGTTATTTTTAAAGTTTTTCAAAAAAGGTGTTGAATTACTGATAAAAATCAGTAATATACGCGCCACACAACAGAGGGTCGTTAGCTCAGTTGGTAGAGCAGTTGGCTTTTAACCAATTGGTCGTAGGTTCGAATCCCACACGACCCACCATTTTTGGCTTCAAGGTTCACCTTGGAGCCGAATCTTAAAGATCTGATGCCATTCGTATCAGGTCGCAGGCAGCTGGTTGAGG
>NZ_LJPW01000077.1 GCF_001400735.1 Pseudomonas caricapapayae
GCAGCATCGTTGATCAAGACCGAGGGCAGCACTTCATCCTACGTCTCCAACGCCTCAGGCACGCTCGGCAGCACCGGACTGTCCGGCAACGAGGCGATGGGCAAAATTCTCACTCAAGGCGTCACGGACGTGTCCAGTTGGGTCAACAAACTCTATGGCCAGGCGTTTGCAGCCATCTACGTATTACCTGGCGCGCAGGTCTCACTGCACATCGATCAAGAGCTGGAAATTGATTACGAACTCAAAGGCCGCAAGGTCAAATATCCGTCAGGAGCACGCCATGCCACTGCAAACCTGGATTGATCACTTGGTGCCGGCGCGCAGCGCGATGGTGTATTGCGTTCTCATGGCAGGCTTGCTGGCACTCGCAGGTTGCCAGACCAACAAGGAGGAAATGCTGCCACATGGCGACAGCACCATGATGGATGTCTGGAATCAAGGCACCATGGGCTCGGCCGGTAGCGCCA
>NZ_LJPW01000036.1 GCF_001400735.1 Pseudomonas caricapapayae
GCGTTTGCAGCCATCTACGTCTTACCTGGCGCGCAGGTCTCACTGCACATCGATCAAGAGCTGGAAATTGATTACGAACTCAAAGGCCGCAAGGTCAAATACCCGTCAGGAGCACGCCATGCCACTGCAAACCTGGATTGATCACTTGGTGCCGGCGCGCAGCGCGATGGTGTATTGCGTTCTCATGGCAGGCTTGCTGGCACTCGCAGGTTGCCAGACCAGCAAGGAGGAAATGCTGCCACATGGCGACAGCACCATGATGGATGTCTGGAATCAAGGCACCACGGGCTCGGCCGGTAGCGCCA
>NZ_LJPW01000070.1 GCF_001400735.1 Pseudomonas caricapapayae
ACACCCGCCACGGCCACCAGCCTGTGCCCCTTCAGAGGCCCGAATGTCGCCATCGTGCCGGTGCGCTACGCGCTGGATCGCTCCTGTTACGATGCCGCGCCCGGTACGCTGAAACCGCTGCTCAAGGCCAGCAAATGGACGCTGATGCCGAGTCTGAAAACACGCAGCTATACCCTTCGCCAACTGTATGACGGCTATGTCTACGTGTTCGACGAAACCGCAGGGACCTTTCATGAGTACGTTTCGTCAGCCGCCAATGGCCATCTGAGCCGCATCGTCTGGACAGACGCGCAGATCGGCAGTGACCGGCGAAGCGGTGCCGACGATGGCAAACCCTTCCTGTTCTATCCGCGAAACAACCGGCTTCACATCGCTTTTTCGCCGCAGCAATGGACGTGGCGCATCTGCGAACACCTGCGCTCGAACCCTGCAAGCCGTGCGTCGTGGATGAAGGCCCTGGACCTGAAGCGCTACTGCACGACCATGGCCGAGCCGGATACCTTGCCGTTGAACCGTATCGCCGAAGCGGTGGCGGACATCGACAAGGAG
>NZ_LJPW01000188.1 GCF_001400735.1 Pseudomonas caricapapayae
CCGTTCGCCCGGTATACACCGGGCGATACCTGTTCGATCTTCGCGATAGCTGGGCAGTTTTCCGCCGCTTGAGAGGTCATGGATATACCCAGCAGGGAGGTAGCAATTGCAGCGCTGACTAATATTTTGTTCATGATATTCCTTTGTTTGAAAATTCAATTCTTGATGTGTGTAGGCTTACGTGCGGATTTTTGGCGTGGTGAGAGGATGGAAGCTTTTTGGGTCTGCCAGTTGGTTGCATATTTTCTATACGGTGCGTAACGGCAAGTTTGTTGTCTGTTGTCTCGTTATAAAGGCATCTATGCTTTATTGCTGATTTGACCGTATTCAATGTACATGGGTTATCTTAGGCGCTAGACTATTTACTGTCTGCGCCTTCAGGCCTTAATTGTGTGTAGGAAATGACGTTAGTTCGTGTGGGGATGGTGGGGGGGAGTTTTTGGAACCCTGGCCGTATATCCGTCACGCTAGATCTGATAAAAATCAACCTGAAGGCCGCCATCACTGCAATAAGAAAATGGAAAATATCCCTCTTATCCGTTCGTAATCGAACCAGGCGGTGACGCTCGGCTATTCGGCGTCTCGTGGAAGGGGAAACCTGTCAGGTTCCCCCTTGTCGTTCTGTCATTGCATGTTTGGACGGTGTTGTTTTCCGACGGACAGTGGTCTATTTAACGAGCGTGAAGGTGCATTTCTCTGGATCGATTTCTTCACACACGTGATTGATCATGCCAAAGTAACCATCTTCTTTTTTCCAGTAATTTCCTTCGGTTTTTACGATGACGTCTTTTCCGTCTTTTCCGATGAAGCGCATGTTTAACTTGTTGTCTTTTTCTATAGTGTACTCACAATATTGTAATCGTTGCGGTGCGCTGTCACTCTCCTGAGTGACAGTTGCAAGTTTAAAGGAAAGCACCTTGAGGTTTTTTTCTATCTCTGTTGAGGACGTCCCTCTCCATTGTCCATTTTCCCCGCTTGCGGTGTAGCCGCTTGCATTATCCTGCTGAATTTTAGAGAGCACTGGGCAGTTTTCGCTCGCCTGGGCGGCCGCCGCAATTAACAGCAGGCATGACCCAGTCATGGCGCTGAATAATCTGTTCATCATAAATAGTCCTTTATTTATGTTTAATAGTTATTGGGCACGATCGATACAGATAACCGTTTTGTGAGTATGCGTTGCCGTTGTTGTTTGTCAAGGCACTCCGAATACAATATTTGGCACTTAAAAAGCAAGCAGGCCAACTGATTGCACTGTTCTATCCACTCAGTAGCAATGCTTGCTGCAGGCTGGGCTTTATCAGAGTATCCAGCGACGCTTTTTCAATGTGTGCTCGCCATGCTGTACCACAACTTTATTTCGACAGGCTTTTCATCGATAAACACCTGTTTTCGTTACACGTTCTTCTACCTCCTTGCAGGATCACGTTGATCATCGGGTCATACACCGTTACCAGCAGGTGGTCCGTGAACCATGGGCCAGGCGACTTAGAGGTCTCCCGCCAAAGGCCTGGTCGGATTCGATGAGCCAGTAAACAGTTTGTCGGCTGTGGTGCCGCTAACCGACTCCCCCCTCAACCCCACCCGCATATCCGCCCCACTAGGCTGCTGATACAAACTCAGCCCGAACTCCGGCATCACGGTAATCAGACAATCGAAAATATCTCTCTGTATCCGCTTGTATTCAATCCACACCGTGTTGCGGGTGAAACGTTAGATATCCGTCGGGATGTCCCGCGTGGTGCGGCTCAGCTGGCGTCAGTCGTGAGTGGCGTGTCTTTCGATAGTCGATAGATCGATTCTGACGTTTCGCCGTTGAACAGAACGCTCAAAGATCCTGTGCCTATCATTTCTGTCGCAACCAGCAGGCGCGAGTTTCCGGCTCGCTCGTGAGCTTGGTCAGCCAATATGTGTTGCGTGATGCCAAAGATGTTTGGCATTAAATTCTGTTGCCTTTAGACAGATTGCAGGGCTCACAGAGGAGCTGCAGATTTCGAACGGTATTGCTCCCTCCACGTGAAAACGGAACGATATGATCAAAGCACAACAGCTGGCGAGTACCACATTCGACACACATGCCTGCGTCGCGCTGCCAGACCTCTCGCTGCACTGATCGGGGGATCGCTTCTCGCCTTGGTGCGGGCGGTTTCGGGGCGGGCATACTGGAGACATCGACACGAATCGGCTCGCGCTTAGCGTCGTGAGAAGGTTGCTCAAGCTTACTGGTATCTGCACTTGCGGAAGCAAGCTCGTTTCCTGCCGTTAACGCTCGTATGTACTCAACCAAGTCGTTGAGTTCTCTATCAGTCGTGAGGATAAACTTGAGCGCGGGTAGGCCTTTCTTGAGCCCCTCAGAAGCGTAGGTGCCGCTATGGCGACCTGCTTCACCAGGATATTCCAGCGCCATCTTTGGAATTTCCTGATTATCTGGGGGGTAGGGCAGCCAAACGTTACAAGCGTCCTGCCTTTTGGGTTGATCTACCTCAACCACCACTCCAATGTCTAAAATCCGGAATGCCTTTACCTTGACGCGTTCGCGAACAGGGTCCCCGAACTCCGTGGAGAAGCGCTCGATCACTTTTTGCTTCAGCATAACTTTCCCTGAAATTTTGGCGGTTGTTGCGGCGCAGGTACGGCTATGAAACGCCTACGCGTCACTCCATGCCCGTCGACACGAGTGAGTTCAAAAGCGCTGGTGATTGCGTTTGTCGATGGTGTCAAGCCGGAAGCGCTTCGCGCTCTGGGCTCCATAGCCGCTCAACCGCCCATAATGGCTGACCGCCTTGAAAAATTCGTATAGCTGCAATGTAGGCATCGTATGTTGATCTATCAAACTTCGTCCATGCCTTGCCCAGTGCCTTCGCAATAGCAAGCTTGCTCCGAAAGACCTTGAGATCGCTTTTATGATCAATTTCAATGGATGAATTCAAGGCTTTCAGAAGCACCGCGTCGAGCGGTGGATGCAAGTTCTTCACGTGCGGATGGTCGTGGTATCCGGCGCAGACGATCTTGATCTTCAGGTACATGTTCACAAGCTTCTGCGCGCGACCGTAGGTGCATACGAGCGCCTCGCGTGCGTCAGGCTCGCCTTTTGTGCGCTTGGGGTAATAGACACCTTGGGAAGCATCAATGACCGCTTGAATCCGCTCGTGAATAAAGTCGTTCATTTTTTCGGAGGGAGGCAAATGGTCGGCTGTGTTGATTGCTCCCAAACCAGACTTCTCAATCAGATGTTTTGCCATAGCAATGGTATGGCCAGGCCCTTGTCGGGAGTAGGCTCTACCTGCCCCCCAAACAGCTAAACTGTGCCGGTGCTCATAAATGTCATACATGCTGAATTTCCCCGGTTTCATTGACCGCGATACCCCCTTCCAAACACTTTCAAATCGCAACCTCAACGCTTCCGCGGCCAATCATCTGTGGCTTTGCCCAAAACCTTCCCTCCTCAGAATATGTGCGCGCCCCGAAGTGCTCGCTCATGATCGGCTTCATATCCAATGTTTCCACGGCGTCTTTGACTGCGGCCCTGAAATGCTCGAATCCTTTTACCACGGAGCTTATGAACACCTTCATCAGTACATCCTCTGACGCTGCCTCATGTGCAGATCTGGACTGCTGCCCGGTGGGATTGTTGCAGCTAATCTTGGTATTGAAGGGCGGATAAACGACCATATGATCAAACGCCTCTACATTCAGATCGGACGCCGTACCATTTGTTATCGGGGCGCTCAGCTCTGCTCAAGGCCCTGCACGAACACCTTTCTCCTGAGCTTCCTTTACCAGCCGCTCACGGTCTGCAGGAAGCAGCATCCGGGCTTCAATCAGCGAATCTGCAGCTTTACTCACGGCAGACACATAAGCCTCCTTCGTGGGGTAGCGTTCCTCGAGGGAAAGGCGAGGATCTCCGGCCGCGATTCGCTCTTTCTTCGTCACGGCAAAGGGGAGAAAGCTGCCTTGGAAGTTACAAAAGCCACCATCAAAAAACTCGGGACGGAAGGTGTTCCAACCCGTGTAAGTCCCGATGGGAGCACCCAGATACACATCCCGAACGCCACCGACATCAATTCCGTCTGCATCCACTTGAGGCACCAGAAGGCCGTAACTGCCAACCCCCGATTTCGGCGGTTCGTTTGTGAGAATGCCAGAGCTGTCTTCGGGGCGAAAGTCAGGTCCAAAATCAAGCACTTGCAGGCTATTGACGGCACCGGTGTAGGGGAGCGCGGGTCGCGTAACGCCACCATAATTGGTCGCGGGGATGAGTGGGAAACTGACCCTGTCCGCCGGCACGAGGGTGCCGTCAGCCACAGAAGGCTTTATCGACGCTGGCGGTGTCGTCTCATCACGAACCCAGCCAACGAGATTGATGAACGCTGCGCGCATTGTCCAGGTGTGTGGATTTGGATTTGATTGAACCTGACAAAGCCCAAAGGGTGGGTTAACCGGGAGTGGCAAAGACGGCGGTGCATGCTGCGTACTTGCCATAATAAAGGTGCGGACGTTTTCCGGTTCAGGTGTATCGCGCAAGCCAAGTGGATCGGTAAGGCCAAGCGACTGGCGTCCCTCCCAAAGTTCAAGTGCCGTTGCCATGTGGAATATCAGAGGGCAAGTATTGTTATCGTTGCAGCGATCCAGCAAACCCTGCGAGCGTCCGGTAACAGGATCGGTTTCCCGGCCATAGGTAAACGGAAAATCGTAAGCAGGGTAGTCATGATCTACCTGCTGGCCCCACGCCCGGCCAGGTTGAGCAAATCGAATGTTGAGCGGCATCAGGCCGCCACCGATATGCGGCATCGCACCATCATAGACCCGCTGACCTTCCTCGCTGCGGTTGAAACCCAGCGCGATCATGCTGCGAATGAATCGCCCGGCCTGTGACGAGCCAGTGATAATCGACTTGACCTTAGGCCCATGCACTACAGGGTTGGGCACACCGGTATCGTCATGCTCAGACTGCTGGAAAAACGCACCAACATCCCGTGCGATAGCAAAACCAATACCCATTACCGCCGGCTCCTTGGCCCGGTAAATCAGCTCGTAAAGCTTACCGGGCTGAAAACCAGCGGGTAGGCATATCTGGATTTCGTTCGGCGTATTGCAATCGCCAAACTTCCAGTCATTCACTGGAATTTCCTGTCTGGGCGCATTTGCTCGCGATCGCACCGTCAATGTCGGACGAAAGCCATCCGCGAGCACTTTGGTATTGTCGGTTTCAACCGATTTGTAGCTCGTATGAGGCGGCGTGGAGGTGAACCAACCTGCGGACAGATTAAGGCTGACGGTCGGCGAGAGCGTGGTCAACTCACTGCGCACCACACCTGTTACCGGCGCCCCATCAGTATTTATGGCCGTCGGTAATTGCACCATCATGCGGTTGTCGCCCGGGGCAACGTCCCCCTGCCAGGCAAACGCGATCAGCGTCGTACCCTGGCGCTGTAGAAAACCGTCCCCGGCGACTTCGAAGTTGTTGAACGCTGCTGGACTACCCCGCATATCAGCGTTGAACAATAACATCGCGCGCTTAGAGCCTCGATTTGGCACATCAAATAGAAGAATGTCAGTCGATTTAGCCACGTCAGCGGGACGCAGGATTGCAACATCAGTGGTGTATTCAACCATCCCACGACCGTTACGGGGCGCAAGTTCGATGTCTTGAATAATCTTGTTTTCAGACGCTCTTGGGTCTAACTCACCATGAGCGCGCGCAAAGACGCGCTCGTAAGCCCCTGTATTCCCAAAGCTTTCGCCTCCGAACGCGGGTTCGGTTCGCAGGATTTCCAATTGTGTAATACGGGCTTGGGCGGGTGCTGCAACGATCATCATGAAGCTTGCAAACGCTGCAGCATGAAACAGGCGATTCATCTTTAACCCCCGATTTGTCATTTTTTATAGGTGGCTTTTGATGCTCTGATCAGTAAACGTCTAGCGAAGTCACCTCACCAACGCCTGGGCAGCAGGCATGAGAGCCTGGCTAAATAAATGTGCCATCTGTCGACCGAGGGCGACTGGACTACCAATCGCCAAGGGACCGATTTTTCGCAGGTACAACTAGCGAATCGCACGACACTCAAGATACTTGAGGTCGGTCAGATCTACCAACTGCTTGCGCATAGGCACGCAGGCCAATTGGAGCCCGGAGGGGGAGTTGTAAACAGCTTGCGCGCTTGCGGTGAAGCCACAGCGCTGATAAAAACTTTCAGCATTCAGCGTGGCTTCAAGGTGGATCTCAGCAAGCCCCGCGTTTCGGGCTAGATGCTCAAGATGAGTGACCATCTTTTTGCCTATGCCTTGGCCCATGAACTTGGGTAACACGAAGATTGCCTCCAGCTCCCCGCTCTGAAGATTTATCAGCCCTGTAGCCACAGGAAGTCCATTGACGCACGCCAAGTGATAATCGTTTTCCACCCATGATCTGTATTTATCCGTGAGTGGAACGCAAATCCAAGCCATCACTTGAGCATTCGTGTAAACGGTGCTGCATTGGTTCTGAATTGCCTGAAAGCGGATATCGAATGCTGCCTCAGCATCACAACGCTCAGCTCGACGAATCTGCAACATCTTCACACTCCTGAGATTGGCCATCCTGAACGGAGAATGAGAAAGCCCCGTCCATTTCTGACGGGGCTTTAGTCAATGCGCCTAGTGCCTACGCGCGCATCACCCTATGGCCCGCCCAAGGCGGTCATCAAGGTGCGCATCATGTTCAACCGGTAGGTAATAGTCATGAATTTATAGTCTGGGGATTTCTCTCAACTGTCAATATTGGCGCCTATAAACCTATGCAGGCTGTCGAGCAGGCGTCCAGCGGTGTGGCAGAAACTCTGTAATTTCACTCGCCCGATGCGTCGGCAGTCGCATCAGCACATCGTTGAGATAGGCATACGGATCATGCCCATTCATGTGTAGTGGTCTAATGACTCCGGACACTCATTTAGGCGAGAATATCGCCAGATAGAGGTGTCTGATGACCAAACAACGCCGTAACTTTTCCACTGAATTCAAGCGCGAGGCAGCAGGCCTCGTGCTTGATCAAGGCTACAGCCACATCGAGGCCTCACGTTCGCTGGGAGTTGTCGAGTCTGCGCCGCGTGGCGGGGTGAGCCAGCTCTAGCAGGAGCGCAATGGCGTAACCCCGCAGAGCAAAGCCCTGACGCCAGAGCAGCAGAAAATCCAGGAACTGGAAGCCCGGATTGCCCGTCTTGAGCGGGAGAAATCCGTTTTAAAAAAGGACACCTCACTCTTGCTACTACGAGAATTGCTTGCGACGTCGGGCTCCACCCCCCCCCAAAAAAAAAACCGGTTCGTCTGCGAACTGTTCAGGCAAAATCGAAGCGCTGCCGACAGCCGCAGCATCGTGTCATAAAGCGACCAAATGCTTTATGAATTGAGTCGAGTTGTCATTAAGAATAACGGCGCCAAGCAGTGTTTCAGATGTTCGGTTTGCACAAGTTTCGTCGAATTCAATCGGGATTCCTTCATCAGCAAACAGGCTTTTCAATGCCTCCGCAGTGCTGACTGAGAAATCACCCTCTCTATTTCCTCCATGCAGGGCTACGCGCATTGTTAGCCCCTGTTCCTTAATATCCCGCAGATAATCGCGCACAGAGGCTAAAACTTGTTCTGGCATAAGGTCTTCGCGGCGAAAAGGGAGTAGATGGAATACGCGAACTTTCGCCCCCGGCCTACGTTCACCCGTGCCGGCATCTACGTTTTCCGCCGCACACGCGACAGCAATGCACGCACTCATGTTGTCTGCGATGACAGGCATATTTACCTGGCTCGTGCCGGCACTGTATAAATGCCGAGTCCCTCCATCATTGGGAACATTGCAGTTGAATCCGGCCACTTTGACAGTCGTGGTTCTGTCAATCTGGAAACTGTAATCCAGGCCTGTTTCAGAGTGATATACCTGCACCCATGGAAGTATGGATTGACTACGGTCCTTTATTAAATTACCGCGATGCCGCCTTTCTGCTTGATAAGCCGCTAAAGAAACCATGCTAAGGGTATAATCTCCGCCGCACCGCGCGAGTTGAAAATGAGAAAATGTTGCAGGACGTTCATCCTCCTCGTCTGAGGCTCTATAGCTCGCAGATGCCGTTTGATGACTAGATGCAGACCTAGCATTTGAAGGGTTTACAGGCACTTCCCAGCGGTCGCTATCACTGTAGCTGTAGCTGCTGCCAGAATGTTTTGAAATACATAGTCCCATGACGGTTCTCTCTTCGATGTAGGATTAAGCGATAGGCGCGCAGCGACATAACCGAAAGCTTAGTGTGATCGTTGCCACGCCCCACATGGCAAATGTATAGGATTCGCTAGTTTGCTTTCTGTTGGTTATGTGATGTTTGGATTTCGATTGCGATACTGCTCAATATCGAGCGGGCGGCACACGTTTGAATGGTATGTGCTGAACAGTTGGATACGCGCATGCGTGTAGCTCAAAAGAAAGCTACTGAGTGGCTAAAACTCTTCAGCGGTTCCATATCCCCAAATCACGATAGCGGGGAGCGATGGAATCACTACCCCATTCCAAAAACCTTCAAATCCCAACCTCAACACTCTCTCGTCCAGTCAGCTGTGACTTGACTCATAGTCTCCCCCCTCAACCCCACCCGCATATCCGCCCCACTAGGCTGCTGATACAACCCCAACCCGAACTCCGGCATTACCGTAATCAGATAATCGAAAATATCCCCCTGTATCCGCTCGTACTCAACCCACACCGTCGTGCGCGTGAAGCAGTAGATTTCCAGCGGAATGCCCTGCGACGTAGGCTCCAGCTGACGAACCATGCAGGTCATGCCTGAATTGATATCGACGTGGCTCTTCAGGTACGCCAGGGCGTAGGCGCGGAAGGTGCCGATGTTGGTCATGCGTCGGCGGTTGGCGGACATTTGTGCGACGTTGCCTTGTGCCTGGTTCCAGGCCAGCAGTTCGGCCTGTTTGCGGCCGATGTAGTCGGTGAGCAGGTGGATTTGCATCAGTTGTTGCTCTTCATCGTCACGCACGAAGCGCACGCCGCTGGCGTCGATGAACAGGCTGCGTTTGATGCGCCGTCCGCCGGATTGCTGCATGCCGCGCCAGTTGCGGAACGATTCGGACATCAGGCGCCAGGTGGGGATGGAGACGATGGTTTTGTCGAAGTTCTGCACTTTGACGGTGTGCAGGGTGATGTCCACCACGTCGCCATCCGCGCCCACTTGCGGCATTTCGATCCAGTCGCCAACGCGCAGCATGTCGTTGCTGGTCAGCTGCACACTGGCGACGAAGGAGAGCAGGGTGTCCTTGTAGACCAACAGGATGACCGCCGACATGGCGCCAAGGCCGGACAGCAGTAGCAGGGGCGAACGGTCGATCAGGGTGGCGACGATGATGATCGCGGCGAAGACGTAGAGGATCATCTTCGACAGTTGCACGTAGCCTTTGATCGAGCGCGTGCGGGCGTGTTCGGTGCGCGCGTAGATGTCCAGCAGAGCGTTGAGCAGGGCACCGATGGCCAGGGTCATGAACAGGATGGTGAAGGCCATGGCTATATTGCCGATGACGTTTTTGCCTGCCGCACTCAGGCCCGGGACCAGGGTCAGTCCGAACTGGATGACCAGCGACGGTACCATCTGCGCGAGACGATGGAAGACCTTGTTGTGACGGAAGTCGTTAACCCAATGCAGGGACGGCTGACGGCCGAGCATCTTCACCGCGTACAGGACCACAAAGCGCGCCACACGGCCAAGTACCAGCGCGGCGGTCAGCAACAGGACCAGTGCCAGCCCGGTGCGTACCCACGGGTGCTGGTCGAGCATGTCCCAGAGTTCCTGGGTCTTGAGCCAAAGCGAGTGAATGTCCATAAAAGCATCGGGCCCGTTGAGCGAAGAGGGGGCGTGATTAAAGCACTTACGGATCAGAAGGAGCGAGCCCCTTATGACAGGACACACAATAATCGCTGTCATGATGGTCGGTCGAACTCTTTGATCCCGCCATTCTGTCTCGTGCTCCGCCGATACGTTAGAATTCAAATTCAAAAAGGGAACAGGCAGAGAGGCCTGTTCCAATATCGCTAAGGGTTGAATTCCATGCTGGCTATCATGGAAGATATAGTAAATGTCTATAGGGATTTCAAATATGCATGAACAAGCGTTGTTGACAGAAGATCATCCAAGTCTTGGAAATGCCGGTGCGTTAGTCGGAATAGACCAAATCGAAGAGTTATACAAGACATCGGTATCAGCCAATAATGCTGTCAAAGTGAAATGTGCTAATTCCTCATGTGGCGTCAAGGTAAGCATCGTCATACCAGACAAGGAAAAAGCAGGCAGAAAAACTTCACCCTCTGCTCACTTCCGGGGGCATCACCCTGAGGGGTGTGATAGAAAGCCCCAAACCTCATCTACAACAACTACCAGCGCATCCTCGCAGCTCAAAGCGAACCCGGTGAAAAAAGAGTTTCCACAGGTATGGATAGATCCACTCACTGCAGCAGTGAACTCATCTGGACGTCTGCTTGAGCCTGCGAACAACGGTGAATTGCGGTCAGGATCCGGGGTTGGCGGGCGCTCCAGAGAGGGTTTTGGTACCAGCGAAGGTCATTCTGGGGGGGTGGGAAAGTTTGCGAGGGCATGGCTGAAAATGACGGTGCAGTCCAGAAAAAGCAATCCCTTGAAAGCACCATGGAACCCTGAAGGCACCTATGATTCTGCTTTTTACTCGTTTGAGCTCAATAGCACCAAATTTCTTGGGAAAGTGGGCACCAAGATATTTACTGCTCCAGTTATTTCCGTAGATAAGGTCGGGGGAGATTTTTATTTAGGTCTACAAGAGAAAGCCCTTGGGCAAGCTCCGAAGGTTGTCGTGCTAAAGTCAGAAGTCTTTGAGGTGGGAGCAGCCGGGCGCGCATTGCTGAACCAGCTGAATACGTTTGACTTGGCCCAAAAAGTCTATCTGTTTTGTTATGGCTCTTTTAAATATAACGCTGGTGCCAGTCAGTCCGAATTGGTGGTGAAGCACCCGCATTTTATTTATATTGATTTACCCGCATTGTGAAGAAACCTCATCTTTTGATGCGCCGCTGACGTCGGTTGCAAACGCAATGGGTGGATCTGAATGTCGCCTCCTGGTTACTCCCGATACCTCACCGCCTCGACAAACGCACTGAACGCCGGCGACGCCTGTCGCCGGTTCGGGTAATACAAGTGAAAGCCTTCGAAATACGGGCTCCAGTCGACCAGCACTTCTTTCAGGCGGCCACTGGCAATGTGCGGCTCGGCCATGGAGTCCGGCACGTAGGCCAGGCCCACGCCGTCCAGTGCGGCGTTGAGCACATGAATCATGCTGTTCGACGTGAATTGCCCGTTGACTCGTAGGTTGAGCTTGCGGCTGTCCTTCTCGAATTCCCAGGCGTAGCAGCTGCCGTTTGGCGAATGACGGATGTTGATGCAGGTGTGCTGGGTCAGGTCCTGCGGTTGAAGGGGAACGGGGTGTCGCTCGAAGTAGGCGGGCGACCCGACCACTGACAAGCGCCAGTCAGGCCCGAGACGCACGGCGATCATGTCCTTGCTGATGGATTCACCCAGGCGGATGCCTGCATCGAAACGTTCGCTGACAATATTGGTGAAGCCGTAGTCGATGCAGACCTCGATCTGGATATCCGGGTACTGCGCGAGAAACCCTGCAAGCATCGGGCGGATGATGCCTTCGGCGGCGTCATCGGAGCAGGTAATGCGAATGGTGCCAGCGGGCTTGTCGCGCAGTTCGGCCAATACTTCGACTTCCACGGCAATCTGATCCAGCAGCGGCCCGATCGAACGCATCAGCCTTTCGCCGGCTTCGGTCGGTGCCACGTTACGCGTGGTTCTTGTCAGCAGGCGCAGGCCCATGCGCTCCTCAAGCCCTCTCATGCTGTGGCTCAGGGCCGAGGGAGTGACGCCCAGTTTGGTCGCGGCCTTGGTAAAGCTCTGATCTCGGGCCACCAGCAGGAAGGCTTGCAGGTCATTGAGTTTCGGTGTGCTCATTGCTGAGTATCTCTCACAAGCGCGTGGAAATTATGGCGTCTAATAATCCTAATCCCTTTGCCCTAACCTGTGCCGACTATTTTTAACGTCGCCAGGTCAGGACGCATGCAAGCATTTGATTCAACTCTGCAGCAGCCCTCCAGAACCGCACATCCCCCTGCATGGTGCGCTGTATTTTCGATGGCGCTGTGTGTGGTGGTGCTGATTGCCTCGGAGTTCATGCCGGTCAGCCTGCTGACGCCGATCGCGCAGGACCTCGGCATCAGCCAGGGTCAGGCAGGGCAGGCAATATCGATCTCGGGTTTTTTTGCAGTATTGACCAGCCTGCTGAACACACCGCTGACCGGGCATCTTGACCGCAAACCGGTGCTGCTGGGCTTCAGCCTGCTGTTGCTGGTATCCGGGGTGATCGTCACGCTGGCGTCCAACGGCTGGTTGTTCATGGCGGGCCGTGCGTTGCTCGGGATTGCCATTGGCGGTTTCTGGTCGATGTCGACGGCGACCGTAATGAAGCTGGTGCCCGAAGAGTCTGTTTCCAAGGGCCTTGCACTGATCAACGGCGGTAATGCGCTGGCGGCCACAGTAGCAGCGCCGTTGGGCAGCTTCATGGGCCAATACATCGGTTGGCGTGGCGCGTTTTTTCTGGTTATTCCGCTCGCTGCTCTGGCGTTTGCCTGGCAGTGGCTAAGCCTTCCGGCAATGAACAGCCAGCCGGGCAAGCGGGCGCGCAATCCGTTTCGCCTGCTGGGTAACCCGCAAGTGGCCATCGGCATGGCCGCCATCCTGTTGCTGTTCATGGGCCAGTTCGCCGTCTTCACCTATTTGCGCCCGTTTCTGGAAGAGATCACCGGGGTCAGCGTCAACTCCCTGTCCCTGATGCTTTTGGCGCTGGGGGCCAGCGGGCTGGCCGGCACCTACCTGATCGGCAGGCTGCTGCACAAAGGCCTGTATGCCTGCCTGATCGGCATTCCGCTGCTGATGGCGGTGCTGGCCGGGTTGCTCACCGGTCTCGGCCATTCGCCACAGGCCGTCGCCATCGTGCTTGCCGCCTGGGGGCTGATCGCCACGCCTGCGCCTGTTGCCTGGGGCCTTTGGCTGAGTAGAACGCTGCCCGACGACGCCGAGGCCGGTGGCGGGTTGATGGTGGCAACCATTCAATTGGCGATCACCGCCGGAGCAGGCATCGGCGGCGCACTGTTCGACAACCTCGGCTGGTGGAGCCCGTTCGCGTTTGGAGGCTTGGTGCTGGCGGGTTCGGCCGCACTTGCTGCGGCGGCGCGACGCGATGCTCGTATTGATCAATAACGTCACAAACAAGTGCTGAAAAGAACGCGGGTCAATCACTTAACAAGGGAACACGCCATGAAAAAGTTTCTTTTGATGTTGGGGCTTTTAATAAGCTCATACGCTGCGACAGGAGCAGACATGTCTCACGGTGCTGATAATTTCTACACAAGCGATAAAGTCACTGCGCAAAAAGTGCTGTTCACTAATCAGTACAAGATGAAAGTCGGCGGCAGCCTGTTCATCCCCAAAGGTTCGAACCCGAATGTTAAAGCTCCGGCAATCATCGTCGGCCATCCCATGGGTGCCGTGAAGGAGCAAAGCGCCAATCTTTATGCGCAGAAACTGGCCGAGCAGGGCTTCGTCACGCTATCGCTGGACCTGTCATTCTGGGGCGACAGTGAAGGCCTGCCGCGTAACGCTGTTTCGCCGGATATCTATGCCGAAGACTTCAGCGCCGCAGTGGACTTTCTCGGCACCCAGACCTTTGTGGACAAGAATCGCATCGGGGTTCTGGGCATCTGCGGCAGTGGCAGCTTTGTCATCAGTGCCGCGAAGATCGACCCGCGCATGAAAGCTATCGCCACCGTCAGCATGTACGACATGGGTGCCGCCAATCGCAATGGTCTGAAACATTCGCAAACCCTGGCTCAGCGCAAGAAGATCATTGAGCAAGCGGCACTGCAACGCGACGTGGAATACAGCGGTGGCGATACGGCCTACACCAGCGGCACCGTACACAAACTGACTGACAAATCCGGCCCGATCGAACGTGAGTTCTATGATTTCTATCGCACGCCACGGGGCGAGTTCACGCCCGAAGGCCAGTCCCCCGAACTGACCACTCACCCGACGCTGACCAGCAACGTCAAGTTCATGAACTTCTATCCGTTCAACGACATCGAGACGATATCGCCACGCCCGATGCTGTTCATTGCCGGTTCGGCTGCGCACTCTCTGGAGTTCAGCGAGGAGGCCTACAAACTGGCCGGTCAGCCCAAGCAACTGATTATCGTACCGGGCGCGGGGCATGTGGACCTTTATGATCGGGTCGATCTCATCCCGTTCGACAAGCTGGGTGAGTTCTTCAAGAAAAACCTGAAGTAATCAGCCCGTCCTGAATACTTCAAAAGGCCCTGCAACAGCAGGGCCTTTTTCGTCGTCAGCCTTTTGCGACTCCAAATCCGACCGCCACTGCACCCTGGTGACAGAAACTGTCCCCCTCCCCACTTACCATGGCACGGACAAGGCAAAGCCCTTGATGAGCACTTGACGCAGCGGAGACTGTTGTTGCCTTGGCAATTGAATCAGTAGCTGATTGAGGAAAATCACCATGTCCAGTGTTGAGCCGCTTGATCCGTCGTTTCCATTAAGCCAACAGATGGGAATCGATGCTGCCCCCATCGTGTTAATCAACGTCTGCACTATGTCAGCTGAGGACGAAGCAGCCTTCCTCGTCGCGTGGGCAGCAGACGCTGCGTTCATGAAAAAACAACCTGGTTTCATCTCGACGCAGCTGCATCGCGCCTTGGGAGACAGCCCAACGTATCTCAACTACGCAGTGTTCGAGTCTGCGCAGTCCTGGCGCACCGCTTTCAAACACCCCGACTTCCGCGAGATCGCCAAGGCACATCCGCCATCGGCGGTATTTCGCCCGCATCTGTTTCAAAAAGTCGCTGTAGCGAATTTATGCACAGCCTAACGATGGGAATTCCACTCCCGACAGTTATTGACGCAGTAAGAGGACTACTTATGAAAGCCGTTCAGTTCAACGAATATGGTGGCACCGATGTATTGAAGATCGTCGACATAGACCCTCCGTACGCGGGGCCGGGTGAGGTGCGCATTAAAGTGCAGGCGGTCGGTGTCAATCCCATCGACTGGAAAATACGCGCGGGGTATGTTCATGACTTCATGCCCGTTAGCTTCCCCGCCGGTGTCGGCTCAGAGGCGGCAGGCATTATTGATGAGGTCGGCGAGGGTGTTTCAGGGTTTGCAGTCGGTGACGTCGTTTTTGGCTACGGACGAAACACATTGGCGGAACAGGCAGTCCTGAGAAGTTGGGCGTTTGTGCCGCGCAACATGCCCATCGAGGTGGCAGGTGGTTTGCCTGTCATTGTTGAAACCGCTACCCGTATCCTCGATCACGTCAATATCAAGGCTGGCGAAACGCTCTTGATAACGGGCGCGGCCGGGGGTGTCGGATCTGCCGCCATCCAGATGGCACTGCATCGCGGCGCCATCGTGATCGGTACGGCGAGTGCTCTCAAGCATGAGTACATTCGCAGCCTGGGCGCTGTGCCGACCACCTACGAACCCGGCCTGGCCGCGAGAGTGCAGGCCTTGGCACCCAACGGCGTAAATGCCGCGCTAGACCTGGCCGGGGCGGGCACCGTGCCTGAACTGGTTGCCATTGTCGGCGATGCCAGCCGGGTCGTGTCCATTTCTGATGTGACGGCTCCGCAGCATGGCGTGGTTTTCTCTGCGAAATCGCTCGACCATCCCGAGCGGGCGTTTGAAGAAGCGGCGCGCTTGTATGAGATGGGAGCGCTTGATCTGCGTATCGAGCAGACCTTTTCGATCGGGCAAATCGCCACTGCTCAAGCGATCAGCGCCGCCGGGCGCGTGACCGGCAAGCTCGTCATTACAATGGCTTGATCAAAACACCGGGTCGCGGCCTGCGTCTGCAGGCCGTGACAGGTTTGAAGCTTTAAAGGTGCGCTCCAGGCTGCGCTGCTCACAGTCGCAGTATTCAAAGTAATCATGATCTTTTTACGAGAGCAACTTTATGAGCGCAACGTCAGTAGGGGAGTTGCAGCAATGAACCTGAGCGCCAAGACGGTACTGATCACTGGCGGTACACGCGGTATAGGCCTTGAACTCGCCCGTCGCTTTTTGGCCATGGGAAACGTGGTCATCGTTACAGGGCGTGATGAGGCAGGATTACAGGCAGTCCAGCGTGAGTTGCCGGGTGTAAAGGCAATACGCAGTGACGTCGGCCGACCCGAAGACATCGTGAGGTTACATGAGCAACTGATGCAGGAGTTTCCGACGCTCGACATTCTGGTGAATAATGCAGGCATCATGCGCAACATCGAACTTTCCGCGCTCCGCTCGCTTGATGATGTAGCGCTTGAAGTCGACGTTGATCTGAATGGCCCCATTCGAATGGTGCAGCAGTTTCTCCCGCACCTTCTCGGCCGACCCCAGGCAATGATCGTCAACATCACTTCAGGGCTAGCGTTCGTCCCCTTTCCTGTGTCCCCGATCTACAGCGCTGCTAAAGCCGGGTTACATGCTTACACCCGCGCATTGCGTGTGCAACTCAAAAAGACCTCGCTCAAAGTGATCGAAATTGCTCCGCCGAGTACCGATACTGCGTTGTTCAACAACCTGGTGAGCGGGCACGCGTCAAAAGGCCCGGCACCTATGCCCCTCGCCAAGCTGGCGGATCAGGCGATGGCAGGTATCGCAGCAGGAAAGGCCGAGATTCGCCCAGGCTTGAGCCAGATGCTGTATTTGCTGAGTCGCATCGCGCCGGAGTTCGGATTACGGCAATTGGCCAAGGCGTCGGGATACTGAGCGCCAGGATTGGGCGGTACTGAAAAACGGGTCGATGAAAAGGCCCAGCTGTTTTGTTCATGGCATTCAGGGCAGGGCGAAGATTGCGAGGGCGGTTGCTCGTATCAGCAGGTCTCGCCCCGGACGTTGCAAGGCAAAATCTCCAGTGCACGCCACTCCTTGATAAGTTGGCGGCGGTTGCCCGTGTAGCGTTCAGCCAGAACTTGCGCCTGCGCGATGTCATCCATGTCGATCACCCGGTATCGGCTGTCGCCCTCACACCAGGCCGCCAGATGTCGCCTGGACTCGATGAAGCCGAGCATGATCGGCCAGATGATCTGCGGGTCCTTGGGCGCATGCTCTATCGAAAGCGTGATGCTCAGCTTGTGCTGGTCGCGAAGCGCGCGGCGAATTTCGCTCAGGTCGATGGTCGTTGCAGCGCTGAGCGGTTTGCTGATGTAGAACGTTTCGTCTTCCAGTGTCGGACGCATCTCCACAGGCAAAACGGCGCTGATTTTGGCCAGGGCATTTTTTACGGCGAAGGCGAACTTATCGTCCGTCTGGCGACTGACCCACTGCGCGCCGATCATCAGCGCCTGCACTTCCTCTTCCGTGAACGACAATGGGGGCAACAGAAAACCGGGCTTGAGGATATACCCCAGACCCGGCTCGCCGTCGATATCGGCACCCATGCCTTGCAGGGTCGCAACATCGCGGCGGATGGTGCGCAGTGAAACGCCCAGTTCCTGCGCAAGAGACGCGCCCGATACCGTCCTGCGATGTCGTCGGAGCGCTTGCATCAACTCAAACAAACGATGACTTCTGGCCATGCCTACTCCATCGCGATAACACCTTTGCCACCGAGCTTGCGACCTTTCTCAAGTTCGTGGATCAGTTTGATTGCGCTGCTCAAGGGAACGACTTCACCCACCGGGATCTTGAAGGTGCCCCTGCTGGCAGCTTCGGCCAGCTTATCCAGAATCTCGACGCGTGGCGAACCTATGATGGGCTTGAGCCTGCGATCGAAGAGGGCGCGTATGAACTTGCCGGGGCCAGGGTTCAGGTCCAGAAACACCCCGCCCGGTTTTAACATTTCAACGCCTTCCGATACCGTCAGCGTTGCGGCGGTGTCGTACACCACGTCGAAACGTGCGGGAATAGCCGATACGTGGGTGGTTCTATAGTCGTAGACATTCTGTACACCCAGCGCCTTTGCCCGCTCGAAATCCCTGGCACTGCAGCTGCCGGAGACCGTAGCACCGAGGTAAAGCGCGATCTGCACCGCCGCTTCACCGACCGCTCCCGAGCAGCCGTTGATGAACACATGCTGGCCTGCCTGCAGCTTCGCTTTGTCGATCAGCCCATTCCAGGCGGTGATGCCCGGCGTGCCGATGCAGGCTGCATCTTCGAAAGAAAGCGACGCGGGTTTTTTGGCCAGAAACGTTTCTCTGGTCACGACAGCCTGACCAAATGCGCCGCTTTCCTTGAAACGTGCAAGCCCCAGCACCGCGTCGCCTACCTTGAGCCGAGTGACGTCCGCGCCGACCGCGGTGACAGCGCCCGAAAAGTCCATGCCCATTGCCCGGGGGAACGCTTTGCCGGTGACGATCTTCATCATCCCGTTACGCAGTTTCCAGTCGATCGGGTTAATAGCGGCAAACCGGACCTGCACAGCCACCTCGCCTTTTCCGGGCGCGGACAACTCGAAATCCTCAAGCCGCATCAGCTCCGGGCCGCCGTATTTGCTGTATTGAATGCGCTTCATCAGTCATTTTCTCCGTTGAGTGTGAAGATCACAGTACACAGAGACAGGGACAGTTTTTGTCACCATGATTAGTCGGAGCAGCCCGCATCACCCTGCCATTCGCCGCCCTCGCAACGCGCTCAAGCATTCACGTCCTGCATCCCCGGCCGTTTGCAGCACCGTCTGGCTGCTGTCGTCGTTGATCCAGGTCAGCAGCCGGACCTGACCCCTCGCCTGGCTGCCGCCGTGCATGCGACTCAGGGTTTCGCGTTGCTTGAGCATGGTCTTCATGCGCGTTGCCAGCATGAAAATGTCGTCGATGAAGCCGTCTTCGACATTGTCGTGATGCTCGATGCCCAGACCTGTTGCGTCGTGGTCGATGCGCAGGTGGTAGTGCATCGCCCCGGTTGTGTCTTCGCTGCCGAATAACGCGATAACGAAACCTTTGCCCAGCAGCGAGCGCAATGCCTGCTGGATGATTTCCTGCACATCGGGGGTAATTTGTCTGACTTCGCGGCTCATGGGGCGGCTCCTGACCAGGTGGGTGATACCAGGCAGTATTCAATGCCCGGACGTAAAGCGCGGTCCGGGCCGGGTAATGCTGGGTAAAGGTTCACGCTGTAAAAGGCCAGGTTTCAAAAAGTCTGGCCCAGCGAGAACTGGAACACTTGGGTCTCGGCGTCTTCGGGTTTCTTGATCGGTACGGCGAGGTCGAAGCTCAATGGGCCGAGCGGCGAGTACCAGGTCACGCCGACGCCGACCGAGCTGGCCATCTGGTCGATATTGATGTTGCCGCAGTTCTGCGTGGTGCTCAGGTAGCACTTGTCGGCGTAGACGGTGCCGAAGTCCCAGAACAGCGAGGTGCGCAGGGATTTCTGGTCTTTGACGAAGGGCATCGGGAACAGGTATTCCATGCCGCCGGTGATCAGGACGTTGCCGCCCAGTGCTTCCGTGTCGCGGTCCGAGTAATAAATCTGACCCTGGCTGGCGTAGGCCCCGGTGGCCGGGGTATTGCGCGGTCCCAGAGTGCCGTCCTTGAAGCCGCGGACCGTGGCCTGGCCGCCCGCCGTATAGTTTTCATAGAACGGCAGGCCGTCGGTATCGCCATAACCGTTGCCGTAGCCGAGTTTGGTGTGCAGGCGTAACGAGGTTGCGTCGCTGAGTGGCACGAACGTCTGGCCGTTGTAGTCGAGCTTGTAAAACTGCAGGTCACTGCCCGGCACGGTGCTGGTCAGGGTCAGGCTTTGTGAATGGCCGCGCGTGGCCAGCACGCCTTTGTTGAGGGTCGATTCCGACCAGCCGACGCTGGCTTTCAGGTTGGTGAATGACGAGCCCTCACGCTCGATGAAGTCGTAAATCTCGTCGGCGCTGTAGCTGCCGGGGTCGAGGGTGTCGTGCTGGATCGACAGACCGTAGGTCAGGCGCGATGTTTCGCTGATCGGATAACCGAGGTTGACCCCCGCGCCCACGCTGTCGAGCGAGTAATAGGAGACCTCGTCGTCATCGTCGTAATACTTGCTGTAGTCGGTTGTGTTGTAGAAAACGTTGTAGCCCAGGCTCACACCGTCCGGTGTGAAGTACGGGTTGGTGAAGGCGAAGTTGTACTTGGTCTGGTACTCGGAGCGGGTCATGCCGAGGCTGGCGAAGTTACCGGTGCCGAGGATGTTGTTCTGCGAGATGGACCCCCCCAGTATCAATCCTGCGCTCTGCGAGAAGCCCACGCTGGCGGTGATGTTGCCCGAGGCTTGCTCTTCGACCGCGTAGTTGATGTCCACCTGGTCGTCGGTTCCTGGGACCGCCGGTGTTTCGACGTTCACCTCCTTGAAAAAGCCCAGACGCTCCAGGCGCACTTTCGACTGGTCGATCAGGTAAGTCGACGCCCAGCCGCCCTCCATTTGGCGCATTTCGCGGCGTAGCACTTCATCGGCGGTCTTGGTATTGCCGCGAAAGTTGATGCGATTGGCATAAGCACGTTTGCCCGGATCGACCACGAAGCTGATGTCTACCGTGTGATCGGCCTCATTGGCTTTCGGCACGCCGTTGACGTTGGCGAAGGTGTAACCGTCATTGCCCAGGCGGCGTGTGATCAGGTTGGTGGTATCGGTCATGACCTTGCGCGAAAACACCTGTCCCGGTTTGACCAGAATCAGTTGCTCAAGCTGATCCTGCGGCACCTTCAGGTCGCCGCCGAGTTTGACGCTGGCCACCGTATACCGGTCGCCCTCGGTGATATTCACGGTAATGAACACACTCTTCTTGTCGGGCGTCAGCGACACCTGGGTCGAGTTTATGTCCATGTTGATGTAGCCACGATCCAGGTACCAGGAACGCAGGCGCTCCAGGTCGCCGGACAGCTTTTCGCGAGCGTACTTGTCATCGTTCTTGAAAAATGACAGCCAGTTGCTGGTTTTCAGTTGAAACTGGTCGGCGAGCTGTTCATCGGGGAACACCGTGTTGCCGACCACATTGATGTGCTGGATCGACGCCACCGTCCCCTCGTCGATAGTTATTTTCAGGGCGATGCGGTTACGTGGCGCAGGCAGCGCCTGAGCATCGACCGAGGCGCTGTAACGGCCTTGGGAGACGTATTGGCGTTGTAGCTCATTGCGCACGCCCTCAAGGGTGGCGCGCTGGAAAATCTCGCCCTCGCTGAGCCCCGACTGCTTCAGGCCCTTCATCAGGTCGTCGGTGCTGATTGCCTTGTTGCCGACAATCTCGATGCTGGCGATGGAGGGGCGTTCGACGACATTGATTACCAGCACATTGCCGTCGCGCGCAACGTCAATGTCCTGAAAAAAGCCGGTCTTGAACAATGAGCGCGCAGCGTCGGCCAGACGCTGTTCATCGGCCTTATCACCGACATTGAGCGGCAGTGCAGCGAAGACGCTGCCGGCTGACACGCGTTGCAGGCCGTTGACGCGGATGTCCGAGATGGAAAAAGTGTCGGCGTGCACCAGCGGGACGCTGAATAACAGGCAGAGCGATAGAAGCAGACGCGAATAAATCATCAAACCCTTTCCAGAAAAGCTGCGAACTCAGGCGCTTGAACGCTGCCGGTGAGACGCCAGAAAGGGCCCCGGCGGGCGCTGTTGGCTGCGCAGCATAGGGGGCGGGCAGGTTGGGGACGGTTAACGCAGTGTAAGGTTAGGTAAAGATCATCCAGCCTGGCTGACACGCCGTGGCAGCGCCGGGATAATCGGCAACTACTAATAAGGGCCTGCCATGACGTGCGTATTGCTTGTCGACGATGATCGGGAACTGACAGAAATGCTCAGTCAGTACCTGACCCGTGAACACTTCACGGTGACCTGCACCAACAGTGCTGAAGAAGGGGAAATCGAGGCGTTGTCGGGTCGTCACGACATTGTTGTGCTCGACATCATGATGCCGCGCATGTCCGGGATCGAAGTGCTCCGGCGTATCCGCGCGCAAAGCCAGGTACCGGTGATTCTGCTGACGGCCCGTGGCGACAACATCGACCGTATTTCCGGTCTGGAACTGGGGGCTGACGATTACGTGCCCAAGCCCAGCTCACCGGGCGAACTGGTGGCGCGTCTGCGGGCGATCATGCGCAGGGTACGGGCGGTACCAATGGTCTAGACGGGAAGGGATGTGGTACAGGCCGGTGAACTGACGCTCTGGCCGGGCAAACGCGAAGCACACTGGCAGGGCGTCACGCTTGAACTGACTGGCAACGAGTTCTGCCTGCTCGAAGAGCTGGCGCGTCACGCCGGGCAACTGGTCAGCAAGCAGAACCTGTCGATGAACGCACTGGGCCGGCCGCTGGCGCGCTATGACCGCAGCATCGACGTGCACATCAGCAGCATTCGTCACAAACTGGGGCCGCGCAACGATAGCCGGAGCTGGATACAGAGCGTACGCAATCTGGGCTATATGTTGATTACGCCATGAGACCGAGCCGGTTGTTCTGGAAACTGTTTCTGGCGTTCTGGCTGGCAACCAGCATGACGTTCATGGTCGGTGCCGGTTTGTTCATGCTGTCGCGTTCAGGGCCGGGCGATCCTTCGTTCAGCACTGTGTTCGACAACGAAGTACGCATTCTTCAACAGTCCGGCATTGCCGCAGGGCAGGCGTTGCTCGATGCCTGGCAGCCTGACGCGCAAGGTCGGGTCGGGCTGTACGACAGCCGCGGCCTGCTGTTGGCGGGCAAGCCGGTAGAGGATCCAGTTTTCGAACTGGCCGTGCACACCCGCGAGGGCGCGGTCGTACACATCAGGTCCACCCAGCGCCCCAACCATGAAGACCGGCCCTCGCATTTCAATCCGCTGATCACCGGCACGTTCATGAGCGCACTGTTCAGTTGGTTCCTCAGCAGCTATCTGGTGGCACCGCTGATCAAATTGCGTGAGGCAATGGGCAAGGTTGCCAGAGGCCGTTTCGATACGCGGGTGAAACCCGATATGGGGCGGCGACGCGATGAAATCGTCGATCTGGCTGAAGATTGCGACCGGATGGCCAATCAGCTCAAGGTCATGGCCGATTCCCAGCAGCAACTGCTGCACGACATTTCCCATGAGTTGCGCTCACCGCTGACCCGCATGAGTGCCGCTATCGGTCTGCTGCGCCAGGAGCCGACTCAACTGGACATGCTCGAGCGGGTCGAGCGCGAGTCGGAGCGCATGGATGCACTGATCGAAGAGCTGCTGACCCTCGCGCGCATGCAGCGTGATGTCGGAAGCCTGGAGCGAGAAACGGTGGACGTCATCAGCCTGCTGGCGGCCATCGTCGAGGATGCCGAGTTCGAGGCTGGCCTGAAACAGTGTCGGGTCAGGCTGCAGGCCCCCGGACCTTTTGTGGCGCAGGTCGACAGCGAGCTGCTTTACCGGGCCTTCGAAAACGTGATTCGCAATGCGGTTCGCCACACCACGGTTGGCACTGACGTGCTGGTGATCGCCAACGTTCAGGCATATCCACCGGGCTTGACGGTCAATGTCATCGATCAGGGGCCGGGCGTGGATGAACAGTGCCTGCAACGTATCTTTCAGCCTTTCGAACGTGGCCCGGACAATGCTGCGCAAGGTTTCGGCCTGGGCCTGGCCATCGCGCTTCGTGCCGTTGAAATGCATGGTGGCCAGATCGCCGCGCGCAATCGCCCGGGCGGTGGGCTGGCAGTGGATATCGTACTGCCGGTGAGCTGAGACGTAAGTGTTGTTCATCGTCAGCGGTTCAATTGTGCGGCTTCTGGAGGTGTCGTACGGGCTGATCCATAAACAAAATCGACCTTTGGTAGTAAAGAAACTCGGCCCCGGCGCTCGAAACCGTTACGCTATGCAGCTGTATTTTTGTTTTTCGTCGAGGTAGCACCCGTGTTTTCCGAATTCGCCCTGCACGAACGCCTGCTTAAAGCTGTGGCCGAGCTTAAATTTGTCGAGCCTACGCCTGTGCAGGCGGCCGCCATTCCGCTTGCACTGCAAGGGCGCGACCTGCGGGTGACTGCGCAAACCGGTAGCGGCAAGACCGCCGCGTTTGTGCTGCCGATCCTCAACCGCCTGATCGGCCCGGCCAAGGTTCGTGTCGACATCCGCGCCGTGATCCTGTTGCCAACGCGCGAGCTGGCTCAGCAGACCCTGAAGGAAGTCGAGCGCTTCTCGCAGTTCACCTTCGTCAAGGCCGGCCTGATCACCGGTGGTGAGGACTTCAAGGTACAGGCGGCCATGCTGCGCAAGGTTCCGGACATTCTGATCGGCACACCGGGTCGTCTGCTGGAGCAGTTGAACGCGGGCAACCTCGACCTCAAGCATGTTGAAGTGCTGGTGCTCGACGAAGCCGACCGTATGCTGGACATGGGTTTCTCCGAAGACGTCGAGCGCCTGGCGGGTGAATGTGCCGGCCGCGAGCAGACCATGCTGTTCTCCGCAACCACCGGCGGTGCCGGCCTGCGCGAAATGATCGGCAAGGTGCTCAAGGACCCGCAGCATCTGCAGGTGAACAGTGTCAGCGAACTGGCTTCCGGCACACGCCACCAGATCATCACCGCTGATCACAACGTGCACAAGGAACAGGTTCTGAACTGGCTGCTGGCCAACGAGACTTACCAGAAGGCCATTATCTTCACCAATACCAAGGCGATGGCCGACCGTTTGTACGGCCGTCTGGTGGCCTTGGAGTACAAGGCATTCGTGCTGCATGGCGACAAGGACCAGAAAGACCGCAAGGCGGCCATTGACCGTCTGAAGCAAGGCGGCGCCAAGATCATGGTCGCGACCGATGTAGCGGCCCGTGGCCTTGATGTCGAAGGCCTGGACATGGTGATCAACTTCGACATGCCACGCAGCGGTGACGACTACGTCCACCGCGTTGGTCGTACCGGCCGTGCGGGCAGCGACGGTCTGGCAATCTCGCTGATCTGTCATGGCGACTGGAACCTGATGTCGAGCGTCGAACGCTACCTCAAGCAGAGCTTCGAGCGTCGTGTCATTAAAGAGGTCAAAGGCACTTACGGCGGGCCGAAGAAGGTCAAGGCTTCCGGCAAGGCGGTAGGTGTGAAGAAGAAAAAGACCGACGCCAAGGGCGACAAGAAGAAGGCAGCGGCCAAAGGGCCGACCAAGCGCAAGACGGTCAACCGTCCCAAGTCCGATCTGGTGAGCCAGGATGGCATGGCACCGCTGAAAAAACGCAGCACCCCGGCCCCGGCCGCGGAGTAACTGACTTGATCGCTCCCGCGCAGGCGGGAGCGATGATCTTCTACAGCAGGCTTTTTAGTACAGCCTGGCTTTGTGCAGGCAACGCCTGTTCACGCCGTCCGGCAACTCCGGTGAACCGCCACAAACCCCGCAGGTCACAAACTCTGAGTCGCATGCCTGTGGCTGGAAGTCATGGGTGATCATTCCATGCTGGACGGAGGTTTAGAAAAATGACTTACAACTGGGACCTTATCGAGCGTTTGTTGCACGAGGTGCAGAACAACGGCACCCATCCGACATCCACCGAATTCGAAACGCTTTTGAATCGCAGCTATATCGAACCGCGCCCTCGCGAGGAAGGCGGAGATGGCTCGACTTATATCCTTACAAAGCGTGGCGCAAGCTTGCTGGCTTTGATCGACAGCAGCATTCCGGGCAATGATCATCCGCGCCAGGTGCTCAATGAGCAGGCAGGCGACCCGCTTGACCCCGTGCTCTTCGACACCATCGCTAAAAAGCCACAGATCGCCTGAAACCGCTGACACCCCGCATGCCAGTTCAAGGCAGGACGCAGAGCGTCCGGAACGGCGTGCCCACGCGGAGCATGGGCACGATAGTCAGAGAGCTATCGTTAGTCAGAGAGCTATCGTTCCTCGCGCTCCGCGTGGGAATGCCTTGGGTGACGCTCCGCGTCACGATTTTGCGCCGCGCCGCGCCGCGCTCAAGGCAGGACGCAGAGCGTCCGGAACGGCGTGCCCACGCGGAGCATGGGCACGATAGTCAGAGAGCTATCGTAGTCAGAGAGCTATCGTTCCTCACGCTCCGCGTGGGAATGCCTTGGGTGACGCTCCGCGTCACGATTTTGCGCCGCGCCGCGTGCTCAAGGCAGAACGCAGAGCGCCCGTAACGGCATACCACGCGGAGCATGGGCACGATAGTTGTGGTGAGAGGGCTATCGGGTCACTTCTGCGACTTCAGGCAATC
Source organism: Pseudomonas caricapapayae (assembly GCF_001400735.1). Taxonomy (GTDB): domain Bacteria; phylum Pseudomonadota; class Gammaproteobacteria; order Pseudomonadales; family Pseudomonadaceae; genus Aquipseudomonas; species Aquipseudomonas caricapapayae. Next base: position 26,220 of record NZ_LJPW01000188.1, read on the forward strand.
CAGATCGGTAAAGTCCTTGCGCATGTCGGCGATCCGGCTCAGCAGTCGGGAGCGTTGTTCCGGGGTGCTCATGGCCGTGATGTCGACAATCAAGGATATCGCTGCCTTCTCTGTCTGGTCGTAGGCTTTTCGATACTCAGGCGTCCAGAATGTCTCACGGTCCTGCAGCAGTGCCGCGATACGTTGCGGGAAGTCGCTGGCCTGACGCTGCTGGACAGTGGCGAGGAACAGGTTCTGCCAGCGCGTACGGTTTTCGATCCAGGCCTTGTTCTGCTCGCCGAGGGAAGCGGACCAGGTCTGAATGCGGTCTTTCTGCGCCTGATTGAGTTTGCCGATCCACGGCGTCAGGCGTTTTTGCATGCGATCGGCACGCTCCGCGACCTGGCGTTCCAGTGGCTGCTCGAGGTATTTGTTTTCACGTTTGCGCTGATCCTTGGCGAACGACTCCTGCATCTCCTGCACCTGCTTGTCGTCAAAGCGCGAAAGCAGTTCTACCGCAGACGGGGTGATTTCCTTCGATATTTTCGCGATCGCTTCTTTGGCTTCGCGAGTGCGAGCCTCCAGCCCCTCGTAGGTTACCTGGTCGTTCTTGACCATGTCCTCAAGCTTGTCCAGCCAGGTCAGGTACTCCGGCAACTGGGTACTGCAATGCCAGCTCAAGTGCTGCTTGAGGCGTACATCCAGCCAGCTTTTCTGCTCCGAGTTCATATCCAGGTAATCGCTGAGCGTCCAGGGAATGATCACGTCGAGATTGCGATACGCCAGTCCGACCTGGTTGCATCCTGCAAGCAGTGACACGGTCATCATCAGCGTGATGAGGGCTTTGAATAAAGACTGCATGACAACTCCTTGGCGTACTGACGTGCAGTAGAGGAGTGTAGCGTCTGGCAGTTCAACCGGTTTCGAGCTTTAGAAGAAGGACCGTACCGCTTTGAGCGTGAACGTCCCTTCGCAGCGGGCATTGTGACCGCTATAGACGCTGCAATCGCCGCCGCTCAGGCTTGAGCCGCTGTAGATGAGGTTCATGTCGATGCCCAGCCAGGGGCGTGACAGGTTCAGCGACCAGTCGTTGAATCCGTTGATCAGCCCACCGTCGGCGGAAGACTGCGGGGTGTCGAACTGATGATTGGCATATTGCATGCGTACGCCCACCCCCAATTGCTCGATGGCACCCAGATCGACAAATACTGTGCTGTCACGCGTGCCGACATCGTTACTGAATGCGGCACCGATCCTGCTGTTTTGCATCCGCAGCCCGGCGTAGAACTCGTGGCTGTCGATCTGGCTGGTGTCGGGATAGCTGTAACGAATCATCCCCAGCTCGTAGCCCAGGGTATTATCGAAAGGCTTCTTGAAGCCCATGTAGGAATCAAGCTCCATTCCTGTATCGGAGGCGAAGCCCATGTTGGGTGCCCATTGTCCGAAGTAGAAGCCGCTCTCGTGGGTCAGGTCCAGCCCGCCATGAAAGGAACCCGAGCCGCCGCTGGGCGTCACCAGGCCTTGCGCCATACTGCGTGTAGGCGTAGTGGCAAGTTTCAGGTCGAAGTCGCCCAGATCCCGCTCCATAACCTGGGCAGAGACGGACTGACAGACAATCATGGCGCTGAAAGACAGCACATGTAAGCGATGACTGAGCATGGCTCACTCCTTGATCTGCGAGGAGTGTGGTCAGGGATGGCGTATCGAAAATGGCTCAGGAGCCGACACAAGCCGCGAGCTAGAGCCTCGCAAGCATACCGTTGAAATGTGCTGCGGGCGCACCGTTCGTCGATCCGTTGTGTGTCAGTTAGCCGCAGTGGTGCGTGCGGACGGGATGATCAACCCGCGAATCACTACCAGCGCCTGCTGAAACGAAGGGTAGCCGCTCCTGGCGACGTCCAGTTGCGCGTATTCGGCTTGATAGCGCTCGGCAAGTTTGGGATCACTGACGCTCAATTGCTGGGAAAGCAGAGCGATGGCCAACGGATGTTTGTGTTTTGCAGCAGTTTGCAACAAGTCGATGATCTGTTTGTGATCGGCCTGCTGGCGAATCAGCAATACAGCCTGATAGAACTCGGCTTCGCCCGACGCGTCGTCAAGCGCGGCACGGCGCAGCATGGCTTCAGCCAGTTCGTAGTTTTCGCGGTTGTCTTCGCTGATCAGCAACTTGGCCTGAAGCATGTCGTTTTGATAGAGCAGATGCTCTGCCCGGCAAGGGCTGTCGGTGAGCTGACTGTCGTTTGGGCCGTTTTCGCAGTGCTGCGATGCGCAGCCGCCAAGGTAGACAAGTGCGCCGAAAAGCATCCAGTTCTTCATTCGAGCATTCCACAAAGGAGATAACGTCCAGAGCGTGATCCAGCTCGTGGTCATAGTGATATCAGAGGAGAGAGTAGCAGCGTGACCGGAGGAATATCCAGCGAAGGATGGTCAATCTAGCGCCTTGAGCGTCAAGGCGCATAGAGATCGACAGGCAGGGCGCGGTTTTACTTTTTACCGAGATTGATCTGCTTGGACGGTGCGAAGGTCTGGCCACTCACGCCTTTGGCAATTTGCTGGATTTCACCGCCGGACTTCAGGAAAGCTGCAATCTGCGCGTTGATCGAGTCGCTCGTTTCAACGGCTGGGGCGGGTTTGGCTTTCGAGTGGGATGCTTTGATACGCATGGCTGCCATTTACCTTCATAAACGTAATACGGCCAGCCAGAGTACAGGAAACGCTTGATTATTGCTTGGCAAATATGGCATTCGCCCGAGGTCAGCCTGTGCGCCGAGTGGCGTCGGTTTTACGCAATAAAATCTAACGCCATGTTTTCAAAGGAAAGTTTTTCCTTGTGAAGCGTTGCGCCGCGCAGATGAGGCAAAACGTTTCAAGCCGGGAAACTGACGAGTGGAAGCTGCACCGGCACCTTCTGCCATGCAGCGCGAACCCGGCCACAAAGTCGGGTAGAATGCCGCCCACGTAATGAGGGTATCTGGAAATGGCTTTAATCGGGCGCTACAACAGCTTGCAAATCGTCAAGCACACGAACTTCGGTCTGTATCTGGACGGTGCGCAGGATGGTGAAATCCTTCTGCCCAACCGGTATATCCCCAAGGACGTTCCTACCGAAGATGAAGACTGGCTCAATGTGTTCATCTATCTGGACAGCGAAGACAAGCTGATCGCCACCACTGAAAAACCCAAAGTGCAGGTCGGTGAGTTCGCCAGCCTCAAGGTGGTTGAAGTCAACAGCATCGGCGTGTTCCTCGATTGGGGGCTGCCCAAGGATCTGTTGCTGCCGTACTCCGAAGAGAAGCGCACCCTGCAGGCCGGTGACTACTGCGTGGTCCACGTTTATCTCGACAAACACACGCGGCGCATCACCGCCACTGCGCGTCTTGATCGCTATCTGGACAAGACTCCAGCCAGCTACAGCGTAGGGCAGGAGGTTGATCTGCTGGTGGCTGAAGCGACCGACATGGGCTTCAAGGCGATCATCAACAACAAGCACTGGGGCCTGATTCACAAGAACGAAGTGTTCAAGTTCATGCGCGCCGGCAAGCAGGAAAAAGGCTACATCAAGGAAGTCCGTGCCGACGGCAACATCAGCCTGAGTCTGCAGCCAGTAGGCGCAGAGGCAGCAAGCAGTCTGAACTCCAAGATTCTCGCCAGGCTGCGCGAGAACAACGGCACGCTGCCCGTCAGTGATAAAAGCGATCCACAGGTCATCAGCAACCTGTTCGGCGTCAGCAAGGGCAACTTCAAGAAAGCTATTGGTGCCTTGTATAAGCAGGGTCAGATCGTGATTCACGCCGATCGTATCGAGCTGGTCTGAACCGAGCATTGTGGCCTGGATACCTGAGTGCGCAGCCGGTGCGCCTCAGGACCAGGCTGAAAGCGCGTCTATTTCCCGACTCAGGCGGTCGAACGGCAAAGTGCCGTTGAATACCCGGGCCTGCTCCAGTGCTTCGTCATTGCGTCGCAGCAGCAGGACCGGCACCGCTCTGAGGCCTAGCTTCTGCGCCAATTGCTGATCTTCCAGCACGGTGCTTTCATACTCGCTGGCGTTGAGTGCCCGCTCCATGGCTTGCCGGTCCAGTCCGGTGGTTGCAGCCAGGTCCAGCAACGTAAGTGTCTCGCCTATATCCAGGCCTTTTTCAAAAAACGCCTTGAAAGCCTCCTTGTGGAATCTGTCAAAACTTCCTGCGTTTCTGGCAAACGCGGCCGCTTCCAGAACCTTGCGGCTGCGCGGCTGCACGGCTGGCATCTTCATCATGACCTGGCGTCTGTCGGCCATCGGCAGCACTGATCGTGACCAGGTTTCCCGCAGATAATCGGCATTCGGATCAAGCAGCGCCAACGGATCGGGGCGCAGTTCAAAGGCGTGCCAGCTGAATTCGAGCTGTTCACCATAGGTACGCTGAAGCTGTTCCAGGACCGTCAGTTGCAGGTAGCAGAACGGACAGACATAGTCGCTCCAGACATCGATTTTCAAGGGTCCAACAGTGTTCATTTGGTTAAAACTCCATAACGCTAACTAACACTGACTCCCTTGGCCTTTTAAAAGTCCTGACGTTGGACGGATCGTTGTCTACCTTTGGTCGGTCATACCCTGAGGCGGGCTTTCCCAGACCCGGAATTTCATCAAGGACGCGCCATGAAAAAACTACTGATCGCTTACGTCGGCACATTGCTGGCGTTTCTGATCCTCGACGGATTATGGCTGGGCGTGCTCATGGGGCCGACCTACCGTGAATGGCTCGGACCGCTGATGCTTGCGACACCCGTGGCAGGGCCTGCAATAGCGTTCTATCTGCTCTACGGGGCGGGCGTGGTGTTTTTTGGCGTGCTGCCGGCGGTCAGAGAGCAGCGACTGAGCCACGCGACCTTGTTCAGCGGCCTGTTGGGGCTGATTGCCTATGGCACTTATGACCTGACCAACTGGGCCACCTTGCAGGGCTGGCCTGCCCGGCTGGCGTTGGTCGACCTTGCGTGGGGCACGCTGGTGTCGGCGCTGGCGGGTACGGCAGGGTATCTGGCGGTGCGCCGGTTTGCCTAAAGCCATGCGCCGAAAGAAAGTTGCTGGCTGGCAACTTTCTTGCGGTACGCGTGCACAAGCATGGCCGCAGTTGCAGTCACTGTGCTCGCCGTTACTTTTGCAGGAAGCCGGCAAAGCTCAGGTTGCTGCCCTTGGGGCGCATGTCCTTGAGAAACGAGTCCTTGTCGGCGCTCAGTTCCAGGCTGACGGTCGGTTTGCGCTTGTCCGCATTGCGTACCTCAAGGCCTTCCATGTGGTCGCGCATGAACACGGTGGTCACTTTCAGGTGCAGTAACCGGTCGGTCTCAGGGGTGTGCAGCAACAGGTGCAGCCATTCGTACTGACCTACTTGCAGGCGCGGCACCGGCAGGTCAAACCACCAGATGTTTCTTTTAGGGTCCAGTACGGCGAAGTGCGTGTTGTTGACGCCGAGCACTGCGCCGCCCAGATCCTGGTTTCTGCGTGCAATGGCCAGCTTTTTATCGAGTTTCATAACGTTCCTGTGAATCGGTTTGTCAGCGTGTCGGCCCTGCCAGACAACAATGGCGCGCATTCTCGCACAAACCTCGGTGCAAACTCGCCATCAGTGGGCTGAATGCGCACCTGTGAGGTGGCAGACGAGCGGCACGGAGCGGCTCGAAAATAGTTGAAACTCTTCGCAGCGGCGACAGGTCAACCTTTTGTCGAGTACGACATCCGATTCCAGCGCGGTCTTCAGACCCAGTAGATTTCCGATGAGCAGCACCAGCGATAAAGCCAAAGGTATGGCCAACGAAGCAGTTGGTAACGTCAAGCAGGCTGTTGGCAAGGCCACCGATAACACCAAACTGCGGGCTGAAGGCAAGGCGCAAGAGCTGAAAGGCGAAGGCCAGCAGGCCAAAGGCAATGCCAAGGACGCGATCAAGAAGGGCGTCGACAAGGCCTGAGTCGATTGATCCCGGCGTTTTCCGGCCGGGAGCAGGCAATACCGATAACGGTCATCCATGGATGGCCGTTATGCTTTCTGCTTCGCGGGACTGAAACCTTTCACGACCTGTTCAGTCAATGTGCCATCGGTATTCACGTCTTGGCTAAAGTGAGCGAGACACTGTATGCAAAATACCGGTTTTCAGGATGTAAGGTTATCCGGTAAGGGAGCGAGAGGAAGCGCCATGATTTTCCCCCATTTACGTAAATTGAAAGTCAGCAAAGTGCTGGTGAGAACCGTCAACGAATTTCTCGACGACGAGATGTCCACCTATGCCTCGGCACTGGCGTATCAAATGCTGTTTTCTCTGTTCCCGTTCCTGCTGTTTCTGATCGCCTTGATCGGTTTTCTGCATTTGCCTGACTTTTTCTCCTGGTTGCGCCTGCAATCGGAATTCCTCTTGCCGCCTCAGGCCCTTGAGCAGGTCAACCCCGTCATTGACCAATTGCAACAGTCCAAGGGTGGCTTGCTATCCATCGGTATCGTGATCGCGCTGTGGACCGCCTCGGCGGGTGTGCGCCTGATGATGAGCGCCATGAACGCTGCGTACGACGTAGTGGAAGGGCGTCCCATCTGGAAGCGACTGCCGCTGTCGATTCTCTACACCGTAGGCATTGCCGGCATGTTACTGGCGGCGGCAGCCTTTATGGTGCTGGGGCCGCAGGTGATGAACTGGATAGCCGCACAGATCGGCATGGAAGACTTCATCGTGACGCTGTGGACCATCCTGCGCTGGCCAGCCATCATCATTCTGCTGATGGTCGCTGTGGCGCTGATCTATTACGTGATGCCTGACGTCAAACAGGAGTTTCGCTTTATCACCCCTGGCTCGGTGCTGGCCGTGGTGGTATGGATCGTCGCTTCACTGGCGTTCGGTTTTTACGTCAAGACCTTTGCCGACTACAACGCCATGTACGGCAGTATCGGCGCGATCATTGTCCTGTTGCTGTACTTCTATATTTCAGCTGCCGTGTTGTTGCTGGGGGCGGAAATGAATACCGTGATCGAGCACATGTCCGCCGAGGGCAAGGATGCAGGCGAGAAAGAAGCAGGCGATGGTCTTGGAGAGGAAAGCAGCGAAACAGGCAAGCAGCACGTTTCCGGCCTGGGCCGCGATCACTCGGTCCCGCTGCAGAAGGCTGACGAAACCTGATCGCGTTCTGTGGCAAGATTGCCTTTTAGGCAAGGGACAGGCAGTCATGATCCGTAACATCCTGAAGATGGGCGATGAGCGCTTGTTGCGCATCGCCCCTCCGGTGCCGGCAGACATGTTCGGCAGCAGCGAACTCGATACGCTGATTGCCGACATGTTCGAAACCATGCACAGCGTGGGCGGTGTGGGCCTGGCAGCACCGCAGATCGGCATTGATCTGCAACTGGTCATTTTCGGCTTCGAGCGCAGCGAACGTTATCCCCAGGCTGAAGCGGTCCCTCAGACAATTCTGCTCAACCCGCTGATCACCCCGTTGAGCCCGACGCTTGAAGAGGGCTGGGAAGGGTGCCTGTCGGTGCCAGGGTTGCGGGGCATGGTGGACCGTTATCAGAGCATTCGCTACGAAGGGTTCGACCCGAACGGCCAGCCGATCGAGCGGGTTGCCCACGGTTTTCACGCGCGGGTCGTTCAGCATGAATGCGATCATTTGATCGGGCGTCTCTACCCGTCGCGCATCACCGATTTCAGCAAGTTCGGCTTTATGGACGTGATGTTCCCGGACATGGATCCGAATGCCGATGAATGATCGTCATCTGCCCGCTAAAGCCACTAAGCCTGGCGACACAAGGCAATCAGAGGTTTGCTGCGACTGTAGCGCATGAACCGCTCGCCCAGGGTTTGTGGCAGACGCTGAGCTGTCGCAAACCCGGCGAGCTGGTAAAACCCAAGCAGATCAGGATGGCAGAACAGCCAGACCGGCCCGGTCTGTGGCTGCAGTGCGGCATCGATCAAACCTCGAGCCACCGCCTTTCCGCGCATCGCAGGCGCAACGAACAGCCCCGTCAGCCAATGACCCTCCGCTACTGGCGTCAGGCACAAGGCCCCGACGATTTCTGCCTGCCTGGCCACCCACGCCTGACCCTTGCTGGCCGCACGCATTGACGACTGGTGTTCGCGATAGAACTTGCCCAGTAGCGGACGACACTCATCGGGCAATGGGCAGAAGCGGATTTCGGACATCGCTGGCAGGCTCGAAACATGGGCCTCGCATCATACAGAGGCCGAAGCCGTCACAACTAATTACCGCAGGCTGATGTCGATAGTTTCAGACCGGTTTTTCCCGCGCCATTCGAGGTGAGCATGAAATCAATAACACGACTGTTGGGTTGTTCGCTTGTGGCGCTGGGGCTGCTTGGGCAGACGGCAGTGGCCGCTGAAAAAAACACGCCTATCCAGTTTGGTGCGCTGACCTGGGAAAGTGGCAGCCTGATCACCGAGGTGCTGCGCACCCTTGTCGAAAAGGGCTATGGCTACCCGACGGATACCTTGCCCGGCAGCACCGTCAGCCTGGAAACCGCACTGGCGAAAAATGACATTCAGGTGATCGCCGAAGAGTGGACCGGACGCAGCCCGGTGTGGGTCAAAGCCGAGGCTGACGGCAAAGTGCTTGGCCTGGGCAACATTGTCAAAGGTGCAACCGAAGGCTGGTGGGTGCCTGAGTACGTGATCAAGGGGGATGCGGCCAAGGGAATCAAGCCCGCAGCTCCCGACCTGAAGTCTGTTGCCGACCTGGCGCGTTACAAAGATGTATTCAAGGACCCCGAAGCGCCCGGCAAGGGCCGTTTTCTGAACAGTCCGAGCGGCTGGACCTCTGAGATCGTCAATACTCAGAAGCTCAAGGCGTATGGCCTGGCAGACAGCTTCGTCAACTTTCGCACCGGGTCCGGTGCAGCGCTGGATGCAGAGGTTGCATCGTCCATCCGGCGCGGTAAACCCGTGCTGTTCTACTACTGGTCACCGACACCCCTGCTGGGCAAGTACAAGCTGATAAAGCTGGATGAACCCGCCTTTGATGCCGAAGCCTGGAAAACCCTGACCGACCCCGGCAATCCAGACCCGCGTGGCACGTCCTCGCTGGCGGCCACGCTGTCTATCGGTGTCTCTGCTGAATTCAGCAAGCAATACCCTGAGCTGGTAAGTGTCTTCGAACAGGTCGATTTTCCGATTGATCTGCTTAACCGGACATTGGGTGAAATGAGTGAAAAGCACGAGGACGCCAGCGTGGCCGCCGCCAGGTTCCTCAAGCAACATCCCGAGGTCTGGAAGGCGTGGTTGCCGGCCGATGTGGCCGCAAAAGTCAGCAGCAGTCTTTGACTGTTGCGCACCGGCGGTGCTGGAAAGGGCATAGCTGATAACGTCATCAATGGCCTTTATGCGACGTGTCGGGTGGTAAAGCGTCGTCGAGCTGTTAAGTTCAGGACTCGGTCAACTCATGCTCAGGAGGAGCCATGGCTGATCCTATCCAGGTCTCGCGCGGTGCGTGGCAGACCTGTCTGGCACTCATGGCCTGTCTGTGCCTGGACGTGACGCACCCGGTCAACGCCGAAGAGACCGATGACACCGCGCTGGCACTGGTGGAGCAACGCAAGCTGGGTGAGGGTCTCGCCTGGCTGGGCTATCAGGTCGCCTCGCGCACGGCGACGTTTGCCGGTATCGTGCAGGCGATTGGCAAGACAGAAGCTCAGGAACTGGTGCAAAAAGAACTGCAGCGCCTCCAGCCGGAGTACCAGGCTCAGTGGGACCGCAACCTTGCCGCTGCTTACGCTCATTCCTTTACCGCAGAGGAATTGCGCTCGCTCAATCAGGGCGAGGATTCGCCTTCTCTGGTGAGCAGATTCAGAGCCAGAAACACCCAGGTCAGTGCCGACATGAAAGCGCGGTCCTCGGAGCTGCTGGGACAATTTGTAAGTCGTGCATTGGGCAATGCCCAGGCAGCACTGCAACGCTGACCGCTATTTGACGATATGAGGCAAAACCATGGACGCATTCATGCAGGCTGCAATCGATGAGGCGCAACTCGGGCTGAAGGAAGGAGGAATCCCCATCTGCTCGGTCATCGTCCACGAAGGCAAGATCATTGGCCGGGGCCACAATCGCCGCGTGCAAGAGGGCAGTGCAACGAAACACGGCGAAATGGATGCGCTGGAAAACGCCGGTCGCCAACCGGCCAGTGTTTACCGGGAAGCGGTGCTCTACACCACACTGTCTCCTTGTGCGATGTGCAGTGGCGCGATTCTGCTTTACGGTATTCGCAAGGTGATCGTCGGCGAAAACCAGTCTTTTATGGGCGAGGAAGAATTGTTGCGCTCACGCGGGGTGCAGATCGATGTGCTGGATAACGAAGCGTGCAAGCACATGATGCAGAGCTTTATCGCCAGCAAGCCCGAGGTATGGAACGAAGACATCGGCGAGTAACGGTTGAACGCTGATCATCATTGGATTCTCGCCCCCGGACAGGCTTGAGTGACTGTCCCGCCAGACTGAACAAGGGTGACGCAATGTGTCATCCTTCGCGTTCCCTGATGCGATTCACGTTCGCATCAGGTTTTTGCCCATCGTCGAACTTCTCTGGCTCCAGCCTTAAAATGCTGTTTGTGCCACTAGTGTGCCTTTAACGGTGATAATCTCCTCTCATCATTATGGTAAGCACACCAAGCCGGTTACCTGGCCATTTCTGGAGCCTGATATGTCGGTCCAACAGCGCAATAATGTCAACATCGTGGGCGACGGACCGGCCACTCTGATTTTTGCTCACGGATTCGGCTGCGATCAGCACATGTGGCGGTTCATGGCACCGCACTTCGCAGAACGCTTCAAGGTCGTGCTGTTCGACCTGGTAGGCAGCGGAGATTCGGACGTGTCGGCCTGGTATCCGCACAAATATGCATCGCTCAAGGGCTATGCAAGCGACTTGCTGGAACTGGTCGACGAGTTCGCCGGAGACGGGCCGGTTGTGCATGTCGGCCACTCGGTCAGTTGCATGATCGCGGTGCTTGCCGAGCTTCAGTCGCCCGGCCGCTTCGAAGGTCACATCATGGTCGGTCCCTCTCCCCATTACCTCAACGACGGTGATTACCTGGGGGGATTCACTCGCGCCGATATCGACTCGTTGCTTGAAACCCTGGAAAGCAACTACCTGGGCTGGTCCAGCACTATGGCTCCGACGCTCATGGGGGCTTCGGACCGGCCTGAGCTGGGTGAAGAACTCGCCGAGAGCTTTTGCCGCACCAACGCCGAGATCGCTAGGCAGTTTGCCCGCGTGACCTTCCTCTCCGACCATCGTGCCGATGTCGCGCGATTCAACAGCAAGACGCTCATTCTGCAAAGCAGCGACGATCTGGTCGTGCCGGTTCAGGTTGGCGAGTATCTGCACCGCGTCATTGCCGACAGCACATTGCACATGATCGATAACGTAGGGCATTACCCGCATATGAGCGCGCCACAGGAATGTATCACCGCCATGAATCAGTTTCTGGCGCCTTACCAAGTTGCTGCCCATGACGGTTGAACAGGTGAGTCTGCCAGTGACAGAAGACCTGTACGAACATGCGGCCTGCGGTCTGTTGGTCACCCTGCCCAATGGCACCATCGAGCGGGCCAACCTGACGTTCTGCCGTTGGCTGGGCCTGGAGCCAGATGCTGTTGCAGGACGCCGCTTTCAGGATCTGCTGACGGTGGCTGGCAAAGTCTTTCTGCAGACCCACTGGGCACCGCTGTTACAGACTCAGGGTTCAATCGCCGAGGTCAAGGTCGAGTTGATCCATGCCGATGGTCGTGCCATTCCCATGATGCTCAATGCGGTACGCCGTGAGCACTCGTCGGGGGCGCTGCATGAAGTGGCCGTGTTCATGGCCGAAGAGCGTAACAAGTACGAACGCGAACTGCTTGCTTCGCGCAAGATCGCCGAAGAGTTGCTGCAGCAACAGATGACCGTCCAGACCGAGCTTACCTCGGCGCGCAATCGCCTGCGTCTGGCCCATGCCGAGGCGGAAATACGAGCCATTTTTGCCGAACAGATGATTGGTATCGTCAGTCACGACCTGCGTAATCCGCTGGCGGCGATCAAGATGGCTGCCGGGCTGCTTGAGCGCACGCAGCTTGAGTCGCGGCAGGAGCGGATTCTCGGCCACATCCATCATTCCACTGACCGTGCCGAACGCATGATTGTGGATCTGCTGGATTTCACTCATGCCCGCGTCGGCAGTGGTATTGCCGTCGTCCCTCAGCCTATCGATCTGCATGCAGTTGTGGCCCGGGGCGTCGAAGAGCTGCGTCAGGCTTTCCCGCACCGAGTGCTGACGCATCGTAGCGAAGGGCAGGGTGCCTGTTCGGCTGATCCGGATCGTCTGCTGCAAATGCTTGGCAATCTGGTGAGCAATGCCATTAACTATGGTACGGAGGGTAGCGAGGTGTTGATCACGTCATCCTTCGATACCTGGCTGGTCAAGCTGTCGGTGCATAATTTTGGCGAACCGATACCGATGGAAAAAGTAGACGACCTGTACGAGCCCGTCGTACGCGTGGTCAGCGACAGCGACGAAACCCGAACCGTCGGGCTGGGTCTGTTCATCGTCCGCGAGATCGTTCGAGCCCATCTGGGGGAAGTTACGGTTCGCTCTTCGGCTGAAGAAGGCACAACGTTCACGGTCTCCTTCCCGCGTCCTGCCACCTGAGGAAAGGCCAGGCCTCGTTGGGCAACGAGGCCTATTTGCAGGTGCACGAAATTCGTTACAGACCTAAACTGAACGCTGCGTTATCACTCTGAGGCCAAAACAGGTTCACCATGCGGCAATCCATTTCAAATGATGTGACCACGATCAGCCGGATCAGCGCGGTACCTGCCATTCTGCAAGTGATTACCGAATCCACCGGTCTGGGTTTTGCCGCCGTGGCGCGTGTCACCGAAAGCTCCTGGACGGCGTGTGCGGTTCTGGACAAACTGGATTTCGGATTGAAACCCGGCGCAGAGCTGGAACTGCACAGTACGATCTGTCATGAGATTCGCAGCTCCCACAAGGCCGTGGTGATTGATCATGTCGCTGAGGATCCGTTGTTCTGCGCGCACCATACGCCGCGTCTGTACAACTTTCAGAGCTATATTTCGGTGCCCATCTTTCTCTCCGATGGCACCTTCTTCGGCACCATTTGCGCGCTGGACCCCAAACCCGCCAGACTGACAGGCACGCCCATCGAATCGATGATGACATCGTTCGCGCGTCTCTTGGCCCTGCAGATCGAGGCAGAAGAAAATCTGCAGCAGGTGCGTGATGACCTCCTGGCCGAGCGTGAGGTAGCAGAGCTGCGGGAACAGTTTATCGCCGTGCTGGGACACGACCTGCGCAATCCGCTGTTTGCCATCAATGCCGGTGCCGAACTGCTGCTGCGCCGTCCGCTGGATGAAAAGTCTTTGCAGGTCGTGCAACACATCCTGACGTCTGGCAAGCGCGCTTCGCAACTGGTCGATGACGTGCTCGATTTTGCCCGTGGCCGTATGGGCCATGGCATTCCGCTCAGCATGCATGAGGCGCACGGCCTGGACGATACGCTCGAGCATGTGGTGTCGGAGATACGGCGTGTTCACCCGTCCCGGCTGATTCGTTCGGATATCAAGACGCTGGAACGTATTCGTTGCGACCACGAGCGGATCGCGCAACTGCTGTCCAATCTGGTGTCCAACGCCATCAGTCACGGTGATCCGGAAAGCCCGGTCGAGGTAGCGGCGGGCGTGCACGGCAATCTGTTTCTGCTCAGCGTTACCAATCAGGGTGAGCCGATCCCCGAGTCGGTTCGTTCGCAGCTGTTCCTGCCGTATTCGCGGCCCATCACTGACGAACCGCAAGCCGGGCTTGGGCTGGGCCTTTATATCGCCAGCGAGATAGCCGTGGCGCATGGCGGTGCGCTTGATGTGTGCTCGACGCGAGAGCGCGGTACTGTATTTACCTTCAGCATGCCGGTGAAGGCAGCGTAACGGTCTTTCTTTGCCAACCAGATGCCTGTGATGGTGCATAGCCTGCCGGCGTAGCACTTCTGCTTCCCGAATACCTCGAGCCTGTGACTGCTTGCCTTCCGCTGGCCGTGGGCTCTGACCATCCTTGTTACAAACTCTCACACCGCTTCGCTTGCTCATCGACACCGCCGGGTCGAACCTGAGGCCTCGGTTGCCATCAAAGGCCTGAGTCTTCACGGTTCCCTTCGGCGTTTTCACCTTTACCAAGAGGTAGTGATGAACAGTTTTTTGCGAAGTCTTGCAGGGGGCGTACTTGTTGCTGCATGTGGCATCGGTGCTGCGCAGGCGCAAACGCTGCCAGGCAGCACCCTCGACAACAGCGCCAGCAGCAACCCCTACAACAGCCCGATCAAGCGCTCCAATCCCAACAGCCGTCAGGGCACCGAATCAATCACGCCGCGTGCTCCCGGTCCCAATATTGCGCCGCCTGTGCGCAAACCTTCTCTGGAGAACGGCGGTATCGGCAACGGGTATCCCACACGCCAGACTGCCCCGCGTCCCTCTACACCGACAACCGACCCCAAACGCTCCCACTGAATCTTTAACCACGCGAACCCGGTTACAACGGGATGTCGATTCAATGCATAAGGAAACGCTCATGCTTAGAAAAACCCTGATCGCCACATGCTGCACTGCTGCCATCCTGAGCCTGCCACTGACGGCAGGTGCCGCTGCGCAAACCTACAAAAGCGAACTGGGCACAGTGACGGTCACCCCGGTTGCCGAAGGACTGGATCATCCCTGGGCATTGGCATTTCTGCCTGACAAGCAGGGCATTCTGGTGACGGAGCGTTCCGGTAACCTGCGTATTGTGTCGGCGGATGGCAAACTGTCCGCGCCGCTTTCCGGTGTGCCGCAGGTCTGGGCAAGAAAGCAGGGAGGACTGCTCGACGTGGTACTTTCGCCGGACTTCGCCAAGGACCGCATGGTCTACCTGACGTACTCCGAGGGCAGCGGCAAGACCGCCGCCGAAGGAGACACCGCCGGTACTGCAGCGGGGCGTGGTCGTCTGTCTAGAGACATGACCCGTCTGGAAGACTTCGAAGTCATCTTCCGCCAGCAACCGAAACTGTCGGTGGGCAATCACTTCGGTGCGCGGATGGTCTTTGATCGCGACGGTTACCTGTTTATCGCGCTGGGCGAGAACAACGATCGCCCCACCGCACAGGATCTGGACAAGCTGCAAGGCAAGATCGTACGACTCTACCCGGACGGTAGCGTGCCGAAAGACAACCCCTTCGTCGGGCAGAAAAACGTGCGGTCCGAGATCTGGTCCTATGGCCATCGCAACCAGCAGGGCGCAGCGCTCAACCCCTGGACCGGCACATTGTGGACCAATGAGCACGGCCCCAAGGGTGGTGATGAATTGAACATCATCGAGCGCGGTCAGAATTACGGCTGGCCGATTGCAACCCACGGTATCAACTATTCGGGCGAACCGATTCCGGAAGCAAAGGGCAAGTTTGTCGAAGGCACCAAAGTACCGTTTCAAGTCTGGGAAGTGTCACCCGGCCTCAGCGGTATGGCCTTTTATGACCACAACCTGTTCAAGGCCTGGGATCACAGCCTGTTTATCGGCGCGCTGGCCACGGAAGAATTGATCAGGCTGCAATTCGACGGTGACAAGATCGTTCATGAAGAACGGTTGTTGAAAGACATGAAACAGCGTATCCGCGATGTGCGTCAGGGGCCGGATGGTTACGTGTATGTGTTGACGGACGAAGACAAGGGAAGTGTGTTGAAAGTCGGGCTGGCCAATCAGTGAAGTGTTAAGAACTTGAAACGAAAATTCCCACAATTACGTGGGAATTTTCTTATGCGTGGTGCAGATTCAATATCGGCATCAGGCTAGCGAATCAATGGTCTTCCGCGTCACGCACCACTTTGCCTGTCTTGGCATCGACGTCGTAGTTCCATTCAACGCGATTGGGGCCCTTGAGTTCAATCTGATAAACGAGTTGGCCGGTCACAGTCTTGTCCAGCTCGGTATCGTGGATCGTGAAGCCAGGGTGTGCGGCCAGGGCCTGTTTATTGAACTGTTCGAAATCACCTACGGTGCCGGCTTTGTGCAGGCGTACTACTTCGTCGGGACCGATGTCGGCGTGGGCTACGCCGGCAGCAGCGGTGAGGGCAACAGCAGCGAAGAGGGCAGGCATGAGTTTCATGGGGTATTCCTTTTGATTGATCTGTTTTAATAGATACATGACACGCCGAAGGGTTCAGCGGTTTTGTTGAATTCAGATTAGCCACGCTTACTTAATTCACGCTTAATTATCTTGCTGCCCAGCGTTTTTACGTGCGGCTTTATCGCCCGATGCGTAAGTAAAGTTTTCCAGTGCAATTCGTTTTCAGAAAGACCGTCACGTAAAGGTTGAAAAAAACCGGCGGTGAACGTAAAAGGTTGCCCCCTGCCGGAAGGTGCACTGCGTCTGTCCAGGCACCTGTCCTTGCGGAGTCCGATCGATGAGTACGCCCTACCGACCTGTCATGCGTCACGCCTGGCGATTGTTGCCGTTGGGCATGGCGGTCGCGTCGCCGTTGCTGGCCGCTGAGCCGCTCAAACTGGATGCCGTCAATGTGACCGGGTTCAGCGAGCAGGAAAGCGCCGGCGACTATAAAGCGGGTCAAGCGTCGATTTACGGGTTCGATCAGGCTTCGCTGCTGGACACGCCTGCCTCGGTTTCAGTGTTCAGCGAGGCGCTGATCAAGGATCGTCAGGCAAAACTTCTCAGCGACGTGCTGCGCAACGATGCTTCGGTCGGCGACGGTTATGCACCGGTGGGCTATTACGAAAACTTTGTGGTGCGCGGCTTCTCGCTGAACGCGGCCAACAGCTATCGCATCAACGGCCGCAGCATAGCCGGTGAACAGAACGTGGCGCTGGAGAACAAGCAGCAGGTCGAGCTGCTCAAGGGCCTGTCCGGGCTGCAGAGCGGCGTTTCAGAGCCGGGCGGGGTCATCAACTATCAGACCAAGCGTGCACAGGACGTCCGGTCGGTCACGGTCTCTACCAATGAACATGGCGAGCGCTACCTCGCGACCGATGTCGGCGGCTGGTTCGGCAGCGAACAGCAGTTCGGCCTGCGCGCCAACCTCGCCCATGAAGACATTCGCTCATACGTCGAGCACGCCGACGGCCAGCGCGATTTCGCCTCGCTGGCATTCGACTGGAACATCAGCGAGCGCGCCTTGCTGCAGCTGGACGTTGAATACCAGAGCAAAGAACAGCGCTCTGTACCCGGCTATCAACTGCTCGGCGGCACAGCGCTGCCTCACGACGCTTCACCACGTCAATTGCTCGGCTATCAACGCTGGTCCAACCCGGTGGGTATCGACTCGCTGAATATGAACGGGCGTTTCGAATACCGGTTCAGCGACAGCTGGAAGGGCAGCTTGAGTGCGTCGCGCAGCCGCGTGGTCATCGATGACTACAGCGCCTTTGCGTGGGGCTGTTATGGCTCGGCCAGTTGCGCCGCTGAAGCGGTGCCCAATCATTTCAGTGCCGAGGGTGGTTATGACATCTATGACTTCCGTAGCCCGGACGACACGCGTCGTAACGATGAGGTCGAAGCAGCCATGTCCGGTACCTTCAACACCGGATCACTGGAACATGAGCTTACCTTCGGCACCAGCGCCTACCGTCGCACCGTCGACACGCGCGGGACCTTCAACGAATTTGTCGGGTCAGGCAACATCAATGAGTCGCCCGAGCAGGTGATACCCTCGACTTTGGCGCTGCCACATACCGAGCGTCGTCTGGACAGCCGCCAGTACGGGCTGTTCGTCATCGACCGGATCCGATTCAGCGAGCAATGGCAAACCGTACTGGGCGGGCGTCAGGTGCGGCTCGACGAGCAGGCCTTCGCCGAGGACGGCAGCGATGCACGGCACACCGAGCGATACGTGTTTCTGCCCCAGGCGGCATTGATCTACAAGCCGGTGGACAATCTTTCGCTCTACACCAGCTACAGCAAGGGCTTGTCGCTGGGTGGTACGGCGGCCTGGTTCACCACCAATGCCAGCGAAATTCTGGCACCGACCGTATCCCGGCAACTGGAAGCGGGCATCAAGTATGACTGGCAGCGCATGAGCCTTACCGCCGCAGTGTTTCAGGCCCGTCAGGCCTACCAGTATTCCAGGCCCAACGACGACGGGACATTTACTTACGTTCAGCAGGGCGAGCAGAAAAATACCGGGCTGGAGCTGGGTGCAAGCGGCTGGTTGACTGATCGACTGCAGGTGTCCGCCAGTGCAGCGGCCATTCGGGCACGGGTCGAGGGCAGCGGCACCGAGGCCTATGACGATCACCAGGCGCTCAACGTGCCGCGCTACCGTGGCACCCTGCAGGCCGACTACAGCTTGCCGATTCCCGGGCTTGCGCTGCTCGGGGGCGTTCAATACAGCGCCAGCAAATACGCTGACCGTGAAGGCTCGGTACAGGTCAACGACTACGCGTTGTTCAACATCGGCAGTCGCTACAGCCAAAAAATAGGTGGTTACGACACTGTCCTGCGTCTGACCGTGGATAACCTCTTCGACAAACGCTACTGGCGCGATGCTGGCGAGTACCTGGGTGACGATTACCTATTCATGGGCGCTCCCAGAACGGCGAGATTGTCGGCATCGGTCAATTTTTGAGGCATTTACCGCTTCAGAAGCCTGAGCATGCCGGTTACCGCAGCAAGGCAGCAGGCCGATAACCCAGGCAGGACCTGGCGATACATGCGCCTGCAAGCTTTGCTATTCTTCGCGCCCTGTGCGCGCCAGGCGCTTTTTTCAGCCATGTATCGGGGGCTTCATGACGGCCATCGTTAAATCCACTCCCCAACCTTTCACCCGTGCCGACTACAAGACTCTGAGCCTTGCAGCGCTGGGTGGCGCGCTGGAAATCTACGATTTCATCATCTTCGTATTCTTTGCCCTGACGCTGAGCCAGCTGTTTTTTCCGCCCGACATGCCCGAGTGGCTGCGTCTGCTGCAAAGCTTCGGGATCTTCGTGACAGGCTATCTGGCGCGTCCGCTGGGCGGGATTCTGATGGCGCACTTCGCCGACCGGCTGGGGCGCAAGCGAGTCTTCAGCCTGAGTATTCTGATGATGGCCCTGCCTTGTCTGCTCATCGGCGTCATGCCCACCTACGCACAGATCGGTTACTGGGCACCGCTGGTATTGCTGGCGCTGCGCATTCTGCAGGGCGCTGCGGTCGGCGGTGAAGTGCCGAGCGCCTGGGTATTTGTGGCAGAGCACGCGCCCAAGGGGCATCGGGGCTATGCACTGGGGGTACTGCAGGCGGGCCTGACGTTTGGATACCTGCTCGGGGCGCTGACCGCAACCTGGCTGGCCAGGGTCTTCAGCCCCGGTGAAATCCTCGACTGGGCATGGCGCATTCCTTTTCTGCTGGGCGGTGCATTCGGCGTAGTGGGTGTATGGCTGCGTCGCTGGCTGAATGAAACGCCTGTGTTCATTGCCATGCACGCCCAGCGCGAAAACCTGCCGACGTTGCCGCTTGGTCAGGTCCTGCGCGATCACCGCCAATCCCTGCTGCCTGCTGCGCTGCTGACGTTCGTGCTGACCTCTGCCGTGGTCGTGCTGGTGGTCATTACCCCGACCGTCATGCAGCAGCGCTTCGGGATCAGCGCCAGCACTACTTTCGCCTTGAGTGCTGTCGGTATCGTCTTTCTCAATATCGGTTGCGTGCTGGCAGGCATGCTGGTTGACCGCATCGGTGCCTGGCGCGGTGTCATGATCTACAGCCTGCTGCTGCCGCTGGGTATAGGCGTGCTTTACGCCAGCCTGATCCTGCAGTGGATGCCATTGGGCTTCGCCTATGCCATGGCCGGGCTGGCGTGCGGGATTGTCGGCGTGGTGCCTTCGGTGATGGTCGGACTGTTCCCGGCGAACATTCGCGTGTCAGGCATCTCGTTCACTTACAACATCGCCTACGCCTTTTGGGCGAGTACCACGCCATTGTTGCTGATCGCGTTGATGCCTTGGAATATCTGGGTTTGCGTGCTGTACAGCCTGATCATGGGGGGCGTGGGGCTGACGACCGCTGCGGTATTCGGCCTGCGCCGGGGTGTGGTGGTGGATGACCTTGCAACCGGTCGAAGCGGATAGCATCAAGCCTGTTTCTGCTGGCGCACGTCGTTCTCGCAACCAGCCGCTTACCTGTGTGGGCGGTTTGCGAAAATGAAACATATCAAGAAAGTTCCTCCGGTCAGGCGCTATCAATTGTAACAAGTGATTGTAATTCTGTTTGCTCAAGTCTATCTTGCGTCCCTCTTTATTACTTTGTTTGTTGATCTGGTTTGCTCTTGCCTGCCCCGATTCAGAGGTGTTTCGGCTGGCGGATCAAGTATGCTTTCGATAAGTTGATAAGCGTAATTGTTCTGTGTTTGATGTAGGATATTTCTTCGGTATTTTAATAGTCGATGATTCTTCTTACAGGCTTGCTTTTGGTAAAGCATGGGTTGCTATTCGGTTTTAGTGAAAAGCCAGACTAAATAAAATGGTTTCTGTGCCGATTTACTTTTTAGGTCATGGAAGACGAATGTAAGAAACATCCTACAAATTTGCTTTAGGGCAAGATGATGGCAAGGGGAAGTGGCATGGGGGTGACAATGAGAGAGCAAGAGGTTCTTGGCCTGTTGCTGCAGGGCTATACGAACAAGGAAATCGCCAGGCAGCTCCGTATCAGTGACTATACGGTTCGCGATCACGTGTCTTCGTTACTCAGAAAAAACCGCGTAAAGACACGTGCCGAGCTCATGGCGCGTTGTGTTTCTTTATTGCTTCCGGGGAAGTGTAACCGACCCCCTACATCTGTCGGATTGCGCAACGAGTCAGTACATCCATAATGTGTCTTGTCACAGCCTATATCTCATCAGGGCGATCAGCATTATCGGGATAGTGCCCCAAGTTCAATAACCTCAACAGTGCACTACGGTTGCTTTCCGGTGGTCGGCTATCTGGCTGTCCGGAACAGGGGACTTCCAACGTTCGTCCTTGCGACAAACCGTAAAGAATAAAAAAGGAGCAATCATGACTGTTTGTTTTGTTCGGGGCCGGTCTGAGTCCGATCAGTCATTGCGGCTGGATCCGCATCGGCCCGGTTTGAATCTCACAACGGACTTCCATCGTCTGGCAAGCCGTCAGTCGGCACTGTCAGTGGCGCAACTTGCCGAGCAGCAGAAAAAACTGTCCGGGCCCGTTGGCCTGTTTGCCAAACTCTGCCGACAGGTTCGCTCGCATGCACGTCAGGCACCGTTGCTCGAAGATGTCGAGCGGCTCGAAGGGCGCAAACGCAAGTGGCTGGCCGAGCGGGCTGTGCAGTTCATACTGGGCTTGCACGGCCGCAGGCCAGCGGTCGAAAACCCGTTCAAAGGCCTGTTGCGCGAAAACCTGTGCTGCATCGTGTTCGATGATGCATCGCTGCACACACTGGTCGAGCGTTACGCTGCTGGCGAAGCGCTGCGGCGTCAGGACAGCGAGTACTTCGTCAAACTCATTGCCACGACACGCAACACTGTCGAGCGGCGAATCGTCTTCCACGGCTTGCTCGAACACTTCGACCGGTTGCTGCCGATCGAAAAGAGCATCTATCCGCTCAATTACCGCGCCGTCCAGCTTGCTCATCTGGAGCAGGAAGAAACCCTCTACGGCAAGTTGATCATGGAGCAGCCTGTCGCCGCGCTGCTTGAAGTACATACGCCTGAGTGGCTGTTGGAAAATCTGTCCTCTTTTGAGTTTTCTATTGACTGAGCGCGTATTCAGAGGCGGTAGAAAGGTCGGTCAGGTATTCGCACTTGACGCAGGTTGCGAAAATTTAAAATGGTTAATCAAGGGCTGTTCTCCCGATTTATCAGGCGTTAACGTCAGGACGCCCAGGGGCAAAAAAGTACAGCACTAAAAAGAACTTACTCTGGAAAGCCTGCGAGAAAACATGCGCAACTCGTTCATGAAGGCGATGGGCATCAAGAACTTCTCATCCCCGTTCGACGTACTGTTCAAGGACAGGCGTTGACCGGTCAGGCATCGGCAATCAGCGGCTGAAGCTCTGGCGGTGCATCCTGAGCGCTGGCCACGCGGTTGCGACCGGTGCTTTTGGCGAGGTACAGCGCCTTGTCAGCCTCGTGCAGCCATGACGATGCATCGGGCAGTTCTGGAGTGTAAGCGGCGATGCCAATACTGAGGCTGACCTTGAGATCGCGCTGCAGAGAGTAGGTCATTTCATCTATCGCCAGGCGCATACGCTCAAGGATTTCCCTCGCTTGAGACAGGCTGGTGTCGGGCAGAATGACGCAGAACTCATCGCCGCCACAACGTCCGATAAGATCGGAATCACGCAGGTTTTCTATCAGTGCGTCACTGATGCTCTGCAGCACCGTGTCGCCCATGAGGTGGCCGTAGGTATCGTTGATAACCTTGAAGTGATCAATGTCGATCAATGCGATGACGCCTTCCTGGCTCTGCTTGCGACTCTTTGCGTACTCCAGATCAAGCAGGTCCTTCCACGCGCCATGATTCAGCAGACCTGTCAGGCTGTCGGTGCGGCTTATTTTGCGCAGGATGTTGCGATGCTCCCAGAGCTTCAGTGTGACCTGATGGCTCAGCCAGCCGATGAAGATAGGGTAGATGACCAGAACCGGGAGGCAGGCGTAGATCTGCGCCATGTTGCCATGCAGATTGACGGCGGGGTTGAGCATGGCCAGCGAGATCAGCACACCCAGTGCCTGAGCGCACAAGCCTTGCAGCATCAGACGCGGGCCGGCGGCGGCCATGTTATGCATGGCCATCATTGCGATGACCGTGACGCTGGGGACGGCACTGAAGCCCATCGCACCGATCCAGAACCCACCCATGAGCGAATCGAAAAGCAGATTGCGCCATTCAGCCTGATAGGGCTCGTGCGATTTTTTCGCAATTCGGTAAGCGACATGTGGCCAGATCAATGCATTGAGCAGGGCTAACGACCAAAGCCAGTGTGCAGCATTCACGTAATACAAAGACACAGCGACAGTGATAAAGCCAACGCTGACACCGAGTGCTCTCGGCGCGTAGATCCGCTTGGCGAATGCCAGTCCCTTGCGGTGATATGAGCTCATAGGTCCTTACCGAACATAACTTCTTGAATCGGTCAGAAACAATTACCCTGGACCGAAAGGCTGGAGTTTGAGCGTTCGCCGGAGCCATGGGAAGAGCATTTTGCTGTGATGTGTCAATTTGCTGCACATTGGGGCAGGATGCCTGTCATGGAGTCAATTAACTGACAAGTACAGGGTTAAAACAGGTTCAAAAATATGACGAAACAGGCAGGCATCTGCAGGTTGAAATAGCCGGGCAGTGTAGTTGCATCCTTGCAGGGGCACTGCCCGGTGACTTCTGTAAATCAGCTCAGGTCGGGTTGCGCCCCTGCCTTGTTTTTCTGAATCCCGGTCATCCATGCAACGGCGATGGCCAGCACTGCAACAACGGCTGCCACATACCC
This sequence comes from Pseudomonas caricapapayae, assembly GCF_001400735.1. Lineage (GTDB taxonomy): Bacteria > Pseudomonadota > Gammaproteobacteria > Pseudomonadales > Pseudomonadaceae > Aquipseudomonas > Aquipseudomonas caricapapayae. The sequence goes on from NZ_LJPW01000188.1 coordinate 49,668, forward strand.
CACTGCATTCAGACCCAAGTGTTCAATGGTCAAGCCTCCAATGATCGATCCCAGGCCGATACCGGCGTTGGCAGCCGAAACATTCAGGGTGCCTGCCAGTGCCTGCGCCTGAGGCGCAGCTTTCATGACCCTGATCTGGCATATCGGAAACAGCGCTGTGTGAGCAATGCCCCAGATCACCAGTACCACAGCCAGCAGCGGCATGGAGCCTGCGGCGGGTACGCTTGCCGTCATACCCAATGCCAGCAGTAGCGCAAACGCCATGGTCGAGCCGAGCGGGCTGCGGTCCACATAACGGCCACCCAGCGCATTGCCGATCAGGCCGACCGCGCCGAAGCCCATCAACCACCAGCCCACTTGAGCCGATTCGATGCCTGCGATGCGTTCCAGCGTGTCCGCCAGGTAGGTATAGGCACCGAACATGGCCGTGAACAGCAAGATGGACAGCAGCAAGTTGGCGAGGAACAGCGGATCACGCAGAATTTTTGCCTGCTCGGCGAGGCCCACCTTTGCAGTAGGTTCAAGGCGTGGCATGGACAGCGCCAGTAGCACCGCCATCAGCGCAGACAACAGCGTCAGTGCCCAGAACGCGCCACGCCAGCCCACGGCGTCTGCAAATACGGTACCCAGCGGGATGCCAAACAGCATGGCGGCGGAGATACCGAGGTACACCTGCGCCACAGCCTTGCCAGCGCGTTTCGGCCCGGCCAGCAAGCTTGCGGTTTCACTCGCAGTGCCCCAGAACACGGGCAAGGCCAGAGCCGGAATGAAGCGCGCCAGCGCCAGCACCCAGATATTGCTGGATACCGCAGCCAGAGCGTTGGAGGCCGCGAAGATCAGCAGGATGACGATGAACGTACGCTTGCGGTCCAGGTGTGAAAGCATGGCCGTCAGCGGCGGGCCAAACAGCATTACCGTGAACGCAAAAAGCGTCACCAGCAGACCGGCAGTCGAGATGGATATTCCCAGATCGCGGGCCAGTGAAGGCAGCAGTCCGATGATGAGAAATTCGGTGGTGACGATCACGAAGCCGGCCAGTGCCAGAATCGCGATAGATAAGCCGGCACCTGTCGAGCTTTTGCTCGTGGTGCCGGAAGCGGCAGTTTCCAGAGAAGGCATGGTACAAAACCCATAGAAAAATAAGTTCGCCAGCTTATTGCAGAAAAGCATTCCTATCTTTGGTATATATTCCGCGCATTATGGAATTAATTTCTTCAATCGGGAGTTAGTGTGCTGTCCACCGACCGTCTCAAGGGCATCGAAACCTTCGTCGCCGTTGCCAATGCAGGGAGTTTTACGGCAGCTGCCGAACGCTTGAACCTGACCAACTCTGCGGTCAGCAAAAGCGTTGCACGCCTGGAGAATCGCCTGGGCCTGCGCTTGTTCGAGCGGACCACCCGAAGTCTGGCGCTAACGGAAGAAGGCGCGGCCTATCACGTCGTATGCACACGAATGCTTGCCGACCTCGAGGCTGCCGAGACCGCGCTTGCTGCACAACGCACAGAGCCGGCCGGGCAATTACGCATCGATCTGCCTGCGACCTTTGGCCGCTTGCATGCGCTGCCGTTAATCCTGGCTTTTACCGGAGAGCATCACAAGCTGCGCCCGCGGATAACCTTTACCGATCGCTTCGTCGATATCATCGAGGAGGGGATCGACCTGGCCGTGCGCATTGGCGGTCCGCCTGTCTGGCCAGCGGGTGTGGCGCACCGGTATCTGGGCACCGAACGGGTGATCTTCTGCGCGGCACCGGCTTATCTGCAGCGCCACGGTAGGCCGGAAACATTCGAAGACCTGGCCAGTCATGCCTGCATTCTGTTTGGCCGTGGCGATGGCAGCACCAGCCCCTGGCTATTTGTCGACGATCAGGGGCAGCAGGAGGCGCGCGCTGTCGAAGCGCGGCTGGTTATCGGCAATGGCGAAGCGCAGGTGGCCGCGGTGACATCGGCGTGGGGCATTGCCCAGTTGGCGACCTGGCTGATCAAGGAACAGTTGCAGCGCGGCGAGCTGGTGGAAATCCTGCCACAGTTGGCCACCGACGGCCTGGCCTTGCATCTGGCCTGGCCGCGCAATCGCGAATCGCTACCCAAGGTGCAGGCGCTGGTGGAGCGGTTGTCGGCGGCGTTGCGGGTGGACTGAGCCAATCTGATCCAGCCACCCGATTCTCGGTTCACTGGCCTATGACAGCCTTTACCAGCGCGGCGTGTTCTTTCGGGCTTTTGGCGTTGGAGACTACGTTCAGCACGGCTGCGCGGGCACCCGACGCGGCAATGATCGATGTGCTCAACACCTGAGCGTCGCTCATGGTCGCCGAGGTATCCAGCTGACGTACACCCAGGCCATTGTTCTTGACGATCTTCTTGTCGCCGAGCTTTTTGAAATCCTTGTAGCCAGCACTCTGCTGGGCAAGTATCCCGGTGACCAGCCCATCCAGTACTGCACCGTCGTTATCGCTGGCCTGGACGCCCATTGGCATCGGCGTTTCGGTAACGATCAGCACGCGCTTTTCAGCCGCATTGGTGTACAGCGCCCCGGTTACTCCCTGCGCCTTGGCCTTCTCGTCGATTTCGGGCATCTCGCCCTTCACGTAGCCTGCCGGGATGGTAAACGCCAGTTTGCCGCCCAGCAGCGAGGCCTTTTGTAGCGCAGCAGAGGCGGGCGCGGCGGCCTGTGCCTTGGTGGCCGCCTGAACGCTGACCACGCTCTGGCAAGCTGCCAGTGCGATGCCCAAAACAATTGCCTTGAAACCGAAAGACCGCATGAAAATTCCTTTTGTCTGTGAGTGGATCGAGTCGTTTGTGCCCGAGGGATACGAGTGGCCGGGCAGGTAAAAGTGCCCATAAAAAACGGCCAGCAAGATCACTCCGGCTGGCCGTTCTGTTGCTGCGTCAGGCTTATTCGGCGATCTGCAGTTTGCGCGACTCGGTGTAGACGTAACGCACTTTCTCGTACTCGAAGGGTGAGTTCAATTGGCCGTACCGGAAGCTGGTGACGTAACGACGGTCGATGGCACGCAACACGGTGATTTCCGGATGGTCGCTGCTGACTTCCGCAACGTTCAGGAAGTTGATCTGGTTTTCAGCGGTGTAGTCGAACAGCATGCCGCCCGTGTCACGCAGGTTGGATGGGCCGAACAATGGCAACACCAGATAAGGTCCGGCAGGCACGCCGTAGAAGCCCAGCGTCTGGCCGAAGTCTTCACTCTGGCGCGGCAGCCCCATCATGGACGCCGGATCCCAGAGACCGGCGATGCCAATGGTAGTGTTGAGCAGCAGACGACCGGTGGTGTCCAGCGAGCGCTCACCCTTGAACTGCAACAGACTGTTCAGCAGATTGGAAACGTCGCCCAGGTTGCTGAAAAAGTTGCTCACGCCGCTGCGTACGAAGCCCGGCGTAATGTAGCGATAGCCGTCCACGACCGGCAGGAACACCCATTCGTCGAAACGGTAATTGAAGTGGTACACCCGGCGGTTCCAGGACTCCAGCGGGTCGTAGACTTCCAGCGCATTGATGGAGGCGCGTTCGAACTCGCGTTGATCCAGCCCCGGGTTGAATTGCAGCGACTTCAGCGGCTGAGTGAAACCGTCGGCATCGGTCTGACGGGCCACGGTGGCAGGGTGCTGAGCCTTGTTGCTGGTATCCGCGTCAGCGGCCTGGACTGTGCCGGCACAGAGCAGAGCGGCAAGAAGTAAAAGACGTTTAGCCACGGAAAAACTCCAGCATGGCGTCGGTGTTGACGCGGTAATTAAGGTTGCCGCAATGCCCGCCGTAAGGATAAACGGTCAGACGATCGCCGAAGGTCTTGCGCAGGAAACCCAGATCACCCGAGCCCAGAATCACATCGTCGGCGTTGTGCATGACGGAAATTTTGGGGCTGTTGTGCAGGTAATCCTTGAGTGCGTAAAGGCTGACCTGGTCGACCAACTGCAGCAGGCTACCGCCGTCCGTGCGTGCGCGCCACATCGGGATGACCTGTTCGGTCAGGTAGCAATCGAAGTCGCATTGCAGGGCGCGCTTGAGAAACGGCGTCAGGCTGGTGCCTTCGGTGATCGGGAATTTCGGCGGGGTGATCAGGCCGCGGCGGTTGATCAGGTCGGAAGTGAACGCGATGTCGGCCGACGAGAAGCGGAACGAGGTGCCGATCAGCATTGCCATCTGTTCATTGGTCAGGTGCTGCTTGGACTGCTGGAAATCGAACAGCAGTGCATCGTTAAGGTCGATGTAACCCTTTTGGCGGAAGTAACGGGTCAGCTTGGCCAGCACCAGTTCATAGAACGTGGTGGTGTTGTTGATGCCCTTGACGTTGGTCTGCACCAGTTTGTCGAGGTTGCTGATCGAGGTGTAAAGGTTGACCGGCGGGTTGAGCAGCAACACTTTCTTGAAGTTGAAGCTGCGGCGCTTTTCGTCCAGCTGGCTGACGAAGGCAGCATTCAAGGCCCCAAGGCTGTAACCGGTCAGGTAATAGTCGGTCACCGGCAACTGCGCCTGCTGGGCACGAATGGCTTGCATGACCCGGTAGATATCCTCCGCGTCGTCCGAGGAGATCCCCGGGGTCGCAAAACGCGAGGCCGAACTCATGAAGTCGTAGCTGGTCGGCGATGACAGCTGCACGACGTGATAGCCCGCGCCGTAGTAGAGCTTCTTCAGGAATTCATTGATGGTGCTGTTATAAGGCGCGCCGGTGCCCGCAATCAGGAAGATCAGCGGTGCCGCGTGGTCCTGCTTGGCCAGGCGATAGTGCAGTTTTTTCACGGCCCAGAAGTTGTCGGGCAGGGTGAACTCACGCTCCGGGTGCAGGTTCAGGGTGTAGACGTCCTGATCGATATCTTCATCGTCAGGCAGATCGGGGCGTAAATCGGGAGGGGTGGTCGCAATGGTCGCTTCGAACGGATTAGTCAGCGGATAGCCATAGGTGGCGGAGTCGACGTTGGTCGCCAGAGCGGACGCACTTAAACACAAGCCACCTATAACGGTAGCGAAGCGCAGAAAACGGAGCATGACTAAATCCCTTGGGAAAGAAGTGCTGATGAGATACGCAGGCTATGACCAAGGTGTAGTGCCAAAGTGCCGCATCCACCGGTTAACCGTGTAAATTATGACGGAACAATACACGTTCTTTGGATTTTGCAATGCAGATATACGGTTTATTTTTTGCGCGCGGCTTGGATTGACCGCTTCGATCACGCAGGCGCGGCGCTGAGTACGACTATATCCGCCGAGGGGGCGGATTCTTGAGCGGCGCAAAACACAAAGGAGAGCCTAAGCTCTCCTCCAATGTGTTTTACCTGCTCTTTTTATTGTTCTAGGGCGGCCTGTTATTGTTGTTGGCGGCCAGTCCCTTTACAGCGTTGTTGGGCGACCCCCAGTCGGGATCAAGAGCAAACGTATTTTTTTGAGCGCTGACTCGCTTTAATCACCTGTCTGCACAACATCGTGATCCCACCGGTTCGGGAGCTACCTGAAGGTAGTTTTATTGTTCTCTGTCCGGTCGCGAGGCCTTTCATCGAAAGGTCCCTGTAAAGCTGATCCACTCCAAAAAAATCTGTTAGCTGCGCCTCTGTCCGTTTTGTTCTTGTTGTGTCAGAGCCGTTACGTCTTGTTTTTATTGGTTTACCGCTTCATTTTTTGTTTTTGTTGTACAGGAGATATAGCAGGTCCCATGCCATCTTTTTAAAAATCATATAAATCATAAGGTTACGGTTATTGGCAGGTGTCGTGCGGGCGTAACGACGCAAAAAACGTTTCCGTGTTACCCGTTCGGGGCGTTGCTCAACAGGTCGCGGTAACACATCCTGTTTCCTTTGCAGAATGACCCAGAGTGGTGCGCTGCAGATGTTCGGCGTCTATACGACGATCGTATCGGTTCCGCTTTCAACCGACGGTTACACGGTTCTGTTGCGTAGGGGGGTGGCTGCATTCAGGCGTGTTTCGTTAAGCAGTGTCGTGGATGGATCGTTGTTGTCGTTTCCCGTTGTCCCGGTGTCGCAGACAGAGCATGCCTGTCCGCGCAGCAAGTCGATGATCAAGGTGGCGTGCAGTGCGTGTGTCACTGCGCGTGGCTGCGATCAAAGCGTGCAGGGCGCAGCGTGCCCCAAAGCCGGGCGTGGGTGCGGTCTTGAAAACAACGTTAACGATGCGCTGACAACCGTCTGTGCAGACTTCCGGGGAAGCGACAATGATGATGCGAAAAATACTGGGGGCGGGTGCCGCTCTGGTACTTGCTGTCAGCTCCACGCTGGCGATTGCTGAAACCAAAACCCTGACCATCGGCTATGTGGAAGGCTGGTCCGACAGTGTCGCCACCACCTTCGTGGCCTCCGAAGTGATCAAGCAGAAGCTCGGATACGACGTCAAGTTGCAGTCCGTTGCAGCGGGGATCATGTGGCAGGCCGTGGCCACCGACAAGCTGGACCTGATGTTGTCTGCCTGGCTTCCAGGCACGCACGGCGAGTACTACGCCAAGTACAAGGATCAGGTCGTCAACTACGGCCCCAACTTCAAGGACGCCAAGATCGGCCTGATCGTGCCTGAGTACGTGAAAGCCAAGACCATTGAAGACCTCAAGACCGATGACTCCTTCAATAAGAAGATCACCGGGATCGATGCTGGCTCGGGTGTAATGATCAAGACTGATCAGGCCATCAAGGATTACGGTCTGGACGGTTACAAACTGCAGGCCAGCTCCGGCGCCGGCATGATTGCCGAACTGACCCGTGCCGAGAAGGCAAAGAAATCCATCGTCGTCACCGGCTGGGTACCGCACTGGATGTTCGCCAAGTGGAAACTGCGTTTCCTGGAAGACCCTAAAGGTGTCTACGGTGCAGCTGAAACCGTCGACAACGTTGCCAGTCTGGGCCTGGAGAAAAAAGCCCCCGAGGTGGTGGCCTTCCTGAAAAAATTCCAGTGGGCCTCCAAGGATGAGATCGGTGAAGTAATGCTGGCGATTCAGGACGGTGCCAAACCTGAAGCCGCTGCCAAGGAATGGGTAGCCAAACACCCGGACCGTGTTGCTGCATGGACCGCCAAATAGTCTGTAACCTGCTGACAACGCCGTTTCAAGGCCGTCTGGTGCCATTGCCAGACGGCCTTTGGCATTTCTGGATCATGGCATTTTCTGCACGGGCTGACTGACGGCGGATCGACGCTGTGGAAAGCGGTCGATCTACGGCTAGTGTCGTTCTAATACTAAGGTCGTCTGGAGTGCGCGCCGGACCGGACTAAAGTGCGTTACGTGACATCTCATCTGTGCTGCGAGGACAAAAACAATGAACGACAGCATTTACCTCTCGATTCAAAACAGCCCGCGTTTCAAGGAGCTGGTATCCAAAAGAGAGCGGTTCGCCTGGATTCTCTCGGCGATCATGCTTGGCCTGTATGCGGCCTTTATTCTTTTGATTGCGTACGGACCCCATATTCTGGGGGCCAAGTTGAGCCCGACTTCAACCATTACCTGGGGAATGCCGATCGGCGTAGGGCTGATCCTCTCTGCGTTTGTGCTGACCGCCATCTATGTTCGCCGTGCCAATGGCGAATTCGATGACCTGAACAATGCCATCCTGAAGGAGGCTCAGCAATGATCCGGCGCCTATCAGCAGCACTTGGCCTGGCCGCATTCGCGCCGACTCTCTGGGCGGCAGATGCATTGACTGGCGCAGTGCAGAAGCAACCTCTGAACGTCGCCGCGATCATCATGTTCGTGGTGTTCGTTGCCTTCACCCTGTACATCACCTACTGGGCGTCGAAAAAGAACAAGACCGCGTCGGACTACTATTCAGCGGGTGGCAAAATCACCGGCTTCCAGAACGGTCTGGCGATTGCCGGTGACTACATGTCGGCAGCGTCCTTTCTGGGTATCTCCGCACTGGTCTACACCTCTGGCTACGATGGTCTGATCTACTCGATCGGCTTCCTGGTGGGCTGGCCGATCATTCTGTTCCTGATCGCCGAGCGCCTGCGTAATCTAGGTAAATACACCTTTGCCGACGTTGCCTCGTATCGCCTCAAGCAAAAGGAAATCCGCACCCTGTCTGCCTGCGGTTCGCTGGTGGTGGTGGCGTTTTATCTGATCGCGCAGATGGTCGGTGCCGGCAAGCTGATCCAGTTGCTGTTCGGTCTGGACTACACCGTTGCGGTGGTGCTGGTTGGTATTCTGATGTGCCTTTATGTGCTGTTCGGCGGCATGCTGGCAACCACCTGGGTGCAGATCATCAAGGCGGTAATGCTGCTGTCCGGTGCGTCGTTCATGGCACTGATGGTCATGAAGCACGTCAACTTCGACTTCAACATGCTGTTCTCCGAGGCGATCAAGGTTCACCCCAAAGGTGAAGCGATCATGAGCCCTGGCGGTCTGGTGAAAGACCCGATCTCGGCATTCTCGCTGGGTCTGGCCTTGATGTTCGGTACTGCAGGCTTGCCACACATCCTGATGCGCTTCTTCACCGTGAGCGATGCCAAGGAGGCCCGCAAGTCCGTGCTCTACGCAACCGGCTTTATCGGCTACTTCTACATCCTGACCTTCATCATCGGTTTTGGCGCGATCCTGCTGGTCAGCACCAACCCGGCGTTCAAGGATGCAGCGGGTGCCTTGTTGGGCGGTAACAACATGGCAGCGGTTCACCTGGCCGATGCGGTCGGCGGCAGCCTGTTCCTGGGCTTCATCTCTGCAGTAGCGTTCGCCACCATTCTGGCAATGGTTGCCGGCCTGACCCTGGCAGGTGCCTCGGCGGTCTCCCACGATCTGTACGCCAGTGTGATCAAGGCGGGCAAAGCCAACGAGAAAGACGAGATCCGCATCTCGAAAATCACCACCATTGCGCTGGCCGTTGTGGCTATCCTGTTGGGTATCGCCTTCGAAAGCCAGAACATCGCGTTCATGGTGGGCCTGGCGTTCTCGGTCGCTGCGAGCTGCAACTTCCCGATCCTGTTGCTTTCCATGTACTGGAAAAATCTGACCACTCGTGGGGCCATGATTGGCGGCTGGATGGGTCTGATCAGCGCCGTGGTACTGATGATCCTGGGGCCGACCATCTGGGTGCAGATCCTGCACAACCCCAAAGCCATTTTCCCTTACGAATACCCGGCGCTGTTTTCCATCGCCATCGCCTTCGTGGGTATCTGGTTCTTCTCCATCACCGACAAGTCAAAAGCGGCGGAGGGCGAGCGCGCCTTGTTCTATCCGCAGTTCGTCCGCTCGCAAACGGGACTGGGTGCCAGCGGTGCGGTTTCGCACTAAGGCGCAGGTGCAGTGAACGAAGCAGCCTTCGGGCTGCTTTTTCACGAGCCATAAAAACCCCGCTTGAGAAAGCGGGGTTTTTTACTGACGGCTACCGATTGCGTGAATCAGCAGGTCATATCTTGCCGAGCAACACCAGAATCAGCAGGATCACCAGGATAGTACCGATGATGCCCGATGGACCGTAGCCCCAGCTGCGCGAGTGCGGGAATACCGGCAGACCGCCGACCAGCAACAGAATCAGAACGATGATAAGAATAGTGCCGATGCCCATGATGAGTTCCCTCTTTCATTTAAGTTAGTTAACGAATGCAGTTGAAGCTTTCATACCCGAGGGTATGGAATTTACCTGCTTGACTCATCCGACTGCGGCCGTTCAGGAAAGGTTTCATCTATTTTAAATAATTTCTTACATATTTAAAAAATCATTAAAATCAAGGGTTTGATGAATTTTTGTCCGACAATGTTTCAGCTTTAGTTGGCGGAAAGTGCTTGAAACGGTCTTAAAAAATATTGAACTAACGGCGGTGAAAAGTCTCGTCTGATTCGCGCCGGTGAGCGTAATCAATGACCCCGCGAGAGGGCGTGCAAATGGTGTATCGGGTGGCGGCAGATGCCGTGGTTATGTTTCATCTATTGTTCATCGTGTTCGTCCTGTTCGGCGGTCTGCTGGTATTGAGCAGGCCGTGGCTGGCGTTACTACACGTTCCGGCAGCCGTGTGGGGGAGCGCCGTCGAGTTTCTGCACCTGTATTGCCCGCTGACACCGCTGGAAAACACACTGCGCAGCGTAGCGGGTGAACAGGGTTACAGCGGTGGGTTCGTTGAGCATTATCTTGTTCCGCTGATCTATCCGGCCGGGCTTACACCGGGCATACAGCTTTGGCTGGGCGGCATCGTTTTACTGGTCAATGTGGTGGTGTACGGCCTGTTACTGCTGCGTTTTGTGTCGCGTGTGCGACGCTCATGAAGCTGCGGGTTTGCTCTTGGCATTCAGCGCCTTGATGGTGGGGTTGCCGAGCCCTGGCTGTGATTACACTCAGGCAACTCCTGCACATCACAAGGCACTCGCTATGCAAAACCGCATCATGATTACTGGCGCCGGCTCGGGTCTGGGCCGTGAAATTGCACTGCGCTGGGCGCGCGAAGGCTGGCGACTGGCGCTGTCGGACATCAACGATGCCGGTCTGCAGGAGACCCTGGCGCTGGTGCGCGAGGCGGGTGGTGACGGTTTTGTTCAGCGCTGCGACGTTCGCGATTACAGTCAGCTCACCGCATTTGCTCAGGCATGTGAAGAGCGCTTCGGCGGCATCGACATCATCGTCAACAATGCGGGTGTGGCGTCGGGTGGCTTTTTCAACGAGTTGTCACTGGAAGACTGGGACTGGCAGATCGCGATCAACCTGATGGGGGTGGTCAAAGGCTGCAAGGCGTTCCTGCCGATGTTGCAGGCCAGCAAAGGCAAAATCATCAACATTGCGTCGATGGCTGCATTGATGCAGGCCCCGGCGATGAGTAATTACAATGTCGCCAAGGCAGGGGTCGTAGCGCTTTCCGAAAGCCTGTTGGTCGAGCTGCACGACCAGGGTGTTGATGTGCATGTGGTCTGCCCGTCATTTTTTCAGACCAACCTGCTGGATTCCTTCCGCGGTCCGACGCCAGCAATGAAAGCGCAGATCGGCCGACTATTGGAGAAGTCGCCGATCACTGCAGCGGATATTGCCGATCACATCTTCAGGCAGATCGCCGAAGGCGAGTTCATGATCCTGCCCCACGAAGAAGGTCGAATGGCTTGGGACATGAAGCGCAAACAGCCACAAGCGATGTATGACGAAATGACGGTCATGTGTGCGAAGATGCGCGCCAAGGCACAGAAAGGGCATGCCTGAAGCCCTGCATCAAGACCGGACGCAGAGCATCGCACGATAGTTGCGATGATCGTTCCCGCGCTCCTGCGTGGGAATGCAGTTCTCGACGCTCTGCGTCGCCAAAAGGACGCGGAGCGTCCGGAACGGCATGCGACGCAGAGCGTCGCACGATAGTTGCGATGATCGTTCCCGCGCTCCAGCGTGGAATGCGGTTCTTGACGCTCTGCGTCGCCAAGAGGACGCGGAGCGTCCGGAACGGCATGCGACGCAGAGCGTCGCACGATGGTTGTGGTGATCGTTCCCGCGCTCCAGCATGGGAATGCGGTTCTTGACGCTCTGCGTCGCCAATAGGACGCGGAGCGTCCGGAACGGCATGCGACGCAGAGCATCGCACGATAGTTGCGATGATCGTTCCAGCGCTCCAGCGTGGGAATGCGGTTCTTGACGCTCTGCGTCGCCAATAGGACGCGGAGCGTCTGGAACGGCATGCGACGCAGAGCGTCGCACGATGGTTGTGGTGATCGTTCCCGCGCTCCAGCATGGGAATGCAGTTCTTGACGCTCTGCGTCGCCAATAGGACGCGGAGCGTCCGGAACGGCATGCGACGCAGAGCGTCGCACGATGGTTGTGGTGATCGTTCCCGCGCTCCTGCGTGGGAATGCAGTTCTCGACGCTCTGCGTCGCCAAGAGGACGCGGAGCGTCCGGAACGGAGCGTCGCACGATAGTTGTGGTGATCGTTCCCGCGCTCCAGCATGGGAATGCAGTTCTCGACGCTCTGCGTCGCCAAGAGGACGCGGAGCGTCCGGAACGGCATGCGACGCAGAGCGTCGTACGATAGTTGCGATGATCGTTCCCGCGCTCCTGCGTGGGAATGCAGTTCTCGACGCTCTGCGTCGTCTCGAGGACGCATATACTCCTGAACTGCATTTCGATGCGTGACGGACAGTTGTCGCGCTCCATGCCCACTGTCATCACGATCATGAGCGCATTCTTTTCTGATAGGGTTGCGCCCATCTTTCCTGCCCCTTTTCAGAGAACCTTTTGTGCTCAATTATCTGTGGTTCTTCCTCGCGGCCCTGTTCGAGATAGCCGGCTGCTATGCTTTCTGGCTATGGTTGCGCCAAGGCAAGAGCGCGCTGTGGGTCATTCCTGCGCTGATCAGCCTGACGTTCTTTGCACTGTTGCTGACGCGTGTCGAGGCAGCTTATGCCGGGCGGGCCTATGCGGCATATGGCGGGATTTACATCGTGGCGTCGATTGCCTGGCTGGGGCTGGTCGAGCGGGTCAGACCGCTGGGGACGGACTGGCTGGGTCTGGCTTTCTGTGTCACCGGCGCGACGATCATTCTGCTTGGGCCCCGTTGGTCTGCGTCGTGAGAACCCCAGTCTTAAACGAAATTTCCTACAGATTTCGCTAGGAAGTAAGGCGTTTCCTTCAGCCTTTTCCGGCGGGATTGCAGGACCTTACTGATTTGCCATCAGCGCATTGAAGCGCCCTGTTTCGCGATGCACCCTGCCTCCTTTGCGCAATGAAAGGGTGGGAAAAATGCTGGTACTGACGCGGGAAATTGGCGAAACGTTCTCCATTGGTGATGACATCACCGTGCAGATTCTGGGCATCAACGGCAATCAGGTCAGGCTCGGAATCAATGCCCCGAAAGACATCAAGATTCACCGTGCCGAGGTCTACAAGCGAATCGCCAACAAGCTTTCGCAGCAGGCAACCACGCAGCCTCACTAGGTGACATGGTTCGCCTTGTCGAACCCTGTTCAGGTCCGAAGGATTATTCAAAAAACTCCTTGGGCACATCGTGCTTGAGCATCAACTGACACTGCTGGCTCTCAAGATCGAAAAAGATCACCGCCTGGCCCTTGGTCAACGCATGCCGCACACGCAACACGCGGGTTTGCAGTGGCGTCTCGTCGCCATTGTCGGTGCCCTCACGGGTGACGAAATCCTCTATCAGGCGAGTGAGGGTGTCAGGTTCCAGTTGGTCATAAGGGATCAGCATGGCGGTTCTCGTGTCGATGAGCTGCGATGATAGAACTGCGGTGCCAGGCACCGCAATTCACAAGGCCTCAACTCTCCTCGCGATTCTGTCCGATCAGACTGTCGACCGGGGGGACGCGGGTGTCGGATTCCATCTGTGCGTCATGTTCGATCTGATGGCTGAACCGCTCCAGTGAACTCTGCGCCGGTTTGGCATCGCTGGCGAATACCGGCGGGCTGAGGATATAAGCCCCCAGCAATTTGCTCAGTGCTGCCAGGCTGTCGATATGCGTGCGCTCGTAACCGTGAGTCGCGTCGCAGCCGAAGGCCAGCAGCGCCGTACGGATGTCGTGCCCCGAGGTCACAGCCGAATGCGCATCGCTGTAGTAATAGCGGAACAGGTCACGGCGTACCGGCAACTCGTTCTCCACGCCCAGACGCAGCAAATGGCGGGACAGGTGGTAGTCGTACGGGCCGCCCGAGTCCTGCATGGCCACACTCACCGCGTGTTCACTGGAGTGCTGGCCAGGTGCGACCGGTGCGATGTCAATGCCGACAAACTCGCTCACGTCCCAAGGCAGCACGCCTGCTGCGCCCGTACCGGTTTCTTCGGTGATGGTGAACAGTGGATGGCAATCGATCAATGGCTCGGCACCGCTGTCGACAATGGATTTCAGCGCCGCAAGCAGCGCCGCAACGCCGGCCTTGTCATCCAGGTGGCGGGCACTGATATGCCCGCTCTCGGTGAATTCCGGCAGCGGGTCGAATGCCACAAAGTCGCCGATGCCGATGCCCAGCGACTCGCAGTCGGCGCGCGTGGTGCAATATGCATCCAGCCGCAGCTCGACGTGGTCCCAGCTGATCGGCATCTCGTCCACAGCAGTGTTGAATGCATGACCGGAAGCCATTAATGGCAGAACACTGCCGCGGATCACACCGGTATCGGTAAACACGCTGACCCGGCTGCCCTCGGCAAACCGGCTTGACCAGCAACCAACGGCGGCCAGCGCCAGACGGCCGTTGTCTTTGACTTCCCGAACGCTTGCACCGATGGTGTCCAGGTGCGCCGATACTGCACGGTCAGGGCTGTTTTGCTTGCCCTTGAGCGTGGCGCGGATGGTACCGCGGCGGGTCAGCTCGAACGGGATGCCCAGTTCTTCAAGACGCTCGGCCACGTAACGCACGATGGTGTCTGTGAAACCGGTCGGGCTTGGAATCGCGAGCATTTCCAACAGAACTTTCTGCAGGTATTTCAGATCCGGATCGGGGATATTTGCAGGGGTCATGGATGCTCCTTATGGAACAGTGCAGGCCACAGGCTGCGAGGGCTGATAGCCGTTTGCAGCCTGTGCCCGCAACTGCGATCAGATATGCACAGGCAGACTGTGCGGAAACAACAGATCGACGAAACGTTCGGCGGTGGGTTGCGGTTCGTGGTTGGCAAGGCCCACGCGTTCATTGGCTTCGATGAACACGTACTCGGGCTGGTCGGCGGCAGGCACCATCAGGTCCAGGCCGACCACCGGGATGTCCAGGGCCCGCGCCGCGCGTACTGCTGCATCGCTGAGCACCGGGTGCAGAATCGCCGTGACATCTTCCAGGCAGCCGCCCGTGTGCAGGTTGGCAGCGCGGCGCACAGCCAGACGCTGATCCATCGGCAGGATATCGGCGTAGTCAAAACCGGCCTCGCGCACGGTGCGCTCGGTCTCCTGATCCATCGGAATACGGCTTTCGCCGTCGGTCGCCGCCGCACGACGACGGCTCTGTGCTTCGATCAACTGTTTGATCGTGTGGCGGCCATCACCGATGATTTCGGCTGGGCGACGGATCGCTGCAGCCACCACCTGGAAGCCGATCACCACGATGCGCAGGTCCAGGCCTTCATGAAAGCTTTCCAGAATCACGCGAGTATCGAACTGACGAGCCTGTTCGATGGCGGTTTGCACGTCATCGATAGTGCGCAGATCAACCGCAACGCCTTGCCCTTGCTCGCCATCCAGCGGCTTGACCACGATCTGCCCGTGCTCTTCAAGAAATGCCAGATTATCATCTGCACTGCCTGCCCGTTGCTGTGCGGGCAAGCGCAGGCCGGCAGCCTTCAACGCACGATGGGTCAGACTTTTATCCTGACACAGAGTCATGCTCACCGCGCTGGTCAGATCACTCAACGACTCGCGGCAGCGGATACGACGACCGCCGTAGCTGAGGGTAAACAACCCGGCGTCTGCGTCGTCCACCTGGACGTCAATGCCGCGGCGATGCGCCTCCTCGACAATGATCCGCGCATACGGATTGAAGTCCGCCTGCGGACCGGGGCCGAGGAACAATGACTCGTTGATACCGTTTTTGCGCTTGATGGCGAAGGTCGGCAGGTTGCGAAAATTCAGTTTGGCGTACAGCGCCTTCGCCTGGTCATTGTCGTGCAGCACCGACAAATCCAGGTAACTCAGGCCGCGACTCATGAAATGCTCGATCAAATGCCGCACCAGCACTTCGCCCACACCAGGCCGCGTGCATTGCGGATCGACCGCCAGACACCAGAGGCTGCTGCCTTTTTCCGGATCATTGAAGGCTTTCTGGTGGTTGAGGCCCATTACGCTGCCAATGATCGTGTTGCTGCCTTCGTCCTCGGCCACCCAATAGACAGGGCCACCCTCATGACGCGGCGTAAGCAGTTCAGGGTCGATGGGCAGCATGCCGCGTGCCAGATACAGGTTGTTGATGGCCTGCCAGTCTGCTTCGTTGTGCGCCCTGCGGATTCGATACCCGCGGAACACCCGATGCGCCGGTCGATAATCACTGAACCACAGACGGAGCGTGTCGGAAGGGTCGAGAAACAGCTGTTGCGGCGATTGCGCCAGGACTTGCTGCGGCGCAGCCACGTACAGGGCAATATCGCGCTCACCGGGCTTTTCGTTGAGCAGATCCTGAGCCAGCGCTGCTGGATCAGGGTAGGTGTGACCGATCAGCAAGCGTCCCCAGCCGCAGTGCAGGGCCAACGGCTCCGCCTCTATCTGACTGCCATCTTCGGCGAGGCGCGCCTGCAGACGTTCGTACGAGGGCGACTGGCCGCGCAGCAGGCGCTGGCTATAAGTCGTCGCGTTCTGTTTCATCAATCACAGTCCTTGTTCGCTGAGCCACAGGTTCAGCGCTGCCAGTTGCCACAGCTTGGAGCCGCGCAATGGCGTGAGCTGGCCCTCGGGATTGGTCAGCAATTTATCGACCATGGCCGGGTTGACCAGGCCGCGATCCTGGCTGGAGTCGGTCAGCAGTTCACGCACCCAATTGAGGGTGTCACCCTGCAGATGCTTGAGGCCGGGAACCGGGAAGTAGCCCTTCTTGCGGTCGATCACTTCCGAAGGAATGACCAGGCGTGCAGCTTCTTTCAGGACCTGCTTGCCACCGTCCGGCAGTTTGAACTTGCCGGGGATACGGGCCGACAGTTCGACCAGGCGGTAGTCGAGAAACGGCGTACGTGCTTCCAGGCCCCAGGCCATCGTCATGTTGTCGACGCGCTTGACCGGGTCATCGACCAGCATCACCGTACTGTCGAGGCGCAGAGCCTTGTCGACTGCAGCGCTGGCACCGGGCTGGGCGAAATGATCGCGAACGAAATCACCGGCTGCGTCGTTGGGCGTGCGCCACTTCGGCTGTACCGTTTCGGCGTATTCGGCGTAGCTACGGTCCACAAATGCATCGCGATAAGCCGCAACCGGGTCGCTCGCGCCATCCACCTGAGGGTACCAGTGGTAGCCGGCGAACAGTTCGTCAGCGCCCTGGCCGCTCTGTACCACTTTGCAGTGTTTGGACACTTCACGTGACAGCAGGTAGAAGGCGATGCAATCGTGGCTGACCATCGGCTCGCTCATGGCGCGAAACGCCGCAGGCAACTGCTCGATGATCTCGCTTTCCTGAATGCGCAATTGGTGATGGCGTGTGCCGTAATGCTTGGCGATCAGATCGGAATACTGGAATTCGTCGCCACGCTCGCCACCGGCATCCTGGAAACCGATAGAGAAAGTCGACAGGTCCTCGACACCCACTTCACGCAACAAGCCAACCAGCATGCTGGAGTCGACGCCACCGGAAAGCAGCACGCCGACATCGACCGCTGCACGCTGACGAATCGCCACTGCCTCACGGGTACTGTCCAGTACGCGATCGCGCCAATCTTCAAGGGTGAGGTTTTTCTCGTCGTCGTGAGGGCCGTAAGGCAGCGTCCACCAGACTTTTTGCTCGACCTTGCCACTGGCGTCGATACGCATCCAGCTGGCCGGCGGAAGTTTTTCGACACCGGCCAGCAGCGTGCGCGGCGCAGGTACGACGGCATGGAAGTTGAGGTAATGATTGAGCGCCACCGGATCAAGCATCCCGCTGATATCACCGCCCTTGAGCAGGGCAGGCAGCGAGGACGCGAAGCGCAGGCGCTTGTCGGTTTTCGACAGGTACAACGGCTTTACGCCGAGGCGGTCACGGGCAATGAACAGCTGCTTGCTGTCACGCTCCCAGATGGCAAAGGCGAACATGCCGTTGAGCTTGGGCAGCATGTCTGCGCCCCACGCGTGGTAGCCCTTGAGCAGGACTTCGGTGTCTCCGCCGGAGTGGAACTGATAGCCAAGGCTTTCCAACTCGGCTCGCAGTTCGGGAAAATTGTATATAGCACCGTTGAAGGCCATGGACAGGCCCAGGTGACTGTCGATCATCGGCTGCGCCGATCCATCCGACAGGTCCATGATTTTCAGACGGCGATGACCGAGGGCAACCGGCCCCTGGCTATGGAACCCCCACGCATCCGGGCCGCGAGGCGCCAGCTCATGGGTAATACGTTCAACAGCGGCAAGGTCCGCTGGTTGATGATCGAAACGAAGTTCACCTGCTAATCCGCACATAAGTCCTTACCGGGTTTCCGTTGGGGAGGTGACTGAGAAAGTGCAGTCACCCAGAAACTGACCCAGTGAGGGCATGGTAGTTTTAGATCAAAAAGTTATAAGCTTTTGTTTTCAGCTGGTTGGATGCGTGCTTCTGGAGTTGATGCTTTCACCGGGTCGGGGTTGCTGTCGTGCTTACCGCATCCGCTTCAGGGCGGATTTTTCTGACATGTAAAGCGGATTTGGCTCATTGACGGTGATGTTTGCAGCACGCTGGTTTGGGGCACATAAAAGCACGTCAATTCACTCGGCAGGCATAAAGGGGTTCAGGGTGCTGGCGGCTGCGAAGAAGAAACAGACCGAAGACCTGTTATCCAGGGGCCGACGGGATGAACAGTTGCAGTTGGGTAACTGCGCGCATCGCCGCCATGCAGGATGCCCAGTCGCCGATGGAGGATTTGCTGTTGTCTTGCTCCAAGGTTGATCGCAAGGACATTTCGAATTGAAGGCGCAACTGCCAGCAGACCCGCTCAATACCCGGTCATCTCCAGATACCCCACGCCTTCCTGACTCCCGCTGAACCTCACCGGGCCCTCCCAGTAGGGAATGCTCACGCCCATCCAGGCCGCGGGGTTCAGTGCATCGGTGGTAATGTCCAGATTTCTGTCAGTGACCCTGACTCTCCAGCGGGTGGGCACTTTATGCTCGCCGATCAAGGTTTCTTTCAATGGCTCCAGACTGATCTCGTTGGCCTGCAGCAATCGAGTGGTACCGTCAGCGCTGATCCAGTTGCCGGTCAGGTAGGGTTCGCCGTTCTTGTGACGGATGCGGTAGAGCATCAAGCGGTCGCCGTCTGCCAGTTGCAGCGAAAACCAGTCCCAGCCGCTCTGGTTGGCGGTCAGTGGCTGGCTGCTCCATTCCCGGTCCAGCCAGGCATTGCCGGTGACCTGATAGGACTTGCCCTGTATTTCCACGCTGCCTTTGGCGTCGAAAAATGGCTGGCTGTAGTAATACGACGCCTGGCCCGCCTCCGATTTCTGGCTGTAGCCTTGTTCACCCTGTAACACCAGAGGCTTGCTGGACGTGAGGTTCAGGTCATAGCGAAAATCCTGGCCGCTGGCTTTTAATTGCATGCTGGTCAGCGGATCTCCTGTTCTGGCGCTACTGGTGAACGTCCAGTCGTCGATCCACGCCGAGAAGGGGGCTTGCGTCACGTTCGCCTGTCCGATACCGCCACGTGCGAAACGCTCTGCCACGTAATGGCCGCTACTGGAGGTCGCCGCCGCATGGCCCAGCCAGACAGTGCCTTCGTTCCAGCCGCTGCCGGCCTGCACGCCGGGTCGCAAGGCGCTGCGGAACAAGGTCCATTGCACGCCGAACGGCTGGCCGGTGTCATCCTTCAGCGTCGCCGTGATGTACCACCATTCGATACGAAAGCCGGGGTGCTGGCCATGGTCGTCGGGGAAGGAAAATACCCGCCCCGGTTTGACCTGGGTGTAGGCGTTCGCGTCATTTCCAAGCCCGGCAAAGCCGCTTTCAGGCTTCGGTGTTTCATCGCAGGCACCCAGCAGCAGTACCAGCGCCAATGGCATCGGCCACTTAATGGTCATTGGCAAAGGTCCTCAGCAAATCCGCTGGACGGCTGCGGTATAGCTTCAGCAGCGGCCAGGCCGAGGCCAGCAGGGTCGCCAGCATTGCCAGCGCCATCAGTTGCAGCAATTGCAGCGGGTAGACTTGCAGCGGCAGGCGCCAGCCAAACGCCTGGACATTGATCACCGCATCCAGACACCACGCAATCATCAAGCCCAGCGGCATGGAGAACAGCAATGTCAGAATCGCCAGCAGCCAGGTCTGTCCCAGGTTCAGCAGCATCAACTGCCGTCGCGTCACCCCAAGCGCCCACAACGGGGCAAGCTGTCCGAGCCGGCTCTGGCTCTGGGTCAGCAGGCTGATGAACAACGCGACGCCCGCTACCCCCAGTGTCAGGCTGTTGAGGGCGGCGGTCGCGGAAAACGTGCGTTCGAAAATCTGGGTTGACCAACGCTTGATCTGGCTCTGATCGATGATGTGATTGTCGTCGAGCGTGAAGCGCTCCTGCAGTTGCTTCACCAGAGGAGGAATCGCGGCCTGATCGACCCTCAGATTGAAACGAAACGGGTTCAATCCTGGCCAGTGGGCGAGCAGGTGTTTTTCGTTGACCAGCAGATGGCCTTTGGGATTGCCATAGTCGGCGTAGATCCCGACGATGCGCGCAGTCCACTGGCCGGCAGGCACCGGGATGCTCAGCGTGTCGTTCAGCGTCAGCTTGAGACGACGCGCCAGTTGTTCGCTGAGCATCACGGTATCTTCGTCACGTAGCAGACTCCATGCATCACCTTCTACCGCTTCAAGCAGTTCCCAGTGCTGGCGGTAGGTAGTGTGATCGACCACACCGAACAGATCGGCAGGCCACCCCTGAACTTGCAGCGCCACTTGCCAGTTGGGCAGCACTGCGCTGATTTGCGTTTGCTGGTTCAGCCAGGTGTGCAATGGCCCGGCCTGTGCCGGGTCCTGCGGGCTGACGTAAAGTTCGGCAGTCAGCCGCTGTTCCAGCCAGCTATTGAACGTCTGGCGAAAGCCCGAGGTCATGCTGCCCACGCCGACATTGGCGGCCATCGCGAGCAGCAAGGCCATCAGTGCCAGGCTGAGCGCGGGCAGTTGCTGTCGGCAATCGGCCAGAAACCATTGCCCCAGCACCGAACGACTGCGGGTCAGCAGGCCTCCGAGCATGGCATCCAGCAGCACCGGAAGGCCGAGCCCGGCACTGAACAGCAGGGCGGACATCAGTACGAAACCCAACAACAGGCTGTTGCCGAACAACAGCGCTGCCAGGGCGACGAGTGCTCCGGCTGCTGCCACCCAGGCTTGACGCCGCAGCCATCGTGCATGGGCCTGCTGCCACGCTTGGGCATCGGCCAATGCCAGCAAGGGCAGGCGCGCCGCACGCAACAGGCTGTTGACACCGGCCAGCAGTGCGCCCAGCAGGCTCAGTCCAATCCCACTGAGCCACCACCACAGGCTGAGGTTCAATTGACCGGCGACCTCGGCACCGTAAAGCCCCCGCAAACTGGCTACAACGTCCGGCAACAGGAGGCTGGCGAGCAGGTAGCCGCTGATCACCCCCAGCACACCGCCCACCAGGGCCAGTGCGCCCAGTTCGATGCTCAAGGCAGTGATCAGCAGGCGTGCGCTGACACCACAGGCACGCAGGTTGCGCAACAGGCCTCGACGTTGCTCCAGTGCCAGGCCAATGGCTGCGTGCACGATGAACAATCCCACTCCGAACGACAGAACACCCAGTGCGCTCAGGTTCAGGTGAAAGCTTTCGGTCAGGCGTTGCAGGTTGTTTTCTTCCCCTGTCTTGCTGATTGCCAGTTGGCCTCTGAGGGCTGCCGGCAATTGCGGGTCGCGAGCCGCGAAATCCTTTCGCAGCAGCAGGCTGGACAATTGATCGGTCAAGCCGAGCAACGATTGAGCAAAACCGATATCGGTAAGCAGCACGCCGGGGGCCATGTCCGGTTTGACACGCAGCGGCGGCATGGCAGCGCCATTTTCGGCCAAGGGTTGCTGACCTTCTTCAAACCCCAGTGCCTGGAGGGTCTGCGCCGATATCCACGTCGCTCCGGGCGGGGTGAGGAAGTCGACGATCTGACCGGAGTCCAGCGTCTGTCCGGCCAGCATGCTGTTCGGCAGCGTCAGCGGCTCGATGCCGACCAGTTGCAGCCGTTGGTTCTCCAGACCCTTGAGCGTTATTCGCCCGCGCAGGACGGGCGAAACCGGCCAGCCTTCACGGCGCAACTGGACGAACAGATCCTGAGCGAACAAGGCCCCGCCAGGTGCCGCGATGCTGGTTTGCGGTTCACCGCCGATCAGTTCGCTGGCCCGCTGATAGCTTTCCCGTGCCTGACTGTTGAGCGCCTGAACGCCGGTCAGCAACGCGGTGGCCAGCCACAAGCCGGTCAGCACACTGAAAAACTGCACGGGATGGCGTCGCCAGTGGCTCAGCAAGGCGCGCAGGGTCCAGTAGAAAACCGGCATCAGCGCTCGCCTTCGACAGCCAGGCGACCCAGATGCAGTACCACTTTGCGCGCCAGTCGGTCAGCCACCCGCGGGCTGTGAGTGACCATCAGCAGGCTGGTGGGACTGTCGGCGAGCACATCCAGCAACAATTGCAGCACTTCGTCGCTGGTCGTTTCATCTAGATTGCCGGTGGGCTCGTCTGCCAGCAGCAGGCTGGGCCGTGCCGCAAGCGCGCGACCGATCGCCACCCGTTGCTGTTGTCCGCCGGACAGTTGCTCGGGATAACGATCCAGCAACGCCCCAAGACCCAGACGTTCGATCAGGTGCGCCTGCCAGGCCGCATCGAATCGCCCTGCCAGTCGTGCCTGAAACGCCAGGTTGTCTGCTATTTTCAAGCTGCCGATCAGGTTGAACTGCTGAAACACCAGACCGATTTCGGTGCGTCGCCAGTTCGCCAGCCGGTTTTCGTTCATCAGGTCCAGGCGTTGCCCTGCGACGTCGATGCTGCCGTCATCGACCTGATCAAGACCCGCCACCAGATGCAGCAACGTGCTCTTGCCGCTGCCGGATTCACCCATCAATGCCAGGCTTTCGCCCTGTGCCAGGTGCAGATCGACACCACGCAGGACATCCAGCGGTCCCTGTGCCGTGGTGTAGCGCTTGAATACGTTTTGCACGTGCAGCATGAGCGGTCCAATTGTTCTGACAGACGCTAAAGAGTAGCGCCTGAGCGCGTGCTTGTAGGGAATATCGTGCGAGCTGGCAGCATCTGCGGATTTCAGTGACCAGCAGGCTGCTTCCCCTTGCCGCGAATCAGCCCGCGCAGGACAAAACGGTTGGGGTGACAGGCTTCGGCCACGCTGCGTGGCAAGGGCAGAGGCTCGTTGTCGAGCCAGGCGGCGATCAGCTCGCCACACAGTGGTGCTGTAATCAGCCCGCGCGAACCGTGACCGCTGTTGACGTACAGACCATCCAGCCACGGGCAGGCGATGTCCGGCACCTGGCGCGCATCCTTGGCCAGTGCTGCATAGGCCTGCATGAACGCCTCGCGATCGGCCAGCGGACCGACGATCGGCAAATAATCCGGACTGGTACAACGAAACGCTGCGCGCCCCTGTAATTGTTCGGCTGCCAAATCGGCGGCCTCAAGGCGTGCAGTGAGGTCTTGCGAAATCTCCCGCAACAGCTCCAGATTGTCCAGATGATCGGTCAGGTTGGGCGTCAGATCAGTGCTGTTGAAGTCGAAACTCGCCCCGAGCGTATGCTCGCCCAGACGTGCCGGAGCCACATAACCCTCGGCGCATACCACGCTGCGCAATGCCGCGCTGGCCTGAGTCTGCGGCAAACGGGTGATCTGCCCGCGAATGCGCTTGAGCGGCAAATCGGCCGTCTGTGCGAACTGCTGGATATCAGCTGCCCCGGCCAGCACCACGACCGGGGCGCTGTCGATCAACCGTTCGTTACTCCAGGCCTGCCACTGATCATCGACACGCCTCAGTTCCAGTGCCTGTTGATGAGTGATCAGGCGGATATTTTCGTGCCCGGCCTGTGCGTGACACAACGCAGGCGGATGAACCCAGCCGCCTTCGGGGTAAAACAGCCCGCCACTGTTCAGCGCAACGCCGCTCTGCGCTTCGGCCGCAGGCTGGTCCAGCAGGTGCAGGAGTGATTCGGGGAAGGCATCGGCCAGCTGTTTCTGGCGCAGCGCTTCCTTGTCGTCGAAAGCCAGTTGCAGCACGCCACAAGCGTCCCAGTCGATGCCACGCTGCAATCGCTCAAGCAGCCTTCGTGTGTGGCCAAAGCCGCTGAGGATCAACTGTGACAGCGCCGTGCCGTGCGCCGACAGTTTCAGGTACAGCACGCCCTGCGGATTGCCCGAGGCTTCCTGTGCCGGTGCGGCATGGCGCTCCAGCAGGCTTACCTGCCAGCCCCGCTGCGCCAGGCTTTGCGCCGTGGCACATCCTGCCAGCCCTGCGCCAATCACCAGCGCCTTGCGCTCGCCACTCGCTGGCGCAGGACGGGCAAACCAGGGTTTAACGACAACAGAAGGCGCAATACCTTCCGGCCAGGCGATAAAAGTGCCGCGCAGCACCTCCCATTTATGGCCGATACCCGGCACCCGCTTCATCTTGAAGCCTGCTGCGTTGAGCGAGCGCCGCACCCAGCCGGTGCTGGTGAAGGTGCCGATCGTGGTGGTGGACGTGGACAGGCGCGCCAATTCGGCAAACAGCTCGGGCGTCCACATTTCCGGGTTTTTCGCCGGCGCAAACCCGTCGAGAAACCACGCATCAATCTGCCCGTCCAGCTGTGGCAGCATGTGCAGCGCATCGCCGATCAGCAGTGTCAGGGTCACGCGGCCGTCAGCGAATAGCAGGCGCTGAAAGCCTTCATGCAGCGCTACGTACTGGTCGAGCAACGGCTGAGCGAACGTCGACAGCTCCGGCCACAGGGCCAGGGCACGCTGCAGGTCGTCGCGGCTCAACGGGTATTTTTCGACGCTGACGAAATGCAGGCGCGCGCCGGCAGGCGCGCACTCATCGAACAGTTGCCAGGCACAGAGAAAATTGAGCCCGGTGCCGAAGCCGGTTTCGCCAATGATCAACCTGCCGCCTTCGGACAGTTCGGTGAAACGCCGACGCAGGTCGTTCTGCACCAGAAACACATGGCGCGTCTCGTCCAGACCGGACTCGGTGGAAAAGTACACGTCGGAAAAATCGCGGGAGCGCGGGTTGCCTTGTTCGTCCCAGTCTATCCGGGCGTGGCGGGTCATGGTCATGTCAGGCTCAGCGGTGGCAGAGGGCGCATTTTAGCCATCTGCGAGGATAAAAGTGCGATCACTGGCGCGCGGATTGACCGATGCCCGTAATCGGTGGTCAGAATGTTCACTGAAGGTTGTCCATCGGGCGTTCTCTGAGCCATCCCCAATCAGGAGTTGTGCATGTTTGAATCCGCTGAAATCGGTCACGCCATCGACGACGAGACCTACGAGGCTGCGTTGCCGGAATTGCGCGAGGCCTTGCTCGAGGCGCAGATAGACCTGCACGAGCAGGCCGGTCGACAGATCATCGTGCTGATCAACGGCATAGAAGGCGCAGGCAAGGGCGAAACCGTCAAACTGCTCAACGAATGGATGGACCCGCGGCTGATCGAGGTACGCACTTTCGATCAGCAGACCGATGAAGAACTGGCTCATCCACCCGCCTGGCGTTACTGGCGACAACTGCCTGCCAAAGGCCGCATGGGCATTTTCTTTGGCAACTGGTACAGCCAGATGCTGCAGGGCAGGATCCACGGCCGTTTCAAGGACGCTGTGCTCGATCAGGCCATCAGTGGCGCCGAGCGCCTGGAAAAAATGCTGTGTGATGAAGGCGCGCTGATTTTCAAATTCTGGTTTCACCTGTCCAAAAAACAGATGAAGCTGCGCCTCAAGACCCTCAAGGACGATCCGCTGCACAGCTGGCGCATCAGCCCGCTGGACTGGCAGCAATCCAGGACTTACGACAAGTTCGTGCGCTTCGGTGAGCGGGTGTTGCGCCGCACCAGCCGCGAATATGCGCCCTGGCATGTGATTGAGGGTGTGGACGCCAACTACCGCAGCCTGACAGTCGGACGCCTGCTGCTGGAAGGCATGCAGGCTGCAATCAACAAGGTCGAGCCTGAACCCGGCGCGCTGACAGTCGGCCCGTTGGCGATTCACGACAACGAACTGACATTGCTGGACAGTCTCGACCTCAGCCTGCACCTGAGCAAGGATGACTATCAGCAGCAACTGATTACCGAGCAGGCGCGTCTGTCCGGCAACATGCGTGACAAACGCATGAAAAGGCATGCACTGGTAGCAGTGTTCGAAGGCAACGACGCTGCTGGCAAGGGCGGCGCGATACGCCGTGTTGCTGCGGCGCTCGACCCGCGCCAGTACGCTATCGTACCCATCGCTGCTCCTACACAGGATGAGCGCGCGCAGCCTTACCTGTGGCGGTTCTGGCGACAGATACCGGCGCGCGGCAAATTCACCATCTTCGATCGCTCCTGGTACGGACGCGTGCTGGTCGAGCGGGTCGAGGGCTTTTGCAGCGAGTCCGACTGGAAGCGCGCGTATGCAGAAATCAACGATTTCGAAGAGCAGCTCACTGACGCGGGCATTGTGGTCGTCAAGTTCTGGCTGGCCATCGACCAGCAGACTCAGCTGGAGCGCTTTCAAGAGCGCGAAAAAATACCGTTCAAGCGCTACAAGATCACCGAAGATGACTGGCGCAACCGCAAGAAGTGGCCAGACTACCGCCAGGCGGTGGGCGACATGGTGGATCGCACCAGCACTGAAATCGCGCCGTGGACATTGATCGAGGCCAACGACAAGCGCTGGGCCAGAGTCAAGGTTCTGCGCACCCTCAACGACGCGCTGGAAGCGGCGTTTGCCAGGGACAAGAAGAAGTGATCGATTGCAAAACCGCGCTGACGGCTCCTGAATGCACTGCGGGGTGAAAGGCCTATTGCGGCTCATCTGCAGGGCTGCTGGCAGCCGGTTCGTCGGACACTTCAGAGACTGCCGGCTCATCAGGTGCCTGGAAATTACCATTCACCCATTGATGCAAGCGTGATGTGCAATGTGGGGCCGGTACGTCCTGACCGGAGTGGGTCACCTTGTCCGGCTGCCGGGCGTCTTCGGCAACGGGCGACATGGCTTCCACTGCCTGAAGGACTGCGCTGTAGAGCGGGTTCAGATCACGCATGACTTTCTCCCTGAAGAGGCTGAGCAGCCAGACAATGGCGCACCATCTGCCTTGATCCATTCAGGGCATTTCACTGAAGCCTAAGCGAGTTTCTACAAAGCCTCAGACAGTTTTCGCATAGGCGTTATGCAAAAAGAACACGTGTTTCAGGCGGGATACAGCAATCGCGGTCAACGCTTGCGCAGCGTCTTTTGCCTGAGAATATAAACGCTGACCAGCACTGCGCTGGTCAGCATGAAGGCGCGTGCCCACGGCTGTTGCACCAGGTAACACGACACGGAGATGCTGATCCACATCAGCCCGATTGCGCATACCTTGCCCTTGAGCGGGATACCGTTGCCTTCAAGGTAGTCACGGATCCACGGACCGAGCCGCGGGTGATTGACCAGCCAGTCGTAGAAGCGTGGAGAGCTGCGCGCGAAGCAGGCGGCGGCCAGCAGAAGAAACGGCGTGGTGGGCAGCACAGGCAGGAATATGCCGATGACGCCCAATACCACGCTCAACCAGCCAACGGCTATCAGCAGATAGCGCACCGAGCGATGACGGCTGGTGCGCGGTGAGTCTTGCGCCATAGGCGCTGGCTCAGTGGTGACGGGGCTTGAGGATCGCCGGCTTTTCGTCCGGCGCCTGGCAGAGCAGGTACAGGGCGGTCAGCGCTTCCGGGATTTGCACGATCATGTCGTCCATCAGGTTGGCGTCCTGAGCGATGTCGGCAAATTCCGGCTGTTCGTCGAACAGCCCCGAGCCGACCATGATGGGCAGGAGCATTTCGCTGACTTCTTCCTCGGCACTTTCGAACCAGGCGTTTTCACGCAGGAACACGCCTTCCATGAAGCCGATGCACCAGCCACGCAGGTCCGAGTCGTCCGGATCGTCGCCCAGGTCCAGATCGCACGGCAGCTCGAACTCTTCGTCCGAGGCCAGCTGGCGAGCAATATGCGCCTTCAGTGCAATCAGGGTGGCTTCGACTTCTGTCTGCTGCGCCTCACTGCTGTACTGCGGCGGCTCGGAAAACAGCGCGTCGATCCACTCGCGCTCCGGCACGTCTTCGGAGCAGATGGACAGGGCGGTCAGGTAGCCATGAGCGGCCACGTAGTCCAGTGCTTCTTCGTGCAGTTCATCTGCATCGAGGAAGACTTGCAGGCGGGTCAGTTGCTCAGCGAAGGACATGGAAGCGCTACCTTGAAAATAAACGATGCTGGATTCTAGGCCCTGAGCGTCCGTGGCGCCAGCGCGCAGGCCAATTGCAGTTAATTTCGACCGCTCATGTCCGAGTCATCCATTGCTCCCGAGCGCTCGGGTATACTCCCTCGTTTTGCAGTGCAGCAGGATATTCCGGGGTTTTTATGCTTGAGCAGGCACAACGCGTACTTAAAGACATCTTCGGTTACGACAGCTTTCGTGGTCGCCAGGGTGCCATTATTGAGCGTGTAGCCAACGGTGGCGATGCACTGGTGCTGATGCCGACCGGTGGTGGCAAGTCCCTGTGTTTCCAGGTGCCCGGGCTGTTGCGCGACGGTCTATGTGTGGTCGTGTCGCCGCTTATTGCGCTGATGGACGATCAGGTGGCCACGCTGGATGAACTGGGCGTATCTGCGGCTGCACTCAACTCGACCCTCAGCGCCGAGCAGCAGCGCGATCTGGCCAACCGCATTCGTCTGGGTGAAGTCAAAATGCTTTACCTGGCCCCCGAGCGTCTTGTCCAGCCGCGCATGCTGTCGTTCCTGCAAAACCTCAAGATCGCCCTGTTTGCCATCGACGAAGCGCACTGCGTGTCGCAATGGGGTCATGACTTCCGCCCCGAATACCTGCAACTGGGGCAATTGGCCGAGCTGTTCCCGGATGTGCCACGCATCGCGCTGACGGCCACTGCCGACAAGCGTACCCGCGAAGAGATCGTCACTCGGCTGCACCTGCAAAACGCCGAGCGTTTTCTGTCCAGCTTCGACCGGCCCAACATCTTCTACCGCATCGTGCCCAAGGAACAGCCACGCAAACAGTTGCTGGCATTCCTGTCGGAGCGGCGCAGCGATGCGGGTATCGTCTATTGCCTGTCACGCAAGAAAGTCGATGAGGTGGCCGTATTTCTCAGTGACAACGGCTATCCGGCGCTGCCCTATCATGCCGGCCTGCCGTCCGAAACCCGTGCTGCCAACCAGAAACGCTTTCTTAACGAAGAAGGGCTGATCATGGTGGCAACCATCGCGTTCGGCATGGGCATCGACAAACCCAACGTGCGCTTTGTTGCACACATGGACCTGCCCAAATCGCTTGAGGCCTATTATCAGGAAACCGGCCGGGCAGGGCGTGATGGTCTGCCTGCCGATGCCTGGATGGCTTACGGTCTGCAAGACGTGCTGATGCTCAAGCAGATGCTGCAGAACTCCGAAGGCGACGAGCGTCACAAGCGGCTGGAGCAGCACAAGCTCGATGCCATGCTGGCCCTGTGTGAAGAAACCCGCTGCCGTCGGCAGACCCTGCTGGCCTATTTCGACGAAGACATGCCCAACCCGTGCGGCCATTGCGACAACTGTGTCGACGGCGTGCAGACCTGGGATGCCACCGAACCAGCACGCCAGGCGTTGTCTGCCATCTACCGCACCGGTCAGCGCTATGGGGTCGGTCATCTGGTTGACGTGCTGCTCGGCAAATCCAACGACAAGGTAGAAAGCTTCGGCCATCAGCATCTGTCGGTATTCGGCGTCGGCAAGGCGCGCACCGAGGCCGAATGGCGCTCGCTGTTTCGCCAGCTGGTGGCACGCGGGCTGGCGGACATCGACCTTGAAGGCTATGGCGGCCTGCGGCTGAGCGACACCTGCCGCCCTTTGTTGCGTGGCGAGGTTTCTCTGGAACTGCGACGTGATCTCAAGCCACAAACCACCTCGAGAAGCAGTTCCGGCAGCCAGGCCAGCCAGTTGGTGCGCGGCGAAGAGCGCGAGCAGTGGGAAGCCCTGCGCGCGTTGCGGCGCAAGCTGGCCGAAGAGCACGCCGTGCCGCCATACGTTATTTTCCCGGACTCGACATTGCTGGAAATGCTGCGCAGCAAACCCGGTTCGATGGCCGAGATGGCCAGAGTCGGAGGGGTGGGTGCGCGCAAGCTGGAACGCTACGGCGAGGCCTTTCTCGAAGTGCTGAGTGGGAAGGCCGAGGCACCACGGGTGGTGGCCGACGTGCGGCACGAGCTGATCAGCCTGGCGCGTGCGGGGATGACACCGACGCAGATTGCCGGTCAGTTGCAGTGCTCGGAAAAGAACGTCTACACCCTGCTGGCCGAGGCTATCGGCAAGCAGCAGTTGTCCATCGAGCAGGCACTGGATTTGCCGGAAGACCTGCTGGGCGAGGTTCAGGATGCCTTTCTCGATGGCGAAGGAGAACTGCCCCCGGTGTCGGCGATTGCCGAGCAGTTTGCCGGGCGCGTGCCGGAGGGCGTTCTGTATTGCGTGCGAGCGGCGCTGCAATCGGAATTTGAGGTATAACAGCGTGCGACGAAACGTCACCGTCTCTTGCTTGCCTGAACATAAGGACCATGCTTAGCTCGCTAATAATTAGTTTGAATCATGAGTTTCCTTATGCCATTGACTGATGAACATCGTTTCGGGATGCAACTCGGACACCTCACCCGGGGCTGGCGCGCCGAGCTGGATCGTCGGCTGGCCGACCTTGGTCTGTCCCAGGCTCGCTGGCTGGTCCTGTTGCACCTTGCCCGCTTCAACGAGCCGCCCACCCAGCGCGAGCTGGCGCAGAGTGTGGGGGTTGAAGGACCGACCCTGGCGCGTTTGCTCGACAGCCTTGAAAAACAGGGCCTGGTCCAGCGTCAGGCAGTGGTCGAAGACCGACGTGCAAAAAAGATCCTGCTTAGCGAGACCGCATTGCCCCTGATCGAAAAGATTGAAACCATCGCCAATGTGTTGCGTATCGAGCTGTTCGAGGGCGTGAGCGAAGAAGATTTGCGCGTCAGCATGCGTGTGCATTCGCAGATTCTGGCCAATCTGGAAAGATCCTGAGACGAAGCCGGGCATTCTCAACCATAATCGTGCAACGGATACTGAAGTCCATCTGATTACGTGAGAAGCCTGCTGTGGTTTCCATAAGGGTTCGCATGCTGAAGAGTTCACTGGCTGCTGTCGAAGGTGCAGGTCGCAGGGCGTGCGCGGTTTTTTGCAAAAGCGTCATGGCGGCGTCATTGCTGACCTGCTCTACGCTGGCGTCAGCGTTGGGCCTGGGTGAAATCACTTTGCACTCAGCGCTTAATCAGCCGTTGAATGCCGAGATCCAGCTGCTGGAGACCGGCGGTCTCAGCAACGAAGACGTTGTCGCCCGGCTCGCTTCACCCGAGGCTTTTGCCAAGGCAGGCATAGAGCGGGTGTTCTTTCTCAATGACCTGCGCTTCACCCCTGTGCTGCGAGGTGATCGCGGCGTCATCCGGGTGGTTTCCAGCAAACCTGTTACCGAACCTTACCTGAGCTTTCTCGTCCAGCTGACGCGTCCGAATGGCGACTTGCTGCACGAGTACACCCTGCTGCTCGATCCTGCCACGTCGGCGCAGGGACTGGCCGCTACGCGCAGCCGCAATTCCCAGCGAACGACGACTTCCGCACAGGAAAGCCGCATGCCGGTCGCGCCACCGGCTGCCGTGCAGGGTAAGCATTACACAGTCGCCAATGGCGATACGCTGAACGGAATTGCCAGCCGTTTGCAGGGGCCAGGCAACAAGGTTTCGGCAAGCCAGTTGGCAGACGGTATTCGTCTGCTCAATCCGCAGGTGTTCGCAGCGGGTGCCGGTGCCGGGCTGAAAGTCGGCCAGGACCTGTTGCTGCCCGACTCCGCTGTCTTGCCAACCGCTGCGGCGGCGGCTGCCAGCCCGGCTGCTCCGCCACCCCAGCCTGCCGAGCTGCAGCGCACCGCCGAGCAGCTGTCGGCGGCGGCCATCGAAAACCAGCAACTGGTTCAATCGCTGGAAGCGCTCAAGGCCCAGACTCAGGAACTGCAAGAGCAGATGAGCGGCAAGGACAAGCAGATTACCGCGTTGCGCAGTGATCTTGCCGCTGCGCAATCCGCCGCCCGACCTGCCGCACCTGCAACGCCGCCAGCCACTCCTGTGCAGCCCTCTGTCGCTGTTACGCCGAGTAGCGATTCATTCCTGAGCCTGCCGATCTTGCTCGCTGTCGTGTTGATTATGCTTCTGCTTGCCGCGTTGGTTTATTCGAGACGACGCCAGCGCAAACAGTCCGCTGCGCCTGCTTTTGCCGCTTCTGCCGCGGACGATCAACTGATCAAGCCTGCTCAGGCGGCCATGCTTCCGGTGTTCGAAGTGCCTGCCGTCGCGCCGCAGCCTGTGCCCCAGACGCCACCGACACCGGCACCCGCCAAGGCAGCGGCTGCGCAACGTCCGGCTGGTGCTGTTCCGGATGCGCTGGACGGCGTCAGTATTTACATCGCTTACGGACGGTTTACCGAGGCGATGGGCATTCTGCGCAGCGCCCTGGAAAAGCAGCCCGAGCGCGATGACATTCGCATCCGTTTGCTGGAATTGCTGGCGGAGCAGGGGGACGGCAGCGGTTTCGTGCGTGAAGAGCAATCCGCGCTGGAGCATGGTGTCGACCCGCAGACCATTCAGGACATCCGCGACCGTTTTCCACAACTCAAGGCCGCCGAAGTTGCGCCTGCGACGCCTGTCATTCCGGTGGTTGCGGCTGCGGCTGCTGCGGTGTCTTTCGAGAAGACCGAGCCTGAGCCGGCTGCCTACCTGCAACCCGACCTGGAGCCTGAACCCGCGGCGCAGCTGGATGAAACGGCTGCAGCGGCACTGAATCCGCAGCACGCCGATGAGTTTCAGTTGAACCTGGATGACCTGTCGATGGACGCCGACTGGGATCTGGTCGATCCATTCGACAGTCCGCCGCCACGGCCCAAGCCAGCGGTTGCGGAGCCTGCGCCTGCCGAGGTCGATCCCGGTTTCTCTTCGGACCTGACTCAACTGCCGGAAGTCTTCGAACTCTCGGATGAGCAGTTCCTCAGCGATTTTTCCGAGCCCGATGTCATTGAGCCGATCGAAGTGGTAGCGCCAGCGGCCGTTGACGACCTGAGCGACGACTTCCTCGACAGCTTCATGAGCGATGACGCAGAGTTCGACCTGCTGGACCTTGAAGAACCACCGCTCAGCCAGATCAATCAGGCGCAGGTGCTGATCGAGGAGGGCGATCTCGAGTCGGCTCGTGAAATCCTGCAACAGGTCATTGCCGAGTCCGACGAAGAGCATCGGCGCATGGCGCGTGAGCTGCTGGCGGGTATCAGCTGAACCGGTGTTTTTGAAGGGGACCGGTCTTGCGTTTAGCTAACGAAAGATCGGTCGGATCCCGCGGCATTGCGGATACGCCACACAACCCCAGAACTCACCGGCATTCTTGCCGGTGCGCGCAACCTTGATCACCATCGGTTTCTTGCAGTGCGGGCACGCGGGTGGTGTGGGCTTTGCTACCGGTTTCGGTTGAGCAGGTTTGCGAGGCTTTTCCGGGCGTTTGACGGCTCCGGTCTCGACAGGCTTTCGCAGCGGCGGCGAGTGCGCTGCGGGTTCGCCGGGCAGCGTCTGCGCTTGCTGATCCCTTGCCTTGCCGGCAACTCTCGTCAATAGCCTGCGAAAGGTGCGGATGAGTGCCGCCAGAGCAGAGGTCGTTTTGCGTGCCATCAGGATGCCTTGAGTCGTGTCGCGTTCAGGGGCGGCATGGTGCAGACATCCTGGTTACGAAGCAAATCCCTGCACACAATCATGCCCGCCTGCCGGGCCGCAATCGGTTTAACGCCCGCCTGACGCTAAAGCCCTGTCTTTTGTGGGCGATAACAGGGCACGAGGACTGCCGGATGTCATCTTGAAAGGTGTGCTACACCTTCAATACACGCCCGGCATATCAAGCATTATCACGGAGTGAATTCTTAATGCGCGTCAACATGCCCATCACGCAGACTGAACGGACTTTTCCGGCATCTGAACGCCTCATCTCCACCACCGACCTGAACAGCCACATCACTTACTGCAACGACGCCTTCGTCACGCTGAGCGGCTTTACCCGCGAAGAACTGATCGGGCAGCCGCATAACCTCGTGCGCCATCCGGACATGCCTGCTTCGGTGTTCGCCCATATGTGGGAGACCATCAAGCAGGGCAAGCCGTGGATGGGCGTGGTCAAGAACCGCTCCAAGCAGGGCGACTATTACTGGGTCAGTGCCTACGTGACAGCGGTGTACGAAAATGGCCGTGTCGTTGGCTACGAGTCCGTTCGCTCGTTGCCGACCCGCGACCAGGTTCGCCGGGCAGAAGCGTTATATGCGCGATTGCGTGCCGGTAAATCGGCAGTGTCGACAACCCGCTCCGCGGCCTATCACCTGATTCGTCAGTTGCCGATGATCCTGTGTGCGCTTGCGCTGGCGGTCGGGGTTTATCTGCTGGATGACCTGGCCTCGATCATCATGATTCCGATTGTATTGATTGTGCTGGGTGGTTTTCTGGAAGTGCGTCATCGCAACAGCATTCGCAAGACCCTTGAAGAACACCCCAAGGCGTTCACCAGCGCGCTGGTTGCACTGACCTATAGCGACAACCGTGGCCCACAGGCGCAGCTCGACCTGGCCATGCTCAGTGAAGAAGCGCGCCTGCAAACCGCGTTGACGCGTCTTGCGGACACCGGCGAAAGCGTGCGTCAGCATGCCGGGCGGTCAGCGCAGTTGTCCCTGCGTCAGGCCGAGTCGCTGGATCAGCAGCGCAGCGAGGCGGATCAATCGGCCACGGCCATCAATCAGATGGCAGCGACCATTCAGGAAGTGACCCACAACGTACAGAACACCGCCCACGCTGCCGAAGAAGCCGACAAGCTGGCGCAACAAGGCCGTGGTCTGGCCGACGAAAGCCTGCTGGCGATTCGGCACATGGCCAACTCGGTTACTGACATCGGCAACGCTGTGGGTGAGCTGGCCAGCGCCACTCAGTCGATTGGCAGCGTGGTCGACGTGATCACCTCCATCGCCCAACAGACCAATCTGCTGGCGCTCAACGCAGCCATCGAAGCGGCGCGCGCCGGTGAGCAGGGGCGTGGCTTTGCAGTGGTGGCCGACGAGGTTCGCTCGCTGGCTTCTCGCACACAGTCCTCGACCGAGCAGATCCAGCAGATCATCACCTCGTTGCGTGACGGTGCCGACCGTGCGGTACAGACCGCCAGCAAAGGTGAGCAGATCTCTCAGGAAAGCGTTGCCAGCGTCGAAGCGGTGCAGAAGGCTCTGGACGGCATCAGCCAGTCGGTGACGCGCATCACCGGCATGAGCCAGCAAATGGCCTCGGCGTCCGAAGAGCAGAGCCACGTCGCGGAAAACATCAGCCAGCAGATCACCCGTATCGCGCAACTCTGCGACGAGAGCGCCAGCCAGGCGCAACAAGGCTCTCAGATCAGTGGCGAACTGGAAGAAATGGCGCAGTACCTGCACAGCCTTGCCGAGCGATTCAGTCGCTAAGCATGCGCAGGCGACGCAGAGCGTCCGGAGCGGCGTTACCACGCGGAGCGTGGTAACGAGAGTCGGGGTATTAAGCCTGCGTGTGTTTACACAAATCCCGACCCCACCACCTAGCGTGCCCATCGCTCCGCGTGGGCATGCAGTTCATGACGCTCTGCATCATCTGTTTGCAGTCAGGCAGACTCCATTCAGGTAACTGTCAGTGATTGTCGGACAATTGTTCTGTTGTCTGAATAAATAAGTCTCTTAACTGAAGTTGCTGAAGGTGTCGGCTAAAAACTGAATAAAAGAAGGTGCAGTGCAACTAAATAGCCACTACTCAATTCAGTTTTCTCCATATCAAAAAACAAAACAAACTCAATAGATTCAATCGGATATCACTGAGCTATATATCCAGTGATGCATTATTCTTATGTCCTTAAACTTGTATCAGAATTGAAATAAAACGGTTGCCAAGTGCATAACTGCGGACTATGTTCTGGAATCGCTCAATGAAGAGCCGACCATTATCAGGTGTGCAGGGATGCGAAAGTCCAAGCGTTCGGGTGCTGTCCGTTATTCGTTTAAACCTGTAGCAAGCGGCGCGCTGTGTGCGTTGTCTTTTACAGTCGGCTGTTCTGCATACGCAGACTATGTCGAGCAAGGCAAAGCGGGCGATGCTGCCAGTTGGCGCTCGGCAGAATTCCAGAGTGACTGGGGCCTGGGTCGCATTCAGGCTGACCACGCTTATGCCGCCGGTATCACTGGCGCAGGCGTCAGGATCGGTGCGCTGGACTCGGGTTTCGACCCTTCCCATCCGGAAGCCACGCCGTCCCGCTATCACGCGGTCACTGCCAGCGGCACCTACGTTGACGGTTCGCCCTTCAGCGTCACGGGTGCCATCAACCCGAACAACGATACCCACGGCACCCACGTCACCGGCACCATGGGCGCGGCCCGTGACGGTGTCGGCGTGCACGGTGTGGCGTACAACGCGCAGGTCTACGTCGGCAACACCAACCAGAACGACAGTTTCCTGTTCGGCCCGAGCCCGGACCCGCAGTATTTCAAGGCGGTGTACGGCGCACTGGCTGATGCCGGCGTACGCGCCATCAACAACAGCTGGGGCAGCCAGCCGTCCGACGTCACCTACGCCACCGAGGCGGGCGTGCGCGCTGCTTATGCCCAGCACTACAACCGCGGCACCTGGCTGGACGAAGCGGCGAACGTCTCGCGCAAGGGCGTGATCAACGTGTTCAGCGCAGGTAACACCGGGTACGCCAATGCCAGCGTCCGGGCGTCGCTGCCGTATTTCGAGCCAGACCTCGAAGGCCACTGGCTGGCCGTGTCGGGCCTCGACAGCAGCAACGGCCAGCGTTACAACCAGTGCGGTCTGTCCAGATACTGGTGCATCACCATGCCGGGGCGGTTGATCAACGGCACCGTGCCTGGCGGCGGCTACGGCATCAAGTCAGGCACTTCGATGTCTGCACCGCATGCTACCGGTGCCTTGGCGCTGGTCATGGAGCGCTTCCCGTATATGAACAACGAGCAGGCGCTGCAGGTATTGCTGACCACCGCCACCCAGCTCGATGGCTCGATTACTCAGGCACCGACCAGCAGCGTTGGCTGGGGCGTGGCCGATCTTGAGCGGGCAATGCGCGGTCCCGGCCAATTGCTCGGCACCTTCGACGCCAATCTGGGCGCGGGTCTGACTGATGTGTGGAGTAACAATATTTCCGATCAGGCGCTGATCCAGCGTCAGGCCGAGGACACCGTGGAGCAAGCCGCATGGCAGCAGACGCTGATCAGCAAAGGCTGGCAGAACGGTGTTGCCAGCACCGCCAGCCAGCAGGATCAGGCCGATTACGCCACCGGCACCGCTCGTGCCGCCGCGGCTGCGCAACGCCAGTATCAGGGCAGCCTGATCAAGTCAGGTGCAGGCCGCCTGATTCTTGAAGGCACCAACACCTACCGGGGCGACACACTGGTCAACGGCGGAGTGCTGTCAGTCAACGGCTCGCTGGTCTCAGCCGTGCAGGTCAACGCCGGCGGCACACTGGGTGGCAATGGCCAGATCGGCGGACTGACGGCGGGCAGCGGCGGTATCGTCGCGCCGGGCAATTCCATCGGTACGTTGCAGGTCAATGGCGATGTCGCCCTTGAGCCGGGGTCGACCTATGCCGTGGAGCTTTCATCGACGGCCAGTGACCGCATCGTCGCCACCGGCAGCGCAACGGTGTCAGGCGCAAACATGACCCTGGCGCTGGAGAACGCGACGCCGGTGGCCTTGAGTTCTGCACCGATACAAAGCGTCGTAAACCGGCAGTACAACGTGCTGCAAGCCGCCAGTGGTGTGAACGGCCAGTTCGGTTCAGTGACTTCAAACTACGCGTTTCTGGGTGGTCGACTCGACTACGCAGCCACCGGCGTCGTGCTTAATGTCGAGCAAACGTCCGCTTTCAACAGCGTGGCGCAAACCCCCAACCAGGCTGCTGTGGCGACTGCCGCCGAACAACTCGGCGCAGGCAATGCGGTGTATGAAAACCTGTTGCTCACCCAGAACGCAGCTGCTGCCCGAGACAGCTTTCAGCAACTGTCCGGCGAGATCTACCCGGCCATCGGCAGTGTGCTGATCAATGACAGCCGTCAGGTCCGTGATGCAGTGGGTGAGCGTCTGGGGTCGAGCGTGTTCGGCACCGATGGCAACACCGCTGCCCAAGACAATGTCTGGCTCAAGGCATTGGGTGCCTGGGGCAAAACCGACTCGCGTGACGATACCGCCGGTTACACCACCTCGATTGGCGGGCTGCTTGCCGGGGTCGATGGCAACATTGCCGACGACACGCGCCTGGGCGTTGTCGCGGGTTACAGCGACAGCTCGTTGAACATGGGCTCGGGCACGCATTCGCGGGCTTCGGTGGACAGCTACCATCTGGGTGCTTACATCGGCCACGAAATCGGCGCACTGCGCCTGGCCCTCGGCGGCGCGCACAGCTGGCATCGCATCGATGCGCAACGCGACGTGCAGGTCGGCGGCGCAGCGGGCAAGGAGAAAACCAGAAACGACGCGCAGAGCACGCAAGTGTTCACCGAGGCGGCGTACCGCATCCACTTGCAGCCTGCGACCCTCGAGCCGTTCGCCAACCTGGCCTACGTCCACCTCAATACCGACAGCTTCACCGAGAAAGGCGACGCGGCAGCGCTGTCTGCCGGTAGCGATAACCGCGATGCGGTGCTGAGCACCCTCGGCTTACGGGCGTTGAAAACCATCGCGATCACCGAACGGCAGAAGGTCGACCTGTCGGGCAGCCTCGGCTGGCAGCACAATCTGAGCGACATCGACTCCGAGCAGCACCTGGCATTTGCCTCGGGTGGTGGCAGTTTCGGTATCGAAAGCTCGCCACTGGTCCGTGACGCCGCGCTGGTCGGCGCCCACGCCAGCGTTGCGCTGAGCAAGGACGCGAGGATCAGCCTCGATTACAGCGGCCAACTGGCCAGTCGTGAGAACAGTCACGGCGTCGGCCTGAGCCTTAACTGGCAGTTCTAACCCCGGCAGTACCCAACCCCCAACCGAAAGAACGACGCGCATGCCGATGCATGCGCGCGGAGATTCGTGCGCGTTAACTAAGGACGGTAGCTTGATGAAAGATGCATTCACCACCCGACACACCTCTGTCAAACCCCTCGGTCAGGCCATTCGGGCCATCAACCGTGCCTCCTGCGGCGCGCTCGCCTGCTACCTGGCGACACTCGGCGTGGCTCATGCCGCACCTTATGTGGAAGCAGGGCAGGCGGGCAATGCGGCCAGCTGGCGCAGTGCCGAATTCAACGCCGACTGGGGCCTGGGCGCGATCAACGCCGATCAGGCTTACGCCGCTGGCTACAGTGGCAAAGGCATCAAACTGGGCATCTTCGACCAGCCGGTCTATGCCCCGCACCCGGAGTTCTCCAGCGCCAACAAGGTGGTCAATCTGGTCACCAGCGGCATTCGCGAATACACCGACCCGTACATCCCGGTGAAGGCGGGCGACGCCTTCCGCTACGACGGCGCGCCGACCCTGGACTCCGGTGGCAAACTCGGTAACCACGGCACCCACGTGGGCGGCATCGCCGGTGGCGACCGTGATGGCGGGCCGATGCACGGCGTGGCCTACAACGCGCAAATCATCAGCGCCGATAACGGCGACCCAGGCCCGGAAGACGGCATTGTGCTGGGCAACGACGGCGCGGTGTATCAAGCGGGCTGGAATGCGCTGGTCAGCAGCGGCGCGCGGGTCATCAACAACAGCTGGGGCATCGGCATCACCGACCGTTTCAGCAAAGGCGGTCGCGACCCGGCCTTCCCGCACTTCACCGTGCAGGACGCACAAGTGCAGTTCGATCAGATCAGTCAGATCCTCGGTACGCGTCCGGGTGGCGCGTATCAAGGCGCAATCGACGCAGCGCGCAGTGGTGTTGTGACCCTCTTCGCCGCAGGTAACGACTACAACCTCAACAACCCCGACGCGATGGCCGGGCTCGGCTATTTCGTACCGGACATCGCCCCCAACTGGCTGACTGTCGCTGCGCTGCAACAAAACCCCGACACTGCCGCCGCTGCGA
Source organism: Pseudomonas caricapapayae (assembly GCF_001400735.1). GTDB lineage: Bacteria > Pseudomonadota > Gammaproteobacteria > Pseudomonadales > Pseudomonadaceae > Aquipseudomonas > Aquipseudomonas caricapapayae. The sequence goes on from NZ_LJPW01000188.1 coordinate 89,497, forward strand.
CCACGCCGTATACGCTGAGCACCTTCTCCTCGCGCTGCGGCTACACCGCCAGCTTCTGCGTCTCGGCACCGGGCACGCGCATCTACAGCTCGGTCCTCAACGGCACCAGCCTTGCAGACCTGACCGTCGGCTGGGCCAACAAGAACGGCACCTCGATGGCCGCGCCCCACGTCGCAGGCAGCATGGCAGTGCTGATGGAGCGCTTCCCCTACATGACCGGCGCGCAGGTCGCCGAGGTACTGAAAACCACCGCCACTGACCTCGGCGCACCGGGCGTCGACGCGCTGTATGGTTGGGGCATGATCAACCTCGGCAAAGCGGTCAACGGGCCGAGCATGTTCGTTACCGAGGCCGACATTCCTGCCGAGTTTCGTATCGACGGCGCGTATGGCGACAGCCAGTTCATTGCCGATTTGCCCGGCGTCGGTGCGATTGTCGATGCCGGCAAACCGACCCAACGCACCTGCACCGGGCCGCAATGCGGGCTTGATGTGTGGAGCAACGACATCTCCGGCCACGGCGGCCTGACCAAACAAGGCATCGGCACGCTGGTGTTGAGCGGTGCCAACAGCTACAGCGGTCCGACTCTAGTGAATCAAGGACGCCTGGCCATCAACGGCTCGCTGGCCTCGGCCGTCACCGTCAACAACGGCGGCATCCTGGGGGGCAATGGCAGCGTCGCATCGCTGACCGCCAATCAGGGCGGCACCGTCGCGCCGGGCAACTCCATCGGCACCCTGCAAGTGGCGGGCGACCTCAACCTGGCGCCGGGCTCGACCTATGCGGTCGAATTCTCACCCACCGCCAGCGACCGCATCGTGGCGGGCGGCACTGCAACCGTGAGCGGCGCGAACATGGCCCTGTCTCTGGAAAACGACAACGTCGCACTGCTTGGTAACAACCAGACCAGCAGCGTTCTGGGTCAGCAGTTCAACGTGCTACAAGCGGCGGGTGGCATTCAGGGTCAGTTCGGTTCGGTGACCGATAACTATGCCTTTCTGGACGGCAACCTGGCTTACACCGGCAGCGGCGTGACACTGGCCCTTGCCCGTAACGGCGACAGCTTCGCCAGCGCCGCACAAACCGACAACCAACGCAGCGTGGCCCAGGCCATCGAGCAACTGAATGCGGGCAACTCGGTCTACGAGAGCATCATCCTCAGCCAGGACACTGCCAGCGCACGCCGTGCGTTCACCCAACTATCGGGCGAAGTGCACCCGGCCATCGCCACACAATTGATCAACGACAGCCGCCAACTGCGCGACGCTGTAGGTGACCGCTTGCGCGTGGAAGGTTTGTACGACCAGCCGGCACCGGGCAGTGAAGACAACTCGGTGTGGGTCAAAGCGCTGGGTGCCTGGGGCAAAAACAGTGGCAGCAGCGACAGCGCCAGCTCGATCTCATCGTTGGGCGGCTTGCTTGCCGGTGTGGACGGCCCGATCAGCGAGCACACCCGCTTGGGCGCGATGGCAGGTTACAGCGACACCTCGCTGAGCCTGGGCGACGACACCCACTCGCGGGCCTCGGCAGACAGCTACCACTTGGGTGCCTACATCGGCCACGAACAGGGCGCACTTCGCCTCACCGCAGGCGCATCGCACAGCTGGCACCGCATCGACGTGAAACGCGACCTGCAATTCGGCGCGTTTTCCGACCGTCAAAAGGTCAAACGTGACGCCCAGTCCAGCCAGGTCTTCACCGAGGCCGCCTACCGCCTGAACCTGCAACCGCTGGCACTGGAGCCCTTCGCCAACCTGGCTTACGTCCACTTCGACAGCGACAGCTTCACCGAAAAAGGCGGTGCCACCGCACTCAAAGGCAGTGACGACACCCGCGACACCGTGCTCTCGACTCTGGGCATGCGCGCCGGAAACCGCTTCAACCTCAACGACACACAAAAACTGGACGTCTCCGCCAGCCTCGGCTGGCAGCACAACCTGAGCGACACCTCGTCCGAACAACACCTAGCCTTCGCCAGCGCAGGCAACAGCTTCAACGTGCAAAGCGTCTCAATGGACCGCGACGCCGCCGTCGTCGGCGCCCGCGCCAGCCTGGCACTGGGCAAGGACGCACGCATCAACCTGGACTACAACGGCTTGCTGGGCGCACGAGATAAAACCCACGGTGTGGGTCTCTCGCTGGATTGGCAGTTCTGATGGGTGATGCCTGCGGGGTGTAGTCGCCCCGCAGGCTCTAGACACCTAGCGTGCCCACCGCTCCGCGTCAAATCCAAGCCATCACTGCCTGATAACTCACGAATCCAAGCTTTTGGCCAAATACCGTGAAGCGCACCGGGCAACGCTTCTGCCCGCAGGGCGTAGGAGCGAACTTGTTCGCGATCTGCCGGGGATCGGCAGTAAAACCTATGCGTGCGATACATCCTCTGCAAACCGAGTCTCAAGATCGGGCTATTCAAACATCTCTAAAAAATATCTCCTCAAACAACCCAAATCCCCAACAACCACCTCAAAAAACAAAATTTGATGGCTCATTACCATCATGGTAAAACCTTGCAACAGACACTCGTCTGAACTCGCTAAGGAATAGCCATGAAAAAGACAGGGATAGGCTTCGTCGCCATACTCGCATTGCTCTGCGCGTTCACCGCACAGGCCAGAGAAACCCAGGTCACAGACGCCTCAATCGTCAAAGCCATCATCCAGGAGTCCATCGACAGCTACTCCGGCAACTGTCCTTGCCCTTACAACACTGCGCGCAACGGCAGCAGATGCGGCAAGCGCAGTGCGTATAGCCGTGAAGGTGGTGAGGAACCGACTTGCTACAAGGAAGACGTTACCAAAGAAATGATCAACGACTATCGGCGCCGCCTTAAAGACTGATCGACGAGACGCAATGGCCGTCACCCACACGGCACGGCCATCACTCCGCATTCAACTCAACCGAGAGGTGGGCAAAACCGCCCGCCACCAGGGCCTGTCCAAACTACGTGGCCGCGTGTCGACCTGCATCTGCGGATGCGCCAGCAACATCGGCATATCCCGCAACCGTATCCACGGCTCGCTGTGCCAGTGCAACATACTCACCGACAAACCCGGCCACTGCAGCATGCTCAGGTTCGGCGTGCAGTCATCGAACGGCACCTGCCCATCCCGCAACGCAGGCACCACCTCATGGGTAAGCCATTGCCGCAACCCACGATTCTCCGCGTGATAGTGATGCACCATCATCGCGTACGCGCCCGACTCACTGACCATCAACTCCGGCTCTGCTTTGCCATGCAGATCGAGCGTGATCATCCGGTGCTGGTCAGCGTCCAGCTTGCGCAACGTCCGCTCGTTCAAAGGCCAGCCAATCATGCGACCCAGATCGCGGGCGCTGAACCAGGGTTGGTTTTCGAGGAGGAGGGCGAGGAGTGGGCGGTTGTGGCGGTGGAAGGGGGGTGGGGTGAAACCGGTAAAATCCTCGTGTGCCTCACGAGCACTGCCCCGGAATAGATTGCTTAACATGCTGACCTCTACGTATGAGCTGAAATAACGTTAAAGACCAACGTAGAGCGGGCGTAAGAAATCCCAACTGAGTGGCTCAGCAAAGCCGAGATTCCCGTTCAGTCAGAACGACTGGAATCTGTGGCTAATGCTTGAACTCATTGTGTCTACGTTGGGCGTTTCTTAGGCACCGGCGCATACGATACGGGGGGTAGCGATATTTAGATATCGGACTGGGGAGGGTGAGGCTGTCAGGGGTTTCCGATCTTTCAGGCGTGCATCGGATCTCAGCAACCCATATCGTTCCAACGCTCCGCGCTCATCGTTAGACACAAGTCCTGAAGAGCCCGCAAATGGGGACATTCAGGCTTCTGCCCGTAGGGCGTGGGAGCGAACTTGTTCGCGAAGACGATGTTTTAGGCGCTGCATTTTCGGCGACTATCCGGCCCTTTCGCGAACAATGCGGATCGCCGCCCCGGTCGCTCTTACGGCCCTCGGCCAGAATCAAAAGCGGACTTGTGTATAACGATGAGCGCTCCGCGTGGGAATACAGTTCGCGACGCTCCGCGTCGCAGTCTCAAGGCAGCCACATAAACACGACGCCACCGACGCTTCGCTTTACCCATGCTGGCAATCTAGATACTGTTGTCGGACTTTTCCTACAAGGACGTTCGGCAATGCCTTCGCTCAATCAGATTTTCTTCGGTCCGCCCGGTACGGGGAAAACCTACGCCACAGTCGAAGCGACGTTGCAGATCCTTGATCAGCCTTTTCTTGCTAAAAATGCTGGTAGCCGATCAGCGCTGAAGGCTCGTTTCGACGAACTGCTCGCAGCAGGCGACGTGCGCTTTGTGACCTTTCATCAGAGCTTTAGCTATGAAGATTTTGTCGAAGGGCTACGCGCTACAACTGACGAGCAAGGTCAGATCCGTTACGAAGTGGTATCTGGCGTCTTCAAGAGCCTTTGCGAGTCAGTTGCGACTGAACTGAGCGGAAAGTACCGTGCATTCAAGGTCGGTGATCGCTACGGCACGGGCTATAAGGTAATTCGAGCAAATGACGATATTCTTGAGTTAGAAAAGCCAAAAGGCAAAAAATTTGGCCTTGCTATGAGTTTACTTAGTGCTCTGGCTGATGACGTTTCTCAAGGAGTACTGAGTGTTAATGATTTGAGCACAGGTAATTGGGAGGAAAAACTACCGAACTCTACTCATGATCCTTACTTGGTCAAAGGTTATCGTAATATCGTTCCCGTATTGATTGAACACATGCTCGGCAAGCGAAATGAAGATTTCCGGACGTCAAAGGTCGCTCAGAGTGAACGGCCAAAAGTGCTCATCATTGATGAGATCAACCGAGGCAACGTCTCGCGCATCTTCGGCGAGCTGATCACCCTCATCGAACCCTCCAAGCGTGCGGGCGCATCAGAGGCTCTCGAGGTCATGATGCCCTACTCGAAGGAGCGCTTCAGCATCCCCGGCAATATCCACTTGATCGGCACCATGAACACGGCTGACCGATCCTTGGCCGCGCTGGACATCGCCCTGCGTCGTCGCTTCACCTTCATCGAAGTCCCGCCTAATCCAGAGTTGCTTGATGAAGTGGAAGTTGATGGCATCGCCATCGACGAATTGCTCAGCGTGATGAATCAACGCATAGCGGCCCTGCTTGATCGAGACCACTGCCTTGGCCACGCTTACTTTATGCCGCTCAAAGATGAGCCTACGTTGGCGCGGTTGGAAGGTATTTTCCGCGAACAAATCCTGCCACTGCTTCAGGAGTATTTCTTCGAAGATTGGCAGCGCATCCAGTGGGTTCTCAACGACCAACGCAAAGCTCCGGAAAATAGTTTTCTGATTCAGCCGAGCCAAGACCTCATTTCGTTGTTTGGGGATACGGTCACGGTTGGCCAGAGCAATGAACGTTGGGAGCTGAATCTGCCAGCGTTCCAGAGGATTGAATCGTATCTTGGTGTGATTGATCACAACCTAAAGGTAGGTGCGCCGCTGGAAGCTAAGGACGTTAGAACGGATGGGGTAGATATAAGGCAGTCTGCCGATGGTCGCATCGATGTGTATCGCGGAGGTCAGCACATTAAGCCCGCGAAGCCGCTGTTGCGCGAACTTGCGAGCAAGCACGGCATCTCCATTACGTCCGCGTCGGGTAGCGAGCTGAATACGCGAAGCCTCGGACGCAAGATCGTTAAGTTTCTCAGCGAGCAGTAGGGGTGAAAACTACCGTTACGGTCCGAGAATATGCCCGACTGACGACCGGCAATATTCCCAACCCGACGCTCGATGTAGCCCAAGTGTCGCCCTCGGCTTTCGACTGGCTCTGCGAAACCAGTTCACGTTTTAGCAAAGCCGGCGCAGCGCTGGTGCAAGTTGAAGGCCGTCGCTGGCTGAAACTCGACAATTACGTTGGTGCGCTCGAAACACCCTGCGGCACGCGAATCGAAATCCTGCCCAAGCATTTCGAACAAGGTGACTGTATCCAGCAGAGCCGTGCTCTACTCAGGCGCATGATTCAGAAGTCACTGGACCTGCCAACGCGCAAAGTCGGTGCAACCGCGTTGCAGCGCTTCGATGCACCTTTGACTGAATGGGTGATGAGCAGCTTTCTAGAAGCCCTCGACCACCTCATCAAACGCGGCCTTCGCTTCGACTACCAGCGCGTGGAAGAAGAACAGCGGTATCTACGCGGTCAACTCAACACCGCCAGCCAGATGCGTCAACCTCCTGGCCGACAGCACCACTTCCAAATTCGTCACGACGTATTCCTGCCCGACCGGCCCGAGAACCGCCTTCTCAAAACAGCGTTAGACATCGTTTGTAAAACTACTCAAGACCCCGGTAACTGGCGCCTCTCCCACGAACTGCGCTCAGTATTGCTAGAGATCCCATACAGCCGAGACACCACTCAAGATTTCAAACAGTGGCGTCACGACCGGCTGATGGCTCACTACCAGCCGGTAAAGCCGTGGTGTGAACTCATCATCCAACAGCAAACGCCACTGGCGATTGCGGGTGAATGGCAGGGCATGAGCTTACTGTTCCCGATGGAGAAGCTGTTTGAACGCTACGTGGCTGCGTGCCTGAAAGATTCGCTGCCGCCAGATGCGACCCTGCATACCCAGCGCAGCAGTGAGTATCTGTGTACTCATGAGGACAAGAAGGCTTTTCTGCTACGGCCTGATCTGATGATTACGCAGGGAGAGAAGAGCTGGGTTCTGGACACTAAATGGAAGCGGCTCGACAGCGAGATGGGGAGCAAAAATTACGGCCTGAGCCAGGCTGATTTTTATCAGCTGTTTGCGTATGGGCAGAAGTATCTGGGCGGGCAGGGGGATTTGGTGCTGATCTATCCGAAGCGCGGGGCGTTTCAGGAGGCGCTGCCGGTTTTTGAGTTCTCGGAGAGGTTGCGGTTGTGGGTGGTGCCGTTTGATCTTGAGTTTGGTTATACGCAAGTATCTATAGACTTGGCAGGCATCAATCTCAAGCGAAATGTCTCGTTAGTACAGAATCCGATTTGAGTGCGTTGCAAAAATTCCAAATAGGTATATGAAAGCGATACGTACTGGTAGATACTGATGGTTGCGATATGCACTCATTGAAGTGATAAATTTCATTAAAACTCAAGGACGGTAAATGACTTCTCAAAAATTAGCAGTCTCGACCATTTACAAAGAAACTAAAGAATTTCTAATTATTGGGCTCACTGGTCGAACGGGATCTGGATGCACTACCGCTGCTGATAAATTGGCATCTCCTACTTTTGATATTCCTTCTGATGGTTATGAGGGGCTTTCCGTAAATGAATTAAAGAAGCACAAAATAATAAAAAAATACATTGATGCTGCCAGCTGGTCGCCATTTTATAAGCTGGAAGTTAGCGCATTAATAACGTTTCATTTGTTAGTGCTTCCTCAGGAGAAATTGGAAGTCTATTTGAAAAGTGTATTAGCTTCTGATGAGGATTTAAATAAAGTTGTACTTGCTTTTTTTGGTGAGTTTTCTGCTGTAAGACACGCTGCACTAGATAGAATTAAGCATGGGAATGATTTTAAGTCTGAGGCAGCAGCTGGATGGCACTCTCTCTATTTTAATGATATTCCAATTGTTACAAAATTCTTAAGGGGTATTGTTTCGGAGTCGGAGTTCACCAGTCTTTATCAGCGTACGGGAGATAATATAAGGTCTTCGGGTTGTGCGGACGATAATAGGTTTGATGCTGGGGAGATATTTAATTTCCCCAAGCATATCAATTTAATAATAAAAGTGGCGCGCTCAAATGCTAGATCATTAGGTGTTCAGTGTCGAATAGTAATTGATGCAATTAGAAATCCGTACGAAGCTTTTTATTTAAAACGTAGGTATGCCAACTTTTATCTGGTCTCTATAAATACTAACGACTCTCAGCGATTACTCAGTTTACGTACTTTTCGAAAATTATCTGATGATCAGATAGGTGCGCTAGATAAAAAGGAATATCCAAATAAACTGTCGGGGGCGCAAAGATTTGTCGCTCAGAATATTCAGGAATGTATTGAAAATTCTGATATTCATATACATAACTCTAAAGTCAGTGAGTTTTCTCATAACGATCTAGTTAGCCAGTTGGCTTGGTATATCACGTTAATGATCCATCCTGGTTTGGTTATGCCAACCTCAGCAGAAAACTGTATGCAAATAGCTTATTCGGCTAAGCATAGTTCTGGTTGTATTTCTAGGCAGGTTGGCGCTGTAGTGACTGATGCGAGCTATGGTATAAAATCAGTAGGATGGAATAGCACTCCCCAAGGCCAAACGCCCTGCCTGCTTCGGAGCGCAAGTGATCTTCTTGCTCGAGCTAATCCGGAAGATTTTAGTAGTTATGAATTAAATAACAAAAGTTTTCATAACGCTATTGAATATAAATACAAGGATCTAATTTTGATTGCGAAGGATGCAGGTCGCAATCTTTCGTTTTGTTTTAAAAGTGTTCAAAATGAAATTGAGGGTGAAAAAAATCAAGTCCACACTCGATCTTTGCATGCGGAAGAAAATGCTTTCTTGCAAATATCGAAGCATGGCGGGCAGAAAGTGTCGGGTGGTATATTGTTCACAACTGCTAGCCCTTGTGAATTGTGTGCGAAAAAAGCTTATCAGTTGGGTATAAAGAAGATAATCTACATCGATCCTTATCCGGGAATTGCTACTGATCACGTTCTTTCGGTCGGCCTTAATAGGCCAGCGCTCGAGTTGTTTCGCGGTGCAGTTGGTAGGGCTTTCTATCAATTGTATCAGCCCGTTATGCCTTACAAGGATGAATTAGAGTTGGTCTTTGATATTCCTCGATATATTAATTCTGAAAGAAAGTCGCTCAGCATGCTTGAAACGGAAAACAATATTTTGCGGGAGCGAATAAAGATTTTGGAGGCTGGATTGGTGCCAAATTAATCTGTAAAAGCTAATGGTGTTTACGATCAGGTTTAATTTCTGTAATTGAAAAAGGCCAAGGAACTCTCGCTCCCTGGCCTCTTCAAATTAACGAGTCAAAACCCCAACCCATCAATCCCAGCTCAACGCCCCACCCGTCTGATACTCAATAACCCGAGTCTCAAAGAAATTCTTCTCTTTCTTCAAGTCCATGATCTCGCTCATCCAAGGAAACGGATTCGTCGTTCCTGGATACTCTTCCTTCAAGCCAATCTGGCTCAGACGGCGGTTAGCGATGAATTTCAAATAGTCTTCCATCATCGCAGCGTTCATACCGAGTACGCCGCGGGGCATGGTGTCGCGGGCGTATTCGATTTCAAGCTGGGTGCCTTGCAGGATCATCTGCGTGGCTTCTTCTTTCATCTCGGCATCCCACAGGTGCGGGTTTTCGATTTTGATCTGGTTGATCACGTCGATGCCGAAGTTCAGGTGCATGGACTCGTCGCGCAGGATGTACTGGAACTGCTCGGCGACGCCGGTCATTTTGTTGCGGCGGCCCATGGAGAGGATCTGGGTGAAGCCGCAGTAGAAGAAGATGCCTTCCAGTACGCAGTAGTAGGCGATCAGGTTGCGCAGCAGTTCCTTGTCGGTTTCGACGGTGCCGGTTTCGAACTTCGGATCGGAGATCGAACGGGTGTATTTCAGGCCCCAGGCTGCCTTTTTGGCGACCGACGGGATCTCGTGGTACATGTTGAAGATCTCGCCTTCATCCATGGCCAGCGATTCGATGCAGTACTGGTAGGCGTGGGTGTGGATCGCCTCTTCGAAGGCCTGGCGCAGGATGTACTGGCGGCACTCCGGGTTGGTAATCAGGCGGTACACGGCCAGCACCAGGTTGTTGGCAACCAGCGAGTCGGCGGTGGAGAAGAAGCCCAGGTTGCGCATGACGATGCGGCGCTCGTCGTCGGTCAGGCCTTCCGGGTTTTTCCAGAGGGCGATGTCGGCGGTCATGTTGACTTCTTGCGGCATCCAGTGGTTTGCGCAACCGTCCAGGTACTTCTGCCAGGCCCAGTCGTACTTGAAAGGCACGAGCTGGTTGAGGTCGGCGCGGCAGTTGATCATCATTTTTTCGTCAACGGCGACGCGGGCGCTGGCGCCTTCGAGTTCGGCCAGGCCTTCAGCGACGTCCAGTGCATCCAGCGCTTTCTTGGCGCGGATCAGGGCAGCGGAGTCGGCGGCAGTCACAGCGCGGGCTTCCTGGGCTGCGAGGCCACCGGCGCTGTCGAGGCGGTCCATGTTGGCTTCGTTGGCATGACCGGCGTTGGTCGCTTTGGCGACTACTTCGCCTTCTTCTTTATCGAATTCGTCCCAGCTCAGCATGGTGTAATTCTCCTGCTTGAGGGTCAGTCGGGTGGACTGGCCTGTTGGATCTAGAGGGGGTGTTGCTTGCTTTAAGGTGTGGCGCGCAAGGAACATGAATTTTTGGCTTTTGAGGCCTTTGGGTGAGGAGGAGGGTGGCAAGGGGATGTGTGTCCTTGCCGGCCTCTTCGCGGACAAGTCCGCTCCTACAGGTACAGCGTCAGGCTTTTTGGCCCCTCGCCCCCACAGGGGAGTATTTCTCCTGTGGGGGCGAGGTGGGTTGCCTTACTGGCAAGCCTCACAATCCGGCTCGTCGATTGCGCACGCCTTTGGCACCGGGGCCGGGCCGGCAGGTGCGGCTTCGGTAGGGCGCGGGGCGGTGATCGCCGAGTCGTCCGGGCCGTGGCCGCCGCTCGATACTGCGTTGAGCTTGCCGGTGTTGACGGTGGATTTCTCGGTGCTGGTCGCGGCCAGGGCACGGAGGTAGTAGGTGGTTTTCAGACCACGGTACCAGGCCATGCGGTAGGTCACGTCCAGCTTCTTGCCCGAGGCACCAGCGATGTACAGGTTCAGCGACTGAGCCTGATCGATCCACTTCTGACGACGGCTTGCCGCGTCGACGATCCACTTGGTGTCCACTTCGAAAGCAGTCGCGTAAAGCTCTTTGAGCTCTTGCGGGATGCGCTCGATCTGCTGCACCGAACCGTCGTAGTACTTCAGGTCGTTGATCATGACCGAGTCCCACAGGTCGCGGGCCTTCAGGTCGCGAACCAGGTACGGGTTGATCACGGTGAATTCGCCTGAAAGGTTCGATTTCACGTACAGGTTCTGGTAGGTCGGTTCGATCGACTGCGACACGCCAGTGATGTTGGCGATGGTGGCGGTCGGTGCGATGGCCATGATGTTCGAGTTACGGATACCTTTCTGCACACGGGCGCGAACCGGTGCCCAGTCCAGGGTTTCCTTCAGGTCGACATCGATGTACTTCTCGCCACGTTGCTCGATCAGGATCTGTTGCGAATCCAGTGGCAGGATGCCTTTGGACCACAGCGAACCCTGGAACGTCTCGTAGGCACCACGCTCGTCGGCCAGGTCGCAGGACGCCTGGATGGCGTAGTAGCTGACCGCCTCCATGGACGTGTCGGCGAACTGCACGGCAGCATCCGAACCGTACGGAATGTGTTGCAGGTACAGCGCGTCCTGGAAGCCCATGATGCCCAGGCCGACCGGACGGTGGCGCAGGTTGGAGTTCCTGGCTTGCGGCACGGAGTAGTAGTTGATGTCGATAACGTTATCGAGCATGCGCACTGCTACATCGACGGTGCGCTTGAGCTTGTCGGTGTCCAGCTTGCCGTTGACGATGTGGTTCGGCAGGTTGATCGAGCCCAGGTTGCAGACCGCGATCTCGTCCTTGTTGGTGTTCAGGGTGATCTCGGTGCACAGGTTCGAACTGTGAACCACGCCCACGTGCTGCTGCGGGCTGCGCAGGTTGCACGGGTCCTTGAAGGTCAGCCAAGGGTGGCCGGTTTCGAACAGCATCGAGAGCATCTTGCGCCACAGATCCTTGGCCTGGATGGTTTTGAACAGTTTGATCTTGCCTGGGTATTCGGTCAGCGCTTCGTAGTACTCGTAACGCTCCTGGAAGGCCTTGCCGGTCAGGTCGTGCAGGTCCGGCACTTCGGAGGGCGAGAACAGGGTCCACGGGCCGTCGTCGAAGACGCGCTTCATGAACAGATCAGGGATCCAGTTGGCGGTGTTCATGTCGTGGGTACGACGGCGGTCATCACCGGTGTTCTTGCGCAGCTCGATGAACTCTTCGATGTCCATGTGCCAGGTTTCCAGGTAGGCACAGACAGCGCCCTTGCGCTTGCCGCCCTGGTTGACCGCAACGGCGGTGTCGTTGACCACTTTCAGGAACGGCACGACGCCTTGCGATTTGCCGTTGGTGCCCTTGATGTACGAGCCCAGCGCACGAACCGGCGTCCAGTCGTTGCCCAGGCCGCCTGCGAATTTGGACAGCATGGCGTTGTCGTGGATCGCGTGGTAGATGCCCGACAGGTCATCCGGCACGGTGGTCAGGTAGCAGCTGGACAGCTGTGGACGCAGGGTGCCGGCGTTGAACAGTGTCGGGGTCGACGACATGTAGTCGAACGACGACAGCAGGTTGTAGAACTCGATAGCGCGGTCTTCACGGGCTTTCTCTTCGATTGCCAGGCCCATGGCCACGCGCATGAAGAAGATCTGCGGCAGTTCGAAGCGCACGCCATCCTTGTGGATGAAGTAACGGTCGTACAGGGTTTGCAGGCCCAGGTAGGTGAACTGCTGATCACGCTCATGGTTGATCGCCTTGCCGAGTTTTTCGAGGTCGAAGTCGGCCAGCACAGGGTTGAGCAGTTCGAACTTGATACCGGTGGCGACGTAGGCAGGCAGCGCCTTGGCGTACAGCTCGGCCATTTCGTGGTGGGTGGCGCTTTCGGCGACACCGAGGAAGCCCAGGCCCTCGGCGCGCAGGGTGTCCATCAACAGGCGGGCGGTAACGAACGAGTAGTTCGGCTCGCGCTCGACCAGGGTACGGGCGGTCATGACCAGTGCGGTATTGACGTCTTTCAGCGCCACGCCGTCGTAGAGGTTTTTCAGGGTTTCGGTCTGGATCAGGTTGGCGTCGACTTCAGCCAGCCCTTCACACGCTTCGGTAACGATGGTGTTCAGACGACCCATGTCCAGTGGCGCAAAGCTGCCGTCGGCGAGGGTGATGCGGATGGACGGGTGAGCCTGAACCTGCTCTTCGGGCGCACGAACGGCACGTTCCTTGGCGCGCGAATCACGGTAGATGACGTAGTCGCGAGCCACTTTCTGCTCGCCGGCACGCATCAGCGCCAGTTCGACCTGATCCTGGATTTCTTCGATGTGAATGGTGCCGCCCGAAGGCATGCGACGCTTGAATGTGGCGCTGACCTGTTCGGTCAGGCGTGCAACGGTGTCGTGGATGCGCGACGAGGCAGCAGCATTGCCGCCCTCAACTGCAAGAAACGCCTTGGTGATGGCAACGGTGATCTTGTCATCCGTGTAAGGAACGACAGTGCCGTTACGCTTGATCACGCGCAGTTGACCGGGAGCGGTGGCAGACAGATCCTGTGGGGCCTGGCTTGCCTGCGGCGCGCCGGTCGGCGAGTTCTCGCGAGTTGTGTCTGTTTGCATGTGTGACTCCACGTTCCTTTAAGTTTGTTCGGGCATTGCTGCCCACCGTTTCGTTTCGAGCAGTAAGTCGCAAAAGGCGACTCAAGGGCTCCAAAACGAAGGTGGAAGCGGGGTGTGCTGCCGCTTCCAGGTTTTGAAGCCAAAAAGGACCGGGCTGGGCCCGATCCTTTGAAAATCTGGTGAAGAATGCCGCTTCGATGTTGCAAAGCGTGTACGGGATGGCTCTGGCTCAAGCGCGAGCGGTTTGGGTGCCTAAACGGGCTTGAAGTTCAACCCCTCAGACGCAACAAAAATGCTTGAATTTCCCATTTGAGTTGTGCTGGTGTTTCTGCGAAAAACCCCACATGTAGGGTGTGTCTCGTCGCCGGGCTACAAGATAATGCGTTTTGGACATGAATTGCAACGCACCGCCTGTGGATAAAGTGTGTGTAGTTTGTGTATGAATCGCACACCATGCGTGTAGGCCGCATAACTACTGGATTGTGACCGTTTGTCACTGATTTCCGTAGGGGCGGGCGGCACGTGGCTGATTTTTGAGGGCGCGAACCCTATCACAAAAAAACGCTGCGACAAGGCCTGTCTGGCATGTGATGTGCTATGCCGCGATCCGTGTCGTGCGATGCGCCCGACGGTTGCTACACTGGCCTGCGACGCGGTGCCGCAACCCCTGCTTTTCAGAACAACAAGGGGGCGATGACAACAAGGGGAGATTGCTTTGGAGCCACACACCTGGCACGTGCTGATTGTCGAGGACGACCAGCGACTGGCCGAACTGACCAGCGATTACCTGCACAACAACGGCCTGCGCGTGAGCATTGAGGGCAATGGCGCGCTGGCGGCGGCGCGGATCGTCGATGAGCAGCCGGACTTGGTGATTCTCGACTTGATGCTGCCCGGCGAGGACGGTTTCAGCATTTGCCGCACGGCGCGTGACCGTTACGACGGGCCGATTCTGATGCTCACCGCGCGCACCGATGACACCGATCACATTCAGGGCCTCGATACCGGGGCTGACGACTTCGTCTGCAAACCGGTGCATCCCCGCGTGCTGCTGGCGCGCATTCATGTCTTGCTGCGCCGGAGCGAGGCGCCGCAGGTCCCGGCTGCAGAACTGCGGCGTCTGGTGTTCGGGCCGCTGGTGGTGGACAACGCACTGCGCGAGGCCTGGTTGTGCGAGCAGAGCATCGAGCTGACCGGTGCCGAGTTCGATCTGCTGTGGCTGTTGGTGGCCAACGCCGGGCGCACGCTGTCCCGCGAAGAGATCTTCACTGCGCTGCGCGGTGTGGGTTACGACGGCCAGGACCGCTCTATCGATGTACGTATCTCGCGTATCCGTCCGAAAATCGGTGACGACCCCATCCACCCGCGTCTGATCAAGACCGTGCGCAGCAAGGGCTATCTGTTTGTGCCCGAAGCCGCGCAGGACATGAGCGGCAACGTGTTCAGCGGCTGACCTGATGAACTCGATCTTCCTGCGAATCTACGGCGGCATGCTCGGCGTGCTGGTGCTGGTCGCGCTGCTCGGCGTGCTGGCCCTGCATGTGCTCAATCAGTCACGCGGCGAGCAATACCGTGAGCGTCTGGCCCACGGCACTTTTACAGTGATGGCCGATAACCTGCTGTCGCTCGACGACATCGAACGCCGCCGCGCTTTGGCGATCTGGGAGCGATTGTTGGGCATTCCCCTGAGTTTGCAACGTATCGAGCAGGCCCGGCTGGACAGCGGCGCGCGCGGTCGGCTGGCGCGCGGGCAGGTGGTGGTTGAACAGATCGGCCCACACGCCGCCAGGGTTTATCGTCAGTTGAGCGACAAAGAGCCGCTGTTGCTGACCGGCGAAGTGCAGCAGATCACCGAGCAACTGGCGCGAGCGACTATCTACCTGCTGATCGATGAGCTGGTGCGCTTTCCGGTCGATGAGCAACCGGCGCGCCTGCAAGCCCTGCGCATCGACAAAGGGTTCGGTTTCGACCTGCATCTGCTGGCGCTGGATCAGGCCGATCTGGACGATGACCAGCGCCGCCGCATTTATGAAGGCGATACGGTGATGGCGCTGGGCAAGGGCGGTGATTCGATCCGCGTGCTGGCCGGGATTGTCGACACCAACTGGGTGCTGGAGATCGGTCCGCTGTACCAGATGAACCCTTATCCACTGCATTGGCTGCTGTTGATTGCCTTTATGGGCCTGTGCCTGATCGGTCTGGTGGTGTATTTGCTGGTACGCCGTCTGGAACGGCGGGTGCTGGAGCTGGAGGCCGCCGCGACGCAGATTGCTCAGGGCAGCCTGCAAACCCGAGTGCCCACCGAGGGTTCCGACTCGGTAGGGCGGGTGGCGGCAGCCTTTAACAGCATGGCCGAGAACCTGCAGCGTTCGTTGATGATCCAGCGCGAACTGGTGCGTGCGGTGTCTCACGAGCTGCGCACGCCGGTGGCGCGCCTGCGTTTCGGTCTGGAGATGGTCAGCGACGCCACCACCCCCGAGGCGCGGCTCAAGTACATGCGCGGTATGGACAGCGATATTCAGGACCTCGACAAGCTGGTCGATGAAATGCTCACGTACGCGCGCCTGGAGCAAGGCGCGCCGACCCTGAATTTCCAGCGTGTCGATCTGCAGGCGCTGATCGATCAGGTAATCGCCGAGCTCGCACCCTTGCGCGCCGATGTGCGGGTGTCGCGGGGCGAATGCCTGGCCGCTGAAGAGGATGAGGCTGCCTGGGTCGAGGCCGAGCCCCGATACTTGCACCGGGCGGTGCAGAACCTCGTCAGCAATGCACTGCGCCACGCAGAGAACGAGGTGCGTATCAGCTACCGGCTGGACGCGCAGCAGTGCCGTATCGACGTGGACGACGACGGCCCCGGCGTTCCGGAAGACGCATGGGAGCAGATCTTCACGCCGTTCATGCGCATCGATGACAGCCGCACCCGAGCCTCGGGTGGGCACGGGCTGGGCCTGTCGATTGTGCGGCGGATTATCCATTGGCATGAAGGCCGCGCGCTGATCGGGCGCAGCGAGAGCCTGGGCGGTGCGTGTTTCAGCCTGTCCTGGCCGCGTACGCAGGTGCCGCGTTGAGTGCGCAACTGTTCAGTGGCCCGTTCGAGCGCTTCGGGCAGACGCTGCTGGCCGTAGATGATCCACGCCCGGTCGTGGCGTTGCCCGATCTGCTGCGCCGCGAGCGCCTCGATCAATTGCTGCTGACGCTTTACGGGCCACAACTGATGCCCGCTCAACTGCCGGTGCTGGTGTCACAGTGGGCCAAGTTTTATTTCATGCAACTGATTCCTCCGGTACTGGTTGGCAGCCTGGTGCATGGTTGGCATTGGCCGCTACGGCTTGATCAGGTAGCACTGGCGCTGGATGAGCGTGGCGTGCCGACCGGCGTCAGGCTGACGGAACAGGGAGAGGTCTGGCGAGACAGTCCGGTGGAACCGTTTCAGCGGTTTGCCGGGTTGCTCGATCACAACCTGCAGCCGTTTATTGCTGCATTGAGCGCTTATGGCGGGCTGGCCGACAGGGTGTTGTGGGTCAGCGCCGGGGATTATCTGGAAAAGGGCCTTGTTCAATTGGCCGCTTGCAGCGATGTACCACTGGCCGCAGGGCTGGCGCTGTTAAGCGAGAGAAAAAGACCGGATGGACGCGCCAATCCTCTGTTTCAGGCAGTGCGTTATATCCCAAAGGCGCAGGGCGGCGAACCGCGCAGGCAGCGACGTGTGTGCTGCCTGAGTCATCGAGTCGAGTGGGTCGGGCGGTGCGAGCATTGTCCGCTGCCCGGCTGATCAGCCTTCGACGGCGATCAGGCTGAGCAGATGATCGCCCAGCACACTGAACTGACCGTCGAGTTTCTTGCCTGCATGCCATTCGCGGGACAGGTCGATCAGCAGCTGTAGCCGGGCGCTGCCATCGGCGGACCATCCCAGCAGTTGTGCATCTTCAAAGTAGAAGCGCTTTTGCACGATAGGGTAGAGCGCCTTGAACAGCGCCTCCTTGATCGAAAAGGTCAGGGTCACACGTAACGCCACCTGATCCTGCGGGCCTGCTGCCATGTCGGCCAGCTCGGCAGCCGTCAGGATTTCCCCGGCCAGCCGCGAGGCGCGGTCATGGCTCAGCAGGTTCTCCGTGTCCAGCCCCAGCCCGCGCCATTGTGGCTTGTGCGCAACCACAGCGGCGGCCCAGCCGGTGCTGTGGGTAATCGACCCGCAGACATCAGTCGGCCATACCGGCGCACGGTCTTCGCCCAGAGACGGGGTGTGTTGGCGCCCGTCCAGCTGGCGCAGGGCTTTGCGAGCGCAGAGCCGACCGGCGAGAAATTCAGCCTGGCGCTTGGCGACAGAACGCTGAATGCTCGCAGGCGTTTGCACCGCACAGCGCTGAAAATCACCCTCAACCAGCTTGTGCGGATCAAAACGCCCACTGACCAGCACCACACCCGGCAGTGCATGCGGTAACGGCCAGTGCTGGACGAGTTCGGGGCAACAGGCGGGAAGATCGGCTAATTGAGTCATGGCGGCATTTTGCCGGGGGAACGGGTTTGAGGGAAGGGCACTGGTAACATCCGCGCCCTCATCAACTATCGTGCGACGC
>NZ_LJPW01000047.1 GCF_001400735.1 Pseudomonas caricapapayae
GATCAGCGCCAGGACTCAGCCGTCACTTACGTCGCAATCGGCGTCGTTTGTGCCATCGCGGTAAAAAGCGTTTTAGAGCAGTGTGGTTAAAGGCACGGGGCGAAAGCTGATGACTATCGTGCCGACGCTCCGCGTCGGCATGCAATTCGTGACGCTCTGCGTCACACGGCGGTTCTGGGGTATCAGGGGGATTGGGGTCCGACTCGGGTCGGCTTTTGATCATTATGCCAACGCGGTGGATTGGCACGGTAATCGAATGCTCCACATCGGCACGACAGTCGGCTAAATTTGTGTATAACAACAAGAACCCGCACGAGGACAGGCACCGTGGATTACATCAAGCGTTTTTCAAGCTTTGCCGAGTTCTATCCCTTTTATCTTGCCGAGCACAGCAGCAGTACCAGTCGACGTCTGCACTTTGTCGGTACTTCTCTGGTGATTTTCCTGCTGGCATTCGGTGTGGGCAGCGGTCGATGGTGGTTGTTATGGCTATTGCCGGTCGCAGGTTACGGCTTCGCCTGGGCCGGGCATTTCTTTTTCGAGAAGAACCGCCCGGCCACGTTCAAGCATCCTTTTTACAGTTTGCTCGGCGACTTCGTGATGTACCGCGACATGCTGTTGGGCAAGGTGCCATTCTAGGCCGGTTGCTTCAGACAGCCGTTTCGCTGACCGGCTCCTGAACCACTGCCTGGCTGGCTTTCAAGTGCGCATCCGCCAGGCGGAACAGTTCGATACTGCCGTCCAGGTGCTCGATCAGGGCGGTGCAGGATTCAACCCAGTCACCGCAATTGAGGTATTCCACGCCGCCTACCTGGCGGATTTCCGCATGGTGGATATGCCCGCAAACAACCCCGTCCAGCCCGCGCTTCACGCATTCGTGGGCGATGGCTTCCTCGAAATCGCTGATGAAGTTCACCGCGCTTTTGACCTTGTGCTTCAGGTACGCCGACAGTGACCAGTAGCCATAGCCGTATCTGGCGCGCCAATGGTTCAGCCAGCGGTTCAGGGTCAGGGTGAATTCATAGGCCGAGTCGCCCAAAAAGGCCAGCCAGCGATGATAGCGGGTGATCACGTCGAACTGGTCGCCGTGGATGACCAGAAAACGTCGTCCATCGGCGGTCACGTGCTCGACCTCGTCCACCAGCTGAATGTTGCCCAGCACCAGTTTGGAGTAACGACGCAGAAACTCGTCGTGATTGCCGGTGACATAGATCACTTCCGTGCCGCGCTTGCTCATGGTCAGCAGCCGGCGAATCACATTGGTGTGCGCCTGCGGCCAGTACATGCCGCCGCGCAGTTTCCAGCCGTCGATGATATCGCCGACCAGGTAGACCTTGTCAGCCTGATAGCGCTTGAGGAACGCAGACAAGTGCTCGGCCTGGCAGTCGCGCGTGCCCAGGTGAACGTCGGAAATCCACAAGGTCCGCACGCGTTGTTTGCGGCTGGGTGTGGCGAGCTGAGCGCTGGTCATGAGACGACCTCCGGCAGGGTTTCCACGAGAATGGAGCATGCCGGTTAACCGAATGTGACATGTGAATGGCGATGTCGTGACAGTCGTCCTTATTCTTCAGGACTGGCAGGAGAATGACGGTCGTTGTGGCCAAGATCACGGGCCGGATCGATCTGGTCTCGAAGACGCTGCTTGAGCACCTTGGCCTCGGGAAAGCCGCCGTCGGCCTTGCGCTCCCAGAGTTGTACGCCGTCGCACGTGATACGAAAAACGCCACCGGTGCCCGGTTGTAACGAGACCTTGCCCAGATCATCGCCGAAGGTGCTCAACAGCTCCTGAGCGAGCCAGGCAGCGCGTAATAACCACTGGCACTGGATGCAATAGGTGATGACGACTTCAGGCTTTTCGGCAGACATGGGCACCCCTCCAGAAATTCAGACGCCCATGATACGCACCCGATGCAGGATCAACGAGCATTGGCGACACGACGCAATGCGCTGAGCGTCATGTCCTGAGTGGGCTCCTGCGCCGCCGTGTCGGCAGCCTGCGCCTTTACGCCCAGCAAACCCAGCAAGCGGCTGCGAATCGCCTGGAATCCGGGCTGGCCGCTGTCACGCTGACGCGACAGGTCGACACGTATATCATCGGCAATCTTACCGTCGGCCAGCACGATGACCCGATCGGCGAGCAGGATCGCCTCATCGACATCGTGGGTCACCAACAGCACCGCCGGGGTGTGCTTGCGCCACAGATCAATGATCAGTTGATGCATGCGGATGCGGGTCAAGGCATCCAGTGCGGCAAATGGCTCGTCGAGCAGCAGCAATTCAGGCTCACGGACCAGCCCCCGTGCCAGCGCCACACGCTGTGCCTCTCCGCCGGACAGCGTCGCCGGGAAGGCATTCAGCCGGTGAGCCAGGCCGACCTCGGTCAACGCTGCTTCGGCGCGTGCCTTGGCATCGTTGACGCGCAGGCCGAGAATCACGTTTTTCCAGGCACTTTTCCACGGCATCAGCCGCGGCTCCTGAAACACCGCTGCACGCGCTGCCGGTACGCGCAACTCGCCGCTGTCGATCTCATCCAGCCCGGCCAGGGTACGCAGCAAAGTGGTTTTGCCGGAACCGCTGGCACCCAGCAACGCGACAAATTCACCCGCTGAGATGTCCAGATCCAGCCCGTCAATCACCCGCTGCCGACCAAACTGGCGGACCACATTGCGCAGTTGTACAGGTGCCTGAGCAGCTTCGTTCGTGGCGGAGGGGATGTTGCGCAAATCAGGCGTTGCCATGCTCAATGCCTCACAAAGGTCGGTCGCCAGGCCAGAGCATAGCGCTCCAGCGTGCGAATGATGCCGTCGATCACCAGGCCAAGGACGCTGTAGATCAACAGGCAGATAACGATTACATCCGTACGCATGAAGTCCCGCGCATCGCTGGCGAGATAGCCGATGCCTGCGGTGGTGTTGATCTGCTCGACAAATACCAGCGCCAGCCAGGAAATACCCAGCGAGTAGCGCAGCCCGACGAAAAATGACGGCAACGAGCCGGGCAGGATGACATGCCAGATCAGTTCACGACGGCTCAATCCCAACGTGTTCGCGGCCTCGATCAGTTTAGGGTCGATGTTGCGGATACCGGAAAACAGGTTCAGGTAAACCGGAAAAGTAGTACCCATCACGATCAGCGCCACTTTGGTGAACTCGCCAATGCCGAACCAGAGAATGAACAGTGGCACCAGTGCCAGCGAAGGAATGGTGCGCAGCATTTGCATCGGCGAGTCCAGAACGATTTCACCGCGCCGGGACAGCCCGCTTACCAGCGCAGCAACAACACCGATGCTGACGCCGATGCTCAACCCCAGAAGCGCCCGCTGCAGAGAAATCCATAGATGGCGGGCCAGTTCGCCCGAGACAATCATCGACCACAGCGTGCCGCCTATCTGCGACGGTGCGGCAATCACCCTGACGGGCAACAAACCGGTTTGCGAGGCCAGCTCCCAGAGCAGCAACAGCGCCAGCGGGCTGAGCAGACGCAGGACAGATCCCGGCACCTGCCGGCGCTGGCGATGCTGTTCAGAAGCGTGGCGCTGTGCAGGTTTGTTGATCACCAGAAAACCGGATTCGGGTGGTTTGAGCGTTGTGTCAGACATGGGCGCATCCTTCCTGAGCAAACCGGGTAAAACACACCCGATGCAGTGTGAACACATGCTAATTGCATAAGAACACCGCGTGAAATTCGATTTAGGCCTAAGCTAATAGTTAAAATATTTGATCAACATTAAACAAGATGATGCATATTTTTTATAATTAACTTAGACCGAAATCGAATTTCACAGCCTTGGCTGCTTGCCTTTATGGTGCTTCTCGACAAGGTCGAAAGGACCTCAACCATTGGCAGGAGTACTCATGAGCATCGAATTCATTGGCTATATCGCCACGCAACCCGGTTCTGAAATCCACCCGCGCAGCGGCGCGACTGTCCAGCCCGACTACGTGAAGACAGTGGCCAAGGCTCATGAAGACGCAGGCTTTGATCGTGCGCTGATCGCCTACCACTCCAACAGCCCGGACAGCACTCTGGTCGCGGCGCATGCCGCCAGCGTGACCAGCTCATTGAAGTTCCTCGTTGCCCATCGCCCCGGCTTCATCTCTCCCACCGTGGCTGCACGGCAGTTTGCGACGCTGGACGTCTTCAATGGCGGGCGCACGGCGGTACATATCATCACCGGCGGCGACGATAAGGAACTGCGCGCTGACGGCAGCCACATCGGCAAGGACGAACGCTACGCACGCAGCGACGAATACCTCAGCGTAGTACGTCAGGAATGGACCAGCGACAAGCCGTTCGATCATCAGGGCACCTACTACCAGTTCGAGGGCGCGCACTCGCTGGTCAAATCCCCGCAGCAGCCACATATCCCCTTGTACTTCGGCGGCTCCTCGGCAGCCGCGATTGCGGTGGCGGGCAAACACGCCGACGTCTACGCGTTGTGGGGTGAGACGTACGAACAGGTACGCGATGTCGTCAAGCAGGTGCGCGCCGAAGCCGCCAGACATGGGCGGACCATTCGCTTCAGCCTGTCATTGCGACCGATTCTGGCCGAGACCGAAGAACAGGCCTGGGCGCGTGCCGACAGCATTCTGGAAAAAGCCAAGGCACTGGCAGACCACAACGGCTTTGTCCGTCGCGAGCCACCCAACGAAGGGTCGCGTCGCCTGCTGGCGGCCGCTGCGCAAGGTTCGCGTCTGGACAAACGCCTGTGGACAGGCATCGCCGGTCTGCTCGGCGCGCAGGGCAATTCCACGTCGCTGGTCGGCACCCCGGAACAGGTCGCGGAAGCGCTGCTGGATTACTACGATCTGGGAATTACCACCTTCCTGATTCGCGGCTTCGATCCGCTGGAAGACGCCATCGATTACGGCAAGAAACTGATCCCGCTGACCCGCGCACTGGTGGCTCAGCGCGAACAGCAGGCCCGCGAGCGGGTCGCCTGATTCAACGCCCTGCGGGCGGGCCAGGCTTCGTACTGAAGACTGCCTGCCCGCAATGACATTTCACGCGGCGGCTGACACCGGCTTGAGAGAGCGAGCCACCAATGCGCCAAAGGCTTCGACCGGCGCTTGCAGATTGCCGAGAAAGCGCGGGTAGAACAGCCACAGATCCATCACTGGCTTGAAGTCCTTGAGCGGCAACACCACCAGTTGCTCGCAGTGAGCACTGCGCTGCAGCAACGGCCTCGGTACCAGCCCCAACCCCATGCCATCGGCCACCAGCCCCAATTGCAGCTCGGTGCCGAACGTTTCCAGATTGACTTTCATGCTCAGCCCCTGATCGCTCAGCGTGCGCTGCAAACCTGCGCGAAAACCGCAGCCGTCAGGGTTGAGCACCCAGCCCTGCTCATAGCAGTCCGCCAGCTTGCCGGGCTTTTTCGGCACCAGGCCCTTGGCGCAGACCACCACCAGCTCCATCTTGCCAATCGACTGACCCACGATGTTTTCCGGAAATATCTTGCCTGCCGGAAACAGCGCCGCTGCGGCATCCAGCTCACCGTTTTCTATTTTGCCGATCAGGTGGCTGCCCCAGCCGGTGATGACCTGAGCCCGCAGATCCGGAAACTCGCCGCGCAATTGCTTGAGCGCATCGAGCAGCACCACATCACCAATGGTCTGCGGTACGCCCAGACGCAGCAGACCGCTGGGCGGTGTATCGCTGGCCACCAGCTCACGCAGGGAATCCATCTCGCGCAGGATCGCCAGGCACTTCTGGTACACCTGAGTGCCCATCAGGGTCGGCTTGAGCGGTTTGGTATTGCGGTCGAACAGCTCGACCCCGAGGGCCTGCTCGAAATTCTGCACCCGGCGAGTGATGGCCGGCTGGGTCAGATCCAGCGATTCAGCGGCATGGCTGATCGACTGACAGCGGATAACTGCAACGAACGCATCGATATCATCAATTTTCATTCGGACCGCACATAAAAAAGAAAGAAGACATAGGCAAAAAGCATAGTCCTGACAAGCGTTCATTCATAGCCCGTCCAACAGCCAAGGCGCTAGATTTCACGCAGTGCAGCAGGGAAGTAAAAGACGTTTTCGTTATAACCTAATCATTAAAAAATAGCATATTAAATATCCATATTATGCTTATATCGAACCATTCCCTGACCCTGATCTGGAAATGGACATGACTCAGAACCGACACCCGGAACGACTCGGGGCCTTTATCGACGCGCTCACTCAGCTGATTGGCAGCGAACCGCACGAAGGCGATCTGTTGCGTCGCGGCGGCAAGCTGCTGGCACAGCTGGTCAGCCATGATGACTGGCTGGCAGAAGAATTTGCCATACCGGACCCAAGCCGCTATCAGCAATTTCTCTTGCATGCCGATCCACAGCAACGCTTTTCGGTGGTCAGTTTTGTCTGGGGACCGGGGCAACGCACACCGATTCATGACCATCGCGTCTGGGGCCTGATCGGTATGCTGCGTGGCGCAGAACATTCGCAGGGCTATGTCCGCAATACCCAGGGACGCTTCGAGACCAATGGCCCGGCGATTCGCCTGCAACCCGGCCAGGTAGAGGCGCTGTCACCGCTCAGCAACGATGTCCATCAGGTCAGCAATGCCTTCAACGACCAGGTGTCGATCAGCATCCACGTTTACGGTGCCGATATCGGC
>NZ_LJPW01000112.1 GCF_001400735.1 Pseudomonas caricapapayae
GTGATACACACGCCCGGATGAGGCTGGAAAGCAAGGCTGCGTGGGAGCGGACTTGTCCGCGAAGGCGGTGTCATGAGCGCTAGATCCTCTGCAAATGTAATGCTCTCTTCGCGGACAAGTCCGCTCCTGCAAAATCGTTGTCACGCTCCACGCTTAGCGTGATACACACGCCCGAATGGGGCTGGTAAAGCAAGGCTGCGTGGGAGCGGACTTGTCCGCGAAGGCGGTGTCATGAGCGCTAGATCCTCTGCAAATGTAATGCTGTCTTCGCGGACAAGTCCGCTCCTACAAAAAATGCGTTCCACCCTGAGGTCGAGCGAGCGTGTGCGTAACGACTAGCGCTGGAGCGTAGGGGCGAGCGTTAATGTGCTTTCAGCCCCGTCACATCAGTTGCTCTTCGCCGGTGAATCCGGCTTCTTGTCGTTGCCAGGAATGTACGGGCTCCAAGGCTGCGCGCGGATCGGCTCTTTGGTCTGCCATACGACGTTGAACTGGCCGTTGTCCTCGACTTCGCCAATCATGACCGGCTTGTGCAAGTGGTGGTTGGTCTTGTCCATGGTCAGGGTAAAGCCTGACGGTGCGGCGAATGTTTGTCCGGCCATGGCTTCACGTACTTTGTCCACATCGGTGGATTTGGCCTTCTCGACTGCCTGAGCCCACATATGGATGCCGACGTAAGTGGCTTCCATAGGGTCGTTGGTTACGGCTTTGTCAGCGCCTGGCAGGTTTTTCTTTTTGGCGTAGGCAGTCCAGTCAGCGACGAACTTCTTGTTGACCGGATTTTCCACCGATTGAAAGTAGTTCCAGGCAGCCAGGTGGCCTACCAGTGGTTTGGTATCGATGCCGCGCAGCTCTTCTTCGCCTACCGAGAAAGCGACAACCGGTACGTCAGTGGCTTTCAGGCCCTGGTTGGACAGTTCTTTATAGAACGGTACGTTGGAGTCACCGTTGACAGTCGAAATAACGGCTGTCTTGCCACCGGCAGAGAACTTCTTGATGTTGGCCACGATGGTTTGATAGTCAGAGTGACCGAACGGGGTGTAAACCTCTTCGATATCGGTATCTTTCACGCCTTTGGAATGCAGGAACGCGCGCAGAATCTTGTTGGTGGTGCGCGGGTAGACGTAGTCGGTACCCAGCAGGAAGAAGCGCTTGGCCGAACCGCCATCTTCACTCATCACGTATTCGACGGCAGGAATGGCCTGCTGGTTAGGCGCAGCACCGGTATAGAAAACATTGGGCGACATCTCTTCGCCTTCGTACTGCACCGGGTAGAACAGCAGGCCATTGAGTTCTTCAAACACCGGTAATACGGATTTGCGCGACACCGATGTCCAGCAGCCGAACACCACGGCAACCTTGTCCTGAGTCAGCAACTGACGGCCTTTTTCTGCGAACAAAGGCCAGTTGGACGCCGGGTCCACGACCACTGGCTCCAGCATCTTGCCATTGACGCCGCCTTTGGCGTTGATTTCATCAATGGTCATCAGCGCCATGTCTTTGAGCGAAGTCTCGGAGATGGCCATGGTGCCAGACAACGAATGCAGGATGCCGACCTTGATGGTCTCGGCAGCCTGAACGGTCCAGGTCAGCCCCATGGCTGCGATCGATGCGGACAAGGTGAAGGCTTTGATCAGGCTGCGACGCTTCATTGACTGGCTCCCTTAGTACATTTTTTTGATGGTTCTGCGGTGGTGCGTACGTTGCTCCATTCAAGCGTAAGCAAGGTCTGGGCCAATGCACGGACGTCGCAAAATGGAACGAATGTGTCGCGCAGCAGAGAGACTGCGCACCACGCTGGATCAGCATGAGGCGGGGGGGTGCATCGGACGCGCTGCAATGGTGCGCAGGGTGAAAGCCTAGCGTTGCCTGTGCGGGCTTGATCGGGTGGTCAGCTGTCCCGTGCCTGGCGTTCCTGAGTTTTCGAGCGCGCGACGCTGATCCGTGCGCCGGATAAACGATCCGCTAAAGGCGTAGGCCAAGTGTTTGATTTGATGGCGTCAGGGGTGACGACGCAGCGCTATCCAGGCCAGCGCCGGTCGATGACTGCAGCAAGGCGATCCGGAATGGAGGAGGTATCGATTACAAGAGCGATAAAAGGCAGGGCGGGGCCTGAAACCGGGTATGAGGAGGAATTCATCACAACGCCACTCAATGGTCTCAGGCCCCGCAGGAAGCAATCTAAGCTGTTGCCGCTGTTTTGGCAAAGCGTGAGAGCACTATTCGATCAAGCACCCAGACAATCAGCATCGAAATACCTACCAGAGGGAATATAACGCCCAAGGCAATCATCACCACGGTCGCCGTTTTCCAGCGTGGCAAGCCGTGACGCAATGGCGGTACGCCCAGCCCGCGTTGAGGCCGACGCTTCCACCAGATCACCAGACCGCTGACCGAACTGAGCAGTACCATCAGGCAGACCAGCAGAATCAACAACTGGTTGACCCAGCCGAAAAACTTGCCTTCATGCAGCATCACGCCCAGCTCAGTGGCCTTGGATACCGCGCTGTAATCGACGTAGCGTACATCGGCCAGCACTTTGCCGGTGTACTGGTCGATGTGCAGCGTCGCGTCATCGCGCGGGTCGTCAGCGAACACCGACACCGTGAACACGCCATCAGCCGTCTTGGGCTGGGTGATGCTATAGCCCGGTACGATCTCTCTGGAGCGAGCTATGTCGACGACGCGCTGTAATGACACTGTCGGCGCTGCCGGTGCGCTGGACATATGCATGTGGTCCATGTGTTCGGCATGTTCCCCGGTTGAAACCGGCATGGGCGTGTTTTCCATGGCCCACGGCACCGTCTGCACGCTGGCATTGTTCAGCTCGCCAGCCTGCTTGTCGGATGTGGGTACGTCGGTCCACATGGCTGCCGGGAAGGTATTCCATACCGCCGCATATTGCTTGCCCCACAGTCCGGTCCAGGTCATGCCACTCAACAGCATGAACAGCAGCAGCAACGCGCCCCAGAAGCCGGTAACCGCGTGCAGATCACGCCATAGCACGCGTCCCTTGGCGGTCAGACGCGGCCAGAATACGCCCGCAGCCGAACGGCCTCGGGGCCACCATAGATACAGTCCGGAGACCACCAGCACGATGCCCCAGCCTGCCGCCAGCTCGACAAGCCGATCACCCAGCGTGCCGATCATCAGTTCGCCATGCAGGGCGCGGGCAATTGCCTGGAGGTTCTTTTTGGCGTCCTGAGTGCCAAGAATCTCGCCGCGATAGGGATCAACGAAAATATTCATCTCCCGGCCTTGCTCGCTGACCACAAACTGCGCACTGCCCTCGGCGCTCAACGGCGGGAAATACTTGCCGATGCTGGCTTGCGGGTAAGCAGTCAGCACCCGCTGTTGCAGCTCGTCGGCAGTGAGGCGGTGCTCGGCCGGTGCCACGCTCAGCAGATCGCGGTACATCAGGTTGTCCAGTTGCGGTTTGAACAGGTAGACGATGCCGGTCAGCGATAACAGGATCATGAACGGTGCTACGAACAGGCCTGCGTAGAAATGCCATCGCCACGCAAGGTTGTAAAAAGAGACATCGGGTTTGGACACGATAAACGCTCCCCAGTCAGGGATAACACAGCACGAATGGCGCGCAGCCTTGAGCTGCGCGCTGTCGTGGAATCTTTTTCGGGTTATGCCGTGGTGAGCGCTGGCGGTGCCCGGCTTCGGGCATTGGGGAAGATGGCCTTGTGTGCATGCCCTTGCAGGGGCTGCAGGGCGAAGAAGTCACCGGGACGTGGGGGCGGGGCGGCGACCAGCTCCAGTACGTGGGGCAACGCCGGGCAACTGAACAGCAGTGTGCAATAACCGCATTTCGCCCACAGCGCGTGATCGCTCATGCCTGCGTCGGCGGGCATGGCGTGCTCGCCGCCGTGATGGGCATGGCTGTCGGCCGACATGTCCATGCTGGCCGGCATGGACATGGACATCGACATGCCGGCGTGCCGATCCATCGGCATCGACTGGGAAACCAGTGGGCCGATAAAGATCATCAACATGGCGAACAGACTCAGCCATGCACCCTTTCTGTTGCAGGGGGCTGGTCTGTGGCGAACGTGGCGCAGGGTGCTCACTCTGTAAAACTACTCAGTGCTGGTGCTCCGGAGCCTGCTTTTGTACCACGACCTGCACCTCTACATCTCCCGCCTTTTCAAAATGCAGGGTCATCGGGAAGCGCTGCCCGACGACCAGCTTCGAGCGGTCTTTCAGGTTCAGCAGCATCACGTGCCAGGCCATCGGCGCAAAACTCACCTTCGCACCGGCCGGGATGTCTACCGCCTGAACATGCTGCATCTTCATCAGCCCGTCGGCGTGCACATGCTCATGCAACTGCGCTTGTCCGGCGATGGGTGTTTCGACGCTGATCAGACGGTCGGCGCTGTCACCCTTGTTCTCGATAGTGAAATACGCCGCCACCGTCGGTGCGTTGGGCGGTAGCTCCATTGACCAGGGGTGGCCAATCAGCAATGGCCCTGCCTTGTACTCATGAGCCTGGACAAAGCTGGCTGAGACCATTAATACGGCCAGCAGGAGTGCTTTTTTGAGCATCGAGGGGGACTCTCCGAAGGATTCTAAAAAGGGGTGACAAGTAGCTCGCCTGGACATCCGAAACACGCAGGCAAACCTTCAAGCACTCCTGAGTGGGCCGGTTTTTTAGCGCCGTTCTTCCAGCCCCAGCGCCTCAAGTACCTCATCCACCGTCCAGAATACCCGGTCCACATCAGCCAGCGGCGGGCGTTTCAGGATCAGGACGGGCAGGCCCAGGTCGCGGGCGACTTCAAGTTTGGGTTCGGTGGAGTGGCCACCACTGTTTTTGCTGATCAGTACATCGATCCGGCGTTGTTCGAACAAATGGCGTT
>NZ_LJPW01000004.1 GCF_001400735.1 Pseudomonas caricapapayae
GTGGTCACGCAACTGAATGGTGAGTTGACCCGGAAATTGCTGCAAGACGCCCCGGCGGCCTATCGCACGCAGATCAACGATCTGTTGCTGACCGCGCTGGCGCGAGTGGTCAGCCGCTGGACCGCGCAGCCACATGCACTGATTCGTCTGGAAGGGCATGGTCGCGAAGACCTGTTCGACGCGCTGGACATCACCCGTACGGTGGGCTGGTTCAGCAACCTGTACCCGGTCAGGCTCACCCCGCAGGCCACCCTGGCCGACTCGATCATGACCATCAAGGAACAGTTGCGCGCAGTGCCCGATAAAGGCATCGGTTACGGCGCGTTGCGTTATCTGGGCAGTGAATCGGCTCGCCAGACCCTGCAAGCGTTGCCGCTGGGCAGCATCGTGTTCAATTACCTGGGGCAGTTCGACGGCAGCTTTGATGCACATGGCGCGCTGTTCACGCCCTCGGCCGACAGCAGTGGCGCGTCACAGAGTGCCCATGCGCCACTGGCCGCGCCGATCAGCATCAATGGCCAGGTGTATGGCGGTGAATTGCGCTTGAGCTGGACGTTCAGCGGCGCGGTATTCGAACGTGACACCGTGCAACGGCTGGCCGATGAATATGCCGTTGAACTGCAACAGCTGATTGCCCATTGCACCGCCGAAGGTGTGGCCGGCGTCACGCCTTCGGATTTCCCGCTGGCACGCCTGAGCCAGTCGCAACTGAGCGGTCTGCCGATCCCTGCCGGACAGATCGAAGACATCTATCCGCTGGCCCCGATGCAGCAGGGCATGCTGTTCCACACCCTGTTCGAGCAGGAAGCGGGCAACTACATCAACCAGATGCGCATCGAAGTCAGTGGCCTGGACGTGTCCCGTTTCCGCGCTGCCTGGCAGGCCACGCTGGATGCCCACGAAGTGCTGCGCAGCGGTTTTGTCAGCCATCTGCAGCAATCGCTGCAAGTGGTGTTGCGTGATGTCAGCATGCCGTTTGTCGAACTGGACGCACGCGAGCACTCAAGCGAGTGGATTGACGATTGGGCGAATGCCGATCGCCAGCAGGGTTTCGATCTGGCCCAAGGGCCATTGCTGCGCCTGGCGGTGCTGCGCACTGGCGAGCAAAGTCATCAACTGGTCTACACCAGCCATCACATTCTCATGGACGGCTGGAGCAGCTCGCGTCTGTTAGGCGAGGTGCTGCAACGCTACAGCGGCCAGACGCTGCCAAGGCAGGTCAGCCGTTATCGCGACTACATCGAGTGGTTGCAACGTCAGGACGCCGGGCTCAGCGAACGCTTCTGGACCAACCAGCTTGCCGAACTGGACGAACCGACCCGGCTGGTTCAAGCGTTCAAAGCGCCCGAGAACGGGCAGGGGCATGGCGATTACCTGCAACTGATCGACGCCGACAGCACCCGCCAGCTGAGCGAGTTTGCCCGCGAGCAGCGCGTCACCCTCAACACGCTGGTGCAGTCGGCCTGGCTGCTGGTGCTGCAACGTTACACCGGCCAATCCAGCGTGACCTTCGGCGCAACCGTAGCTGGACGTCCGGCTGAGCTGCCGGGCGTCGAAGAGCAACTGGGGCTGTTCATCAATACGCTGCCGGTGATCGCCAGCCCGCGCCCGGAACAGCGGGTGGCGGACTGGGTGCAGCAGGTGCAGGCGAAGAATATCGCCCTGCGCGAGCATGAGCACACACCGTTGTACGACATTCAGCGTTGGGCACGTAGCGCTGGCGAAGCGCTGTTCGACACTATTCTGGTGTTCGAAAACTATCCGGTGTCCGAAGCCTTGCAACAGGCCGCGCCACCGGGGCTGGAATTCGGCGGCCTGCACACCCAGGAGCAGACTCATTACCCGCTGACCCTGGTGGTCAATCTGGGCGAAACCCTGTCGTTGCGCTTCAGTTACGCCCGTCAGTTTTTCAGCGAGCTGCACATGGCGCAGTTGTCGGCGCATTTCCAGCAGGTTTTGCAGACATTGGTACGTGATCCGCAGGCGGCGATTGGCGAACTGGCGCTGTTGAACGTCACGGAGCAGCAACAGGTATTGCGTGACTGGAACGCCACGGCTGCCGAGTTCCCG
>NZ_LJPW01000106.1 GCF_001400735.1 Pseudomonas caricapapayae
CGCCATTTGTGGCGATCTTTCCAGGCTTGCAGGGCCTCGTCGGAGGGCGCGCTGCCGTAACGCATTTCAATCGATTTGCGCATGTCCAGGCTCTTGAACATGTCCGGCATCAGCAGAAAATCGCCGGGAACGTTACTGCTGTTGATCTGCGCCTGCTCAAGGATGCACTGCTCGAAGTAAGCTTCGAGCTCGCCCAGATACTGCTGGGTGAGCGCCGCATTGCCGCGCACCGATGCAGGCAGTTTCTCCGGTTCGCTCTCTGCGCCACATAGCGTGGTGACGGTCTGGGCGATCTGTACCTTGTGTTCGTGCTCGGCTTGCCAGTTGCGGTAAGCGGCCTGATCGGCCGCCAGCTGCATGCCCAGATCGTTGAAAATAGCCAGCGGGTCATCCAAAGCAATGAGCAGGGAACTGTCCTGATCGTCGACGCTGCCTTGCCAGAAGACGTCAGCGCCGAGCGGCGAAAACAGCGGCTGGTTTTCTTCGCTGGAGGCCTGCGATGCAGGAATCGCCGAGTCTGCAAACCGGTCATCATCGACCACATGCTCCTTGTCGATGTCCGCCA
>NZ_LJPW01000088.1 GCF_001400735.1 Pseudomonas caricapapayae
TTGAGGCGTAAGTCATCGTTAAAAGGATACCGGGTTACAGGCCGCCCCAACCTCAATGCGAAAACAACGAATTCCCCACCTTCCCCGCCATCTTCTCTGGCTTGATCAGGAACCGCGCCAGCGCGGGCAGCAGCCACAGTGCTCCGAACATGTTCCACAGCAGCATGAAGGTCAGCATCAGGCCCATGTCGGCCTGGAACTTGATCGCCGAGAAGATCCAGGTGCACACACCGATTGCCAGGCACAGGCCGGTGAACAGTACGGCTTTGCCGGTGGATTTCAGCGTTTCGTAATAAGCCTGCTGTAACGGCAGGCCAGCGCGCAGGAAGCTTTCCAGGCGGCTGTAGATGTAGATGCCGTAATCGACACCGATGCCCACTCCCAACGCCACCACCGGCAAGGTCGCGACCTTGACGCCAATGCCCATGAACGCCATCAGTGCGTTGCCCAGTACCGAGGTCAGTACCAGCGGCAGGACAATGCACAGGGTGGCTGCCCATGAGCGGAAGGTGATCATGCACATGACCGCCACGCAGATGTACACCAGCACCAGAATCACCAGCTCGGACTGTTTGATGACTTCGTTGGTCGCCGCCTCGATCCCGGCGTTGCCGGCAGCCAGCAGAAACTGCAAGTCCGGCGTGTCGTTGTCTTTGGCGAAGTCCTGAACGGCGTGCACCGCGCGGTCGAGGGTTTCGGCTTTGTGGTCATTGAGGAATACCAGCAGCGGTGCCAGCGAGCAATCGGTGTTGTACAGGCCGTCGGCGCGGGCGATGGAGTTGTTCAGCACGTCCTTGTTGCGCGACAGGCTTTCCCATTTCAGATTGCCCTCGTTCATGCCTTTGATGACCTGTCTGGAAACGGTCACCAGCGAAATGGCCGACTGCACACCCTGGGTGTTCTCCATCTTCCACGCCAGTTCGTTGATCGCCGAGAGGGTCGAATACGCCGAACAGCCCTCGGGCGGTGTCTTGACCATGACCACCAGCACGTCGGAACTGGTCGAGTAATGATTGATGATGAACGCGTTGTCCTTGTTGTAGCGCGAGTCCGGACGCAGCTCGGGGGCTCCTTGGTCCAGATCGCCGATCTTCAGGTTCTGGCTGTACCAGAGCCCGCCACCGAAGGCCAGTAATGCCAATACGATCGATACCGGCGCGACTTTTGCGCTGGCAAAGTTCGACAGCAGTCGCCAGAAAGGATGCTCGCAGACCGCATCCTGTTTGCTGCGGTTCACCGCCCGTTTACTGATGCCTGCGTAGGAAATCGCCACCGGCAACAGAATCAGGTTGGTGAACACGATCACCGCAACGCCGATGGACGCACCGATGGCCAGTTCGCGGATTACCCCGATGTCGATGATCAGCAGCGTGATAAACCCCACTGCATCGGCCAGAATCGCGATCATGCCGGGCAGGAACAGCTGGCGAAACGTGCGACGTGCAGCGGTCAGGGCATTGTCAGCCTCACTGGACTGCAGGGCGATACCGTTGATCTTCTGTACGCCGTGAGAAATACCGATCGCGAAGATCAGGAACGGCACCAGCATGGAATACGGATCGATGCCGAAGCCGACGACATGCATCAGCCCCAGTTGCCAGATCACTGCGATGAGTGTGGTGCTGAGTACGGCGATGGTGCTGCGAATGCATCGGGTGAACCAGATCAGCAATACCAGCGTGATCAGAAAGGCAATGCCAAAGAACATGACTACCATGAACAGGCCATCGATCAGGTCGCCGACTTTTTTGGCGAAACCGACGATGTGAATCTTGATGTTCGGGTTCTGCGCCTGGTACTTGTCGCGAATCTTCTCTTCAAGCTGATGGGAGAATTGCTGGTAGTCCAGGGCCAGCAACCTGCCCTGGTCTGCCGGGTCCGGGTAGGACTCCTGCAGCGGCACATCGATGATGCTCGA
Organism: Pseudomonas caricapapayae; assembly: GCF_001400735.1. Lineage (GTDB taxonomy): Bacteria > Pseudomonadota > Gammaproteobacteria > Pseudomonadales > Pseudomonadaceae > Aquipseudomonas > Aquipseudomonas caricapapayae. Next base: position 1,919 of record NZ_LJPW01000088.1, read on the forward strand.
CCTGAAATCGTTGGCGACCAGTCTCCCGACCTGTCCGGATTTGAGCACGTTGTTGCGCAACTGATCCAGGCTGGCGTCCGAGCCGTCGTAACTCTGCGGTATCACCTCGCCTCCGGCAAAGCCCTCTTCCGTCACTTCGGTCCAGCGTACGCTGG
>NZ_LJPW01000170.1 GCF_001400735.1 Pseudomonas caricapapayae
CGAAGGAACCCGACGAAGTCCGGCCGGAAACGGAGCCAGGGGATTTGGTTACTTTGGTCCCATCAAAGTCACTCGCCGAGGGGCGAAAAGGTGACCTGAGTCGAACACCCATCCACGTGACATCACAGAACCGCTGTGTGACGCAGAGTGTCACGAAATGCATTAACACGCGGAGCGTGGGAACAAGAATTGAGTACATCCCTACGGGGTGCACGACGATGAACCCTCAAGAGACCGAAGAGCCTCGCCTTTCTGAATGACCTTCTTTGCTGCCAGACACTTTCCATTCATTTGCGGGAGCTTTGAACATGGTCACTCGTCTACACGGCAAATCCCTTACAGCGTTATTCGCGCTCGGCGCCTTTGCTCCGATTGTGCAGGCAGCTGACACGCCTGTTCTGAACACCGGCAGCACTGCGTGGATGATTACTGCAGCGGTGCTGGTGCTGTTCATGTGCCTGCCGGGGCTGGCACTGTTTTACGGCGGTCTGGTACGGGCAAAGAACATGCTCTCGCTGTTCACCCAGTGTTTTGGCATTGCCGGGGTCGTGGGCGTGTTGTGGGTTATCTACGGCTACAGCATGGTGGTGGACACCAGCAACATGGTCGAAGGGCAGGTGAGCTTCAACAGCTTTGTCGGTGGACTGAGCCGTGCGTTTCTGGTCGGCATGACACCTGACAGCCTGGTCGGTGACATCCCTGAAGGCGTGTTCGTGACCTTTCAGATGACCTTCGCCATCATCACGCCGGCGCTGATTGCCGGGGCCTTCGCCGAGCGCATGAAGTTCTCTGCGGCGCTGCTGTTCATGGCACTGTGGTTCACCCTGGTGTACGCGCCTGTCGCACATATGGTCTGGGGCGGGGCAGGGGCGCTGATGCATAACTGGGGCGTGCTGGATTTCGCCGGTGGTACCGCTGTGCACATCAATGCGGGTGTTGCAGCATTGGCGGCATGTCTGGTGCTGGGCAAGCGCAAGGGTTATCAGAATGCCCCGATGCCTGCGCACAATCTGAGCCTGACCATGGCCGGTGCTGCAATGCTCTGGGTCGGCTGGTTCGGCTTCAATATCGGCTCTGGTGGCGGCCTGAGCGGTACTTCCGGGATCGTCATGCTCAATACGCAAGTGGGGGCATGCGCCGGGATACTTGGCTGGATGTTCACCGAATGGTTCAAGGTCGGAAAACCGAGTGCACTGGGCCTGGCCAGTGGCGCGCTGGCCGGTCTGGTCGGCATCACGCCCGCATGTGCTTATGTCGGCGTGGGCGGTGCGCTGGCGATTGGTGTGCTGTGCGGAGTGTTCTGCTACCTGAGCGTGACCGTGCTGAAAAAGCGTCTGGGCTATGACGACAGCCTCGACGTCTTCGGCCTGCACGGCATCGGCGGCATGATCGGTGCAGTGCTGACCGGCGTGTTCTGCGTGCCTTCACTGGGCGGTCTGGTGCCGGATGTCGGCATGGGCACCCAAGTGATTGCCCAGATCAAAGGCGTGCTGTTCACCACGGTCTACTGCTTCGCAGTCAGCTGGATCATCCTCAAGGCCGTGCAGGCATTGATCGGCCTGCGGGCTCACGAGTCAGTGGAAGAAATGGGCCTGGACCTGGCCGAGCATAACGAACGCGCCTACAACCATTGAAAGGGCTGTCCATACATTCATTGAGGCTCGGCATCACATCCGTGCCGGAGCGCAATGTCATGCGTTGCCAAAAACGCTTTTTAATCGCGATGTCACTGACGGCTCAGAATGCGACGTCAGTGACGAAGGAACCCGACGAAGTAGGGCCGGAAATGGAGCGGGGACTTTGCTTACTTTGGT
>NZ_LJPW01000062.1 GCF_001400735.1 Pseudomonas caricapapayae
TTCAGCGCCTTCATCCACGGCTTGTTGGCAAAACCCTGATGATTGAGTGCGCCGTTGAGTTCGCCGATGCGGGTGGCCAGGTTGGTGGCGTCGCCGAGGCCGTTCAGCAGCGCGTTGGCCTCCTGGTGCAGCGCGTGTTTGAGCGCGGGTGAGAAGCCATAGCGCAAGGTGCCGAACAGCGTGGTGGCGTTGGCTTCCTGCTCAGCGAACCAGGCGCTGGCGGCGTTGTCCTGAGCGTAGATGATCTGCAGGTTGAGCATGACCGTTTGCAGGTACAGCAGGCTTTCAGGGTGAGTGGTGTCGACAAACAGCTTGAGCGGGTCTGTACCGATATGGGTTGCCCAACGCTGAAAATCGCTTTGCGTGTCACGCACCTGCTGCAGCAATGCGTCTCCGGCTGGCAGGTGCTGTTGCAGATACTGACGCGCACCGCTCAGATCGACCTCGCGCCGCCATTTGTGGCGATCTTT
>NZ_LJPW01000135.1 GCF_001400735.1 Pseudomonas caricapapayae
CCGCTGTTTTCGCCGCTCGGAGCTGACGTCTTCTGGCAAGGCAGCGTCGACGATCAGGACAGTTCCCTGCTCATTGCTTTGGATGACCCGCTGGCTATTTTCAACGATCTGGGCATGCAGCTGGCGGCCGATCAGGCCGCTTATCGCAACTGGCAAGCCGAGCACGAACACAAGGTACAGATCGCCCAGACCGTCACCACGCTATGTGGCGCAGAGAGCGAACCGGAGAAACTGCCTGCATCGGTGCGCGGCAATGCGGCGCTCACCCAGCAGTATCTG
>NZ_LJPW01000124.1 GCF_001400735.1 Pseudomonas caricapapayae
CGTTCCCGGTGAGCTTTACATCGGCGGAGCGGGGGTTGCGCGAGGTTATCTGAATCAGCCGCAGCTCACCGAAGCGCGGTTTGTTGCCGACCCCTTCAGCGATGACGCCCGCGCACGGATGTACCGCAGTGGCGACCTGGTGCGCTGGAATGCCGACGGGACCCTGGATTACCTGGGCCGTAACGATGATCAGGTGAAGATTCGTGGCATGCGCATCGAGCCGGGAGAAATCGAGGCGGTGCTGACCAGTCTGGAAGGCGTGAAGGATGCCGTTGTACTGGTTCG
>NZ_LJPW01000017.1 GCF_001400735.1 Pseudomonas caricapapayae
TGGCGGACATCGACAAGGAGTATGTGGTCGATGATGACCGGTTTGCAGACTCGGCGATTCCTGCATCGCAGGCCTCCAGCGAAGAAAAACAGCCGCTGTTTTCGCCAATCGGCGCTGACGTCTTCTGGCAAGGCAGCGTCGACGATCAGGACAGCTCCCTGCTCATTGCCCTGGATGACCCGTTGGCTATTTTCAACGATCTGGGCATGCAACTGGCGGCCGATCAGGCCGCTTATCGCAACTGGCAAGCCGAGCACGAACACAAGGTACAGATCGCCCAGACCGTCACCACGCTGTGTGGCGCAGAGAGCGAACCGGAGAAACTGCCTGCATCGGTGCGCGGCAATGCGACGCTCACCCAGCAGTATCTG
>NZ_LJPW01000083.1 GCF_001400735.1 Pseudomonas caricapapayae
CTGCAACGGTCCTTAAAGGGTGGCTACGCGGCGCTGAACGAAACGATCCACGTAATCGTCGGCGGGCGAATGAAGGATTTCTTTCGGCGTACCGACCTGAATCAATCGTCCATCCTTGAGGATCGCGATGCGATTGCCGATGCGTACGGCTTCGTCCAGGTCGTGGGTAATGAACACGATGGTCTTGTGCAGGCTGGCCTGCAGCTCCAGTAACTGATCCTGCATTTCAGCGCGGATCAACGGGTCGAGGGCGCTGAAGGCTTCGTCCATCAGAATGATGTCGGTATCGGCTGCCAGCGCTCGGGCCAGACCGACACGCTGGCGCATGCCACCGGAAAGCTGATGCGGGTATTTGTTTTCGTAGCCTTTGAGGCCTACCGTCGTGACCCAGTGCTGCGCGCGTTCCTGACACAGCGCTTTGCTCTCGCCACGCACTTTCAGACCGTACGCCACGTTGGCCAGCACCGTCTTGTGCGGCAGCAGGCCGAAGCTCTGGAACACCATGCTGATCTTGTGCCGGCGAAATTGGCGCAAAGCCTCCATGTCGTAACGCAGGATGTCCTCGCCATCGATCAGGATCTCGCCGCTGGTAGGGTCGATCAGCCGGTTGAAGTGGCGCACCAGCGTCGATTTGCCTGAGCCCGACAGGCCCATGATGACGAAGATTTCACCGCTGCCGATCGACAGCGACAGGTCGTTGACCCCGACCACGCAACCGGTCTGGGCCAGTACCTGATCCTTGCTCTGGTTCTGCTTGATCAGCGCCAGTGCTTCCTTTGCGCGGCTGCCGAAAATCTTGAACACATTTTTGACGACGATCTTGTTCGGTTCCACGCTGCTCATTTGTGCGCCTCATGCCGTGGGCGGCCATAGGCCTGCGTGATTCGGTCGATGACGACCGCCAGAATGACAATGGCCAGACCCGCTTCCAGGCCGCGTCCGACGTTGAGGGTCTGAATGCCCACCAGTACGTCTTCGCCCAGTCCGCGTGCGCCGATCATCGAGGCGATGACCACCATCGACAGTGCCATCATGGTGGTCTGGTTGATCCCGGCCATGATGCTCGGCATGGCCAGCGGTAATTGCACGCCGAACAGCTGCTGCCAGCGGTTGGCGCCAAAAGCGTTGATGGCTTCCATCACTTCGCCGTCAACCTGACGAATACCCAGATCGGTCAGACGGATCAGCGGCGGCGCGGCATAGATCACTGTGGCGAAGATCGCCGGTACCTTGCCCAGACCGAACAGCATCAGCACCGGGATCAGGTAAACAAAGCTGGGCATGGTCTGCATGATGTCCAGCAACGGCATCAGTACCGAGCGCAGGCGATTGCTGCGCGCTGAAAGAATGCCCAGCGGAATGCCGATCAGTACCGCAATGATTGTGGCGACCAGCATCAGCGCCAGGGTTTGCATCAGTTTGTCCCACAACCCGACCGCGCCGACCAGAAACAGCAGCCCGACGATAACCACGGTGGTGACGATCTTGCGCGTTGCGTGCCAGGCGATACCGCCCACGATGATCAGCATCAGCCACCACGGTGCCATGCGCAGCAGGCTTTCCAGGTTGACGATGGCCCATAGCAAGGTGTCGGAAATGTGCCGGAACACATCGCCGTACTGCGTTACCAGTGAGTCGACGCCATCGTTCACCCAGTTGGCGATCGAGAAAGTGAAGCTTTCAGGAAACATAAGCGGCTCTCAAATGAGGTGTGTCGGGTCAACGTCAGGGCAGTCGGATCTTTCAGTCCGACTGCCCGGTCGTTTACAGCGAGGCGTCCACCTTCTTCGCGGCGTCTTCGCTGACCCATTTGTGCCAGACTTCCGGGTGCTCTTTAAGGAAAATCTTCGCCAGCTTCGGCGATTCGATGCGTTCCTTGGCCATGCGCCCCAGGTTCTGGTTAAGCAGGTCGATAGGCAGGTTGACCTTTTCCAGGATAGCGACCAGTTCAGGGGCCTCATCGTGGAACACTTTGGACACGCCGACCTTGATATCGATCGTCTTGTTTACGCCGGCTTTCTCCTCCAGGCGCACCAGGTCCACCTGTCCCATGAGCGGTGTCGGCGACCAGTAGTACGTCAGGATAGGCTCGCCACGTTTGTAGCTGGAGAGAATAGCCGCGTCCAGCGCAGGGCCGGTGCCCGGGCGGAAGTTGGTGTATTTGCTTTCCAGGCCGTAGCTCTTGAGCATTTCAGTGTTTTCCAGCTCACAGGTCCAGCCGGCCGGGCAGTTGTAGAAACGACCTTTGCCGGGTTCTTCCTGGTCCTTGAACACGGCTGAATACTGAGCCAGGTCGCTGATGGATTTCAGGTTGGGTGCCTTGGCTTCCAGCTTGCGTTTGGCGTCGCCTTCAATCACGTAGCGAGGCACGTACCAGCCTTCCACTGCGCCGACTATCGGGGCACCGACACCGACCACTTTGCCCGCTGCAGCGGCCTTGTTCCAGACCTCGCTGCGGCCAACCCACTCTTCGGCAAAAATCTGGATGTCGTTGGTGCTCAGGGCGTTTTCCATGGCGATGGAGTTGCCAGGCAGAGCATCCACGGCGCAGCCGTAACCCTTGTCCAGAATGACCTGCAGAACGTCGGTCAGCAGCATTGCGCTTTCCCAGTTCAGACCGGCGAATTTCACCGGTTTGCCTGATTCGCACCAGCCAGCGGCCTGGCTTGTGCCTGCGCTGGCAAGCAAGCCTGCGGATACCAGTGTGGTCAACAGGGCCTTTTTCATTTTCATTGTCGATGCTCCTAAACCAGAAATGGATGACGGCAGCTTCAAGTAGGCATCCGGCCCGTGGGCATACTCATGCCCGTCCCCGAGGTGTGCCGGCGCGGTGACCGGCAACGCTCTTAACGTCCGATCATCGGCAGGTTCAGGCCCTGCTCTTTGGCACAGTCGATGGCGATGGCATAACCGGCATCGGCATGACGCATCACACCGGTGGCCGGGTCGTTGTGCAGTACGCGGGCGATACGCTCGGCGGCTTCGTCCGTACCGTCGCAGACGATCACCATCCCGGAGTGTTGCGAGAAACCCATGCCGACACCCCCGCCATGGTGCAGCGAGACCCAGGTCGCGCCGCTGGCGGTGTTGAGCAAGGCATTGAGCAGCGGCCAGTCGGAGACCGCGTCGGAGCCATCACGCATGGATTCGGTTTCACGGTTGGGGCTGGACACCGAGCCGGAGTCCAGGTGGTCGCGACCGATGACAACCGGTGCCGACAACTCGCCGCTGCGAACCATTTCGTTGAACGCCAGGCCGAGTCTGGCACGCTGACCCAGCCCGACCCAGCAGATACGTGCAGGCAGGCCCTGAAAACTGATGCGCTCACGGGCCATGTCCAGCCAGTTGTGCAGGTGATCGTCGTCCGGGATCAGCTCTTTGACTTTGGCGTCGGTCTTGTAGATGTCCTGCGGGTCACCCGATAGCGCAGCCCAGCGGAACGGCCCGATGCCGCGGCAGAACAAGGGACGGATATAGGCCGGGACAAAGCCGGGGAAATCGAAGGCATTGGCAACGCCGACTTCCTTGGCCATCTGGCGAATGTTGTTGCCGTAGTCGAAGGTCGGAATACCGGCCTGCTGGAAGGCCAGCATGGCTTCGACGTGCTCGGCCATCGACTGCTTGGCAGCCTTGACCACGTTGGCGGGCTCGCTCACCGAGCGGGCGCGGTACTCGTCCCAGGTCCAGCCTTTTGGCAGGTAGCCATTGAGCGGGTCGTGGGCGCTGGTCTGGTCGGTGACCATGTCCGGACGGACACCGCGACGGACCATTTCCGGCAGAATTTCTGCCGCATTGCCGCACAGGGCGATGGAGATGGCTTTACCTTCGGCAGTGTATTTGGCGATACGCGCCAGCGCGTCGTCCAGATCCACTGCCTGTTCGTCGACGTAGCGGGTCTTGATGCGGAAATCGATGCGGCTCTGCTGACATTCGATGTTCAGCGAGCAGGCCCCGGCCAGTGTGGCAGCCAGCGGTTGCGCGCCACCCATGCCGCCCAGCCCGGCGGTCAGCACCCAGCGGCCCTTGAGGTTGCCGTCATAGTGCTGACGACCGGCCTCGACGAAGGTTTCATAGGTGCCCTGGACGATGCCCTGGCTGCCGATGTAGATCCAGCTGCCTGCGGTCATCTGGCCATACATGGCCAGGCCCTTGGCATCCAGTTCGTTGAAGTGCTCCCAACTGGCCCAGTGCGGGACCAGGTTGGAGTTGGCGATCAATACGCGCGGGGCATTGCTGTGGGTCTTGAACACGCCTACCGGCTTGCCGGATTGCACCAGCAGGGTTTCGTCATCGTTGAGCTGAGTGAGGCTTTCGACGATCTTGTCGTAGCACTCCCAGTTGCGCGCCGCGCGGCCGATGCCACCGTACACCACCAGTTCGTTGGGGTTTTCAGCGACTTCCGGGTCGAGGTTGTTCATCAACATGCGCAGCGGCGCTTCGGTCATCCAGCTTTTGGCAGTCAGTCGAGTGCCGCGTGCAGCACGCACGACGCCTTCACGATGGCGGGTCCAGTCCTGCTTCAGGTCTTGATTATTCTCGGTCACAAAAAAATCCTCGGCGATCAATTCGAACCAGCCCGTTGAAGGGCGAGCAGTGCCTGGCGAAGCAGGCCGATTCAGTTGGGTAGCGAACAGAACGTTTAACCTGTCTCTACTTGTACATACAAGCATATGCAATCAGAAGACCAACTTTAACGAGCTGCGGTTTTTTGCGACTCAAATCGGCATGCAGCGCTGTGTTTCCGAGGGTTTAAAGATTCTTGCAGGCAAGCGGAGTTTCTGTGGGGCAGGGCTGGAGTTGTTACCTGAGAGGCTTTTTGCGCAGTTTTGGGGCGGCAGGTAACAGGTTGGTGCGTGAAATGTGTGGGTGCCGTCCGGATCAGAATCGAGCCTTCACGAGCGGTCGAAGATGCCAGGTTCGATGATCGCCAAATGGCTTCAGCGACGTGGGAACGAACCTGCTCAAGCGTGCGTCATACCCAGGCCTGAGCCAGCATTCACCGGCCTGCGATTAGGTCTCGCAAGCGTTTTCATGTTTAAATTGAACGCTCGTTCAAGTTAAACCGGTGGTTCGCTGCCCGCTCACAACAGGAGGCTTACCCTTGCCGTATCCGCTTTTTGCAGTTGGTTTTATCAGTCCGGAGGCACGCAACCGATGAGTTCTCCGAGTACTTCTTCAAGCGGCATGGTCCGCATGAATGCTCCAGTGTTCTATTTCGCTGCGAGTTTTATTCTGATTTTCGGCATCGTTGTCATCGCCTTCCCGCAAGCCAGCGGTGAGTGGTTGCTGGCGGCGCAAAACTGGGCGGCCAATACGGTCGGCTGGTACTACATGCTGGTCATGACCCTGTACCTGGTCTTCGTGGTGGTCACCGCCTTGTCGGGCTTCGGCAAGATCAAGCTCGGTGCCGACCACGACGAACCCGAGTTCAGCTACCTCTCGTGGGCCGGCATGTTGTTCGCCGCCGGGATCAGTATCACGCTGTTCTTCTTCTGCGTGTCAGAGCCCCTGACGCACCTGTTGCAACCGCCGCAGGGCGAGGGCGGCACCGCTGAGGCGGCGCGCCAGGGCATGCAGTTGCTGTTTTTGCACTGGGGCCTGCACGGCTGGGGTGTATTTGCCTTTGTCGGCATGGCGCTGGCCTATTTCGCCTACCGACACAACCTGCCGCTGGCCCTGCGTTCAGCCCTGTATCCGCTGATCGGCAAGCGCATCAACGGCCCCATCGGCTACGCGGTCGACGGGTTCGGCATTATTGCGACCATCTTCGGGCTCGGCGCAGACATGGGCTTCGGTGTGCTCCATCTGAATTCCGGTCTGGACTACCTGTTTGGCGTGGCTCATACCCACTGGATTCAGGTCGGTCTGATCACGCTGATGATGGGCGCAGCGATTCTGGTGGCGATAGCCGGTGTCGACAAGGGCGTACGCGTCATGTCCGACATCAATATGCTGCTGGCCTGTGCGCTGCTGCTGTTCGTGCTGTTCGCCGGTCCGACGCAGCATTTGCTCAACACGCTGGTGCAGAACATCGGTGACTACCTCGGGGCGCTGCCGAGCAAGAGCTTCGACGTCTACGCCTATAACGAGCCAAGTGACTGGCTGGGCGGCTGGACAGTGTTCTATTGGGCCTGGTGGATTGCCTGGGCACCGTTCGTGGGCCTGTTCATCGCGCGTATTTCCCGCGGCCGGACCATCCGTGAGTTCGTTTTCGGTGTGCTACTGATCCCGCTGGGTTTCACCCTGGCCTGGATGTCGATCTTCGGCAACAGCGCCATCGATCAAGTGCTCAACCACGGCATGACTGCGCTGGGCCAGTCGGCTATCGATGATCCGTCGATGACCCTGTACCTGTTGCTGGAAACCTATCCGTGGAGCAAAACGGTCATCGCGGTAACGGTGTTCATCAGCTTTGTGTTCTTCGTGACCTCTGCCGATTCGGGCACAGTGGTGCTGTCGACGCTTTCGGCCAAAGGCGGCAACCCTGACGAAGACGGTCCGAAATGGTTGCGCGTGTTCTGGGGCGTCGCTACGGCACTGATCACCAGCGGCCTGCTGTTCTCGGGCAGTATCGATGCGCTGAAGTCTGCGGTGGTACTGACCTCGCTGCCGTTCTCGCTGATCCTGCTGCTGATGATGTGGGGCCTGCACAAGGCGTTCGTCATGGAGTCCCAGCGCAAGATCGCGCAGCTGTACTCTCTCGCCCCGGCGTCCGGCGCGCGACGTGGCGGCTGGCGTCAACGTCTGAGTCAGGCCGTGCATTACCCGTCGCGAGATGAGGTGTACCGCTTCCTCGACCAGACCGTACGCCCGGCGATTGATGAAGTGACCGCCGTGTTCGTCGAGAAGGGCCTGAACGTCGTCAATGTGCCTGACCCGTCCAATGACTCGGTGACCCTGGAAATCGGCCACGGTGAAGAGCGTCCATTCATTTATCAGGTACAGATGAAGGGCTTCTTCACGCCTTCGTTCGCCCGCGGCGGGATGGGCTCCAAGCAACTGAACAACCGCCGCTACTACCGCGCCGAGGTCCACCTGAGCGAGGGCAGTCAGGACTACGACCTGGTGGGCTATACCAAGGAACAGGTCATCAACGACGTGCTCGACCAGTACGAGCGGCATATGCAGTTCCTGCATCTGGTGCGTTGATCGGGACGTGAGGGGCGGTTAAGACTATCGCTCCTCATGCTCTGCACTGAGCCCCATGTTCAGGACAGGACGCGGAGCGTCCGGAACGGCATGCCCACGCGGAGCATGGGCACGATGGTGTTCTTGCCGGCGGCTATCGCTTCTCACGCTCCAGCGTTGGCTCGAGAGGCGTCTGGCTCACGTACTTTCCCGCTCCACCAACCTGCATTCCAGCAAATTCAGCCGCTGTATCTCTCCCTCTACCGGCAACACCCCGAGGCTTTCAAGCACCCGCGTGGCAGCCAGTATGCCGATCTCCAGTGCAGGCGGTTTGATGGTGGTCAGGCTGGGCAGCATCATTTCAGCGAAGGCGTAGTCACCAAAACCCATCAGCGCGCAATCCTGCGGAATGTGCAGGCCTGCGCGCTGGCTGGCGAGCAGGGCACCGGCTGCCAGATTGTCGTTGGCGAAGAAAATCGCATCGGGGCGCGCTGGCTGGCTCATCAGTGTGTCCATTGCCTGTTTGCCTGCCTCGAACGGCGCGCGACCGGTGTCCGGGACAAACACCCAGGGCTTGATGCCGAGCCCTTCCAGGGTCGCGACATAGCCGTCACGCCGTTCCAGAGCGCTGAAGTCGCCTGCAACGCTGTTCTGCACGAAGGCGATGCGACGGTAGCCTTTGTCATACAGATAGCGGGCTGCCGTCACGCCGACGTCGTAGTGAGAGAAGCCAATCTGGATCGGGCTGCGTTCAGGCTGGTGATCCCAGGTTTCGATCACCGGCACATCGGTTTGCTCAATCATCTTTTCGGTGGCCTGGCTATGGAAGCGACTGGTCAACACCAGGGCCGCTGGCGACCAGCCCAGAAACGCCCTTACTGCGCTTTCTTCCTGCTCGGCGGAAAAGTAGCTGGAGGCCAGTAACAATTGGAAGCAGTGCTGACTCAGCGTGTCGCTGAAGCCCTGAATGGTGTTGGCGAAGATGGGCCCGGAGATGTTGGGAATCACCATCGCCACTACTCGGCTGCGCGCCGATGCCAGGCCACCGGCGACCAGATTCGGCACATAGCCCAGCGCATTGACTGCAGTCGCAATCCGCTCGCGCAGTTCAGGCGACACTTGTTCCGGCTGATTGAAATAGCGCGATACGGTAATGGCCGATACACCGGCCTGGCGCGCTACAGACGTGATGGTTACCCGTCCTGCACCTCGGCGTTTGCGTGTCGCGGGTTTCTCGTCGGCCATGCTCGATCACTTCGTATAAAAGTAAAAAGAATATAAAACTAATTTTTCAGTATTGGACGGTCTATTCGATCTTTCCTGATACTTGTGATGTTAGCGCTAACAAAGGCGGTTTGTCTGCTACTCGCCACCGCGAATGCCCGGACCCGTTCTAGCCAGCACGCATAGTCGCCAGTGCGCATCGCACAGGCGGATCAGGGCATATTTCAGGTAGGCACGCAGATGCACACAACACGTGGGGATGGGGTCAGACACACGCTTCTGGCACAGGCAATCGATCGGGCTCATACGGCGCGGGGGCGGCGTTTTGGCTGGTTGTTGACCGGGCTGACGGCATTGCCGTGGGTTCCGGCCGTAGCAGATACCGCAGCAGCGCAGAACACAGAGACGGTAGCGCTTGAGTCCGTCACCGTGACGGCCACGCGGCGCGAAGAGTCGCTGCAAAAGGTGCCGGTCGCCGTTTCTGTGATTCAGGGCGAGCAACTGGAGCGGGACAACCGCAACGGCGTGGCCAGTATCGTGCAGCAAGTACCGTCGTTGAATTTCCGCACAGGGGCGTCCAACAAGGACACCTCGCTGTTCATTCGCGGTGTCGGCACCATTTCCACCTCGCCAGGCGTCGAGCCGACTGTGGCCACCGTGATCGACGGCGTAGTGTATGCGCGTCCGGGCCAGGCCACGCTGGACCTGCTCGACCTTGTGCGCATTGAAGTGCTGCGCGGCCCGCAAGGGACGCTGTTTGGCAAGAATGCTTCGGCGGGTGTGCTCAATGTCACGACCAAAGCGCCCACCGAAGAGACTCACGGTTATATCGATCAGTCGTATTACAGCGGCAACGAAAGTCGCACCCGCTTCGGCATCGGCGGCAGTCTGATTCCGCAGACCCTCAAGGGTTCGGTCACGACGCTGTTCGGCAGCTATGACGGCAACGTCGACAACAAGCTCAATGGCCATGAAGTCAATGGCTACAACCGCAAGGGCGCGCGCGGCAAGCTGGAATTCACGCCCAATGACGACATTACCTTTACCCTGGCGGCGGACTACATGCAGTCCCACGACGATGCGCCCAACGGTGTGGTGAGCAAGGCCCTTACGCCGGCTTTTGCCAGCGCCCTGTCACCGGTCCGTGCCGACAGCGACAACCGCGATGTGCTCAGCGATTACCGCAGCCATGTCGAGGACGTCAACAAGGGCTTGTCCGGCCAGCTCGACTGGCAACTGGGCGACTACACCCTGACCTCCATCACTGCCTGGCGCGGCTGGGACAACACCCAGTATCAGGATGGCGACCGACTTGGTACGGTTACCGCCGCGTTCCCTGGCACCGAAGACAAGGGCGACCTGGAATTCAACCAGTATTCCCAAGAGCTGCGCCTTGCATCGCCAAAGGGCCGGTTTGTCGAGTACGTGGGCGGGCTGTTCTACATGCACGGCAAGAGCGACGAAACCTACCAGCGCACGCTTGTCACGCCGACTCGTCAGGACCGCGGCGTTGCCGATTACAGCACCACCACCGACAGCTATTCGGTGTTCGGCGAGACGACCTTCAACTTCACTCCTGACCTGCGCGCAATTGTCGGCGCGCGCTGGACTCACGACGACCTGGAATACGATCACCGCCGCGTATCGACATCAGCCACGACCGTCAGCGGCATTCAGCCGGGCACCAGCAGTTCCGGTTCGGTCGACGAGGACGGCAAGTCCGGGCGTCTCGGCTTGCAGTATGACCTGAGCGACAGTGTGATGACCTACGTCACCTATTCACGCGGCTACAAAGGCCCGGCTTACAACGTGTTCTTCAATATGCAGCCGCGCGACACCGATGCGCTCAAGCCGGAGACCTCCAACACCTGGGAAGTCGGCATCAAGGCCACCACCTGGGATAATCGACTGACCACCAACCTGGCGGTGTTCCACAGCGACTACGACAACTATCAGGCGAACTTCTTCGACAGCGTTGCCGGGCAGGTGGTTACGCGGTTGATCAACGCAGGCAGCGTCAGCACAGAAGGTGTCGAGCTGGATTATGCCTTGCAGGCCACCCGGAACCTGAAATTCTCCGGCGCACTGTCTTACACCAAGGCACGCATCGACAGCTTTGCCTGCCCGGCCGGTGCCGCGGCGTCATGCAACGTCGATGGCAAAACCCTGCCCTACAGCCCGGACTGGAAAAGCTACGTTCGCGCCGATTACACCATCCCGCTGGACAACGGTCTGGATATCGAACTGGGCACCGATTACAGCTGGCAGAGTGAAGTGCAGTACGACATCAGCCAGAACCCCGACACCCGACAGGGTGCCTACGGCATCTGGAATGCCAGTGTGGCGCTGGCTGATTACAACAGTGGCTGGCGCGTCGCACTGCTCGGCAAGAACCTCGCCGACAAGTCCTACTCGCCGATGCTGGCCACAGGCGGCAGCTACGTTTACCGGTCTGTACCACGTGATGACGAGCGTTATTTCGGCGTGCAACTGCGCAAGGATTTTTGAGGCGTGGCCCGCAGTCACACAGTAAGGAGTGAGGTATGAGCACGTCTGCTCGACAGATGAAACTGGGCGCTTTCCTGATGGCCACCGGGCACCACGTCGCTGCCTGGCGTCACCCGGATGTGCCTGCGGATGCAGGGCTGGATTTCAAGCATTATCGGCATGTGGCCAGGGTCGCGGAGGCTGCGAAATTCGACACCCTGTTCGTGGCAGACAGCGTCGCTGCCGCGACCGGTGATATCGCCAGCCGCATGGCACGCTCCGATCATTTCGAGCCGCTGACACTGCTCTCGGCGTTGAGTGCGGTGACGGATAACATCGGCCTGATTGCAACGGCGACGACGACGTACAACGAGCCGTATCACGTGGCCCGCAAGTTCGCCTCGCTGGATCATTTGTCCGGCGGACGGGCGGGGTGGAATCTGGTGACGTCCGATGCCGCTGCCGAAGCGCAGAACTTCGGCCGCGCCGAACATGTGGGGCATGCCGAGCGCTACAGCCGCGCCCGAGAGTTTCATCAGGTGGTGACCGGCTTGTGGGACAGCTGGGCAGATGATGCTTTTACCCGCGACAAGGCCAGCGGTGAGTATTACGACCCGGCCAGACTGCATGTACTCAACCATCAGGGCGAGCACTTCAGCGTCAAAGGCCCGCTGAATGTGGCGCGCTCGCCGCAAGGGCAACCCGTGGTCGTGCAGGCCGGCTCCTCCGAAGTCGGGCGCGATCTGGCGGCGCAGACGGCGGAAGTGGTGTTCACCGCGCAGACCTCGCTGGCCAGTGCCCAGGCGTTTTACGCAGACATCAAAGGTCGTTTGAGCGCCTACGGACGTGACGCAGATTCGCTGAAAGTTATGCCCGGCGTGTTCATCGTCGTGGCAGAAACCGAGGCCTTGGCGAAAGCCAAATTCGAGTCTTTTCAGGAACTGGTCGAGCCTCGGGTGGGGGTTGCCCTGTTGGGGCGCATGCTGGGCAATTTCGACCTGTCGGGCTATCCGCTGGACGGCCCGTTGCCGGAATTGCCGCTGACCGACAGCGGCCAGCGCAGTCGACAGAAACTGCTTACCGAACTGGCCGATCAGGAAAACCTCACCCTGGCGCAACTGGGGCGGCGGATTGCCGGTGGGCGAGGGCATTACAGCCTGATCGGTACGCCTGCGCAGATCGCCGATGAGCTGCAAGTGTGGTTCGAACACGGCGCGGCGGACGGCTTCAACGTGCTCGTGCCGCATTTGCCGGGCGGCCTGGAAGACGTTGCGCAATTGTTGGTGCCGGAGTTGCAGCGGCGCGGGCTGTTCCGTACCGAGTATGAAGGCGCGACATTGCGCGAGAACCTGGGCTTGCAGCGACCTGCTTACAGGTTTTGATTGTTACCGTGCATTCATCGTTACACACAAGGCCGCTCTGGATTCTGGCCGAAGGCCGTGGGAGCGAACTTGTTCGCGAAGGCGGCGGTTCAAACAATACATTTTTCAAAGAATATGCCGGCCCTTTCGCTAACAATGCGGATCGCCGCCCCGGTCGCTCCCACGCCCTGCGGGCAGAATCAAAGAAAGATTTGTGTATGGCAATGGCTTTAGGGCATAGACCACTGAATTAAAGGATTACCCATGAAACCATTCACCTTCATCGCCGCCATTCTGGCTTTCAGCGGCTTGCTCAATGCAGCCTCTGCCGACGAGCCTGACGCCTTGCGCATCGGCTACCAGAAAGGCTCGATCACGCTGGTGCTGGCCAAGGAGCACGGCCTGCTGGAGAAGCGTTTTCCAGAAAAGAAAATCAAATGGATCGAGTTTCCGGCCGGCCCGCAAATGCTGGAGGCGTTGAACATTGGAAGCCTGGACATCGCTTCGACCGGCGACATTCCGCCGATCTTCGCTCAGGTCGCAGGTGCCGATCTGGTCTATATCGGCGCAGAACCGGCCAAGCCGCAGGCGGAAACCCTGCTGGTGCGCAATGAAAGCCCGCTGCACAGCGTTGCGGAATTGAAGGGCCGCAAGGTCGCCCTTCAGAAAGGCTCCAGCTCCCACAACGTGGTGCTGCGTCTGCTGAACAAGGCAGGCCTGACCTTCAAGGATATTCAGCCGGTATACCTGACCCCTGCCGATGCCCGCGCCGCTTTTGAAAACGGCAGCGTCGATGCCTGGGCGATCTGGGACCCGTATTACTCCATTGCCATGAGCGAAGGCCATAGCCGCCTCTTGGCCAATGGTGAAGGGCTTGGACTGTCCGGGCCGTTCTATACCGCACGCCGGGCGTTTTCCGAGGAAAACGCTGCGTTGGTGCAGCACGTCCTTGATGAGCTGACTGTGGCCGATGGGCTGACCCGCTCGCAGCGCACCGAGAGTATTCAGATCCTGGCGCGCAGCATGGGCTTGTCCGAAGCAGTCATCACTCAGTATCTTGATCATCGACCTGAATCGCCCAGCCTGCCGATCACACCCGAAATCGTACGTGCGCAGCAGGCGACCGCCGATCTGTTTTACGACAACCACCTGATACCCAAGCGGGTCGATATCCAGAAGGTGGTCTGGCAAAAGCCATGATTCTCGCGTGGCGAGCAGATTTTTCCGGCTCGCGAACGCACCGCAGAACGCCTCGAATATCCCCAGACAAGAGAGGATTCAATGACCTACATCGCTGCCGAAAATCGTTACAACGACATGCCTTATCGCCGTACCGGCCGCAGCGGGCTGGTGCTTCCGGCGCTGTCGCTCGGCCTGTGGCACAACTTCGGCGACAGCACGCCGATCGACACGCAGCGTGCCATGTTGCGCACAGCGTTCGACCTGGGTATCAACCATTTCGACCTGGCCAACAACTACGGTCCGCCCTACGGCAGTGCCGAGATCAACTTCGGTCGCCTGTTGCGCGAAGACTTCAAGCACTACCGCGATGAATTGATCATCTCCAGCAAAGCGGGTTGGGACATGTGGCCGGGTCCTTACGGCCAGGGTGGTGGTTCGCGTAAATACGTGCTCGCCAGCCTTGACCAGAGCCTGCAACGCATGGGGCTGGATTACGTCGATATCTTCTATTCTCACCGCTTCGATCCGGACACTCCGCTGGAGGAGACCGCCGGCGCACTGGCCACCGCGGTGCAGCAGGGCAAGGCTCTGTATATCGGTATCTCCTCGTATTCCGGGGCCAAGACTCGCGAGATCGCTGCGTTGCTCAACGAGTGGAAAGTGCCGTTGCTGATCCACCAGCCGGCTTACAACCTGCTCAACCGCTGGGTCGAAAAAGACCTGCTCGACGCGACCGAAGAGCTGGGTGCCGGTGTGATTGCCTTCACTGCGCTGGCTCAGGGGCTGCTGTCTGACAAGTATTTGAACGGCGTGCCCAAGGATGCACGGGTCAACCGTCCGGGCGGTGGCTCGCTACAGGCTTCGCACCTGTCCGAGCAGAATATTGCCCATGTGCGCGCGCTTAACGAAATCGCTCAGCGTCGCGGACAAAGCCTGGCGCAAATGGCTCTGGCCTGGACGCTGCGCGACCCGCGCGTGACGTCGGCGCTGATCGGCGCGAGCCGTCCCGAGCAGATCATCGAAAACGTCGGCGCACTGAAGAACTTGGCGTTCAGCCCGGAAGAGCTGACCGAGATCGACAGTTTTGCGGTGGAAGGCGGGATCAACCTGTGGGAAAAGCCATCGCTGGCTGAGTGATGCCAGCGCTTCGCTTGTTTTGACTATCGTTACCGCGCTCCGCGTGGGAATGCAGTTCCGGATGCTCTGTGTCCTGCATTGACTGGTCGTTCATGCCAATTCAGAGCATTGGCATGAACGACCATCATATAACCACTCAGCCTTCATCAGCCTCGTCGTCATCCCCGCCATCGACCTTCATGCCCAGTTCCTTGATCTTGCGGGTCAGGGTGTTGCGACCCCAGCCCAGCAGCACGGCGGCATCGCGGCGGCGGCCGGCGGTGTGCTTGAGGGCGGTTTCGATCATGATCCGTTCGAACGTCGGCACGGCACTGTCCAGCAGGCTGGACTGACCGCGAGACAACGCCTGATCGGCCCACTGACGCAAGGCCTGCTCCCAGTTGGTGACCGGGGCGGCGTCTTGCGGCAGGCTCAGCAGTTCCGGTGGCAGGTCGCTGATGTGCACTTCACGACCCGAAGCCATGACCGTGATCCAGCGGCAGGTGTTTTCCAGCTGACGAACGTTGCCTGGCCATGGCAGGTGCTTGAGGTATTCCTCGGTCTCGGCCTTGAGCAGCTTGGGTTCGACCGCCAGTTCCTGCGCAGCACGGCTCAGGAAATGCTTGGCCAGGGTCGGGATGTCTTCGCGACGGTCCGACATGCGTGGAATGTGAATGCGGATCACGTTCAGACGGTGAAACAAGTCCTCACGGAACTTGCCGGCCTGCACCAGGGTTTCGAGGTTCTGGTGAGTCGCGGCAATGATGCGCACGTCGACCTTGACCGGCGTGTGCCCGCCAACCCGGTAGAACTCGCCATCGGCCAGCACACGCAGCAGGCGGGTCTGGGTGTCGGCTGGCATGTCGCCGATTTCATCGAGAAAAAGCGTGCCGCCGTCGGCCTGCTCAAAACGACCGCGACGCAGGTTGGCCGCGCCGGTGAAGGCGCCTTTTTCGTGGCCGAACAGCTCCGATTCCATCAAGTCCTTGGGAATCGCCGCCATGTTCAGCGCAATGAACGGCGACGCCGAGCGCGGGCTGTGGCGGTGCAGTGCATGAGCGACCAGCTCTTTACCGGTCCCCGACTCACCGTTGATCAGGACCGTGATGTTGGAATGACTCAAGCGACCGATTGCGCGAAACACTTCCTGCATCGCCGGCGCTTCACCGATGATTTCAGGGGTGCGGGTCAACGTCGGCGCGACGTCCAGACCCTGCTGTTCCTGAGCGTGCTGATTGGCACGCTTGACCAGCGATACGGCTTCGTCGACGTCGAATGGTTTGGGCAGGTACTCGAACGCGCCACCCTGATAAGAGGCCACTGCGCTGTCCAGGTCCGAATGGGCAGTCATGATGATCACCGGCAGACGCGGATGCTGCTCGCGAATCCGTGCCAGCAGGTCCAGACCACTGGCGCCGGGCATGCGGATGTCGGAAATGATCACGTCCGGTTGCTGACGGGCCAGACGGCTCATCACCCCGTCGGCGCTGTCGAAGCTCTGTGTGGTCATGCCTTCCTGTTGCAAGGCCTTTTCCAGTACCCAGCGAATAGAACGATCGTCGTCTACGATCCAGACAGTTTCACTACGGCTCATGTCGAAGCTGCTCCTTGTTCCAGCGGCAGGAAGATCGAGAACGTGGTGTGGCCGGGATGGCTGTCACACTCGATCAAGCCCTGGTGCTGGCTGATGATGTTCTGGGTAATGGCAAGACCTAGCCCTGTGCCATCCGGGCGGCCACTGACCATTGGGTAGAAAATGGTTTCCTGAAGTTCGGCCGGAATACCGGGGCCGTTGTCGATGATCTCGATCTTGCTCACCAGTCGATGGCGAACGTGCCCGATGGTGAACTGGCGCATGGCGCGGGTACGCAGGGTGATCCGGCCCAGGCGCAGCTCGTTCTGGCCACTGATGGCCTGCATCGCGTTGCGCACGATATTGAGCACGGCCTGAATCATTTGCTCGCGGTCGATCAAGACGTCAGGGATGCTTGGATCGTAGTCGCGCACCAATGTGATGCAGCCCTGACTTTCTGCTTCGACCAGGCTGCACACTCGCTCCAGCACTTCATGCACATTGGTCATGGCCAGCGACGGCAATTTGTTGGAGCCCAGCATGCGGTCGACCAGATTACGCAGGCGGTCGGCCTCTTCGATGATGACGTTGGTGTAATCCTTGAGGCTCTCTTCCGGCAACTCGCGGGCCAGCAGTTGTGCGGCTCCGCGAATGCCGCCCAGCGGATTCTTTATTTCGTGAGCCAGGCCGCGCACCAGCATCTTGGTGGTTTCCTGTTTGGACAACTGCGCCTCTTCCTTGGTGATGCGCAGCAGCCGGTCACGCGGGTGTACCTCAAGCAGCAGCAGGGTATCGCCCTTGCTGAGAATCGGCGTCACCGCATAGTCGACAGTCAGGGTCTGACCGGTCAGTGCAGTGAGCATCGCTTCGCGTTTGGTGAAAGGGTGAGCCTGTTCGACTGCCTGGCGCAGCGAACTCAAGGCTTCGGCCGACTCGGTGAACAGCTCGCTGATGAATTGCCCATGGCTGCGCTGCCCGCTGATGGCCAGCAGCATTTCCGCCGCCGGGTTCATGTACTCAAGACGCAGATCGGCGTTGAGCAGAATGGTGGCAGTGGTCAGGTTATCCAGTAACAGTCTGTGCAGCGCATCGCTGATAGTCATGAATCGTGTTGACCTCTTTTGGCACATTGCAGTCGCGCAATGCTGGTGCTGGTTGGTCTGCGCCAGCAGGAGCAAAGCCACCAATACGGTGCTGTGCCAGTGAAGTTGCAAAAAACAAACCAAGGCTCCGAAAAGAAGCGCTTTATCTGCAAAGGCGGGCGGTTTTTCGAGAGAGTGCCCGCATACGGCGCTACCTGCAGAGCGTTCCTGAACCAAATTGGGCTGTATTGTTGCGCAGGTGCGCATATGGCGCACCAAAAAGGTGCTTTGATTTTATCGGGGATCAGAAGAAAGGCAGGATGCTGCTTTTCGGCTCGGGCTTGTCCTTGAGCGGGCACTCGGGGCGTACGCCGAAATCGTCATCCTTGCACGGATGAGTCGCACGCTTTTGCGCAAGGGATATGCGCTGAAGGTGAAAAGGCTGATTGGGGGTTTTTTCCAGAACCCTGCCAAGCTCGTCAAAAATCTCCACCGATAACTGGTGCGTGCCGCGATCCACATTGCTCAGCGGGAAAACCGGGCTGCGTCCCGCCTGGCCGACGGCAACACCGTCCAGCAGCAGACGATAACTGTGACCGGGCTGTAACACCGGTTCGCTGGTGACGGTAACGATCAGGTCGCCACCGGGATTGACCAGCGTGGTGTCCGGTTCGGGCACCAGGATTCTCAGCAACTGATAGTGAAACATCGGTTGTACTGCAGGTTTGGCGGGGTGTGCCTTCAGCGTCCGGGTCGGCGGCGTGCCGGTCATGTTGTTGCTGGGTGGAATGTCGACGCGTGTAGCGTTCTTGCGCGGCTGATCGGTAAACACCCGATTACCCTGTGCATCTATATAGGTGTACACGTCGGCTGCTGCGGGCAGCGTCCACAGCAACAACAGGCAGGTGAGCAGGTTGCGCATTCTGTATCTGTTCATGGCTTGCCGAGGTGTACGCGCTGGACGGTCAGCGTGATGGTCTCGCTTTGCTGAATGATCCGTTCGCCGTCTTTCACGACCACCGCGAAACTGTGCTCGCCGCGATCTATGTTGACTACCTGAAAGCGTGGCAGGTTGGAGGGCTGTCCATACAGATTACCGTCCAGCAGCAGTTGCAGGCGATGATCCTGCTGCAGGCGCGGCTGGATTTTCACGCCGATGATAAACGTGCCATTGTTGGCGCGTAACGCTTCATCGGTAGGAAGGTCTGTCAGTTCCAGTACGTCATAGGCGGTTTGTGGTTGTGGTTGTGGTTGTGGCTGTGCCGGAGCCGATTGCGGCGGGCTGTTGACGACCGGTCTGGCGGGCGCCTGTGTTTCGATACTGTTGAGTGGCGGCAACTCGACCACCTCGGTCCTGGTGCCGTCGGGTGGCTGATTGCTGAACGCGGTGTTGCCGTTCGCATCGGTGTACTTATAGATCTGCGCCAGCGCAGGCAGGCTGATCATCAGCAGCAGGCAAATCAGACTTTGACGCATGGGACTCTCGACAGCAGGGGCACGATTGGCCGTCAGCATAGAACACATCGCCCTATGCTGCGCTATCCACCTGATGTGTCAGAGTTTTGCCGAGCAAAGGTCGGCAGTGGCCAGCACCAGCGCCTGATCGTGAATCGCGTCAGTCTGGTATCGCCGCAGCGCTGAATCCAGCTGAACCCTGCAGTTCTCGGCGTTACGTAGCGGTTGAAAGTCTGCATACGCCTGTAGCAGTTGGGTCTGCAGGCGATCCAGTTTCGGACGGATGTCGTCTGCCAGGCTGAGCCTGGCCGTGTCGGGTGCCTTGCCTGCCGCGTGCCACTGGGCGAGGAGGGCGTTCTGCACCTGTTTGTTGGCCTCGATCTGTGCGCGGAACAGACGCTGGATGTCGTCCGGGTCCAGCTTGAATTCGGCAGCACGCGCCTGGGCTGCGCTGATGACTTGCTGCTCGCGCGGCGGGTCTTCAACGGCCTTGCCGCTGTCCCATTTGCTCAGTGCAACCTGATCCGCGATGCTCAGGCGCTCGCTGATTGCCTGCAGCAATGGCTCAAGGGCAGAAGGCTTTTGCTCGGCGGCAAAGGCGAAGCAGGAAGACATGCACGTCAGCGTCAGCAGGGATGTGGCCAGAAGCAGGCGCATAGCAGCTCCATCTCGAATCGGTGGGTGAGGCGAAGATTTAACTCCAGCTAACCGGTCAGAGCCAGTGTCGGGTGGTGAAGAAAACTTCACCACCCGACTGACAGGCTGCTGTGAGGCTATTGCGACAAGGGCGTCGCCGCTGTCGCTGCGTAGAAAACGATGAGTTCGACCGGCATGTCGCCGGTCTGGCCGCGATGCACGATATCGACCATTTCCGCCAGTGCATCGCCCTTTTTCAGGTGAATACGCTTCTTGCTGTCTCTGGCCTCCACCGTGATTTCTCCGGCGACCACATAGGCAGCATTGGGAATCGGGTGGCTATGCCATTTCAGTGCTGTGTTTGCAGGAATTTTGATGTTCAGAAGGGTCAGTTCCGGCCGGCCTTCGGGGTAGGACTCGTAAGGCGTACCGTCCCAGGAGGACTGGCTTTTCAGCAGGACGCGGGAGTCGACGGTGGTTTGCGCTTGTTGGGCAGCAGCGCCGCCAGTCAGTACGAGTAGCGCTGTTGCAATAAGGAGTCGGTATGTCATGCGGGGATTAACCTTGCTGGCTGAAATTCAAGCCAGAAGTCTGCCCGGTATTTTTCTGGTAATACGGTATCCCGCTACCGCACAAAAATAAAAAATCTGTTTATCAGAAACGAAAAGACCTCCCGAAGGAGGTCTCCCGTTACGCCGGCAATGCTGGCGTGGCTGGATCAGCAGCTGTAGTACAGCTCGTATTCCAGTGGGTGTACGAAGGTGCGAACCTTGATTTCTTCTTCGCTTTTCAGCTCGATGTAGGCATCGATGAAGTCGTCGCTGAATACGCCGCCCTTGGTCAGGAACGCGCGGCCCTTGTCCAGTTCTTCCAGGGCTTCTTTCAGGCTGCCGCAAACTTGTGGGATCTCTTTGGCCTCTTCAGGCGGCAGGTCATACAGGTTTTTGTCAGCAGCGTCGCCAGGGTGGATCTTGTTCTGGATGCCGTCCAGACCAGCCATCAGCAGGGCAGCGAATGCCAGGTACGGGTTGGCTGCCGGATCCGGGAAACGTGCTTCGATACGACGGCCGCGTGGGCTGGAGACGTAAGGAATACGGATCGACGCGGAGCGGTTACGCGCCGAGTAGGCCAGCATGACAGGAGCTTCGAAGCCCGGGACCAGACGCTTGTAGGAGTTGGTCGACGGGTTGGTGAAACCGTTCAGTGCCTTGCCGTGCTTGATGATACCGCCGATGAAGAACAGGGCAGTGTCGGACAGGCCGGCATAGCCTTCGCCCGCGAAGGTGTTCTTGCCATCCTTGGAGATGGACATGTGTACGTGCATACCCGAACCGTTGTCACCGTACAGTGGCTTGGGCATGAAAGTAGCGGTACGGCCGTATGCATCGGCAACGTTGTGTACGCAGTACTTCAGGGTCTGGACTTCGTCAGCCTTCTTGACCAGCGTGTTGAATTTCACGCCGATTTCGTTCTGGCCGGCAGTGGCTACTTCGTGGTGGTGAACTTCCACGACCTGGCCCATTTCTTCCAGGGCGTTGCACATTGCGGTACGGATTTCGTGGTCGTGGTCGACTGGTGGCAGCGGGAAATAGCCACCCTTGACGCCAGGACGGTGGCCTTTGTTACCGCCATCGACGTCGCCGTCGGTCATCCAGGAAGCCTGTTCGGAGAAGATCTTGAACATGGAGCCGGAGATGTCGGACTTGAACTTCACTTCGTCGAAGATGAAGAACTCTGGCTCAGGGCCTACAAAGACGGTGTCGCCGATACCGGTGGACTTCAGGTATTCCTCGGCACGGTGGGCAATCGCACGCGGGTCGCGGTCGTAGCCTTGCATGGTCGAAGGTTCGATGACGTCGCAGACCAGCACCAGGGTCGGCTCTTCGGTGAACGGGTCGAGCAGTGCGGTTTCGTCGTCCGGCAGCAGAATCATGTCGGAGGCTTCGATACCTTTCCAGCCAGCAATGGAGGAACCGTCGAACATTTTGCCGACTTCGAAGAAATCGTCTTCCAGTGCATCGCGCGCAGGCATGGTGACGTGCTGCTGCTTGCCCTTGGTGTCCGTGAAGCGCAGATCAATCCATTTAACGTCATGATCTTTGATGAGTTGAACCGACTTCGACATGGTGTCCTCCGGGTGGCTAGAGACCGACTTGATAGAGTTGTGGTCCCTTGAATTTGGGTGATGCCGGCGCGAATACTCTGCCAAGGCAACCTGCCTCACAAGGGAGCAATTTGCATGCCAGTGCCCCGTGTTGGGTTTTTTGCTTCAAATGCAGGCTTTCAGAGGGCGAAAAGGCGTTGTGAGGGAAAATTGCGCACCTTTATGGCGCTGCAATTTGGTGCGTCGACTCTTTTTGGTGCGTCATCGATTGCGTGTACGATAACTGGTTAAACCTTGAGCAATTTCCGCTATAATTCGCGCCCCCCTTTTTTGGTCGGCACCTCGCGCTCCGTTTCCATGAAACTAATCGTTAAAGTTTTCCCTGAAATCACCATCAAAAGCCCTCCGGTGCGCAAGAAATTCATCCGGCAGCTGGGCAAGAACATTCGTACCGTGCTCCGGGAACTGGACGCGGACATTGTCGTGGGTGGCGTATGGGACAACCTTGAGGTCGAAACCCGGCTGACCGACCCCAAAGTGCTGCAGGGCATCAGGGAGCGGCTGAGCTGCATGCCGGGAATTGCCAATTTCCTGCAGGTGGCCGAGTACCCGCTGGGCGATCTGGACGACATCGTTGCCAAGTGCAAACTGCACTATGCCGACCTGTTGCCCGGCAAGATGTTCTCAGTGCGTTGCAAACGCGCCGGCCGCCACGATTTCAGCTCAATGGATGTCGAGAAATACGTCGGCAGCAAGTTGCGGATGCAGTGTGGTGCTGCCGGAATCGAGCTGAAAAAGCCCGATCTGGTCGTGCGGATGGAAATTCGCGACCAACGGTTGTTCGTCGTTCATGACCAACATCAGGGCATGGGCGGTTACCCGCTGGGTGCGCTGGAGCAGACACTGGTATTGATGTCCGGCGGGTTCGATTCGACCGTTGCGGCCTACCAGATCATGCGCCGCGGCCTGATGGCACACTTCTGCTTCTTCAATCTGGGCGGACGTGCCCATGAACTGGGCGTAATGGAAGTCGCGCACTTCATCTGGAAGAAGTACGGCAGTTCGCAGCGGGTGCTGTTTGTCAGCGTGCCGTTCGAGGAAGTTCTCGGAGAAATTCTGCAGAAAGTCGATAACAGTCATATGGGTGTAGTTTTGAAGCGTATGATGTTACGCGCTGCATCCGCCGTGGCTGATCGTCTTGAAATCGATGTGCTGGTTACCGGCGAGGCTATTTCTCAGGTTTCCAGCCAGACGCTGCCAAACCTGTCACTGATCGATGCAGCGACCGACAAACTGGTCCTGCGGCCGCTGGTGGCCAGCCACAAACAGGACATCGTGGACCTGGCGACTGAAATCGGCACCGCTGATTTTGCCCGGCACATGCCTGAATATTGCGGGGTGATTTCGGTCAACCCCAAGACCAACGCCAAGCGAAATCGCGTTGAGTACGAAGAAAAACAGTTCGACATGGCGATTCTCGAGCAGGCGCTCGAGCGCGCAAAGCTGGTTTCGATCGATCGGGTCATCGACGATCTGAGCCGCAATGTCGATATAGAAGAAGTCAGCCAGGCGCTGGCCGGTCAGGTCATCATCGACATCCGTCACCCGGATGCCCAGGAAGACCAGCCGCTGCAAGTGCCCGGCGTGGAGATACAGACGTTGCCGTTCTACGCATTGAACAGCCGTTTCAAGGCACTGGATGACACGCGCCAGTACCTGCTGTATTGCGACAAAGGCGTCATGAGTCGCCTGCATGCTCACCATTTGCTCAGTGAGGGGCATGCCAATGTGCGCGTATATCGACCGAGCTAAGTGCCCGGGGCTGTTTGCCTGTGGCTTGCGTCACCGGCCCCCCGACACCAGTCGTCATGCCGTAACGGCTTTTGCCGACTCGAAATAGTTAATCGCTGCCTTTAAACAGTCAGCAGACCGAATCCTCTGATCGAGATACACAAGTGATCGAAAATCTACGCAACATCGCCATCATTGCTCACGTTGACCATGGTAAGACCACCCTGGTAGACAAACTCCTGCGCCAGTCCGGCACCCTTGAGCGCAACGAGCTCAACGACGAGCGCGTGATGGACTCCAACGACCAGGAAAAAGAGCGCGGTATTACCATTCTCGCGAAGAACACCGCGATCAACTGGAATGGCTACCACATCAACATCGTGGACACCCCGGGCCACGCCGACTTCGGTGGTGAAGTAGAGCGCGTGATGTCGATGGTCGACTCCGTACTGCTGCTGGTCGATGCCCAGGACGGCCCTATGCCGCAAACCCGTTTCGTGACCAAGAAGGCGTTCGAAGCCGGCCTGCGTCCAATCGTGGTCATCAACAAGGTCGACCGTCCAGGCGCGCGTCCGGACTGGGTTCTGGACCAGATCTTCGACCTGTTCGACAACCTCGGTGCCACCGAAGAACAGCTGGACTTCAAAGTCGTCTACGCCTCGGCCCTGAACGGTATTGCCGGTCTGGAACACACCGACATGGCTGAAGACATGACCCCGCTGTACCAGTCGATCGTCGATCACGTTCCTGCGCCAAAGGTTGACCGTGACGGCCCGTTCCAGATGCAGATTTCGGCTCTGGACTACAACAGCTTCCTGGGCGTCATCGGTGTTGGCCGTATCGCTCGCGGTCGCGTCAAGCCAAACACTCCGGTTGTCGCTATCGATGCCGAAGGCAAGAAGCGTAATGGCCGTATCCTGAAGCTGATGGGTCACCACGGTCTGCACCGTGTGGACGTTGAAGAAGCAGCTGCCGGCGACATCGTCTGCATCAGCGGCTTCGACCAGCTGTTCATCTCCGACACTCTGTGCGACCCGCTGAATGTTGAAGCGATGAAGCCGCTGACCGTCGACGAGCCGACCGTTTCGATGACCTTCCAGGTTAACGATTCGCCGTTCTGCGGCAAGGAAGGCAAGTTCGTCACCAGCCGTAACATCAAGGAACGTCTGGACAAGGAACTGCTGTACAACGTTGCTCTGCGCGTTGAAGAAGGCGACACCGCCGACAAGTTCAAAGTCTCCGGCCGTGGTGAGCTGCACCTCTCGGTTCTGATCGAAACCATGCGTCGCGAAGGCTTCGAAATGGGCGTTGGTCGTCCTGAAGTGATCATCCGTCGCGTTGGCGAAGTCAAGCACGAACCGTACGAAAACGTGACCATCGACCTGCCGGAAGAATCCCAGGGCGCGATCATGGAGCAGATGGGTCTGCGTAAAGGCGACCTGACCAACATGGTTCCGGATGGCAAGGGCCGTGTTCGCCTCGAGTACAACATCCCGGCCCGTGGCCTGATCGGTTTCCGTAACGAGTTCCTGACCCTCACCTCCGGTGCAGGCATCCTGACCTCGATCTTCGACCGTTACGACGTGATGAAGTCCGGCGACATGTCCGGCCGTCAGAACGGCGTTCTGGTTTCGGTTGAAACCGGCAAGGCACTGACCTACTCCCTGGAAACCCTGCAAGCGCGCGGCAAGCTGTTCGTCGAGCACGGTCAGGAAATCTACGGTGGTCAGATCGTTGGTCTGAACAGCCGCGACAACGACCTGGGTGTGAACCCTACCAAAGGCAAGAAGCTCGACAACATGCGTGCTTCGGGCAAAGACGAAACCATCGCTCTGGTTCCACCTGTCAAGTTCACCCTTGAACAGGCTCTGGAATTCATCCAGGACGACGAGCTGTGCGAAGTCACGCCGAAGTCCATCCGTCTTCGCAAGAAGATCCTGGACGAAAGCGAGCGTACCCGCGCTGCCAAGAAAGCCAAGGCTTGATACCTGCTCTGCGCTGAATAAAAAACCCCGGTCGAGAGACCGGGGTTTTTTTTGACCTGCTGATCACCGCAATGAGGTTCAGGGCTTGATATCCAGGGCCTGTCGCTTTCCGGCCACGGGTGCCAGCAGCAGTTCGATCCGCTGTTTGCGGATCCCGTCGGCAGCCGCTTCGGCCAGTGCCGCGTCGGTGATGATGGTGTCGAACTGCTCGAGTCCGGCCACCTTGTACATGCCGAAGGTGCCGTATTTGGAGCTGGTGGCGATCAGTACCGTCTGCGATGCAGACTGCATGGCGGCCTGCTTGACCTCGACCTTCAGCGCCGACGGCGTGGTGGTGCCGCGTTGCAGGTCCCACGAGCTGGTGGACATGAAGGCCACGTCGGTGGCCAGTTGCCGCAAAGTGGCTGCAGCGAGCCCGCCGACGCTCGAACGGTTCGGGTGATCCAGCAGGCCGCCTGTGTGGATCACATCCACATGCGCAGCATCGGCCAGCGCGTTGACCACACCAAAGTCGTTGGTCACTACCGTCATGCCAGACAACGCAATGATATGCGGCACGATTTCCAGCGTGCTGGTGCCTGCGTCCAGGTAAATCGTCATGTCCGGATGCAGAAGCCCCGCTGCGAGTCGCGCCATGCCTTGTTTGTGCGGCAGCTCGACAACCGCCTTGGACTGGTGGCTGGGTTCGCTGTGGACCTGGCTGGCGATACGCACGCCACCTGTGACCGAATAGGCACGGCCTTCCTGTTCCAGTTGGGCGATATCGCGGCGGATGGTCATGTGCGAGCAATCGAACATCTCCATCAACTGATGCACGCTGAGCACCTGATGCTTGCGCAACTGACGCAGCATCAGCTCCCGGCGCTGATCAGGAATCATAGGTGTACCGCCGGAAATGGCGATCTCCTCTTCAGTGGACATTCGTACTCCTGTACATCAATGAGCCGCCTCAGGCAGCAGACGGTCCGCGCATCTTAGCCAATCGCTTCGGCAATGGAAGCGGCGACCGGCGTTTTTTGCGTGGTGCGGCTCATCCTTGCATCCGTCGCTGCCTAACTCATCCAGTTGCCACCATCGACATTGTAGGTCTGCGCCACCACGTATTCGCTGTCGCCAGAGGCGAGAAAGATCGCCATGCCGGTCAGGTCATCCGCCGTGCCCATGCGTCCGTAAGGCACCTGTTCGCCCACTTGTTTCTTCTTCTCGCCCAACGGCCGGTTTTCATACCGGGCGAACATCGCATCGACGCCATCCCAGTGTTCACCGTCGACCACGCCCGGTGCGATGGCGTTGACGTTGATGCCATGCCTGATGAGGTCCAGACCGGCTGATTGCGTCAGGCTGATAACCGCCGCCTTGGTCGCGCAGTAAACTGCCACCAGCGCTTCGCCGCGGCGACCGGCCTGGCTGGCCATGTTGATGATCTTGCCGCCGTTCCCCTGGGCAATCATTTGCTTCGCCGCTGCCTGCAACGTGAACAGCGTGCCGGCGACATTGATTGAAAACAGCCGCTCATAGCTGTCGCGGGTGATGTCGACAATCGGGGCCAGATCAAACAGCGCGGCGTTGTTGATGAGGATATCCAGCTTGCCGGTCTGCGCGACCACTGTGGCGATGGCCTGATCGATGGACGCCTGTTCCGTCACGTCCATCCTGACCGCATAAGCGTTCGGGCCCAGCTCGGTTGCCGTGGCCTGTGCGCGCTCCAGATTGATGTCGGCAATGGCTACACGAGCACCTTCCCGAATATAGGCCTGTGCAAAGGCCCGCCCTATGCCCCGCGCCGATCCGGTGATCAGCGCGCTTTTACCTTCAAGTCGTTTCATGGTTCATCATCCGTCCAATACAGTTGAGGGCTGCCGCTTTACTTCGGATAACCGGCGCGTTTCATCTCGCGCTCGGTGACCGCCTGTGCAGCAGTAAGCGCCTGTTCAGTGGTGCTCTGGCCGGTCACGGCGGCCGAGAACAGCTTGCCGACCGAGGTGCCGATGGCCTGAAACTCCGGAATCGTCACGTACTGGATGCCCACGTAAGGCACGGGTTTGGCCGAGGGGTGTGCAGGGTCGGCGTGTTGCATCATTTGCAACGTGACCTTGGCGAACGGCGCGGCTTTCAGGTAAGCCTCGCTGTAGGTAGAGGTCCGGGTGCCAGGCGGTACATTGCTGATACCGTCTTTCTCGGCGACCAGCTGGATGTAGGCCTTGGACGTCGCCCAGGTGATGAACGTCCTGGCTGCTTCCTTGTGCCTGGAGGTGGCCGGTATCGCCAGCGACCAGGCATAGAGCCATGACGAGCCCTTGTCGGTCACTTCGACCGGCGCAGGCGCAAAGCCGACGCTGTCGACCACCTTGCTCTGCTCCTTGTCGGTGGTGAACGAGCCGGCTACGCTGGCGTCCACCCACAACGCGCATTTGCCGCTGTTGAACAGCGCGAGTGTTTCGTTGAAGCCGTTGCTCGACACGCCCGGCGGGCCGTAGTTTTTGAGTGTATCGACGTAAAAATTCGCCGCCTTGCTCCATTCCGGGCTGTTCAGTTCCGGCTTCCACTGCTCATCGAACCAGCGCGCGCCGAACGCATTGGCCATGGTGCTGAGCAGCGCGATGTTCTCACCCCAACCGGCCTTGCCACGCAGGCACATGCCGTAAACGCCCTTGTCGGGCTGATGCAGCTTCGCGGCGAATTCGCCCAACTGCGTCCAGGTCGGGTGTTCGGGCATGCTCAAGCCTGCCTGCTTGAACAAGTCGGTGCGGTAGTAAGTGATGGTGCTTTCGCCATAAAAGGGCAGGGCATAAAGCGTGTCCTTGACTGACAAGCCTTGGCGCACCGAGGGAAAGATGTCCCCCAGATCGTAGTCCGGCGCAAGGCCTGTGACCGGCTCCAGCCACTGTTTTGCACCCCATAGCGGGGTCTCGTAGGTGCCGATGGTCAACACGTCGAACTGGCCACCCTGCGTGGCGATGTCGGTGGTCAGGCGCTGGCGCAGGACGTTTTCTTCCAGCACTACCCAGTTGAGTCTGATGTCAGGATGTTGCTGCTCGAAGATTTTCGACAGGCGCTGCATGCGGATCATGTCACCGTTGTTGACGGTGGCAATCGTCACGGTTTCGCTGGCCTGAGCGGCCATGCCGATAAGGGCGACGGACACGCCCGCTGACAGAAAAAGCGCTTTCCGGATGTTCATCTTATGGCACTCCACCCCGCGCCTTGACTGGCGGGAGTCATTGTTTTTGTTGTTGGCCACGGCCCGATCACCATGGTGGACGGCGTGATTACAGCAGCCTGTCGAGACCTGAACAAACGCATGGCGAATCATCGGCTGATACTTTTTTAACCGAAGCCTGCCCGGCTGTCCGAAAACAAAAAAGTATCAGCGCCGGATTCAGTGCGCGCTAGCATTCGCCGAACAGGGCAGCGTATGTATGGGTGTCCACAGAGCATTCATAACGATAAAAGGGGCATCCAGTGCCTGACAGTCGAGCTGCCTTGTTCGAGCAGCGTCCCGCCGAGCTTGAAGTCATTCTGCCGCAGCCCGATCACTGCTTTCGCTGGTACGAGCATGACTATCCGTGCGCGTTGGCGCGCTGGAACCACCATCCTGAATTTGAAATCCATCTGATCCGCCAGGGCAGCGGCAAGCTGGTGGCCGGTGATTATATTGGCGAGTTTGGTGCAGGCCATGTCGCCCTGATCGGTCCCGATCTGCCCCACGACTGGATTGGCGATCTGGCCCCCGGCGAGCACTTGGCCGGGCGTGATGTGGTGCTGCAGTTCGACGGCGCGGCCTTGCTTGCACTGCGCGGCACGTTGCCGGAACTGGGCGACTTGCAGCGTCTGTTCGAGCAGGCGCGTCGCGGTCTGCAGTTCAGTGGGGAAACAGCACTTCATGCGGCGCAACTGCTGGAGGGCATAGGCCCGGCACAGGGCCTGGAGCGCCTGATTCTGTTTCTGCAATTGCTCGACACTCTGATGAAAGCGCCCGCGCAGAACGTTCATCTGCTGGCCAGTGCCTGTTACGCCCCGACGCTGGATGCGCGCAGCTCCGAACGGATCAACAAGGCGTTCGACTATCTGTTGACCGAGCTGACCAGTGATATCCGGCTGTCAGTGATTGCCCGGCGACTGGACATGAGCGATCCGGGCTTTTCACGCTTTTTCAAACGCACCACCGGACACTGCTTCATTGATCTGATGCGCAAACTGCGGGTCCAGCGTGCGTGCCGGTTGCTGTTGCAAAGCGAGATGTCGGTGTCGGACATCTGCTTTGAAGTCGGCTACGCCAACCTGTCCAACTTCAACCGGCATTTCCGCGTAGAGATGCAGCAGACGCCCAGTGAATACCGGCGCGCCGCTGCAAGTGTCTGATCAGTGTTGTGCCGGGTCTTGCGCTTGCGGGGCGCGTGTCACGGCATGCACCAGCTTGCCGATGGTCAGGCCCTGCAAAAGGATCGACAGCAATACCACGATGTAGGTGATGCTCAGTAGCAGGTCGCGCTCCGGCCCGTTCGGCAAGGCCAGTGCCAGTGCAACCGAGACGCCGCCGCGCAAACCACCCCAGGTCAGGATGCGGATTGTGCCGTGCGGCACCTTGCGCCAGCGTCGCAACAGCAGAATGGCCGGGGCCACGGTGACAAAGCGCGACAGCAGAATCGCCACGGCCAGCAGGCTGGCTGCAATCAGGTGTTGCCATGAGAATGGCAGCAGCAACAGCTCCATGCCGATCAGCGCGAACAGCAGCGCGTTGAGCATGTCATCCAGCAGCTCCCAGAAGCCATCCATGTAACGACGGGTCATGTCGTTCATCGCCAGATTGCGCCCCAGGTTGCCGATGATCAGCCCAGCCACGACCATCGCAATCGGGCCGGATACGTGCAGCTCAGACGCCATCGCCGAGCCGCCGATCACCAGCGCCAGTGTGAGCATCACCTCGATCTGATACTGCTCGATGCTCTTGATCATCAGGTACACGGCGTAACCGATCAGGCCACCGAACAGCACACCGCCCACGGCTTCGTGAACGAACAGCAGAGCGGTTTCGCCCACCGTCGGCGTCTCGCCCAACTGCGCGATACCCAGCAGAACAGTGAACACCACCACTGCGGTGCCGTCGTTGAAAAGGCTTTCGCCGACAATCGTGGTCTTGAGGGGCTTGGAGGCATTGGCGGTACGCAACACGCCGAGCACCGCAATCGGGTCGGTGGGCGAGATCAGCGCACCAAACAGCAGGCAGTACAACGGGCTGACGTGCCAGCCAAACAGCGCAAAGATCCAGTAGGCCAGCGCGCCGATCACGGTGGTGGCAATCAACACACCGAAGGTTGCCAGCAGGCCGATGGGCCAGCGGTAGCTTTTCAGGTCGGCAAGGTTGACGTGCAGAGCACCGGCGAACAGCAGGAAGGACAGCATCCAGTTCATCAGCAGATCGCCGAAGTCGATCTGACCGATCAACTGCTGCACGCGGTCTTCCAGGCCGGGAAAGCCCAGAAAGCTCAGGCCTTGCAGAAGCAACGAGAACATCAGCGCCGTGACCATCACGCCAATGGTGGGAGGCAGACCGATAAAACGATAATTCACATAGGTCAGCAGCGCCGTGAGGCAGATAAAACCAGCAGCAAGTTCAAGCATCCGTCATTCCAGAATCCGTAAGTGCAGTGTCTCGATCACCGTAACCGAGCCTGTGTTGGATGGACCGGATCTACCTCCAGACACATCGCGACACGCCACAGTGGGGTTTGCGTTGACCACGCAGATGCGGTGATGTTGCAAAAAGTACGGAATCGGCGCACTAGAAAAGCTTGAAAGCGGGGAACACGCGGCGCGTTGCAGACGCAAAAAAGTCAGCCCGGATAACGGTCCGGGCTGACGGGGGATTTAACGGTGGGTGGCCTCCCTGGCAGGTTCAGAATCATTGGCTGTTTCTGCACCCGCTCAGGATTTGGTACTGCACGGTGTTCAGCTTGCCTTTGGAGTCCTCGTAGGTCATCAGTTTCGGCATCACGCTGCAGGTTTGCAGATCCGGAGATTTGCGAATCACCTTGGCGACGTCCAGCTTCATTCCGTACGTGTACTCCTTGATCTCAGGCATCGGCTTATTGTGGGTGGCGGCATACTTTTGCACGCTGGCCTGGTGTTCTTTGATGACCGTAGTGGCTTTGACTTCATCAGGGCTGTAAGCATAAGCGCTGAGCGGCGAAAGTATAGCCAGAGCCAGTAATAACGATTTAGCGGTGCGCATTTTCTTTTGTCTCCGTTGGAAGTTGACTCGACCTTAACAAGTGCCCGTTAACCGGAACGTGGCTGAAACATTACAAATCGGTCATCTCGCAGATGTCAGCTTTCTAACAGTATTGTCATTGTCCGCTCACCTTCCTGTTAGCTCTGCGCACGTAAGCTTGTTTCATCCCTGGCGAGCACAGCGCTCTCAGGAACTCCTACACACCCAAGAGGTAATGATGATGAAACTGATCAAGTCGATGGTCTTCGCCGTAGCTGCCTTGTCTGCCACTGCAGCCTTCGCCGACGACGGTAACGAGTTCGCAAGCCCTGCTGCCGACAAGATGCGTCTTGCACAGGAATTGCGCTTCAAGGAACAGAACAGCAGCAACAAAGCCGAGCGGTACGTCAATTCAGACGACAACGCCAAGGCCGAGCGGTCGACCAAGTCCGAAGGCTGAAGCCGTTGATGGTTGACCCGTTGCACCTCCATTCGCCCTTTGTAGCAGCTCCCTGCTCCTTTGGTCGGGGCGAATCTTTAAGCGTCCTCCGGGGCGCTTTTTTTATTCCTGGCAAGAGAATGTCGGGTGCATCGGTCAAAGCGTATTTTATTTTTATAAAGCAAAGACAACGCTGTCGCGCGCTTCCTTTCATATTTGTAATCCTGCCGTCACCTCGACGTTATCTTCGCCCCTTCAAGATGGTGCCCCGCTGGCAGCTCTCGTACCTATAAAAAGAGCCAGGTCGACACGTTTAAAACAATCTGCCGATTAGACGGAGCGCACATGAATCAACTCAGAACACTGTCCCTGGCCCTGTGCTCGACACTTACGGGTGTAGCACCGGTTGCAGTAATTGCCGAAGAGCAAAAAGAAGGCTTCATTGAAGGCAGTACGCTGACCGTACTCAACCGCAACTTCTACATGAACCGCGACCACCGTAACGGCGAGTTCAGCCCCACCGGCAGTGGTTACTCCGAAGCGTGGGCGCAGGGTATTATCGGGCAATTCCAGTCCGGTTTCACTCAAGGTACGTTCGGCGTTGGCGTCGATGCCTTTGCCATGATCGGCATCAAGCTCGACACCGGTGACGGGCGAAACGGCGGACGCAGCGCGTTTGACGTGCTGCCGGTCGACGGGGAGGGCAATGCCCGGGACGAGTACACCAAGGTGGGCGGCTCGCTGAAAGCCAGAGCCTTCGACACCGTGGTGAACGTGGGCGATGTCTTTCCGTCCACACCGGTAGTCGCCTTCGGCGACTCTCGCCTGCTGCCTGAAAGCTTTCGCGGCGTCACAGCAATCAACAACAGCATCAGCGGCCTGACCCTGCAAGGCGGTCGCCTGCACGCCATGAGCCAGCCCGTCTCCAGCAACCTGCGCGACGGTTTCGTTACCTTCTACGGCGGCGCGGTCGACTCGCCCTGGGTCGCCTACTTTGGCGGCGACTACCAGGCTACCGACGCGCTGAGCCTGAGCCTCTACACCAGCCGACTCAAAGACGCCTGGGATCAGAAATACGCCTCTGCTGCCTATGTACTGCCGCTCTCGGACGATCTGGCACTGACCGGCAGCCTGAACTATTACAACGCCACCGACGAAGGAAAAAACTGCTCGGCGAATTCGACAACGACATCTGGAGCGCAAAAGTCGCCCTGCAATACGGTGCACACACCCTGTCGCTCTCGCACCAGCGCAACGAAGGCGATGACGATTTCGACTACCTCAGGCAGTCCGACTCCATCTACCTGGCCAACTCCATCCAGTACAGCGACTTCAACTCACCCAGGGAGCGCTCCTGGATGGTCACCTACAACCTCGACATGTCCACCTTCGGCGTGCCCGGCCTGTCATTCATGACCCGCTACGGCAAAGGCACCGACGCCGACTACTCCAACGCCAACAACACCTACATGCGCCGCGACGCACAAGGCAACCCGCTGACCGACCAGAAACGCTGGGAGCGCGATATCGAAGCGAAATACATTGTGCAGACTGGCTCGTTGAAAGACCTGTCGCTGCGCGTGCGCCAGGCGACGACCCGGGCCACGGCGTTCGAGTCTGATCTGGATGAGGTGAGGGTAATCGTGGAGTATCCGTTGAGTGTGCTTTGACCGCACACCATGCGTCTCCAACAGCATCAATCAAAGCGTCCTTCGGGGCGCTTTTCGTTGTACGGTGCCTTTGTCCGCACGCGTTCTGGAACTGCAACTTCGTTTCGGTCACTCAGTGAGCGCTCAAGAGCCGGGTTGATGCATTGCCGTTGCTCATTTGAAATCAACAACGGCGCTCAACTGGAAGAGAAGGGTCAATGGCGGTTACCAAAGCAGTCTTCACCGAAGGCTCGGTGTTGCGGCATGTTGTGTTCATGACCAGCACCAGTGCGACCAGCCTGTTGTCGATTTTTCTGATCGAAGTGCTGACCGTGGTCTATATCGCGATGCTGCGTGACGACAGTTTGCTGGCTGCGTTCGCGGTGGCCAAGACCCTGCTGTTCTTCCTCATTTCGATGATCCTTGGTATCGCCGTGGCGGTCTCTTCAACTGTGTCGAGAGCCTTGGGCAGTGGCGTGCCGGATCAAGCCAGACGCCTCGCCAGCAGTGGTTTGCTGCTTGGCATCATGGCTACCATTTGTGGCGCTGCGCTTGAGCTGGTGGTTCTCGATCAAGCCATCCACATGCTGGGCGCAGAGGGCAGCAGTTTCGCAGCGACGCGTGAGTATCTGTGGCTAGCCCTTCCGGCTTCGGTGCTGGTCGCTGTCGAGCAGCTATGCGTGCAGATCCTGCGCAGCGCAGGCTTCGGCAAACAGGCGATGTGGACCCTGCTGACGGCGACTGCCGCCGTTGCCATCGCAGATCCGCTGCTTATTGTGGTGTTCGATCTGGGCCTGGTGGGTGCCGGCATCGCCTACCTGATATCGAGCCTGGTATCGGCCTGTCTGGGGTTTTACTACGTCCACCGAGTCGCCCGCCTGACCTGTCGAATCAGCCTGACGCACCTGTCTTGTGACATCAGCAACATCGGCCGAACAGCCACGCCGGCGGTCGTCGGCAACCTGGCGACGCCGGTGGGTATGGCCTACGTAATGGCTGCGATGGCGCCATTCGGGTCTCAGGCACTGGCGGCTATCGGGGTGATCGACAGGGTCATTCAGGTAGCGTTTTGTGTGGTGTTTGCCTTGCCCGGCGCGCTGATCCCGATATTGGGGCAAAACCTCGGCGCAATGAACACAGCCCGCGTATCGCAAGCTGTGAAAACCACTTACGGGTTGTTGATCTGCTACGGCGCAGCCACCTCGCTGCTACTGATTCTGTTGGCTGAGCCGTTGGCCAGACTGTTTCATGTTACCGGCGAAGGTGTGCTGGTGTTTTCCGCATTCTGTCGCTGGGGCGGCCTGCTCTGGACCCTGATAGGACTCCAGTTCATCGCCACCTCCATCTTTCTCAGCGTAGGAAGGCCGATGTACGTAACGCTGTTCGGCTGGCTACGCGCTAGCCTGGGAACCGTACCGTTCGTGTGGTACGGCGCACAGGCATTTGGCAGCGTCGGGGTGATGCTCGGGCAACTGCTGGGCAACACAGTAGTGGCCTTTTGTGCCTGCTGGGTAGCCCATCTGCTCATGAAAAAGATATCGAGCAACAAGGCCAACTCCATAGGGAACCGATCCCGCCATCGGGGTAACTCATAGCCCACGCTTTGCCCACCCTTCGCCGCCGAGGGGGAAAGCAGGTCGTACAGATAATCAAAAAATGGACTATAGAGGACTCTCATGACTGCCTACGATGTAGAAAAGGAATGGAGCAGAATTTCCAATACTGCCGCTAAAACCCACCAGAACAATGACTTTGAAGGTTTCACCTACCAGGACTTCAGAACACATGTACCGATCATGGACAAGGAAGGCTTTACGGCGCAGACCGAACGCTGTCTGGAACGCAACGAGCGAAACTGCCTGATCGGCTTTACCAGCGGTACCAGTGGCAACCTCAAACGCTGTTATTACTACTACGACTGCGAAGTCGATGAAGACAGCTCACGCTCCAACGTCTTCCGCAGCAACGGCTTTATTCAACCCGGTGATCGCTGCGCCAACCTGTTCACCATCAACCTGTTTTCTGCCCTCAACAACATCACCACCATGATGGCCGGCAACTGCGGTGCGCATGTAGTGTCGGTGGGTGATATCACCCTGCTGACCAAGAGTCACTTCGAGGCACTCAACTCGATCAAGCTCAACGTGCTGCTTGGCGTGCCATCGACCATCCTGCAGTTCATCGATGCCATGCAACAGCACGGCGTGCACATCGACATCGAAAAGGTCGTCTTCAATGGCGAGGGCCTGAAAACCTTCCAGAAGAAAATCATCAGGGAAGCCTTTGGCGAACAGGTTTCCATCGTCGGTGTGTATGGCAGTTCCGAGGGCGGCATTCTGGGTTTCACCAACAGCCCTTGCCACACCGAATACGAGTTTCTGTCCGACAAGTACTTCATCGAAAAAGAAGGCGACAGCATCCTCATCACCTCGCTGACCCGCGAGAACTTCACACCGCTGCTCAGGTATCGCCTGGGAGACACCGCTACCCTTTCGATGAAGGGCGACAAGCTCTACCTGACCGACATCCAGCGAGAGGACATGAGCTTCAACTTCATGGGCAACCTCATCGGTCTGGGCATCATCCAGCAGGCGATCAAACAGACACTGGGCCGCTCCCTGGAAATACAGGTCCACTTGTCAGTGACCGAAGCACGCAAGGAACTGGTGACCGTTTTCGTTCAAGCCTCGGAAGTCGATGAAGGCGAACGCACCCGAATTGAAACAGCCATCGCCGATATCCCGGACATCAACGAGGCGTATCAGAAAGACCAGGGCAGCGTTTCGGTCCTGCGCAAGGATGCCAGAGACTACGCCGTCTCGGAGCGAGGCAAAATGCTCTACATCATCGACCGCCGAAACTGAACGGCTGATGTGAAAGCATGAACAGACTGCACCGACGGAGTCTTTGGGCTGTGTGGGTGCAGTTGGCGAGGCGAGGTTGATCGCGCCAGTTCAGCGACAAGTCGTATTTGCCGCAGCTTGCGACCGACTGAGGTGCTGGATGAGTTGATGCGCTACGAGATGCCTCTATCAGTCGGTGATTTCGGCGTCGTCAGGCTGACATCGCGCAAGACTGCGCCGTAGCCTTTATAAAGATTTTCGTCAGGCACCAATTTCTGGGCCACCAGTTGTCGATGCGCGCTCTGCAAGTGATAGAACGGCATGCGCACGTAGAGATGGTGTTCGATGTGATAGTGAATGGCATGCGGGCCGAACACAAAGGTCTGCCAGTTGGGGCGTACGATACTGCGCGCGTTCTGGCTCTGGTCAGCGCAGGCGGGCAGGCCGGCGTGCTCCATGATCGCCCGGATCCGCCCCATCAGCGGCAGCAAGGTGACTGCAGGCAGAAGCCATAGCCCCAGATACAGCAGCGGATGCCCCGACCAGGCCAGCAGGCCAAACAAAAGCCCGTTGCTAATCAGCATTGAAAGCACTTCCCACGCCGCCTGCCGAGGGGATTTCTCGACCTTGGGCATGATTGCGCGATAGTCCCCACGGGCAAATCTGAATGCGCTGATGAAATATCCCACTCCACACAAATCAGCCAGTAATCGAGTGGCCAGCTTGCCTTTTGGTTGTGGGTAATCCCCCAGACCGAACACCGCGACTACCGGGTCATCGTGCTGCATGGGATTCAGGTGATGCTTCAGGTGTCCGGCGCGGTAGGTCTGCATCGATATAAACAGCGGGCCTGCCGCAGCCAGTTGGCCGACTACATCATTAGGTTTCTGCCGAGGCAACAATACGCCGTGGGCGCTCTCATGCATGATCACCGCCAGCGCCAACTGGCTGCGTGCGATGAGCAGGGCTGCAAACAGATAGGTTGCGGGGTATGGCCAGAGAGCGGCGCACGTGAACGCTAGCACGATCAGGCCCCAGTCGGCCAATAGCGATAGCAGGCTGATCCAGGGTTTGAGCACGTACAACTCGGCGGCAGGCGTAAACGCTTTCAGCGCGAGGTTATTGCCTGCGCGTGATTCAGGCTTGGACACGGGCGTTGTTTCCTTGTCGGGTGGCCAGGGTACACGCCAGCGCAAGCAGCACACCCCCTGCGACATCTATCAGCGTGTGTTGCTTCAACGTCAGGGTCGACAGGCAGATCAGCAGCCCGGTCATGCCGATCAACGCTCTGTAAGGTTGACCCCAAAGTGCTCGGCAGGCCAGGCAGGTAACGGCCACGTGCAGGCTGGGGCAACCGTTGGACGCCAGGTCCAGTTGCCAAAGCCGGCTCAGGCGTTGTTGTAGAAACGCATTCTGGATCAACCCGGTATCAGGCCGGGGTATGAACTCGGGGAACAGCCAAAAGCATAGCAAGGCCACGCCAAACGCGATCCCGGTTGCCGTTCTGAACGCCTTGAAACGCTCGACGCTGGCGTACCCGGCTGCCAATAGCACAAACGGGAAAAATAGCACGTACACCCACCATGAATACGCGGTGAACGGGATCAACTCATCCAGCGGCGTGACCCAGTTGTAGCGCGGGGTGACGGCGCGTTCCAGACAGATGAAAACGCCCAGGCCGAGCAGCAGCCCCAGCAACGCGATCAGCGCCTGACGGTAGTCGGGTTGGCAACGCTGCACTGGCTGACTCATGGCTGTTCGCTGGTCGATGGCATAGGCATTGAATTCACAAGCTGAGCAAACGGCTGACCCAGGCGTCGATTCGCGCCTGGGCGCGCGCCTGACCTGCCGCGCCGGAAGGGTCGGGTGTGGAGAGCGCACACAGTTGCCTGGCCGCATCGGCCACCTGATGCTGAAATTCAGCGGCATCGCTCCGCCAGGTCACCACGCGGTGCAACAGCTGCAACTGCGCAGCACGTGCTGCATTGGTGGTTTGTTCGGGCTGATCGCTGACGACAAGGATGATCGGCCGTTGATAAACCAGCGCGATCGACAGCGCGGCCATGCCCGGTGCTGAGACGATCAGTTGTGCCTGCGCAGCTCGGCTGGCCCAGTCCGGGTCAATGGCAAGCCAGCCATCGCGTCCGGCGTAGCCTTCACCGACCAGATGCTTGCTCAGCGCTGCCTCGGACAGGCCCGCGCTCAAGGCATCGGCCAGGGCGGGCTCGGTGAAATGAGGGTTGAGGTAAACCGCTGCGCCATCGCCGATCCGGTCTGGCGTTATGGCAGCCAGTGCTACCGGGGTTGGCAAGCGAAACACCTTTGGGGCGTCTGCGTCGTCAACGGCGTAGGCAAAATCATGCTCGATGCAGGCGCTGGCTGCGTTTATCTGGCGGTCGACAATCCAGCCAAACAGGCGCGCAAACGGACGTGGCCACATGCCCGCGAAATTATTGATCAACGCGACCTTCAGGCTTGCCCCATACACATGCACCACCTTGCGCCGCCAGCCGGGCAGCATGCCCATGTATAGCAGCGCGGGGTGAAAGGAATCGTTGATCACCAGATCGACATCGCGCAGGCGACGTTGCAGCCGCCTGATATCACGCAG
Organism: Pseudomonas caricapapayae; assembly: GCF_001400735.1. GTDB lineage: Bacteria > Pseudomonadota > Gammaproteobacteria > Pseudomonadales > Pseudomonadaceae > Aquipseudomonas > Aquipseudomonas caricapapayae. Next base: position 38,878 of record NZ_LJPW01000083.1, read on the forward strand.
CATGCGCCCGGGGCGAAACAGGTAGTGCGCGACATTGCGGTTGGTGGCCTTGCGCAGCATGTTTTGTTCGCTATCGAACTGCACGGCATAGTGCAGCGAGAGAATCCCTGCCTCAATTCCGAAACGCTGCAGAAAACGCTGCCCTTGCTCCGAGGTAGTCATCACATCAACCTCGGCTCCAGCCTTGCGCAGGGCGTGCACCAGCAATTGCGCGCGCATCAGGTGGCCGCGTGCATCGGCAGTCGCAAGATAAAGAATGCGTGCGCTCATCGGGCGCTGCCGCCCGCTTTGCGCAGCCCGCCAAACACCCAGCCGGCCACATACATCGCCACAGCGCTAGTCACGCCAAAGCCGGATTCTACAGTGCGAATATCCTTCAATAACCGCGCCAGATGCACCCATTCATGGGGCGCCACGATACGCCGCAAGGTGTTCTCGCACAGGCGCACGTGGGCTTTCTCGTCGGCCAGCACTTTCGACAGCAACGGGTAGAAACTGTGTGCCGTGCCGATGACTGCGCAGTGACGGCCCAGCACACGCTGGGCCATCTGCTCTGCGCAGAGCCCGGTAGCATAGGCGGGCACCAGCAGGCCCTGCTCGAAATTCGCTGAATACCGCCGGGCAAGCTGTTGCCAGCGACGAATTTTGTGCCGACTGAGCCAGTCCGGTGCCAGGCGCTTTGATCCGTCATCGCCCATCGCGTGCAAGGCCTCAGTGAACAGCACCACGTGGCGACGCTCATCGGCCAGGTGCTGTTCGACCTGCCGTTCGAGCCAAGGCGGCGATTGCGGCATCAACTCGTCAAGTAATGCGCGCTCAGTAGCGTCCTCGCCGGCCAGGTACATGCGCAGCAGCATGCGTTCACCGTGTGGGCTGCGGTGCAGGCGTTTGAGTGCCGCGCGTTTGATCCGGTCCACCAGGCGCGCTTGCAACGCACCAAGGCCACGCGCCTCGGGCGTGGCCAGGCAACTGAAATCGGGCTCGCTGGCGCTGTGTTCGATCACGCTCATTGCACAGGCTGCGGGCTACGGTGCCAAGCCAGGATCAGGCCGATGAAGCTGTCGCGTAAAAAGGCCGAGCCTGAGGCCGCTGCGGCCGGGAAGCTTTCTTCAGCGCCGTTGTAACGCAGATAACCCTTGCCGTTGACCGCGCCCATTTCCAGAGTATCGAGCTTGTTGAAGCCGCGTTTGCGCACGTCGGTAAGCAACGGGCTGTCTTCCAGGCCAAACACAAACAGTTGGCGCTGGACCACCCACACCGGAATCTGCCCGCTCAAGGCCCGCAATTTGACATTCCAGGTGCCGGTTTCCAGTAGCGAACCCAGCTCGGCAGTGCCCGGCTGGTCCGAGGTGAAGCTGGCACGCAGCAAAGACTTCGATACTTTTCCGACGCCCAGCGCAATGGTGATGTCGTTGGCATCAGGCTTTTTCGCGTCGCTTGGGTGAACCTCGACGAAGTAGCTGGCCACTCTTGCCGCAAGTGACGGTTGCGCCAGCACATTGCGCGCCTGCTCGGCTGTGAACAGCACTCGCTCTCCTGTCCCTTCGCGAACGCTGATCTGGTAAGGGTCGAGTTTTATCTCACGAAACTTGCCACGCACCGGGGCGTGCACATAGGTATCGGGGGACCACACCTTGCCTGAGCGGCGCAGCAATACATGCAGGCTCAGCGGTACACGCTGGCCATCGTCGGCCAGACCACTGCCGTGCAGCAACACGTCGCCTATAACGGTTGTGCTGTCATGGCTTGCGTCAGAGGTAAACACGATGGTGTGGGTTTGCGAGTCCACGCTGGCCTGGGCATCCGCCACGTCCAGAGCGATGCGATTGCAATCAGCGTCCGCGCTGCTGGCAGTCGTTGCGCAGCCGCTTTGCGAAGCGAAGTGAAACACGCCGCGGCCTTTGAAATCGGCAGGCGCGGCCTGAGCCTGAACATTCAGCCCCAGTAATGCCAGGCACAGCATGTAGCAGCCAAGTGAGGTGATCGATAACGGTTTCATACTGACTTCCTGTGAGCACGCATCCTGCGTGCGACGATGGGATAGTGCGCGGGTCAATCCAGATTTCGGTGATAAGAGAGCGCTTCGCTGTGACGCGCGCTGGCGCGACCAAACGACAGGCCACAGCCGCGTATGACAGCACCTGCGGTGTCCATCAGCGACACACCCACCACAAAAGCCATCGCGCTCAGGCGGCGAAACCCGCGCAGAGTCGGCAGGTCCTGATGATTGAGTGCGCGCAAGCTGTAACCCATACGGCCGACCATCACACACAAAGGCCCGATGGGACCGCTGCGCGCCAGCCATTGCAGCCAGCCCGGCATATAGGCGCGCACCAGATACGGCGTGAGATCGACACTGTCACCGCCGCGTAACCAACGCAGCTTCACGACTTCGCCCCGGCTGTCAGGCAAGCGATGTTCAGTGTGCGCCAGCGGCGCATAAACCACCGCCACGCCTTGAGCCTGCATGCGCAGCCCCATCACCTGGCAGTGCGCCCGATAAACGCCATCAAGGGGCTCGTAGCGATGCTGCTCGAAAGCATCACAGCGAAACGCCACATTGTTTGCATAGAAATTGCGCGTTGCACCGCTGCGCAACGGGCTGGGGAAATACATGAAATCAATGGCAGTCAGCGCGCTCCCCGCCACACTTGGCGCATAGCTGGTACGCCCGGCGACCGCCACGGGCGCGTCGGCCTGATCAAAGGGCACGAGTAACTGTTCCAGCCAGTCGGCGCAAGGCAGGCAATCGGCATCGGCAAATACCACGTACTGGCAGCGCGTTTGATCGACACAATTGAAGCCGACATTCTTCGCATCGTAATAGCCGGTGAGGGCGTCGATCTCGATAAAGTCCAGCGTGCGCCCGGCCAGCTCACACAACGCCTGACGCGCCTGCAGATCAATGCCGTCATGGGTGATGACCCACTGCGCCAGCGAGAGGGGCGAAACACTCTGCTGCGCATACCGGGCAACCAGCCGTTTGAGGCTGCTCAATGCCTGCACGGCATCACTGCCACCACGCAGATTATTGGTCTCCAGCACCAGCGCCGTGGTTGCCGCAATGCCAGCCAGACCATGACCAGCGCCGTCGCCAAGAGGCCGCACCGACATCCTGACTGTCGCTTCTTTGCTATCCATGCCTGAATGTCTCTGGGAAAACGGGGCTGTTTGCACGTCCGGCGTGTCCGGCTGGGCGCGCAAAATCGGGGGTGTTGTTGGGGGCAATGACAGCATGATCCTTTGGATTATTCAAATGATGAGTTTGCGGGTGCTCTGGGGGAGGGCTTGGAGGCCTGCGATTATTTATTGTTTTCATAATAGTCAACATCCATAGGCACGAGTACTCTGGTTGATGACGGTGAGCCCGCTGCCAGCTCATAAAATGTTCCATGAGTATATAAGTAGACTTTTTTTGTTGTTACAAACATAAACATATCGGGCGATGCCATACCTTGAAAGTAATCGGCCCCGTGCTCCCGTAAGAAAATCAAATCATTTCCGAGTTTTCCCAGTATCCCGCTTCCCTAGTTTCCGGCAGTGAAAAAGCTTTCCATGTCAGGAACGTAGGCGCACGCTTTGAGCCCATGTTCTGGGCATCTCACCGGTTTAAGAGGAGTAAACTGATTCAAATCGATTTTGCCAATCGGCTTTCCGCCTACAAATATCTCGTCTTCACTTTTTGAAAATTCATACTTGCGCCAGTTATCATCGGTGCCGAATGAGAAAAAAACTGCAAATAGTTCGGGTTTTGCACCTTCTATTTTGGCATGTTTGTAATAAACATGGTTTGCATCTTTTGCATAGTGTGAATACTGATCTTTTTTCCAATAAGTTAAGGGCTCGCTGGTATCCTCCAAAGACTGAAAGGCGGTTGAGTCCTGAGTAACTAATTTAAGCCATCTATCTTCTATCGCATCGTACTGCCCTGGTCTTGAAAATAGACAGGCAGGTGATAGATTATATATTAATGCCGATGCATCTCCAGTTCCTGAGATACAGTGTGTATTTCTGGAGTGTTCTTGCCTCATCCAATAAATTTTTCCATCCTTCGCCACGTAATGGGTAGAAATTTTGCGCAGATTCGTTGAGCAGCGTCCAACCGGTCCGGGCGTTTCCTCTACATCACCTTGCTTATTGAAATGACCTTCAATCCTCTCTTTGCAAATCACAAAAGGTTTGATTTCCTCGGTGGATCGCTGTCCGGAACAACTCGTCAGCATAAACGCTATTGCACTCCCGGTTACGAACTTCGATATATTCATTGGTTTCATTTTAGCTTCCTTTCATTGAATGCAAAATTGTTAGCCCCGGATCGGCCTTCAAAAGATTTTTTGATGCACTCTGTGATTTAAATGTGTTGTGACGGATTAGCCTTGACTGTCTGTGTTGGAAAAAGGTGATGGGGCGCAGGGTGTTTCAGGGTTTTAGAATGCATCGATTAGCGTCCGGACAAAGGGAGGAAATACAGGTTTGCATACACAGGTCAATATCGGCACATGCAAAGTTCTGCTCGGAACTGGACACTGTTATTGGTTTTTCTTGCGGTAAACGGGCGATCCCGGCAGCGGCTTACCTGTTTTAGGATCAAGAACCATGGCCTTAGCCAGTAGCTCAATCAGTGCTTCGGAAGGTTTGGGCGGCGGGATATTGGCTTGACGCTCTTCAACCCATTTCAGCTTGCCATCCCAGGCAGGAAGCTTGGCGGGTGGCAGGGGAACGATTTCGTTGATTTCTGGGACCTTCGGATTGGCGTAGGACAATCTATTCAATATCTTGCTAATCTGCTTATAGCGCTCCGCACGCTCAAGGTCTTCTTTTTGGCCTAAGTAATATAAGCGATCATCCGGTTTTGGGCCGCGGAAACCGCTATCCAAAAAAGATGCGGCGGTCTCATTACCTGCTGCAGCTCCAAGTTGGAAAGCTTCAAGAGCTGCTTGATACTGTTTTGCAGTTGATAGATTAACTCCTAACGCCAAGGCTGCATCACCATTGCCTTGCGAGGCCGCACAGCTGCGCATCTGACGTGCTACGTCCGGTGCAATATCAATGGGCGCGAGCTTTTCGGCAACATAGGCTTGCGCTTGCGCGCTTCCTTCATCTGCTGCCTTACGGAAGTAGCGCAGTGACATATTTTCATCTTGTTGCAGCCCAGCCGCACCCTTCTGAAGGTAGATGGCGACCATGTAGTATCCCGAAGCCACATGTGCATCTATTAACTGCTGGCTAAGGCGCAGTCTTTCCGCTCCCGCGAGTTTGAACTGGCCGCGCATGGCACCGTTCTGCAGGTTGACGTTGGCCTTGTAGTGATTGTTTTCTGCGGCTATGCGATACAGTCTGCCAATTTCGACGTCGACCGCTTCGTCCTGCGGGATCTGATTGTTTTTCTGCAACCAGCGGGCGTAGTTGAACAGCACATCCGTTTCTGCCGAAGAGGCCGGGATTTTCTCGTGTATGCAGGTAAATGCCAGCTTGGCGTTGATTTCGTTTAGCTGACTCAGGGGCGCGTCCTTCGTCCGTGAGGTAAGGGCATTGCCGGAGCTGCAGGCGGCCAACAGCAGGCTGGAAAGCAACAAAGTCAAGCGCATCAGTTATGGTCCGTCATATTAGAGTCGTGATAATAAGGTTCAACGAGCGCGCGTCGGGTTTGAGTTTGGGAAGAGATTTGCATGTGCCGATCACTGTCGACACATATAAATTTCTGCTTGGCACATGGATCTGTGATCAGTCTTCCTTACTGTATACCGGAGAGCCTGGCAACGGCTTGCCTGTTTTGGGGTCAAGGACCATGGCCTTGGCCAGTTGCTCGATCAGTGCTTCAGAAGGCTTGGGCGGAGGTACGTTGGCTTCACGCTCTTCAACCCATTTCAGCTTGCCATCCCATGCGGGGAGTTTGGCTGGGGGCAGGGGGACGATTTCGTTGATTTCTGGGACGCTTGGGTTGGCGTAGGATAATCTATTCAATATTTTGCTGATTTGCTTATAGCGCTCAGCGCGTTGAAGGTCTTCTTTTTGATCCATATAGTACATACGATCATCGGGCTTAGGATTACGAAATATTTTACCTAAAAAAGAAGCTGCAGTTTCACTACCTGATGCAACACCGCGCTGGAATGCCTCAAGTGCTTCTTGATATTTTTTATCCGTCTTTAGGTCAAAACCCAAGGCAACTGCCGCATCGCTGTTGCCCTGCTCAGCCGCGCACCGTCTCATTTGCCTTGCGATATCTGGAGCAATTCCAAATGGTGCAAGCTTGTCGGCTATATAGGTTTGGGCTTGTGCGTTTCCTTCATCTGCTGCCTTACGGAAGTAGCGCAGTGACATATTTTCATCTTGTTGCAGCCCTGCCGCACCCTTCTGAAGGTAGATGGCGACCATTTAGTATCCCGAAGCCACATGTGCATCTATCAACTGTTGGCTAAGACGCAATCTCTCCCCCCCAGTGAGCTTGAACTGGCCGCGCATTGCGCCGTTTTGCAGGTTTACGTTGGCCTTGTAGTGGTTGTTTTCTGCCGCGATGCGGTACAGTCTTCCGATCTCGATATCGACCGTTTCATCCTGCTGAATCTGATTGTTTTTCTGCAACCAGCGTGCGTACTGAAACAGCACGTCCGTCTCTGCCGAAGGGGCCAGGATTTTCTCGTGTACGCAGGTAAATGCCAGCTTGGCGTTGA
>NZ_LJPW01000149.1 GCF_001400735.1 Pseudomonas caricapapayae
ATGGTGATCCATACGCCGGGCTTTGATGCCCGCGTTAGCCAAGCCTCCCGTCAGACGCTCGCAAATGTTTTTCAAGTACATCGATGGCGTCTGGCCTCGAACCAGCCCATCGCCAGTGCTACGCCGGTAGACGACCATGCGAACCCTGCGTTGCTGTCCGCGCCAGGGCAGTTGAGACACTTTTGTGTCGTCGAACAAACCTCCCGGTTTGGATATGGAGGTCAAGTGGTGCTTGACTAGCTGCAAATACATTTCGGTGAAGGCGCTGCCCTGCGCGCGAGGCTTAATGTAGTCGCGCAGTTGTTGAAGATAATCCTCCCAACTGGTTTCATCCTTGGCGTAGAACTGTACTACCCAAGGCGACTCATCCAGTTCGTCAAAACTGTCCTGCAGCGTATTTTCAAGAGCATCGCGCGCTTTGCGTAACCACTCAGGATCTCGGCCTTCGGTGCCGATGGGGGTCAGTTCATAGAATGCTGCCAGCGACTTGCCGTCCTCGAGCAGCATCGCTTGCTCATGAGGGAGGTATTCCATCCAGGGCAGCATGTCGACAAATGACGGGTTGACGGCATACAGGGCCGCGACATCGTCGACCGTCGCAGGTTTGCGCTTGGGATCGAGCCATGCACCTGGCTCTGGTATTCCCTCAGCCGCCAGGCGAGCCAGGTAACGCTCTCTGGCCCGCGCGAAGATGGCTTCATCTCGTAGCTGATCGGCGATCGTCTCGACGGGCATGTCAGCCACGGTGTCAGCGCCTTGATCCCGACGCTTTGTTAAACGGTCCAAAAATC
>NZ_LJPW01000079.1 GCF_001400735.1 Pseudomonas caricapapayae
TATGGCGGGCTCGCAAATGATGTGCCACAATGTCGACATTACCAGTTCCACCCCGCTGGTCACTGACGGTCATCAGTGACACCCTGGAGAAGTCGGCCTTGCCTTCATTCTCCTCCCCCAAAGTACGCAAAGCATCGGGAGGGGCGTACAGATCTTGTTGTGAATTCTCCCTGTGTCTCCCTGTTCAGTAGCAGACACGCAGCCGTCTAACTCGTGAAAGCGGGTTCATAGGCACACAGAGTTCATGGAAGGTTCGATGCACAATCGTCTAAGGGCCGCACTGGTGTTGCGGTCCACTTTTTTTTCAAAACGCTTCTGACTTTCTCGGTAGGTAACCTGGTCATCTCGCACCGCGCAGGATGACCAGGTTACCTACCCAGGTAGCCACTTCTCGCTGCCGGTGCCCACCGGTGAAAAAACGGGCTCCCTTTGTGCGCGAATGCGTGCCTTATGATTACTGGCCCAAGCCACGACAACGGGTCGGGTGATGTCGGTGAAGCAA
>NZ_LJPW01000063.1 GCF_001400735.1 Pseudomonas caricapapayae
ATGGTGATCCATACGCCGGGTTTTGATCCCTGCGTTGGCAAGACCTCCAGTCAGGCGTTCGCAGATGTTTTTCAAGTACATCGATGGCGTCTGGCCTCGAACCAGCCCATCGCCAGTGCTACGCCGGTAGACGACCATGCGAACCCTGCGTTGCTGTCCGCGCCAGGGCAGTTGAGACACTTTGGTGTCGTCGAACAAACCTCCGGGTTTGGATATGGAGGTCAA
>NZ_LJPW01000145.1 GCF_001400735.1 Pseudomonas caricapapayae
CAAAGGTCGAGAAGCCCAAGCCGGTCAAGAAAGTCGAGCCGGTGAAAAAGCCGACGCCTCCTGCGCCGACACCCGCTGCCGCACCCAGTCCGCCTGCGCCGCCGACACCTGCGCCCGCGCCAGCCGCACCTGCTGCGCCGCCGGCTCCGGTCAAGGAAAGCGCCGCTGTATCCGGGCTCGCCAGCCTGGGTAATCCGCCGCCGGAGTATCCGGGGCTGGCCTTGCGCCGCAGTTGGGAAGGTCGCGTGATTCTGCGCATCAAGGTGCTGCCCAACGGCCGCGCTGGCGCAGTCGAGGTGACCAAATCCAGCGGCAAACCGGTATTGGACGAAGCGGCCGTGGAGGCTGTGCGCAACTGGAAGTTCATACCGGCCAAACGCGGTGACACGCCGATAGAAGGCTTCGCGACGCAGACCATTGACTTCAAGTTGCCGGAATGACCCGGCGCATGACAACCGAACATTCAATTATCAAAGCTGGTGAGGTTTAAACCATGAACGCATCGCTCTCTTCCATGATCGTCCCGGCT
>NZ_LJPW01000065.1 GCF_001400735.1 Pseudomonas caricapapayae
GCACAGCCTGAACAACGCAGGTGGCAACGGCGCTTCGCTGTCGAGCAGAGCGATAGCCGGTTTGAGCTTGTCGGCAGGCACTTCGCTGTGATCGACCACCTCCACCAGGATTCCGATCATCTCCCGTCGACCGAAAGGCACCCGCAGGCGCATGCCCGGCTGCAACGCACTGCGCGACACACCTGCAGGCGCGCGATAGTCGAACAGGCGGCGAAGCGGCGAGGGCAGGGCAAGGCGCAGGATGGCGTCGGGCACGCGGTGTTTCCCTGTGATGGTGAGAATGATGACGGAGGCGCGATCTTAGCAGACGACCGGTGTGAAGGTTTGCTTGCGTCGTTGCAATTGTCTGGTACTATCCGCAGCCTATTTCCGTGCGGTATTCAACAATAGTGTTGGATGGCGGCGCGTTAGACCGAGGAAGTACCGATGAAAGCTGATATCCATCCAGTTTACGAAGCCATTGACGCTACCTGCAGCTGCGGCAATGTCATCAAGACCCGTTCCACCCTGGCCGCTCCGCTGAGCCTGGACGTGTGCAACGAGTGCCACCCGTTCTACACCGGCAAGCAGAAGACGCTTGACGTTGGCGGCCGTGTCGACAAGTTCAAATCCCGTTTCGGTGCGTTCGGCGCTACCAAAGCGAAGTAAGACTGGCTGCCCCATGGGCATTTCCAGGCTGCTTGAAAAGGCGCTCCTTGTGGGCGTCTTTTTTATGCCTGCGATTTGGGTATCCGGCGTACAGGCCTTCTGCCCGTCGCCTGTTTCTTTGCCGGTTGCACAGGTGCAGCGTGTGGTCGATGGCGACACACTTAAGCTGGCTGATGGCCGCAGTGTGCGGATGATCGGGCTTAACACGCCTGAAACCGGCAAGAAAGGCCAGTCTGCCGAGCCGTTTGCCGAGGCTGCCAAAAGACGCCTGCAGGCGCTGGTTGATGAAAGCGGCGGTCAGGTCAGCCTGCGTGTCGGTCAGCAGAGCAAGGATCACTACGGGCGCACGCTGGCCAACGTCTATGGCGGCAAAGGCACCAACTTCGAAGCGCAGTTGCTAAGCGAGGGGCTGGGTTATCTGGTGGCCGTTGCGCCCAATGTTGCTCTGGTCGATTGCCAGCAAGGTGCCGAGCGTCAGGCACGCCAGGCACGGCTGGGGGTGTGGCGCGATTCACCGGTGCAGCCTTCCGCCAGCCTGAGCAAAAGCGGCTTTGCGATTGTGTCCGGTCAGGTCAGGAGCGTGCAGCGCAATCGCGGCGGTATCTGGATCGAGCTGCAAGGCTCGCTGGTCCTGCGTGTCGCGCCTGACCGGTTGTCCGCCTTCGACACGGCGATGCTGGAGCGTCTCCAGGGGCGGCAGGTTGAAGCGCGCGGCTGGGTGGTCGATCGTTCCCGGCGTGGTGGTCTGAAATCAGGCCAGTCACGCTGGCTGCTGCCCTTGACTCATCCCGCGATGCTCAGCGCGTCAGGCCGCTGAAAACTGCCTTCCGGCCAGTTGTCTGACGGTGAGTGACTGCATGTTCACGTTTCAGGCATCTAAGCGTAAAGTCTAATCCTGTGCCTATTGACAGCAGTGACTGGTCAGTCTTGTTAGGACTATGCATCTTGCGTATCCTCGGCGGTCCGTCTGTCCCACAGTAAAAAAGCGGAATCCAATACATGTCAGATTTGAAAACTGCCGCGCTCGAATACCATGCCAATCCTCGTCCGGGGAAGCTGAGCGTCGAACTCACCAAGCCGACCGCAACCGCTCGTGACCTGGCTCTGGCCTACAGCCCCGGTGTTGCTGAACCCGTGCGTGAAATTGCCCGTGACCCCGAGCTGGCCTACACGTACACCGGCAAAGGCAACCTGGTAGCAGTTATTTCCGATGGCACCGCGATTCTCGGCCTCGGCGATCTGGGTCCGTTGGCTTCCAAGCCGGTCATGGAAGGTAAAGGGGTTCTGTTCAAGCGCTTCGCCGGTATCGACGTTTTCGATATCGAAGTCGATTCCGAAAGCCCGCAGGCGTTCATCGACACCGTAAAACGCATCTCCATCACGTTCGGCGGCATCAACCTGGAAGACATCAAGGCACCCGAGTGCTTTGAAATCGAGAAGGCGCTGATCGAACAGTGCGATATCCCGGTATTCCACGACGACCAGCACGGCACCGCCATCGTGACCGCAGCCGGTATGATCAACGCGCTGGAAATCGTCGGCAAAACCCTCGATTCCGCGAAGATCGTCTGCCTGGGCGCTGGCGCTGCAGCGATCTCCTGCATGAAGCTGCTGGTGAGCATGGGCGCGAAGATCGAAAACATCTTCATGGTCGACCGGACTGGCGTCATTCACTCCGGCCGTACTGACCTCAACCAGTACAAGGCTGTATTTGCGCACGCTACAGAGAAGCGCTCGCTGACCGATGCGCTGGAAGGTGCTGACGTATTCGTGGGCCTGTCAGGTCCTAACCTGCTGAGCGCTGAAAACCTCAAGCTGATGGCCAAGGACCCGATCGTGTTTGCCTGCTCGAACCCTGATCCGGAAATCTCCCCGGAACTGGCTCACGCCACGCGCAGCGATGTGATCATGGCCACCGGCCGTTCGGACTACCCGAACCAGGTCAACAACGTTCTGGGCTTCCCGTTCATCTTCCGCGGTGCGCTGGACGTTCGCGCCAAGCGCATCAACGAGGAAATGAAAATCGCCGCGGCCAACGCCCTGCGCGAACTGGCCAAGCTGCCTGTGCCACAGGAAGTCAGCGATGCCTACGGCGGTATCAAGCTGGAATTCGGGCGTGAGTACATCATCCCTAAACCAATGGACACCCGCCTGCTGGGCCTGATCGCCGACGCGGTAGCCAAGGCCGCCATCGAAAGCGGCGTTGCTACCCTGCCGTATCCGAAGCACTACCCGCTGACCAGCGTGGATGACGTGTTCAAGGGCTGATCCTTGATGCAATAAAAAACCCCTGCAGCGATGCAGGGGTTTTTTTATGTCTGGTTGAGATTATCGTTCCTCACGGGCCATGTGACGCTCAGCGTCACATGGCTGCGCAGTGCTATCAGAACAAGTCGATTGGCGCTGACTCGTCTGCTGGCAGCGGGCTGCCTGGTGCGCTGCCGCCCAGTTCGTTGACGCTTGGCGGTGTGTCTTCGCTCTTGAACAGCTCGAAGAATGCATTGGGCGTGCTCGGGGTGGCCGCACGACCGCTCAGAGGGTCGACGCGCAGGCTGAGAATGCCTGGCGGTTCTGCCTGCTGATGAGGTGGCTTGTCTTTCAGTGCAGCGCTCATGTAATCCATCCAGATCGGCAGCGACACTGTACCGCCAAATTCATGACGGCCAAGGCTTTCAGGCTGATCAAAACCGCTCCAGACCGTTGTCACGTAGTCCGCGTTATAGCCGGAGAACCACGCATCCTTGGAGTCGTTGGTCGTACCGGTCTTGCCGGCAATATCCGGCCTGTTCATGGCCAGTGCGCGGCGTCCGGTGCCGCGCTTGATCACATCCTGCAGCATGCTGTTCAGAATGTAGGTCGTGCGGCCATCGACAATGCGCTCTGCAACGGCTGGCGCTTGCGGCTGGGCCGGTGTTCCCGGTGGGCCTGCGACCACGCTCGGGCTGTCGTGCACGGCAAAGGTCGACGTATTGGGTGCCGTGTTAACGTCGTTGGCCGGAACGCTTGGCGGGTTGGCGACAAACAGGGTCTGGCCGTCACGGTTCTCGATGGTCTGGATCAGATAGGGACTGACCTTGTAGCCGCCATTGGCAAAGGTCGCCCAGCCGGTGGCAATCTCCATCGGGGTCAGCGTTGCCGTGCCCAGAGCCAGCGACAGATTGCGCGGCAGGTCTTGTTTGGAGAAGCCGAAGCGGGTGATGTAGTCGATGGTGGTGTCGATGCCGAGTGCCTGCAGCAGGCGGATCGACACCAGGTTGCGTGACTTGTACAGCGCTTCGCGCAGGCGGATCGGCCCCAGGAAGGTATTGGTGTCATTTTTCGGACGCCATACCTTGTCCAGATACTCGTCGACGAACACGATAGGTGCATCGTTTACCAGGCTGGAAGCGGTGTAGCCGTTATCAAGAGCAGCGCTATAGATGAATGGCTTGAAGCTGGAACCCGGTTGACGTTTCGCCTGCATTGCCCGGTTGTAGTTGCTTTGCTCGAAAGCGAAGCCGCCGACCAGCGCGCGAATGGCACCATTTTGCGGGTCAAGCGAAACCAGTGCACTCTGCGCGACGGGAATTTGACTGAATTTCAGCGAGCCGTCGTCCTGGCGCAACAGGCGAACCAGGTCGCCGACATGTGCGACATCACCGGGCTGCTTCGGATTGGCACCCAGGCTGTTGGTATTCAGATAAGGCCGCGCCCATTTCATGGTGGCCCAGTCGACGGTTTCTTCCTTCTCGCCATTGCGGGTCAGAACGCGCAAACCGGTCTTGTCGACCTGAGTCACGATGCCGGGCTCAAGGCCGTTGATCATGCGCTGCCGGGTCAGCTCTTGTGCCCAGTTGGCGCGAGTCATGCCCGGGAAGCGGCTTTCCGGACCACGATAGCCGTGGCGCTGGTCGTAATCAATCAGGCCCTGCTGGATGGACTTGTTGGCGTGCTCCTGGAGGTCGCTCGGCACTGTGGTCGTGACGCGGAAGCCTTCTGTGTAGGCCTCGCTGCCATAACGGCCGACCATTTCCGCACGTGCCATTTCAGCAATGTACGGCGCGTTCACTTCCGGCGTCGGTACGTGATAACTGGCATTAAGCGGTTCGTTCAAGGCGGCCTGGTAAGCGCTCTGGTCGATCTTGCCCAGGCGGTACATGCGGCCGAGGATCCAGTCGCGGCGCTCCTTGGCACGGGTCGGGTTGGCCAGCGGGTTGAAGCGGGACGGTGCCTTTGGCAGGCCGGCAATCATGGCCATTTGCGCAAGGCTTACATCGCGAATCGATTTGCCATAGTAGACTTGCGCCGCCGCTTCGATTCCGTAGGCGCGGTTACCCAGATAAATCTTGTTTACATACAGCTCGAGAATCTCGTCCTTGGTAAGTTGGCGCTCGATTTGCAAGGCCAGAAGAATCTCGGTGGTTTTGCGCGAAAAGCTTCTTTCGCTGGTCAGGAAAAAGTTTTTCGCGACCTGCATGGTGATGGTACTGCCGCCTGACTGAATATGGCCGCTCTTTACCAGTTGCGTAGCGGCGCGCATCAGGCTGCTCGGATCGACGCCATAGTGGTTGGCGAAGTTGTCGTCCTCGGCCGATAGCAGGGCGTTGATGAAATTGGGCGGGATTTCCGCGAAGCGAATCGGTGTCCGGCGCATTTCGCCGAACTCGGCGATCAGCTTGCCGTCGCTGCTGAATACGCGAAGGGGGATTTGCAGTTGAATGCTTCGCAGCGCTTCAACCGATGGCAGGGTCGGGCTCAGGTAAAGAAACGCGCCGCTCAGGCCAAGCAACAGCGAGCAGAATACCGCGACGAGGGACCACCAGAAAAACTTCAGCAGGCGTATCAAGGCTTTTGGATTTCCAGAAAAAATAATGGGTTAAGCGCAGGCATTTACAAATGAACACGCCTTGAAGCTTTGTTAAACGAAAAAAACGCTGGGCATTATAAGCATTTTTCGTCCCCAAGCGTGATTTGCGCTACTGTCAAGGCTGTCGACAGTGACGTTGACCCGAAATAACTCCGTAAGTGACGGAAACTCATAGGAATCAGGTTGTGTTCGAACTCTTCAGTAAGAAGGCCAACACCCTTCTAGGGATCGATATTAGCTCCACCTCGGTAAAACTCCTGGAATTGAGTCGTTCCGGCACCCGTTACAAGGTCGAGTCTTACGCAGTCGAGCCATTGCCGGCCAACGCCGTCGTCGAAAAGAATATTGCCGAACTCGAAGGGGTTGGCCAGGCGCTGTCTCGCGTGCTGGCCAAGGCCAAGACCAGCGTCAAGATTGTGGCGGTCGCCGTAGCCGGTTCTGCCGTGATCACCAAGACAATCGAGATGGATGCCGGTCTTTCCGACGACGACATGGAAAACCAGCTCAAGCTTGAAGCTGACCAGTACATCCCTTACCCGCTCGAAGAGGTCGCCATCGATTTCGAGGTGCAGGGCTATTCGGTGCGCAATCCCGAACGCGTCGAAGTGTTGCTGGCTGCCTGCCGCAAGGAGAACGTCGAGGTGCGTGAGGCGGCACTGGCGCTGGCCGGGCTGACCGCGCGGGTGGTGGATGTCGAGGCCTATGCCCTTGAGCGTTCGTTCGGTTTGCTGGCTGCGCAGCTGGGCAACGGTCACGACGAGCTTACCGTTGCCGTGGTCGATATCGGTGCCACCATGACCACCCTGAGCGTGCTGCACCATGGCCGGATCATTTATACCCGCGAGCAGTTGTTCGGTGGTCGCCAACTGACGGATGAAATCCAGCGCCGCTACGGGCTTTCCATGGAAGAAGCCGGACTCGCCAAGAAGCAGGGCGGGCTGCCCGACGATTATGTGAGCGAAGTCCTGGACCCGTTCAAGGACGCGCTGGTGCAGCAGGTTTCCCGCTCCCTGCAGTTCTTCTTTGCGGCCGGTCAATACAACTCTGTGGATCACATCATGCTGGCAGGCGGCACGGCTTCGATTTCAGGGCTGGAACACTTGATTCAGCGACGTATCGGCACCCCGACCATGGTTGCCAACCCGTTTGCCGACATGGCCTTGAGCTCCAAGGTCAATGCCGGGGCCCTGGCCAGTGACGCACCCGCCTTGATGATCGCGTGCGGTCTGGCGTTGAGGAGCTTCGACTGATGGCGCGGATCAACTTATTACCGTGGCGCGAAGAACTTCGTGAAGAACGTAAAAAGCGTTTCCTGACCGCGCTGGTCGGCGTACTGGTGGTGTCTGTCGGGATTCTGTTTCTGATCGATCGCTATGTCAGCAACGCGATAGAGCATCAGATGGCGCGTAATGCGTTTCTGCAAACGCAGATCGCCCAGCTGGATATCCGCATCAAGGAGATCAGCGACCTGAAGGCGCGTCGCAAGCAGCTGCTCGAGCGGATGAAAATCATCCAGGACCTGCAAGGCAACCGCCCGATCACGGGGCGCGTATTCGATCAACTGGCGCGCACCTTGCCAGATGGCGTCTATTACTCGCAGGTCAAAATGACCGACAAGCTGATTGCCATCAACGGTGCTGCCGAATCGAACAACCGGGTTTCCGACCTGATGCGCAACCTCGAAGCGTCTGACTGGCTGGAGGCACCGAGCCTGACCGAGGTGAAGGCCACGACTGCCGGTGCCGTGGATCAGGCCAACGTCTTTCAACTGACGGTGCGACAGACCCAGCCACCGGTTGCCGCAGCTGCGCCCGCAGGAGCCAAGCCATGAATATGTCCGAATGGCTGGAAGGGCTTCGCAAGGTTGACCTGAGCGAGCTTGACCTGAACAACCTCGGTTCCTGGCCTGCAGCGGTCAAGGTCATTGCCGGTGTGCTGGTCGCGGTGCTGATTTTCGCGCTGGGCTACTTCTTCTTTATTCAGGATCTGGAAACCCAGCTGGAAACGGCCCAAAGCAGTGAGGTGACGCTCAAGGAGCAGTTTTCCAACAAGGCTTTTCAGGCGGCCAACCTGGAGCCTTACAAGAAACAGATGGAAGAAATGGAAAACACCTTCGGTGCCCTGCTGCGGCAATTGCCCAGCGATACCGAGGTGCCTGGCCTGCTCGAGGACATCACCCGCACTGGTCTGGGCAGCGGGCTTGAGTTCGAGGAAATCAAGCTGTTGCCCGAGGCGGTCCAGCAGTTCTATATCGAGCTGCCGATACAGATCACCGTGGTCGGTGGCTACCACGACCTGGCAACCTTCGTCAGCGGCGTTGCCAGCCTGCCGCGCATCGTCACGCTGCATGATTTCGAGATCAAGCCGGTCGATCCGAAGGTGCCGACCAAGTTGCGCATGAGCATTCTGGCCAAGACCTACCGCTACAACGATGAAGGGTTGAAGAAATGAGGGCGGCGCGATTGCTGTGCGTCAGTGTGGTTCTGACAGGGCTGGCCGGGTGCGGTAATGACAATGATTTTGCCGATCTGACTGCGTTCATGGATCAGGCCCGAGCGCGCCCGAGCGGTACTATCGAGGCCCTGCCAAAGTTTCGGCCGTATGAGGCCTTCACGTATAACGCGTCCACGCTGCGCAGTCCGTTTCAGCCGCCGGTCAAGATCGATCTTCTCAACCGCCAGAGGGGCTCGCGGCTGGTGGCACCGGACGAACACCGGGTCAGGCAGTTTCTTGAAGGGTTCAATATCGAGTCGTTCGAGATGGTCGGCACGATCGGCAACGAGTCAGGGACATTTGCCCTGTTGCGCGGGGCGGGAGGCGTTCATCGCGTCAAGGTCGGGGATTACCTGGGTCGTAACAACGGCCGGGTAGTGTCAATCGGTGATGCGCAGGTGGACGTCATTGAAATTGTTCCTGATGGAGAGGGGGCATGGCTGGAAAGGCCGCGCACTATCGCCCTCAAAGAACGCTCATGAAGTGGGCAAGGCCAAGTATGCACAGTAGCGCTCAACGGAAATTGATCATGATCCGGATTTTCTCGATTATCGGCGCGTCGTTATGCATCGCGATGCTGTCGCCGGTTCTCCAGGCTGCCAACCTCAAGACGCTGGATGTCGCCGCCCTGCCGGGTGATCGCATCGAACTCAAGCTGGCATTCGACGCGCCGGTGCCTGCGCCGCGCGGCTATACCACGGCGCAACCGGCGCGTATCGCGCTGGACCTGCCGGGTGTGACCAGCCAGCTGGCGACCAAAAGCCGTGACCTGGGCACCGGTAATGCACGCAGCGTGGTCGTGGTGCAGGCCCAGGACCGCACGCGGGTGATCATCAACCTGACCACGCTCTCGCCTTACAGCTCCCGTGTCGACGGCAACAACCTGTACGTGGTGATCGGCCAGGGTGCCGCCGCTGCGCAGGCTTCCCAGCCAACCACCGCGATGGGCGCGCAGCGCGTAGCGGTGCCGCCACCGACGCCGGCATCCGCCAGACCGTTTATTCCTGCAGGTGCCAGGGCCATCAGAAATGTCGACTTCCAGCGCGGCGAGCTGGGTGAAGGCAATGTGGTCATAGACCTGAGCAATCCCAGCATCGCTCCGGATATTCAGGAGCAGGGCGGCAAGATTCGCGTGGACTTCGCCAAAACCCAACTGCCCGAGCCGCTGCGCGTCCGTCTGGATGTCAAGGACTTCGCCACGCCGGTGCAGTTTGTCAGTGCCTCGGCTTCGGGCGACAAGGCCAGTATTCTGATCGAACCTTCGGGTGCCTTCGATTACTCAGCGTTTCAGACCGAAAACAAGCTGACCATCAGTGTGCGTCCGTTGACCAACGAAGACCTGGACCGCCGCGCCGCCGACAAGCCGGTGTACACCGGTGAAAAGCTGTCGCTGAACTTCCAGGACATCGACGTGCGTTCGGTACTGCAGTTGATTGCCGACTTCACTAACCTCAATCTGGTTGCCAGCGACACTGTTCAGGGCGGCATCACCCTGCGTCTGCAGAATGTGCCGTGGGATCAGGCACTGGACCTGGTGCTGAAAACCAAAGGGCTGGACAAGCGCAAGGTCGGCAGCGTTCTGCTGGTCGCGCCTGCCGATGAAATTGCCGCCCGTGAGCGTCAGGAGCTTGAGTCGCTCAAGCAGATCGCCGAGCTGGCACCCCTGCGTCGTGAGCTGCTGCAGGTCAATTACGCGAAGGCTGCCGACATTGCCAAGCTTTTCCAGTCGGTGACCAGTGCCGAGTCCAAGACCGACGAACGCGGCTCGATCACGGTAGACGACCGCACCAACAACATCATTGCCTATCAGACCCAAGAGCGGCTCGACGAACTGCGCCGTATCGTGTCGCAACTGGACATTCCTGTGCGCCAGGTGATGATCGAGGCGCGTATCGTCGAGGCCAATGTCGATTACAACAAGCAGCTGGGTGTTCGCTGGGGCGGCTCGACCAACACCAGCGGCAATAGAAAGTGGACAACCTACGGTCTGGACAATAACGGCGATGAGGCAGGCAACACCGGCAGCAACGTGACGTCCAACGTGCCGTTCGTCGACCTCGGCGCCTCTGGTGCGACCTCCGGGATTGGTCTTGGCTTCGTGACCAACAACACGTTGCTGGACCTGGAACTGAGCGCTATGGAGAAAACCGGCAACGGTGAAATCGTCTCGCAGCCCAAGGTCGTTACCTCCGACAAGGAGACCGCCAAGATCCTCAAGGGCACGGAGATTCCGTATCAGGAATCCAGCTCCAGTGGCGCAACGACGGTGAGCTTCAAGGAGGCTTCACTGTCGCTTGAAGTCACACCGCAGATCACTCCCGATAATCGCATCATCATGGAAGTGAAGGTCACCAAGGACGAGCCGGACTACCTGAATGCGGTGCTGGGTGTGCCGCCCATCAAGAAAAACGAGGTCAACGCCAAGGTGCTGATTTCCGATGGCGAAACCATCGTCATCGGTGGTGTGTTCTCGAATACGCAAAGTAAAGTTGTCGATAAAGTGCCATTTCTTGGCGATGTACCGTATCTTGGCCGGCTTTTCAGGCGTGATGTGGTATCCGAGTCCAAATCCGAGCTGTTGGTATTTCTGACTCCGCGTATCATGAACAACCAGGCGATTTCTGTGAGTCGTTGATTTTGTGCGAAATTTAATACTTGTGGGGCCGATGGGTGCTGGCAAGAGCACCATCGGCCGCTTGCTTGCCAAAGAGTTGCGACTGCCGTTCAAGGATTCCGACAAGGAAATCGAGCTGCGTACGGGCGCCAATATCCCCTGGATCTTCGACAAGGAAGGCGAGCCGGGCTTTCGTGATCGCGAGCAGGCCATGATTGCCGAACTGTGCGACGCCGATGGCGTGGTTCTGGCGACCGGTGGCGGTGCGGTCATGCGCAGCGAAAATCGTCAGGCGCTGCGCTCGGGAGGCCGAGTCGTGTATTTGCACGCCTCGATCGAGCAACAGGTCGGACGCACCGCACGTGATCGCAATCGCCCGCTGTTGCGTACCGCCGATCCGGCCCGTGTCTTGAGTGAGTTGCTGGCGATCCGTGACCCGCTGTACCGGGAAATAGCCGACGTGGTGATTGAAACCGATGAGCGGCCACCCCGAATGGTGGTTCTCGAGATACTGGCGCGACTGGCAGAGCTTCCCCCCCGTTAAAGCGCAGGCGAAAATGCGCTATTCTCGTCGACCAGCAAAACAGCGACGGCGCATGGCCTTGGGTCATGATCTGCCGAAGCACAAACCGTCCAATCGGTAATCAATGTGGGGATACATGCAGACACTTAAGGTCGAGCTTGGTGAGCGTAGCTACCCGATCCATATTGGCGAAGGCCTGCTGGATCAGCCTGGGCTCCTGACCCCGCATATCGTCGGGCGTCAGGTGGCCATCGTCTCCAACACGACAGTGGCACCGCTGTATCTGGAGCGTCTGACCCGGACCCTGGCCGGCTACAACGTTCTGCCGATCGTTCTGCCCGATGGCGAGGCATTCAAGAACTGGGAAACCCTGCAAACCGTTTTCGATGGCCTGCTGACCGCTCGTCACGATCGTCGCACCACAGTCATTGCGCTGGGCGGTGGTGTGATCGGCGATATGGCCGGGTTCGCTGCCGCATGCTATCAACGCGGTGTGAATTTCATCCAGATCCCGACCACGCTGCTGTCCCAGGTGGACTCGTCGGTCGGCGGCAAGACCGGCATCAATCATCCGCTGGGCAAGAACATGGTGGGTGCTTTCTATCAGCCGAGCGTCGTGCTGATCGATACCACTTCGCTCAATACCCTGCCCGAGCGTGAACTGTCCGCCGGGCTGGCAGAGGTCATCAAGTACGGTCTGATCTGCGACGAACCGTTCCTGACCTGGCTCGAAGAACACGTCGACGCGCTGCGCGGTCTGGATCAGGCTGCGCTGACCGTGGCCATCGAGCGCTCCTGTGCGGCCAAGGCGCTGGTCGTCGGGGCCGACGAGCGTGAGTCCGGTGTTCGTGCGACATTGAACCTGGGTCACACATTCGGTCACGCCATCGAGACGCATATGGGCTATGGTGTCTGGCTGCATGGCGAGGCGGTAGCTGTCGGTACGGTCATGGCGCTGGAAATGTCCTCGCGTCTGGGCTGGATCAGCACGCAGGAGCGGGATCGCGGTATTCGCCTGTTTCAGCGCGCCGGGCTGCCGGTCGTGCCACCGCAGGACATGACGGAAGACAATTTCCTCGAACACATGGCGATCGACAAGAAAGTCATCGACGGTCGCCTGCGTCTGGTGCTGTTGCGCCGGCTGGGTGAAGCGGTTATCACGGACGATTATCCAAAAGAAGTATTACAGGCCACCCTGGTTGCGGACTATCGCGCCCTGGTGGATCAGCTTAGAGGTTAACGGAAAACCCATGACTAGTTTGCATGCCGACGAGGCCTTCCTCGGCCATTACCAGTTGAGTCATGACCCCTTTGCGGCGCGGGTACCTGGCTTCAAATTCTTCCCTGCCCAGCGCAAGCCTGTGCTGGGTCAGCTTCATCATCTGGCGCGCTACAGCCAGCTGTTGCTAGCAGTTACCGGGCCACAGGGCAGCGGCAAGACCCTGCTGCGCCAGGCGCTGGTGGCCAGCACCAACAAACAGTCGGTGCAAAGTGTCGTGATTTCTGCGCGCGGTGCAGGCGACGCTGCAGGTGTGCTGCAACAGGTCGCTGAGGCGCTGAGCGTCGCTCAGGCTGAAATGCAATCGATCCTTTCGCAGGTCGTGCAGTTGGGGCTGACGGGCCAGGAAGTCTACCTGCTGGTTGACGATGCGGAACAACTTGGCGATTCGGCGCTCGAAGCGTTGCTGGGTCTTGCTGCGGGAACGCCTGAAGGGCGTCCGCATGTGTTCCTGTTCGGAGAGCCCTCGCTGCTCGATCGTCTCGATCAGATGTGTGCCGACCTGCAGGGCGATGTCGAAGGCGAACGCTTTCACGTCATCGAGCTGCAACCCTACACGGAAGAGGAAACCCGGGAGTATCTGGCTCAGCGTCTGGAGGGTGCAGGGCAAGGAATCGCGTTGTTTACTGCCGACCAGATTACCGATATTCATGAACAGTCCGATGGCTGGCCTGGGGCAATCAACCAGGTAGCCCGCGATTCAATGATCGAGGCGATGATCGCGAGTCGTTCCGCGGTCAAGCGTCCAAGTGTGGGGTTCAACATGCCGAAAAAACACGTATTGGCCTTGGGTGCCGTCGTCATAGTGGCCGTGGCAGCAGCAGTGCTGATCCCGGGTCGCGGTGACAAGACGGGCACGCCAGCCAATGCCCCTGCTTCTGCTCAGGCGCAATTGCCACTGGGCGAGGGCAAGCCAACTGCTCAGCAATCGAACAACGGTAGCCCGGCCATCGAGTTTGCGGGCAACTCCCAGCCCATGCCGTTGCCGATGAATGGCAACTCGCAGCCGGTGATGCGCGGTCCGCTGGCCGAAGCCGCCGGGTCGAGTGATAGCGACGAAGACGCGGTGCCGACAGGTTCGCCTGCCCAGCCGCCGACCGTGACGACCACTGCGCCGCCGGCGGGTGTTCCCGCAGGTCAGGCCGCTGCTCAGACACCGCGCTCGTCGATTCCTGCGCCAACGCCTGCACCCGCGCCAGCCGCAAAACCGGCACCTGCGCCTGCCCAGGTCGCCACCGCGAAGCCTGCTCCGGCTCCGGCTGCCAAACCTGCAGAAAAACCCGCTGCTGCGGCCGCCAAACCGGCAGCCGGCAGTAACTGGTACAGCAGTCAGGCACCGGGCCATTATGTGGTCCAGATTCTGGGCACCAGCTCCGAAGCCACCGCTCAGGCCTACATCGCAGAGCAGGGTGGCGAGTACCGTTATTTCAAGAAAACCCTGCAGGGCAAGCCGTTGTACGTCATCACGTACGGCAACTTTCCTGACCGTGCTGCCGCCCTGGCCGCCATCAAGGTATTGCCAGCCAAGGTCCAGGCTGGTAAACCTTGGCCTCGTACTGTCGCCAGCGTCCAACAAGAGCTCGGCGCCACTCGTTGAAGTCGCAACGGCCCTATCCGGGCCGTCCGCCGACACACCTGACTTAACCCGCCCGGTGCGCCGCCTGATTGGCGCGCGCCTTGCGGCGTCTGCGTTACAAACGCCTTACAGTCTCCCGTCGCGTCAGTCAGATACTTGAAGAAATGCTTTGACTAGCACAGCGACCCGCTTTAAAACTTTCATAATTGCGACATTGATTATCAGCCAGTCGTCGTTAAATTTGTGAGCCCTTGTGTCGCTGTGTACAATGACCTCCGTTTTGCCTGTCCGAAGCTGGCGCACGTTCGGCGTGACGGGTAATTGGTTGAATTAAAAGGAAATTTGCCTCGCATAGAGGCAGCCTGGTGAGAAAGTGTCTATGAAAGCAGGTCTGTACCAACCAGATGAATTCAAGGATAACTGCGGCTTTGGCCTCATCGCTCATATGCAGGGCGAGCCCAGTCATCACCTGTTGCAGACGGCCGTTCAGGCCCTGACCTGCATGACCCACCGTGGCGGTATCAACGCCGACGGCAAGACCGGTGACGGTTGCGGTCTGTTGATTCAGAAGCCTGACGGCTTCCTGCGTGCAATCGCCAAGGATCACTTCGGCGTCGATCTGCCCCGCCAGTACGCTGTAGGCATGGTGTTCCTCAATCAGGACGACGCCAAGGCCGACGCTGCACGCGAAAACATGAATCGCGAAATCCTGGCCGAGGGCCTGGATCTGGTCGGCTGGCGTCAGGTGCCGATCGATACCAGTGTTCTGGGTCGCCTGGCATTGGAGCGCTTGCCGAAAATCGAGCAGGTATACATTGGCGGTGAAGGCCTGAGCGATCAGGAATTTGCCATCAAGCTGTTCAGTGCGCGCCGCCGTTCGTCGGTATCCAATGCAGCGGATACCGATCATTACATCTGCAGCTTTTCGCACAAGACCATTATTTATAAAGGCCTGATGATGCCGGCCGATCTCACGGCCTTCTTCCCGGACCTGAGCGACGAGCGTCTACAGACCGCCATCTGCGTGTTCCACCAGCGCTTTTCGACCAATACCCTGCCGAAATGGCCGCTGGCGCAGCCGTTCCGTTTTCTTGCCCACAACGGCGAGATCAACACCATCACCGGCAACCGCAACTGGGCTCAGGCGCGCCGCACCAAGTTCACCAACGATTTGATGGATCTGGACGAGCTGGGCCCGCTGGTCAACCGCGTGGGCTCCGACTCGTCGAGCATGGACAACATGCTCGAGCTGATGGTGACCGGTGGCATCGACCTGTTCCGTGGCGTGCGCATGATCATTCCGCCTGCGTGGCAGAACGTCGAGACAATGGACCCTGATCTGCGGGCATTCTACGAATACAACTCCATGCACATGGAGCCGTGGGATGGTCCGGCCGGTATCGTGATGACCGAAGGTCGCCATGCCGTCTGCCTGCTCGACCGCAACGGCTTGCGCCCGGCGCGCTGGGTCACCACTAAAAACGGTTACATCACCTTGGCGTCGGAGATCGGCGTATGGGACTACAAGCCTGAAGACGTCATCGCCAAGGGCCGTGTCGGCCCTGGGCAGATCTTTGCCGTGGACACTGAAACCGGCCAGATCCTCGACACCGATGCCATCGATAACCGCCTCAAGTCGCGCCATCCGTACAAGCAATGGCTGCGCAAGAATGCCCTGCGCATTCAGGCCACCATGGAAGACAACGATCATGGTTCGGCTTTTTACGACAGCGAGCAGCTCAAGCAGTACATGAAGATGTACCAGGTCACGTTCGAAGAGCGTGATCAGGTGCTGCGTCCGCTGGGCGAGCAGGGCCAGGAAGCCGTGGGCTCGATGGGCGACGACACGCCAATGGCCGTGCTGTCGCGCCGGGTGCGCTCGCCTTATGATTACTTCCGACAGCAGTTCGCGCAGGTGACCAACCCGCCGATCGACCCGCTGCGCGAAGCCATCGTCATGTCGCTGGAAATCTGCCTAGGTGCCGAGCGCAATATCTTCCAGGAGTCGCCAGAGCACGCGTCACGCGTGATTCTCAGTTCGCCGGTCATTTCACCGGCCAAATGGCGTTCGCTGATGAACCTGGAACGTCCGGGGTTCGAACGCCATATCATTGACCTGAACTACGACGAAAGCCTCGGTCTTGAAGCTGCGGTGCGCAGCGTCGCCGATCAGGCCGAAGAGGCAGTGCGCGCCGGTCGAACCCTGATCGTGCTGAGCGACCGACACATTGCACCGGGCAAACTGCCGGTTCACGCTTCGCTGGCAGTCGGCGCGGTTCACCACCGTCTGACCGAGCAGGGGCTGCGTTGCGACAGCAACATCCTGGTCGAAACGGCGACGGCGCGTGACCCGCACCATTTCGCCGTCTTGATCGGCTTCGGCGCGTCGGCGGTTTATCCGTTCCTGGCCTACGAAGTGCTGGGCGACCTGATCCGTACCGGCGAAGTGCTGGGCGATCTTTACGAAGTCTTCAAGAACTACCGCAAAGGCATTACCAAAGGCCTGCTCAAGATCTTGTCGAAGATGGGTATCTCGACCGTTGCGTCTTACCGCGGCGCGCAGTTGTTCGAAGCCATCGGCTTGTCCGAAGAAGTCTGCGATACCAGTTTCCGCGGTGTACCGAGTCGTCTGAAAGGCGCGCGCTTCGTCGATATCGAAGCCGAGCAGAAGGCCCTGGCTGCCGAAGCCTGGAGCACGCGCAAGCCGATCCAGCAAGGCGGCCTGCTCAAATTCGTGTTTGGTGGCGAATACCACGCTTACAACCCGGACGTGGTCAGCACCCTGCAGGCTGCTGTGCAGCAGGGCGACTACAGCAAGTTCAAGGAATACACCTCGCTGGTGGATCAGCGTCCGGTGTCGATGATTCGCGACCTGCTGCAGGTCAAGACACTTGATCAGCCGTTGAATATCGACGAGATCGAGCCGCTGAGCGAAATCCTCAAGCGCTTCGACTCGGCCGGCATTTCTCTGGGCGCCTTGTCGCCGGAGGCTCATGAAGCGCTGGCCGAGGCGATGAACCGTCTGGGTGCGCGCTCCAACTCTGGTGAAGGCGGCGAAGACCCGGCGCGCTACGGCACTATCCGCAGCTCCAAGATCAAGCAGATCGCTACCGGTCGCTTTGGTGTGACGCCCGAGTACCTGGTTAACGCCGATGTGCTGCAGATCAAGGTTGCGCAGGGTGCCAAGCCGGGCGAGGGCGGGCAACTGCCGGGCGGCAAGGTCAATGGCCTGATTGCCAAGCTGCGCTATGCGGTACCGGGCGTGACGCTGATTTCGCCGCCGCCGCACCATGACATCTATTCCATCGAAGACTTGTCGCAGCTGATTTTTGACCTGAAGCAGGTCAATCCGGCGGCGCTGGTTTCGGTCAAGCTGGTGGCAGAAGCCGGCGTCGGCACCATTGCCGCTGGCGTGGCCAAGGCTTATGCCGACCTGATCACCATTTCCGGTTACGACGGCGGCACCGGCGCATCGCCGCTGACCTCGATCAAGTACGCTGGCGCGCCGTGGGAACTGGGGCTGGCCGAAACTCACCAGACCCTGCGCGGCAACGACCTGCGCGGCAAGGTCCGGGTGCAGACCGACGGTGGCCTGAAAACCGGTCTGGACGTGATCAAGGCAGCCATTCTGGGTGCTGAAAGCTTCGGCTTCGGCACCGCGCCGATGATCGCGCTGGGCTGCAAATACCTGCGTATCTGCCACCTGAACAACTGTGCCACCGGTGTTGCGACCCAGAACGAGAAGCTGCGCAAGGACCACTACATCGGCACCGTCGACATGGTGATCAACTTCTTCACCTACGTGGCTGAGGAAACCCGCGAGTGGCTGGCCAGACTGGGTGTTCGCTCGCTGGAAGAACTGATCGGCCGTACCGACCTGCTGGACATCCTGCCCGGCGAAACCGAGAAGCAGCAGCATCTGGACCTGACACCGCTGCTGGGCAGCGACCATATTCCGGCCGACAAGCCTCAGTTCAGCCTGGTGGATCGCAACCCGCCGTTCGACAAGGGGCTGCTGGCCGAGCAGATGGTGGAGATGGCCAAGCCGGCCATCGAATCCCTCAGCGGCGGTGAGTATGAGCTGGACATCTGTAACTGCGACCGTTCCATCGGTGCACGGATTTCCGGTGAAATCGCTCGCTTGCACGGCAATCAGGGCATGAACAAGGCACCGATCACTTTCCGCTTCAGAGGCACTGCCGGGCAGAGCTTCGGCGTCTGGAACGCCGGTGGCCTGAACATGTACCTGGAAGGCGATGCCAACGACTACGTTGGCAAGGGCATGACCGCTGGCAAGCTGGTGATCGTGCCGCCCAAGGGCAGCCCGTTCAAGACCAACGAAAGCGCCATTATCGGTAACACCTGCCTGTACGGCGCAACCGGCGGCAAGCTGTTTGCGGCGGGCACAGCAGGTGAGCGTTTCGCGGTGCGTAACTCCGGTGCCCATACCGTCGTGGAAGGCACTGGTGACCACTGCTGCGAATACATGACCGGCGGTTTCGTCTGCGTACTGGGCAAGACCGGTTACAACTTCGGTTCCGGCATGACCGGCGGTTTCGCCTACGTGCTCGATCAGGACAACACCTTCGTTGACCTCGTCAACCATGAGCTGGTCGAGATCCAGCGCATCAGCGGCGAATCGATGGAGGCCTACCGCACTCACCTGCAAAGCGTCCTGAATGAATATGTCGCGGAAACCGACAGCGAATGGGGCCGCAATCTTGCGGAAAATCTGGACGATTACCTGCGTCGTTTCTGGTTGGTCAAGCCCAAGGCTGCCAACCTGAAATCGCTGCTCTCCAGTACCCGGGCGAATCCGCAATAAAAGCAGCTGCTCGCGGTCAGCTTCAAGCCGCAAGCCAACGGCAGTGCGCGAATTGCCTGCGATCATGATTTCT
This sequence comes from Pseudomonas caricapapayae, assembly GCF_001400735.1. Classification (GTDB taxonomy): domain Bacteria; phylum Pseudomonadota; class Gammaproteobacteria; order Pseudomonadales; family Pseudomonadaceae; genus Aquipseudomonas; species Aquipseudomonas caricapapayae. The sequence goes on from NZ_LJPW01000065.1 coordinate 18,878, forward strand.
TGCAGCTTCAAGCCAGTCGCTTGAAGCTGCCGTAAAGAGGCTCCAGAGAATGGCTGAACGTCTCAGTAACGACTTCCAGTTCATCGACGTCGGACGTAAAGACCCGAAGAAGAAACTGCTGCGTCAACGCAAAAAAGAGTTCGTGGAGATCTACGAACCTTTCAAGCCCCAGCAGTCTGCCGATCAGGCGCACCGCTGCCTGGGTTGCGGCAACCCGTATTGCGAGTGGAAGTGCCCGGTGCACAACTTCATTCCCAACTGGCTCAAGCTGGTCGCCGAGGGCAATATCCTCGCGGCGGCGGAATTGTCTCACCAGACCAATACCCTGCCGGAAGTCTGCGGCCGCGTCTGCCCGCAGGATCGTCTGTGTGAAGGTGCCTGCACACTGAACGACGGTTTTGGTGCCGTCACCATTGGTTCGGTCGAGAAGTACATCACCGATACTGCGTTTGCGATGGGCTGGCGTCCGGACATGTCCAGAGTCGTGCCGACCGGCAAACGCGTTGCAATCATCGGTGCAGGGCCTGCGGGCCTGGGCTGCGCCGACGTGCTGGTGCGTGGCGGCGTGACACCGGTGGTGTTCGACAAGAACCCGGAAATCGGCGGTCTGCTGACGTTCGGTATCCCGGAATTCAAACTGGAAAAATCCGTGCTGAGCCATCGGCGTGAAGTGTTCACCGGCATGGGCATCGAGTTCCGGCTCAATACCGAAGTCGGCAAGGACGTCAGCATCGATCAACTGCTCGAAGAGTACGATGCCGTGTTCATGGGCATGGGCACCTACACCTACATGAAAGGCGGTTTTGCCGGTGAAGACCTGCCTGGCGTGCACGATGCGCTCGACTTCCTGATTGCCAACGTCAACCGCAATCTGGGCTTTGAAAAGGCGCCGGAAGACTTTGTCGACATGAAAGGCAAGCGGGTCGTGGTTCTGGGCGGTGGCGACACGGCGATGGACTGCAACCGTACGTCGATCCGGCAGGGTGCCAAGTCAGTGACGTGCGCCTATCGCCGTGACGAAGAAAACATGCCGGGTTCGCGCAAGGAAGTGAAAAACGCCAAGGAAGAAGGCGTTAAGTTCCTCTACAACCGTCAGCCTATCGCCATCGTGGGCGATGGCAGGGTCGAAGGGGTCAAGGTCGTCGAGACGCGTCTCGGTGAGCCTGACGCCCGCGGCCGTCGCAGTCCCGAGCCGATTCCGGGTTCCGAAGAGATCATCCCGGCAGATGCCGTGGTCATCGCCTTTGGCTTCCGCCCCAGCCCGGCAGCGTGGTTCGAGCAGTTCACGATCAGCACCGACAGCCAAGGCCGTGTCGTGGCACCGGAACAGGCGCAGTACAAGCATCAGACCAGCAACCCGAAAATCTTCGCCGGTGGCGATATGGTTCGCGGTTCCGATCTGGTGGTGACTGCTATCTTCGAAGGCCGCAATGCGGCCGAGGGGATTCTGGATTATCTGGGCGTCTGAGTGTCGCGTTGTCAGAGTACGCCGTTACTGAGGCGTACTCTGACAACAAGCGTCGACGACTCGCAGGTAACTTGCCTGCTTTTTCTGACATTCCTCCTGCCACGTCCTTCCTAAGCTCGATGTGACTCGCTCAAGACGAGCGTTTTATCAATCAGGGAAGGACGTTATGAATATTCAGTTTGGTTTCTGCCTCGCGCTATCGATTGCGCCATTTGCGTTTGCCAGTCAGGCGAACGCAAACTTTGATGGCCCCGTTTTCGGTTCGGTCATCGAAAACAAAGCCGTTTATTTCGAATCCAGTGTCGAGCTTCAGCAGCGCATGAGTGCGGGCAGCCTGACCTCAGCCGAACTGGTGACAGGTCTGCTCCAGCGGATTGAAGCGTTGAACAACAGTGGCCCGGCGCTTAACGCTGTCATTGAAATCAACCCCGACGCTCTACAGATAGCCGCTCGAATGGACGGGGAGCGTTCCCGCGGCGAGAAACGTGGGCCGCTGCATGGCATTCCCGTATTGGTGAAAGACAATCTCGATACGGCGGACAAGATGCAGACGACGGCGGGCGCGCTCGCGATGGTCGGGCGGCCTGCGCAACATGATGCTTTTGTGGTGCATCGGCTTCGCGAAGCCGGCGCGATCATTATCGGCAAGGCCAATCTTAGCGAATGGGCTCATTTTCGGGGATTCGAGGTGCCGAGCGGCTGGAGCGGCCGAGGTGGGCAGACGCGTCACCCCTATGACCTGAGTGCTGATCCGCGCGGCTCCAGCTCAGGCTCGGCAGTGGGTCTTGCGGCCGGATTTTCGCCTCTGGCGGTGGGCACCGAGACCAACGGCTCGATCATTCAACCTGCGGCCACGAGTGGCGTCATAGGGCTAAGGCCTACGCTGGGGCTGCTCAGCCGAGCCGGTATGATTCCGATCTCCAGTCGTCAGGACACGGCCGGCCCAATGGCGCGAACGGTCACTGATACTGCCATCATGCTAACGGTGATGAGCGGCACTGACCCTCTGGATCAAGCGACCGATCGGGTCGCCACCCACGTTGTGAACTATGTCGATCACCTCAGAGCGGAAGCGTTGAGAGGCAAGCGCCTGGGCTATCCAAGCCAGACGCCTGAGGGCGTGGCAATGAACGATGACCCTGAATTCCAGAAGGTAAAGAACAGTTTGCAGTCTGCCGGGGCGACACTGGTTCCAATCGACGCTCCCTCTATCGACAGCACCCCGGAGTTTCTAGTGTTGTTACATGACTTCAAGCGTGAGCTTAACGCTTACCTTGAAACCCGCTCCGGGCTGGGGGTCAGCACGCTCGATGAGATAATTGCATTCAACACTGCGTCTCCTGGGGGGCACGCCTATGACCAGGATTTACTGATTGAGTCCTCTAACGCGTCTCTCGATCAGGAAGACTACTTGTCCATTGCAACGAATGTGCGCAACGCGCATCGACAATTAATCGATGGCCTCTTGCAGCAACACTCACTTGACGCACTCATTGACTGGTCAGAATATTCTTTCAAATCCACAGGTGCCATCGCGGGTTATCCGGGGATCACCGTGCCTGTCGGGCTCGACGATAAAGGCCTGCCAAAAGGGTTGTATTTTCTTTCTACTGCCTGGGATGAGGCTAAATTGCTGAGCTATGCCTACGCACTTGAACAGGCGCTTGCGGCCTCTGCAACCTTGAACCGTCCAGGCATCGGCCAGGAGGGTTGATGTCCGATTCCAGCGCAGGCATAGGCTGGATGACAGGGCTTCCGGGTTTGAAAAACGGGTTGTGATGTTTTGAAATAACCTGTTCATGTTGTTACCACGCGCGTTTTATCGCTCCACGCCGCCCTGCCAAGGGCGGTGCATCAGGGTTTCAATCCCTTTCTCTGAACCTCGATCGTGCCCTGTTCCGGCGTGTGCGACAGGCGTTTGTTACCTCTCTTTGCCACCCGCTGTGCCTGCTTCTGGAAAGGATTACGCTCTCGCGCTTTCATCGGGAGGGTCATCGCCGCATCGACACTCCCGCCCTCCATGTCGCTATAAGGAAATAGCCATGTTGAAAGCAGCACCTATGGGCAAACTTGCTCGATCCACTGAGCAGAAACTTCTCGAGCCGGACAGGTTTGTGCCCAGCACAGTTGCGGTACGCGAACACCGGAGTCGAGAGCGTGCTGACCGGATCATCGATCAGTTCGTCGAGCGTTTTACCGAAAAGAATTTTTTCCCTGACGACGGTGAAGAGGCGTTGTTTGCCTTGCTGGTTCAGTTGCCGGAATGGCCGGCAGACCTGTCGATCAGGATTCAGAACGAAAACGATGAACCCCTCGCGGTTTTTCTGAAAGGCCGCGATGAAAGCCTCGTTCAGGACAGCATTGTCCTCATGCAGAGCGGCGACACGTATGTGGTTCCGGACGATGTCCAGGTCACCGATGACGAGCCGTTGCTGCACTGGGTGTTCAGTCAGTTGCCGGCAGGTTCCGGTGTCGGGATGGGCGGCAACTTTCCTGGCAGTCACAGCGTCGCCGGGCGAATCGTTACTCTGCGCGAGCAAATAGCAGGATTGGCAAAAGACCAGAGACCACTGTTATTCGATGCGCTTGTGGTGACAGACGAAGGCACCTCAAAAAGCCGGCTGGATACCCGCACACACAATCCCTTCCTGCCATTGTGGGTTCGTCGGCAAACTCCGCTGTCTCCTGCCTTAGGCGCGCTGTGTGCCTTATGCCCCGAGGTTCCGGTCGGACGTTTTGAAGAGCTGCTGGAGCAAGTGCCGCTGACGGAACAGGAAGAAGCTGATTTCCTGGAAAATCTCGTTCTGCCAGACGCGTTGGGCGAAGCGATGAACATTTCGCTGGATGAGTGGAGCAGCAGTCTGGCGATTGATGGCCTGTCGCGAACGCGGAGTTTCAATCAGTACACAGATGAGCTGGCGCGCGACATTGCCAGGGAGTTACTGGCTGAAACATTGAAACGAGATCTGCGGATCATCGAACACGGCGTCAGTCAGTACGTCCCGGCCGACCCGGACGATACCCGCATCGTTTTGCTGCATGACGGCTACGGCAATTACAGTGCACGGGATAATGGTAACGGCGAGATAACGTCATTCAAGCCAGGCACCGACAGCTTTTACCTGGCGATCAGTTCGCAAGTGAAGGCCGATGAGCGACCGTCGCTGGGCATGCAATTCGAGCAGGATGTTAAAGGTTTTCGCGAGGTTCTGACCCGGCAGGCGATCCAGGAAAATCGCGGTTGGTTCGATCCCGACAATCCGACCGAAATTGAAACCGGATTTTTACCTGAGTGGTTCGCGAGCGCGACCGAAGTGGAAAAACAAAGCTGGAAAATGGCGGTGCAGGACTACAGCCAGGCATTGCTCGAAGCTCAGGCACCTGACCTGCTGGATCCCTCCGGTTACGGACAGCCTGACCAGTTGCGGAAATATGCCCGGGAGAAGCTGCAAGAGCGCATCACGCTTGACCACGGAGTGGTCTTGAACCCTGACGAAATCACTGTGCGCACGGTAAGCATCGAGATTGATCCGGATACCATCATAGATACGGATTACGTGTATGTCGGCCCTTCAGAGGTGGAGCCGCATTACGAAATCCAGGACCGCAGCCTGACTGATCTGTCGTTGGAAAACATTGCGGTTACCAACATCAACTTTCTGCTGACCAGTCGTGCGTACGACGATCAGGGGCAACTGATCAGCGCGCTGAGCGCCGGTTATCTGTTCCGGCTGATTCGTGGTCTGAACATCGGTGAAGACTACGCCGCATTCCTCATGACCACTCTCTCGACCTCGGCGGCCGGCCAGTGGCACCGTGAGCGTTTCGCGAGCGTCATGCGCGCGCAAATGCGTCTGGACGCAATTGAAGCAAGAATGGCAGGAGATTTTCTGGGCGATGGGGGGCTGCCTCCCGAGCTGGCGAACAGAGGTTACAAATGGCTTGCCGCTGTGCTGGATCATCCGGTCGATGGTGATGATCGTGCGCTTGTGGAAGGTCACAGCATCCAGGTCAGTCAGTTGGTCATCAATGATGTACCGCTGAGTGGAATACTCGTGATCGGTGCGCAGTCCCGTTCCAGTGTCGCCAATCTGGTGATCTTCACCCCGCAGACTCCTGACGGTCGATGCTTTCGGGAGATGATCGATCCGCAAGCATTTCAGCAACAGATATTGCTTGAACCCGAGCTGCTGGACTATCTGGTGAGCAGGGCACCTTTGGCATCCCAGGTCAATGTCAGGTATCTGCTGACGGCGGGCCGTGACACGCTGTTCATGGAGCTGCGCCCCTGCACCGGGAGTTTTCTTGAGGCGGTTTATGAGTCTGAAGTCGCACGAGTGATTTCTGCTGTCGATGAGCAGACCAATACCAACTGGGAGACCTATTGGGAAAGTGCCTGGGAAATCACCAAAATCGTCGGCGACATCGTGCTTGCTTTCGCGCCTTTCAAAGTGCGGCTGCCCATTGCCGCATTGCGCAGTTTCTACGCCATCTGGCAGGGCGTTGCGAAGGCTGCCAGTCAAGAAGGCAGTGCCCCGTTGTATTTTGTTCAGGCAGCATTGCTGCTGGCCGATGGTTTAACGCTGCCCAGGGGGCGAAGGGTCAGGACCTCGTCGGCAACCTCTGTCGGCCGTTCTACCCTTGACCCGAAAACAGCGTTGGCAAAAAACCCCGGTGGCGTGAAATTGCGCGACGACGGTGTGTACAGAGGTATTTACGAAAAGGCTGAGGACGCTGCGCCAAGCCGCTTTTATGCGGTGCAACAAGGTAAAACCTATGCCGTCAGGTACGATGACGATTCCGCCGTGTGGAGGGTAATCGATCCCCGACGGCCAGATGCGTATTACCAATTGCCTATCCAGCTTGATAATCAGGGTGTCTGGGTGCATGCCTCGGTAGGGCTGCGCGGCGGCAAAAAGCATTCAAAAGCCAGGCCATCCAATGGTTCCGGCAGTGACAGCGGGTCGCCGGACAACAAGGATCGGGTAAAACGTTACAAAGTTGATCTGGAAGGGTTCTTTGAAAGCCGCGCCTTCAGGAACGCCCAGAAAAATATCGAGGATGATCTGGTCGTCGCCGTCAACAAGGCAACTGAACGGTTCGTGCTGGACGGCAATGGCAGCCTGCATAGCTATGGTAAAACGGCGTTTTCACTGGATCTTCCAGGTGTTGGCAAAAGCACGGGAAGAGGTGCCTGGCGTTTGATACTCAAGCCAAGCGAAAAAGGCGTGATCAAGGCTGTGGATGTCAAGGACCCCCATTAATAGGGCCGTCCGACGCAATCAGGTGCAGTCTGATGCGCTGAATGGGTATTGCAAATCGGTACGATAGACAAAAGGCACGGCTCTCGCCGTGCCTTTTGCGTCGCGCTCTGAGAAAATGCCGGCACTTTTATTGCGGATGCCGACATGACTGCCCTGAAGAACGACCGTTTCCTTCGCGCTTTGCTCAAGCAACCCGTAGACGTCACGCCGGTATGGATGATGCGTCAGGCAGGTCGCTACCTGCCGGAATACCGCGCCAGCCGTGCCAGTGCCGGGGACTTCATGAGCCTGTGCAAGAACCCGCAGTTCGCCTGTGAAGTCACCCTGCAGCCGCTGGATCGCTACCCGCTGGACGCGGCGATTCTGTTCTCCGACATCCTGACCATCCCCGATGCAATGGGGCTGGGCCTGTATTTCGAGACCGGCGAAGGCCCGCGCTTCAAGAAAACCGTGAGCACGCTGGCTGACATCGAAGCACTGCCAATCCCGGATGCGCAGAAGGATCTGGGCTACGTTATGGGCGCGGTCAGCACCATCCGCCGTGAACTCAACGGGCGGGTGCCGCTGATCGGTTTTGCCGGCAGCCCCTGGACCCTGGCGACCTACATGGTCGAAGGCGGCTCGTCGAAGGACTTCCGCAAATCCAAGGCCATGCTCTACGACAACCCGCACGCCATGCACATGCTGCTCGACAAGCTGGCACAGTCAGTGACCTCTTACCTCAATGGTCAGATTCTGGCCGGCGCCCAGGCCGTGCAGATCTTCGACAGCTGGGGCGGCAGCCTGTCTTCGGCGGCGTATCAGGAGTTCTCGCTGGCTTACATGCGCAAGATCGTCAATGGCCTGATTCGAGAGCACGACGGGCGCAAGGTGCCGGTCATCGTGTTTACCAAAGGCGGCGGGCTGTGGCTGGAAAGCATCGCCGACATCGGTGCCGACACCCTCGGCCTGGACTGGACCTGCGACATCGGCGAAGCGCGTCAGCGTGTCGGCAGCAAGGTTTCCCTGCAAGGCAACATGGACCCGACCGTGCTTTATGCGCGCCCGGAAGCCATCCGCCAGGAAGTCGCACGCATTCTTGCCAGCTACGGCAGCGGTACCGGTCACGTCTTCAACCTCGGCCACGGCATCACGCCTGAAGTCGATCCGGCCAATGCCGGCGCGTTCATCGACGCCGTGCACGAGCTGTCGGCGCAGTATCACCTGTAAAACGCATCTGTTCCTCTCAGCGCCGACGACTATGTCGGCGCTTTTGTATCCGCAAATCCCTCCACCAGCGAGCCGCTGCGGGGCAGGAATCTGCCCTGACGCTGACCTTGCGGTTTGCCCTCGGCATAGCTCAATCGACCGTTCACCCAGACACCATCAATGCCTTGCGCCGCTCGCTGAGGGTCTTTGAAGTCTGCGACGTCGCGCACGGTTTGCGGATTGAACAACACCAGATCCGCCCAATAACCTTCGCGGATCAGGCCGCGCTCGTGCAAGGCAAAGCGTGCAGCCGAAAGCCCGGTCATTTTGTGCACGGCGGTGTGCAACGCAAAAAGCCCTTTGTCCCGGCTGAAATGGCCGAGCACTCTCGGGAACGCTCCCCATAAACGAGGATGTGGAAAGGGGTCTTCCGGAAGACCATCGGAGCCGATCATCGACAAGGGATGAGCCATGATGCGCTCGACGTCGCTCTCATCCATCCCGTAGTACACCGCGCCCGCAGGCTGCAATCTGCGTGCGGCGTCCAGCAACGAAAGCCCCCAGTCGGCGGCAATCGCCTGCAAATCCCTGCCGCCCTGATCCGGGTGCGGGGTAGACCAGGTGATGGTAATGCGAAACGCGTCGGTGACCTGCTTGAGGTCCAGCGTCGAAGAGCTGGCCGCATAGGGATAACAATCGCAGCCCACCGGGTGGTCCAGCGCGGCTTTTTCCAGCGCTGCGAGCAGTTGCGGACTGCGACCCCAATTACCCGCGCCGGCGCATTTCATGTGCGAGATAACGACCGGCGCGCGCGCATGGCGGCCTATATCGAAAGCTTCCGCCATAGCCTCCAGCACCGGTTCGAATTCACTGCGCAGGTGGGTGGTGTAGATCGCGCCAAAAGCGCTGAGCTCCTCAGCCAGTTGCTTGACTTCATCGGTTTCGGCCGAGAACGCGGAAGCGTAGGCAAGACCGGTCGATAGCCCCAGCGCGCCGGCCTCCAGGCTGTCGCGCAGTTGCTCGCGCATCGCGGCGATTTCTTCCGGGCTGGCGCTGCGTAACAAGTCATTCATGTGGTTACTGCGCAAGGCCGTATGGCCAATCAGAGCGGCCACATTCACGGCTGGCCGAGCGCTGTCCACGGCTGCGCGATAGTCGGCAAAACGCGGATAGACAAACGCCGCCGCGTCACCCAGCAGGTTCATCGGATCAGGCGGATTGCCGCGCAGCGAGACCGGTGACGCACTGATCCCGCAGTTGCCGACAATCACCGTTGTCACACCCTGGCTGATTTTCGGCAGCATCTCGGGTTTGCGGATGACTACCGTGTCGTCATGGGTGTGGACGTCGATAAATCCGGGGGCCAGCACGCGACCGGCCGCCTTGACCTCTTCTCGTGCTCTGGCCCCGGCGAGGTTGCCGATCCGCTGGATGCGTCCTTCGCCAATCGCAACATCGGCACGCACCCCAGGCGTATTACTGCCGTCGATGACCAGCGCGTCGCGAATGATCAGGTCATAAAGCATGGTTCAGTCTCCCAGCGGCAGACCATCTTCGCCGCCACGGTATTCATCCAGCGCGAGCTTGATCCGGCGCAGCCGCTCCTGATTGTCTTCAGGGCTGAGCAACGCCAGTTCAGTGGCCAGCACATCGATGGTCAGCAGCATGCCGTAGCGCGCTGCAGTAGGTTTATAGATGAAATTGGTTTCAGCAATTTGCAGGGGTAATACCACCTCGGCCAAGTGCGCCAGCGGTGAGTCAGGCAGGGTGATGGCCAGCACTCGGGTGCCATAACTGCGCGCCAGAGTCACGGCATCGAGCAGTTCCGGTGTGCGTCCGCTGAGGGAGCAGGCAATCAGGCTGTGCTGCGGGCCAAGCGTGGCAGCAACCATACGCATCATCACCGTGTCGCGGCAGGCGGCCACCGGGTAGCCGAGGCGCACCAGGCGGGTTTGCAGTTCCTCGCTGCACAGGCTTGAGCAACCGCCCATGCCGAATGCGTGAATCATTCGTGCATCGGCGATACACGCTACAGCGGCGGCAAAGCGTGATGTGTCAAAACCGGCCAGGTGCTGGCGCAGCGTGGCTTCGATGTCATCGACGATGCGGGTGAAAAAGGCCGACTGCTCCGGAGCGGGTTGCGGATGCAGAAAACGGCTGCCAACGCCGCTGGCCTGAGCCAATTGCAGCCGCAGATCGCGCAGATCCCGACAGCCGATGCTGCGCGCGAACCGCGACAGGGTCGCGCTGCTGACCTCGGCGCGGCTGGCCAGCTCATCCAGGCTGGCACTGGCGGCAAAGGCGATATCGCTGAGCAGCAGTTTGGCGATTCGGCCTTCGCCCGCGCTGAGCGAATCCTGGCGGGCACGTATCTGGTACAGAATGTCCACTCAGAGCACCTGCGCCAGGCCCAGGGTCAGGGCGAAAGCGACGATGGAAATCAGCGTTTCCAGCACCGTCCAGGTCTTGAACGTTTGCGCTACGGTCATGTTGAAATATTCCTTGATAAGCCAGAAACCACCGTCGTTGACGTGGGAAAAAATCACCGAGCCTGCGCCCGTCGCCAGTACCAGCAATTCTGGATGCGGGTAGCCAAGGCCCATCGCCACAGGTGCAACGATGCCTGATGCGGTGGTCATCGCTACCGTCGCCGAGCCCGTCGCAACGCGCATCAGCGCAGCGAACAGCCAGCCCATCAGCAGGGGCGACAGGTGAAAGTCCTGCGCCAGACCAACGAACTGATTGGTGACGCCGCTGTCGACCAGAATTCGGTTCAATCCGCCACCGGCACCGACCAGCAACGTGATACTGGCGGTCGGTGCCAGGCACTCATTGGTGAATTTCAGGATGGCATCGCGATTGAAGCCCTGAGCGATGCCCAGCGTCCAGAAACTCAGCAGGGTGGCCAGCAGCAGTGCGATCACCGAATTGCCGATGAATAACAGAAAGCTATTGAATGCACTGCCCGGTGTGCTGATCAGGTTGGCCCAGCCACCCAGCAGCATCAGCACTACCGGCAACAGAATCGTCGCCATGGTCAAGCCGAAGCTGGGCAGCTTCTGGCGTGGTTCGCGGTCGAGAAACTGCCTTGCCAGCGGGTTTTCAGCCGGCAAATGGATGCGCGGCACGATAAACCTGGCATACACGGGCCCGGCAATGATGGCCGTGGGGATGCCGATCAAAATGGCGTAAAACAGGGTCTGCCCCACCGACGCCTGATAGGCCTGAACTGCCAGCATCGCCGCAGGGTGTGGCGGCACCAGCGCGTGCACCACCGACAGACCGGCGACCATCGGCAGGCCGACCATCAGAATCGACACCCCGACACGTCTGGCCACGGTAAACGCAATCGGCACCAACAGCACGAAGCCCACTTCGAAGAAAAGCGGCAAACCCACCAGAAACGCAATACAGACCATGGCCCAGTGCGCGTTACGTTCGCCAAAACGGTCGATCAAGGTACGCGCCACCTGCTCGGCACCACCGGACTCGGCCATCATCTTGCCAAGCATGGTGCCCAGCGCCACGACCAGCGCGATATGCCCCAGCGTTTTGCCAACCCCTGCTTCGTAAGAGGCGACCACGCCACTGGCCGGCATCCCGGCCACCAGTGCCAGCCCGACCGACACGAGGGTAATGACAATAAACGGATTGAGACGATACCGCGCGATCAGCACGATCAAAGCGATGATGGCGACAGCAGCGTAGATCAACAGCGAAATACCGGGTGACGGCGACATAGCGACGGTTCCTTGCAGAGTGGACAGGCGAGGGCGCAACACCAACGGCTGAAGCCGTCAGCTTGAAGGCGACTCGGGGGTACTCGGCAGGGATGACGCAATAAGGTGGAGCAGGTGCGTTTCAGGGCGATCACAGGCATTCATTGTTTTTATCTCTGTTTTCGTGATGAAAATAAATTACACGAAAACGAAATATAAACAAATATATGAAAATAAATTTCCCGGCCAAGGTTGTCGAGGGGACCGACGAGAGGACGCGAACTGCGTCTCCCTGACCCTGTTTTTCTGACTGATTGCCTCTATGCCAGTAGTTGTTCCGCATAACGTGCAATCACATGGCCAAAGCTGATCGGATTGTTGTCAGCTTGCGAGCGCAGTCTGTCCCTGAGGTGATTCAGCTCTGCACCACTGGCGCTGGATAGGAATTGTTCGTCAAACACACCCGTGATGGCCTCCTGGCGCCTTTTAGTCAGATACGCGATATCGAGTGCGAGCTTTTCGATCATCGTCGTGGCGGGAAGGTCTGTGTGGGAAGTGCTCTGGATTTTGCCTGTCAGCAAGTAACGGAAGCGCTGTTCGCAATCGTCCTCTGTGGGAGAAATGTGCAGGTCCTCATCGAACCAGCTGCCTTTGTAGTGGCCGCAGTGCAACGGGTTTCCTGGTGCGGTCTCGCGCAGACAGGACGCATGAAGATTGCTGTATTCCAGTGCCAGTGGCAGGTAATGCTCCTGCGGTCTGAAATGTTCGATGTGGCTGCTATCAAGTTCTATTTCCCTGCCGCAATAGCAGCATGAAAAGTTCTGCTCTTGCAGCAAGCGATTATGCAGGTCGCGTTTTTGCGGGTTTTGCAAGGTTGGATAGGTGGGCGTCCAGTCTTCGTTTGCGCTGGCTTTCCATTCCGTGAACGATACAGGCTCAGTTCCCTTGATAACGCGTCTCATCGGCCAATGATCTCCTTGCGTTTGAGCAGCGCCTCGGCACCCGCGAACTCTGGCAGGTCGGGCGCTTTTTTCTTCAGTGCATCAAGCTGCGACCTGGCTTTTTCAAGCTCGTTGTTTTCTAGAGTGCTGAATAGCTGATCGAGCAATTCTTCAATTTCAGGCTCGCGCTGAGGCACGCCCATGACTTCTTCCAGAATGCTGCTGGAGTCCAGGCCGTAGGTGGCTCTTGGGTGAGAGCCGTCATGGTTATTCAGCAGGATGACCTCGCCCGGCTGCAGGCTGCCGATGACCTGTGGCGAGTGGCTGGCGGCGATGAACTGGACGTTGGGAAATGCTTTTTTCAGTGCCGGAGCAATGGTGCGTTGCCAGCCGGGGTGCAGGTGGATGTCTAGTTCATCGATCACGATGATGCCGTTTGTCTTGCTTAGAACGTCCTTCCCCATGTGCGGGTTAAGCAGGCAGATACGGCGAGCAATATCGGCGAAGAGTGCGACCATTCCGCGTTGTCCGTCGCTCAGGTCGTTGAGCGGGACTTTTTGGTCATTCATGTCCACCATCAGCCCCCGCATTTCCATGTCGTACTCAATCCCCTTGGACTCCGGCAATGCGCACTGGATAGCTGAATTGATCCAGGTGAGTTCATCAGTGAAAACGCCCGATAAGCCATATCTGGATATTCTTTGAAAGCGCTCCAGTGTCTTGCCGATGAACCAGGTCTCAAAGTTCTTCAAGTTGGAGGCTGCATCGAACCAGTTGGTATAGGCTTCCAGTCTTGACAGTTTGCTCTGTGCTGCATGCTCGGCAGCTATATTCATGGTCAGCCAGCCTCGACTGGCTCGGTAAACCGCAAATACAGGCATGTCGATTTCAAGAGATTCCGACACGTGTGGGTTCTCTGGAGATATAACGCTTTCAAGGTTGCTGGAATTATGGTTACTGCCATCGCGCTTGAGCGAGACGTACCAATCCTGGAACCCGAACGCATCACCTCGGGCAGCCAACTTGAGGGGGAAGATACGTTCAAAGTGAACACTGTTTTCAGATTTTACCAAGTTGAACCTGGCATCTGATTCCGTGATGAGTGAGTTACCCGCCCCCATGTTCGCGAGGAATTTCCCGAAACAACAAGCCACCCCTTGCAACAACGACGTCTTCCCACTGCCATTGACCCCCACCACCAGATTGAAACCGGGCTGGAAGTCGAAATGAGCATCTTCGTAGCAACGGAAATTCTGCAGATGGAGGTGGTCGAGGCGCATGTCGGTTTCCTTTACCAAAACTGGCGGATGCGCCAGTGTACCTTGGCTCACCCTATGCGCCATCGCCCGATGTGTGACTAAACCTTCGCCCCCAGCGGCTGCAGCCTTGCCAGCCGCAACGCTACCCCAAGCGCGATCAGCAGCAATACGCCGATAAACAGCCCGATACCGTTCCAGCCCGCGTAGTGCCAGAACACGCCGCCGCCGGTTCCGGCCACGCTCGACCCTGCGTAGTAACAGAACAGGTACAAGGACGCGGCCTGGCCTCTGGCGGTGGTGGCCCTGCGTCCGACCCAACTGCTGGCCACCGAATGCGCGCCGAAGAAGCCGAAGGTGAAGATCAGTACGCCGACGATCACCAGCGGCAGTGGGGTGAACAGGGTCAGTAGCAGGCCGGCCAACATCATCACGATCACCGCCCACAGCACCTGTCTGCGGCCGAGTCGGTCAGCCAGTGAGCCGATCTTCGCCGAGCTGTAGATGCCCGACAGATACACCACGGAAAACACACCGACCACGGCCTGGCTCAGGTTGTAGGGGGCGCTCAGAAAGCGGTAGGCAATGTAGTTGAACAGGGTGACGAACGCGCCCATCAGCAGAAAGCCGGTCAGAAACAGCAGCGGCAGCCCGGCATCGCGAAACTGTACGACAAAGCCGTCCAGCAGGCTGCGAGGGTGCAGTGAGCGCGGACGGAAGTTGCGTGATTCCGGGAGTATCTTCCAGAACACCACGGCTGCGATCAGGGCCAGCCCGCCGACCACCAGCATCGCCACATGCCAACTGACATAATCGATCATCACCCCGACGATCAGCCGGCCGCTCATGCCGCCCACCGCGCTGCCGCCGATATACAGCCCCATTGCCAGGCCCAGATGCGTGGGGTGTATTTCTTCGCTCAGGTAAGTCATCGCCACTGCCGCCAGGCCGCTCAGCGACAGACCGACCATTGCCCGGGTGATGAGCACGCCCTCCCAGCTGGGCATCAAGGCGCTGGCGATGGTGAACAGCGACGCGCAGAACAGCGCCATGACCATCACTGACTTGCGCCCCAGCCGGTCGGATATCGGCCCGGTGATCAGCAGGCCGATGGCGAGCATCGCGGTGGCAACGGACAGGATCAGGCTGCTTTGTGCCGCAGACAGGGAGAACTCGCCCGACAGTGTCGGCATCATCGGCTGTACGCAATACAGCAAAGTGAACGTCGAGAACCCACCAGCGAACAGCGCCAGGGCAGTACGTTTGAAAAGCGGTGTGTTCTTTTCGATGTAGGTGTCGCCAGACGGTCCGGCGGATGTATTCAGGTTTGAGGCGGGCGGGGCGACGGCAGGATTCACGAGGACCTCGGAGCACGGTTGGGCAGGCGGTGAAAAAATCATATAGCTCGCTAATCATTCCATCCAATATATTGTTCGACCTGTTTAATAGGTAAAACGACTTAATGGAGGCGGCATGGAATTGCGTCATCTGCGTTACTTCATCGCGGTTGCCGAAGAGCTGCATTTCGGCCGTGCAGCCCTGGCACTGGGGATTTCCCAGCCGCCGCTCAGCCAGCAGATTCAGGCACTGGAACAGGAACTGGGCACACGTCTGTTCGAGCGCACCAACCGGCGTGTCGACCTGAGTGAATCAGGGCGGCTGTTTCTCGATGAGGCGCGCCTGGTGCTGGCGCAGGTCGACAAGGCCACTGACGTTGCCCGGCGAGCACAACTGGGTGAGATCGGCGAACTGAAGATCGGCTTTACCTCGTCTGCGCCATTCACTTCCAGCATTCCGCAGGCCATTTTTGCCTTCCGCCAGGCCTACCCGGATGTGCACCTGACACTCACCGAAATAACCAGTCAGGAAGTGGCCGCAGGTCTTGAGGACAAGACCATTCAGGTCGGCATCATGCGCCCTCTGACGTTACCCGATTCGCTGGTGGTGTTTGAATTGTTGAGCGAGCCGTTGGTTGCGATCATGCGCGCCGACCATCCGCTGGCGGCCGAAAGCGAGGACGGGATCTATATGTCGGCGCTGGCCGCCGAGCCGTTCGTGTTTTTCCCGCGCACCTATGGCAGCGGTATCTACGCGCAAGTCCTGAGCCTGGCGCGCGCTGCGGGTTTCAGCCCGCTGATCACTCAGGAAGCGGGCGAAGTGATGACCATCATCGGCTTGGTCGCAGCTGGACTGGGCGTCACCGTACTGCCAGCGTCCTACCGCCGAATGCGCATCGACAGCGTGGTCTACCGCAACGTCCTCGACCCCGGCGCAACCAGTGCCGTGTGGCTGGTGCAGCGCAAGGACGAACAGTCACCAATGGCCAAGGCATTTACCGAGCTTTTAACGCGCAATGTCGGGTGATTTGATAAGCGGAGCCGGTAGACCTATCGTTTCTCACGCTCCAGCGTGGGAATGCCTGTCGTGACGCTCTGCGTCACAAATCTGCGCCGCGCTGTAGAATCAAGACCGGACGCAGAGCGTCCAGAACGGCATGCGACGCGGAGCGACGCACAATAGTTGAGACGTGCGTGGTCTCACCCCCAACGCTTGAATATCAATGACGTATTCACCCCGCCAAAGGCAAAGTTGTTGTTCATCACATATTCATTACTCATCCGCCGGGGTTCGCCGACGATGTAATCCAGTTCGCCGCACTGAGTATCGATGTCGACCAGGTTGAGCGTATGGATATAACGGTCGCTGTTGAGCATCTCGATACTGAACCATGACTCCAGCGCGCCGCATGCGCCGAGCGTGTGACCGAGGAAGCTTTTTTGTGAGCTGAGTGGCATGCGCGAGCCGAACAGGCTGCTGGTGGCCAGGGTTTCGGCGATGTCGCCCTGTTCTGTCGCAGTGCCGTGGCCGTTGACGTACCCGATGGCGTCGGGCGGCAGGCTGGCGTCTTCCAGAGCCAGTTCCATGGCGCGGCGCATGGTGGCCTGCTCGGGACGAGTGCTGTGGGCACCGTCGGCGTTGCTGCCGAATCCGACGATCTCGGCGTAAATGTGCGCGCCGCGTGCCCTGGCGTGCTCAAGCTCTTCAAGCACCAGCATGCCGCCGCCTTCGCCAATCACCAGGCCGTCGCGCCCGCTGTCGTATGGGCGTGGTGTGGTGTGGGGGGCGTCATTCTTGAGGCTGGTCGCGTACAGCGCGTCGAAGACCATCGCCTCGGTCGGGCACAACTCTTCGGCACCGCCCGCCAGCATCAGCGGCAGCCGACCGAACTTGATCGCCTCGTAGGCATAGCCGATGCCTTGACTGCCGCTGGTACAGGCGCTGGAAGTCGGGATCAGGCGTCCGGTCAGGCCGAAGAAGATGCTGATGTTGGCGGCGGTGGT
This sequence comes from Pseudomonas caricapapayae, assembly GCF_001400735.1. GTDB lineage: Bacteria > Pseudomonadota > Gammaproteobacteria > Pseudomonadales > Pseudomonadaceae > Aquipseudomonas > Aquipseudomonas caricapapayae. The sequence goes on from NZ_LJPW01000065.1 coordinate 36,055, forward strand.
GTGCGGCATCATTCGCACGTAGGAGTTGGCGTTCAGGCCCACTGCCACAGAATTGATCAGCATGTTGCCGAAGGCCTTGATTTCATCGGTGCTGCCAGTGGACGACCCGCATGCCGTGCCCATGCGACCATCGCGAATCATCGGATCATTCAGCAACCCGGCGTCGATCAGTGCCTGCTCTGCTGCGGCCACCGCCAGTCGTGACACGCGGCCCATGCTGCGCAATTGCTTGCGCGTCCAGTGCACGGGCACTGCGAAATCGTCCACAGGACCAGCCAGTCGGGTATTCAGTTCGGCAAAACGGTTCCACTCGTCCATCCGGCGGATGCCACTGCGATTGGCGCTAAAGCTCGCCTCGATAGTCGGCCAGTCGCTGCCCACCGAGGTAATGCCGGACATACCGGTGACGACCACACGCTTCATCAGCACAGTCCCCCGTTGACGGCCAGTACCTGACGGGTGATGTAGCTCGCCTCGGCCGACATCAGGAAGTTCACCGCACCAGCGACTTCCTCGGGTGTGCCCATGCGTTGCGCCGGAATCATTTTCATCAGTTCGTCCACCGGCACGTTCTCGTCGAGCATTGCCGTGTCGATCAACCCCGGCGCGACGCAGTTGACGGTGATCTTGCGCTTGCCCAGTTCGATGGCCAGCGCCTTGGCCGCACCGATCAGCCCCGCCTTGGAAGCGCTGTAATTGACCTGACCACGATTGCCGATCAGGCCGGAGACCGAGGTGATGCAGACAATGCGACCGGCCGCACGCCGACGAATCATTGGCATCGTCAAGGGGTGCAGAACGTTATAGAAACCGTCCAGATTGGTCCGCAACACCTGATCCCAGTCGTCATCGCTAAGCGCCGGAAATGCGCCGTCACGGGTCAGCCCGGCGTTGAGCACCACTCCGTAACACGCGCCGTGGGTCTCCACATCGTCTTCCAGAATCGCCTTGCAGGCAGCCCGGTCCGACACATCGAATTGCAGCACGCGGGCCTGACGGCCCAGCGCAACGATTTCGGCCTGCACGGCTTCGGCTTCGTTGCGCCCGGTTCGGCAATGCAGGATCAGGTCGTAGCCGGCCCGGGCCAGGCGCAGAGCGATGGCGCGGCCGATGCCACGGCTGGAGCCGGTGACCAGTATTGATTCAGTCATGCCGGGGCTCCTTCAGCCAGATAGTCAGCAGTGTTGGGCGGGCAATATACATTGAGTCGGGCAAAAGCCTCGATCCCCGGTCCGGTAAGGGTGCATTCGAACACACCCATGCCGCTGTCGTCCTGCAAGGAGCGCACGGCATGGACGGTCAGTTCACTGCCCAGCGGGAAGCGCGTTACGTTGCAGTCGAACTTGCGGCTGCCCAGCAAAAAGCCCAGTTTGACCGCTTCGCCCTTGCTGCGTGCCTGGCACCCGGCATAGGCCGCGACGCTCTGGGCCATCAGCTCTATGCCGAGCCAGGCAGGCTGCCGTCCGGCTGGTTGAACAGGCCGTTGGCGCGCACGGTCAGGCGGGTTTGAATCTGTTCTTCGTCAAAACCCAGCACCTGATCGATGAGAATCATGTCGCCGGCATGGGGAATGAGTTCGGCGAGCAGCCACTCGGTCATGGGGCATCTCCGATAATCAGGCTGATGTTGTTGCCACCGAAGGCAAACGAATTGCTCATCATGTAACGAGCGTTTGCAGGTGTCAGGCGCGAGCCTGCGCGGGTCCAGTGCAGCGCAGGCAAGAGCGGATCGGCCTCGCCGTCCCACAGGTGCGGGGGCAGGGCCTGTTCGGTATTCTCCGGTGCCAGGCTCAGCCAGCAAAACGCCGCTTCCAGCGCGCCTGCCGCGCCCAGAGTGTGGCCGCTGAGCGGTTTTGTCGACGAGCAGGGCACGCCATTCGGGAACACCGCCTGCACGGCCAGGCTTTCCATCGCGTCGTTGTGCGGCGTGGCGGTGCCATGCAGGTTCAGATAACCGATCTGCTCCGCCTCGAGCCGGGCATTGCGCAGCGCTTGCAGCATGGCATCGCGCGCACCACGTCCGGTGGGTTCGGGGGCCGAAATGTGGTGAGCGTCGCAGCTGGCACCTGCACCCAGCAGGGCAATCGAGTGCCTGCTGTCGGCTTCGCGAGTCATCAGAAACAGCGCGGCCGCCTCGCCGATATTGATCCCGCTACGGTTGCTGGAGAACGGGTTGCAGAGCTGCGGCGACATGGCCTCGAGTGCCGAGAACCCCTGCAGGGTCAGCCTGCACAGGCTGTCGACGCCGCCGCACAGCACCGCATCGCACAGGCCCATGTCCAGCGCCCGTCGCGCACTGAGCAACGCCCGCGAGCTGGACGTGCAGGCTGTCGATATGACGTAGGCCGGGCCGCTCAATTGCAGCCAGGCGGCGAGAAAATTCGCCGGTGCGCCCAGTTCCTGTTGCCGATAATCGTAATCGTCGGGGAAGATCCGCTCACGCAGCCAGACGGCCATGCTCTCGCTCGCTTCATCGATGCCCGAAGTGCTGGTGCCAATGATCACGCCAATCCGTCCGGCCCCGAAGCGGGTGATGGCCTGGCTGATGTCATCCTCGATCTGCAAGGCGGCAGCCAGCAGCAACTGGTTATTGCGGCTGTGATGCAAATGCACGGCAGGCGGAATGGGCGGCAGCGCGGATTTGACCGCGCCTACCGGCAATGCGCGCTCCGGCACCCAGCCGCTTTCGAACACCATGCCCGAGCTGTCGCCCGCAAACAGTCTGCGCGACACCTCTTCACGACTGTCGCCCAGCGAGCATGTCAGGCCCAGCGCATTGAGATAGGCAGTCATGGCATGTTCTCGTTGTTCAGCGGTGTGACCTTGTAACTCAGCCCGTCCTTGAGGCGCAGGGTGAAGGCATTGGCCGACTGGTATTCGACCAGCCAGCGATCGTCCAGACGGCGCTGCATACCCTGGCGATAAGCCGTGGGGTAGCGGCCATGCATTTCCAGATCCGGCGTCATGGCAAACATCAGTGCAGCAAAAAGCTCGCGGGCTTCGGGATTGGGCGGCAGCAAGCCGTCGGCTTGCCACTGCCCGTCGATCAGCAACTGACGCGCCTGCGGGATACCCAGCGGGTCCATCATCGACCAGCGCAAACCGGCGTTTTCGCGCTGGATGACCAGCACCCAGTCCTGACGCTGATCGGCTTTTCGGCGTTCGATATGCAGCTGCATCGGCAATTGCATGGTCGGTGCACTGGTCGGCAGCGGGGCCTGCGCAGCACAGCCGCCAAGCAGCAGGAAAGCTAAAAACAGTACGCGAATCATGATGCTTCCACTTCCAAAGGTTTGCGGGCCACGACATTGACCAGCGTTTCCTCCCGTTGCCCGAACGGCCTGGGCTTTTGCAGTTTCAGGGCTTCGAGCAGGCCGAAATCCCTGGCGCGGCTCCACCACAGGTAAGGGTAGGAAACATGCTGCGCATCGAACTCGAAACCCTGATCGCGGATCATCTGCAGGTACTGGGCCGCGCTTTTCTGAACGTGCATCGGGTGGCGGAACAGCCAGCGAATCACCCAGGTGTCGATGTAAGCCTCGGTCGACTCGGCGAACAGCAGATAGCCACCTGGCTTGAGCACGCGATAAAACTCGGCCAGCGCGCGTTCCTGCTCGACCAGATGATGGAAAGTCTGATGGCAGAACAGCAAATCGACGCTGGCGTCGGGTACTTGCAACGCCGCGCAATCGCTGCCGATCAGTTCGACCTGCACGCCTTTTGCCTGCGCTTCCTGACGGCTCATCTCCAGGCTGTGCGGGTCGGCATCGACGCCGATGAATCTGGACGGCTTGAAAACCTTGTTCAGGTGCTGGAACGAGCGGCCCTGCCCGCAACCGGCGTCGAGCAGCACCGGCGCAACCGGCGGCGCGCTGGCGAACAGGCTGCGCAAGTCGTCGATTGCCACGCGCAACACACGGTACTGCCAGGTATGGCTGCGCAGAAACCACAGACCGAAGCGGGTTTCTTCGACGTAGCTGTCACTCAGGAACGGTCGATTCATGAGCCACCGTCCGCGCAGATTTCCGAGAGCGTGCGCAAGCGGCGTTTGGGCTCGCTGACAAACGGGTTGCGCTCATCCCAGGCATAACCGGCCAGAATGGCACTGATCATACGGCGGATGTCCGGAGCGCTGCCGGGGTAGAAAATCACGTTCTGGAACGTACCGTCGTACCAGCCTTCGACATAGGCGCGAAAGGTGTCGACGCCACGCTTCAGCGGAACGGCGAACTCGGTTTCCCACTCCACGCGTTCACCCTGCAACTGCCGATTCAGCACACCAGCGGCCATGCTGGCCGAGCGCATGGCGATGGTTACGCCTGAAGAAAACACCGGATCGAGGAATTCCGCCGCATTGCCCAACAGCGCAAAGCCTTTGCCATGCAGGGTTTTGACGTTGGCCGAATAGCCGCCGATGGTTCTCGCAGGTGTGTCCCAGACGGCGTGTTGCAGCACCTTGGCCAGTTGCGGTGTTTCATCGATGAAGGCACGCAGGCAGGCGTCCAGATCGTCGGGCTTGTCCTTGAAACGCTCGGCCGAGGCCACGACGCCTATCGAACAGCGACCTTCGCTGAACGGGATCGACCAGAACCATACATCGCTGTGCTGTGGATGGATGCTGACGAGGATCTTCTGGCGGTCGAAGGGCGGGCTTTCGATGCGGTCTTCAATATGGGTAAACACGGCCTGACGCACCGGAAAGCCCGATGGCGCTTCCAGATCCAGCAGACGCGGGAGCACGCGGCCATAGCCGCTGGCGTCGAGTACGAAGGTCGCCTGCACGCTGTATTCGCTGCCGTCCTCGCGCTTTACATGCAATACCGGCTGCGGGCTGTCGAAGTCGGCGCTGATGATTTCCTGCTGATAGCGAATTTCCACGCCTTGCAGTTCGGCTTGGTCGGCGAGCAGTTTATCGAACTCGCTGCGCTGCACCTGAAAAGTGGTCGGCTTGCCGTGGCTGAAGGTATCGCCAAAGTCGAAATCGCTGTACTGCTCGCCACGCGCAAAGGCAGCGCCGTTCTTGAGCTGAAAGCCGGCGGCTTGCACGGCGTCGAGCATCCCGGCTTCTTCGACGAAGTCCAGGCAATGGCACAGCAGGCTTTCGCCGATGGAGAAGCGCGGGAACCGCTGGCGCTCGACGATCAGCACGTCGTGGCCCTGGCGTTTGAGCAGGGCAGCCGCGATTGAACCGGCCGGGCCGGCACCGATGACAACGACCTGACGAATTTCCCTATCAGTGATGGGCACAGGTATTCCTTTCCGGTTGGACGGTGGCGGGAGGGGACGGCAAGGGCGCACGCCCCATGCCGGTAAGGGCCGGCATGAGCGTGGCGAGCAGGCTCATCAGCATCAGTGCAAAATACAACGCCGGGCTGATGAGTTGCTGTTGCAGCAGCAGGTTGAGGAAAACGATTTCGCTCAAGCCGCGAATATTCAGCAGCACGCTTTCTCGCCAGCGGCGGGCACCGGCGAATGACAGCGGAGCCCAGCGCAGGCCGATCCAGTTGCCCAGCATTTTGCTGACAATCGGCAGCACGATCAGCGCGGCGAGTTGCACCGCGCCCAGCTCGCCGATCGCACTGTGCACGTTGATCTGCACAATGCCGAAGGTCAGCAGCAGCGGAATGGCCAGCCGGGTTTGCAGGAAGCCCAGTTGCGCAGTGCTCAGCGGCGGCACCCAGGCCTGGCCGAGACGGGCCATGCAGAGCAGATAACCGATGCCGAAAATCAGTGCGTTGAGCCGGTAATGCTCGGCGACCATCAGCAGAATGAAGAATGTCAGGCTGTACACCAGCGGTTGGCGCAGGCGCAGCAGACGAAACAGCAGCGGTACGCAGGCCCCCAGCAGCGGCAGCAACAGGCTGCTCAGGTGCAGGCTGCCCTGAGCGAGGGCAAACAGGCTCCAGCAGGTCAGATCGATGAGGATCGCGGTCTGCACCAGACGCCGAGTGGCAGCGGGAGGGTAATCGATGTGCTGCAGATACAGATAAAGCACCGGAATCGCAGTGATGGCGAACACCAGCCCGATGGCCAGCGAGCTGATCCAGGCTTGCTCCGGCAATAGCCATACGGCGCAGGTCAGCCCGGTCAGGAAGGGCACCAGAAAGCTCGGTACGGCGATTTTCAGGCTCTGGCGATCGAGCCGCAGGTCGATCACGTCGCTGAGAATCTGCCCCAGCACGATGGCAAATGCCAGGCCGTACAGGCTTTTCAGCCAGACCGGAGACACCAGTTGTGCGCCGCTGAGGTGCCAGTGAGGCTCGATCCAGAACAGCATCAGCAGCGGCAGGCCGAAAGTCGCCAGCAGTAACTGGCTGACGATGGGAATCAGGCCAAGCCGTCGCTCCGCCCAGGTGGCCAGCGCAAACAACGCCAGCGCCATCAGCCAGAACACTGCGACCATCATGCGCGCGTCTCCGATGACTCGGCAGGTGCCCGAGGCGCTTTGCGCGGGCTGGCCCACGGTGCCAGAAGAAAGCTGAAGGCCAGACCCAGGCTGACTGCCAGACCGAAATTGCTGATCGCCGGGGTGCCTGAAACAGCCAGCAGCCCGAACGACAGCCAGGTGGTGACCGCTGCCAGCAGCGTACCCAGCAGGCTGACGGCCGCGCCGCCTATCTGCTCGCGCATCAGAATGGCGTAATCGACGCTGATCGCCGTGACCAGCAGCAGGCCAAACAGGCTGAACAGGGTCAGCGGCTGCCCCAGCCACCCCAGGCTGGCGAGGCTGCACAGGGCGGCCAGCAGGGGCAGGGTGACGATGCGCAATGCGCCGTTGAAGCCGAACGGCGCAATCAGCAGCAGGACAATCAATACGCATGACGCCAGCTTCAATTCCGCTGCGCTGATCTGCGTGTGGGCAAACACCTCATTGAGCTCGCCCAGACGGTCGACCAGTTGCACGCCCTCCAGGCCAATGGCCTGCACGCGCAGCAACGCCATACTGTTCATGCCACGCAGGCTGACAATGCTTGCCACGCCTTCATCGGTGGTCCCCAGCCACAGCGTTTGCCACGGTTCGCTGAGCGGCCCCTTGAGCGCGTCATCGATGTCTTGCGTCGGCAGCGCCTGCAATTGAGCGAGTTCAGCCTTCAAGGCACTGGCCGGAACGCCAAGCTGTACCAAGGGGGCCCAGTGTTGCGGCAATTTGCTCAGTGCATCGCGGGTCAACTGTTGCTCGGCAGGCGAATCGAGCAACTGGTTAAGCGCCATGTAGCCCTGCAACTTGTCCATGCTGACCAGTTGATCGAGCCGCTGGGTCAACTCGGACTGCCTGTCCAGCAACTGCTGTTGATCCTTGCCGCGCACCAGAAAAAACTGGCTGGTGGGTTGATAACCGGTGATCCGCGCAATGGCCTGGGCTTCATCGGTCAGCGCCTGAGGTGCCGCTACCCATTGGCGGATATCGTTTTTGGTGGTCAGGTGCCAGAGCCCGCCGCCACAAAAGGCCAGCAGCAACGCCAGCAGGATTGGCGTGCTGATGCGCTGCAACAGCGCGGCGCGGCAATCGAGCATCAATTGCGCCAGCTTCAGCGGCCATTGCGCAGGGCTTATTTCGACGTTTGCGAGCAGTGCCGGCAGCAGGCACACCGCTGTCAGGTAAGCGCCGATCAGGCCTGCGGCCGAGAACACGGCAATTTGTGTCAAGGCCGGAAACGGTGTCCAGGCCAGCGCCAGATAGCCGATGCAACTGGTGATCAGGCTCAGCGTCAGGCCCGGCAGGGTCAGGCGCAAGGCGGGCCAGCTGCGCCAGGGTTTCAGGCTCCAGCTCTTGGACAGGTAATGCAGTGGGTAATCCACTGCCACGCCGATCAGGCTTGAACCCAGCACCAGCGTCATGACGTGCATGCTGCCAAACAGCGCCACGCAAGCGACAGCACCGAAGAGCATGCCCACCACCACCGGCACGAACGCCAGCAGCACGCTCCAGCGCCGGAAGGCCAGCAACAGCAGCAATAGAATGCCGACCGTTGCGCCACCGCCGACCCAGGTGATTTCCCGGCTGGCCTGCTTCTGACCGTCGGCGGCGTACAACAGGCCGCTGGCGGCCAGCAGTTGACCACCGGCCTGACTCGCCTGCTCCCGCGCTTTCGCCAGCAGGTCGGCAACCTGGCCTGGCAGGTGCAGGTCGAAGGCATCGGTTCGGGTTCGCGAACGCAGCAGCACCCAGCTTTTGCCCTCGGCGCTGGCAATCAACGCGCCGCTGGCCAGATCCGCCTCGACCGAGCCCTGTTTCGGCAGCCCGTTCTGGATACGTCCGGTCAGCCCCAGCCAGTCATCCTGACCCGGCACCAGGCTGAACCCGGCAAACGGGTCGAACAGCGTCTGTACGCGCTGCTCGATGAAGGCCTTCGGGTCGTCGATAAGCAGGGCGCGATCCACTGCCGGTAACATGGCGATACGCCCTTGCAGCAATTGTGTGCGCAACGCAGGCAGATCAGCCTGCAGCGACCACTGGACCTTCTCGAACAGGCCGCTCGATTGCCATTGCTCGGCCAGCGTGCGTGCCAGCTCGACCGCTTGTTGGCGATCGGCGTGGCCGACCAGCACCAGCATTTCGCGATTGAGCGGCTCCTGCATGCGCTTTTCGGCGCTGACCACCCGCGCGTCGTTGTCAGTGCCCGGCACCAGCTCCATGAGGTTGGCCGACAACGGCGAGCGGTCGTGCCACTGCCAGCCGGCCAGCGCCAGTACGCCCGCCAGAATCAGCAGGAACAGTCGCGGCAACAGCCGCTCAGTTGTTGAAGTCATGACGCTGTGCATCGGTCAGTGTCGGGGAGCTGCTGCTGTCGATCATTTTCAGGACTGTGCTGTCGCCCTGGGTTTCCAGTAACTCGATACGCTGAACCAGTTCGCCGCCCTCAATGTTGATCTGTTTAAACACTTGTTGCAGCAGCATCGAGCGCGGCGTGAGCGTGAGATGCCAGGTGTTTGCGTCACCCTTGAGCTGCAAATCGAAGTCCCGTTGCAGGCCGCTGCTGTCGCCTTGCAATACAGCAAGAAACAAACGGTTCTGCTCGGCTCCGGCGTTCTTGTTCGGGACGGGCTTCCAGGTGTCGACGTCGCCCACGGTTTCACGGCGGGCAATACCGCTGGCAGTGATGCGGTAATCCTGTTCAAGCGGTGTTTCCAGCAGCCAGAGCAGTCCGAAATCCTTGGCGAGCACGAAGCGGCCCTTGCTGAGCAACGGTTGCGGCAGGGCGCGCAGGTGTTTTTCCTGAATGAAACGGCCTTGCACCACTGCAGGTCTGGCGAGCTGCTCGCTCAGTTGCTGCAGGTCGAAAGCCTGCGCCAGAGAAGAAAGACACAGCAAACCCAGCAAAATCAACGTGCGAAGCGGGCGGTTCATGGCAAGGCGCTCTCTATGGCTGTTTCTACGGCATCGATAAAGACCCGGGGCGAGGCCAGTTGCATTTCCCGGCTCTGGCTGTCTACCGCGACCTGCACGGTGCTGGCGCGGGTCAGGCGTTCGCCGGTGTGTGCGTCGGTGATCAGGTAATTGATCTTCAGACGGTTCTCCCACTCCACCAGGCTGGCCCGCACGTTCAGTGTCTGGCCGAACACTGCGCTGCGCACATAGCGCAATTGCAGGTCGATCACTGGCCAACCATAACCGGATTCGAGCATCTGCATGTAGTTATGCCCGATGCAGTCCAGCAACGCGCAACGTGCGACTTCCAGGTATTTGATGTAATGCCCGTGCCAGACAATGTTCATCATGTCGACGTCGAAAAAGGGCACCACGATTTCAGTGTCGACGTGCAGAAAACCCTTACTGCGCATGCAACCTCCAGTGGCGGTTGGCGATATGTTTCAGGCACAGGCGCAGTTCGCTCTCCAGCGCCCGGTCTTCGATGACGGGGGCAAAGTCTTCGCCCAACTGTTGATGCATGGCTGCCAGCGCCGGAGGCAGTGGGCGCGCATCGGCGGCCTTGCTGCGCAGCCAGACGCCCTGATTGGCGGCGATCAGCGTGGCGGCAGCAACCTGCTCGGTCAGTTCCAGTACCCGGATGGCATCACGCGCGGCGATGGTGCCCATGCTCACCTTGTCCTGATTGTGGCACTCGGTAGAACGAGAGAACACACTGGCCGGCATGGTGTTTTTCAGGGCTTCGGCGGTCCATGCGCTGGTGCCTATCTGTACCGCTTTGAAGCCATGATTGAGCATGGCACGTTCGGCGCTGGCCCCCGACAGATTGCTTGGCAGACCGTGGTTGTAACGCTCGTCTACCAGCAGCGCCAGTTGCCGGTCGAGCAGGTCTGCGACATTGGCAATCAGGGTTTTCAGGCTGTCCATGGCAAAGGCGATGTGCCCGCCGTAGAAATGTCCGCCGTGCAGCACACGGGCGGCCTCGGCATCGATAATCGGGTTGTCGTTGGCACTGTTCAGCTCGATCTCGATGAATGAACGCAGCCAGTTCAGGCTGTCGGCCAGCACGCCGAGTACATGCGGCGCGCAACGCAGCGAATAGCGGTCCTGAAGACGATGCAGCGGTGCAGTCGGTGCGTCGATGGCCAGGTCCTGACGCAGCCATGCGGCCACCTGCATCTGGCCCGGATGCGGCTTGGCGGCGAACAGGCGCTCGTCGAAATGTTCCGGGTTGCCTTGCAGCGCCACCACGTTCATGGCCGTGATACGGGTTGCCAGTTGCAGCAGGTAATCGGCACGGGCGAACGCCAGGCAGGCGATACCGGTCATGACGGCGGTGCCGTTCATCAGCGCCAGCGCTTCCTTGGGGCGCAGCACCAGCGGCGTCCAGCCCAGTTCACGGTGCACATCGATGGCCTGGCGACGTTCACCGCCGTACATGACGTCGCGCTCGCCGGACAGGGTCGCCGCCACGTACGACAGCGGCGTCAGATCACCGCTGGCGCCCACCGAACCCTCTTCAGGGATCAGCGGCAGCACATCCTGATCGATAAATGCCTGCAAACGCTCCAGCAGTTCGACACGCACACCGGAAACGCCCTGACATAAAGACTGCAAGCGCGCCGCCAGCACTGCGCGAGTGGCCTTGGCATCCAGCAGTTTGCCCAGCCCACAGCCATGAAACGTGTACAGATGACGCGGCAACGCCTCGACATGCTCCAGCGGCACGGCGACCACGCAAGAGTCGCCGTAGCCAGTAGTGACGCCATAGATCACGCCTTCCTTGTCCAGCAGCGAATCCAGAAACTGCGCGCCACGGGCAATGCGTGCGCGGAACTCGCCGTCGCTTTGCAGCACGCTCGGCACCTCACGGTTGGCCAGTGCCAGCACGTCTTCGATACGCAAGGCATGCTCGCCGAAAGTGATCGGGTCAGGAGCTTGATTCGTCATCGGATTTCCAGAATGGGTAGAAATTGAACCACTGCTGCGGCGCTTCCAGGCAATAGTGCCCAAGACGCTCGGCATAGCGCGTGGCCCAGTGGGCGATGACTTCGGCGCGGTCGCTGCGCCGCCACTCGATGGCCTCGGCGAACGGTTCGAGAATCACCCTGTAGCCCTTCGCTCCCTTGAGGCAGAAAAACAGATTGACCGGGCATTTGAGCAGGCCGGCCAGCAGCCAGGGGCCTTGCGGGAAGGTGGCAGGCTGACCGAGAAAGTCGACCCGTACATTGCGCCCGCCATGCAGCGCGACGCGATCGCCGGCGATGGCCAGCCACTCGCCTTCGTCCAGGCGCTGGCTTAATTGCAGCATGATGGCCGGGTCCAGCTCGCTGACCTGGATCAGACGCAGATTGGTCGCTCCGGCCTCACCGAGCAGGCGATTGAAGCGTTCGGCGTGCTTGGTGTGCACCAACACGTTCATAGTGACTTTTTCACCGAGTTCGGCCAGCGCGCGGCACACTTCAAGATTGCCCAGGTGCGCCCCGACCAGCATCTGCCCGCGCTCGCCGCGCAGGTTCTGGCGCAGTAGCGCCGGGTCGATGATCTCGATCTGATCGATGCCCAGCCTGCCGTTCCAGACGTCCAGCTTGTCGAGCAACGCATCGGCAAACGCCATGAACTGACCAAACACCCTGCACTGACTGGGGCGCAGTTCCGGCCTGGCGCTCCAGTCCGCCAGGCGCTGCTGGTATTCGTGGATGCTGTGCCGGGCGCGTCGGCCGAACACGAAGAAGTACAGCACGATGCCATACAACACCGGGCTGAGCAGGCGACGACCGAGCACGCGCATGCCCCAGGCAGTGAGTTTCATGAGCATGAAGCTGCCACGCTCCTGATGACTGGCCCAATGTTCCCTGGGCGACTTGTCGACGCTCATGAGCGCCACCGCCGCCATAGCAGCACCGGAAGGCGGATCAGCATGCCGAAGAACAGTTTGGCGTGCATTTTCGAGATCAATGCGTTGTCGTGAAACAGGCGGAAGTGCGACAGGCCGTCCTGCGGGTAATGAACCCGTGTCGGCAGCCAGCGCATCGCCTGACCACGCCAGGACAGGCGCACGAGAATTTCCGAGTCGAAGTCCATGCGCCTGCCGATCCGCACGCTGTCGATCAGCGCCAGCACCGGAGCCAGCGGGTAAAGCCGGAAGCCGCACATGGAGTCGCGAATGTGCAACGACAGCGTGTTGATCCACACCCAGACGTGAGTCAGGTAGCGCGCGTACAGGCGGCCTTTGGGGACGCTCTCGTCGAACCGTGGATAGCCGCAGATCAGCGCGTCCGGGTACTGGCGCGACTGCGCCAGAAACACCGGAATATCGCTCAGGTCATGCTGGCCGTCGGCGTCGACCTGCAACGCGTGGCTGAAACCCAGGCGCGCCGCCTCGCGGAAACCTGCCATGACAGCGCCACCCTTGCCCTGATTGACTGGCAGACGCAGCAGATAAACAGCCTCACCTTGCGCCAGTTGCTGTAACACGACGGCGCAGGCGGGACTGCTGGCATCGTCCACCAGTATGCAGGGCAGGCCGGTGTCGCGTACGGCCTTGACCACGTCGGGCACGGCCAGCTCGTGGTCGAACACCGGAATGATCACGCAAGGTTTATGCATGCTCACCCTCCAGCACGATGCGGCCGCTGGAGCAGGGTGCGCCGTCGGCGTTGTGAAAGGCGAAATACAGCTTGGAGCGCGCCGCATCGAAACGCAGCGTCAGTTTGAGGCGGTCACCCGGGCGCACCAGTTGCTGGAATTTGAGCACTTCCATTCCGGCAAACCCGGAGGGCAGGTCGAGCAAACGCTGGCCCAGGCTGAACGCCCAGTCAACCTGCACCACGCCCGGCAAGACTGGAGCCTTGGGAAAATGGCCACTGAAAAAAGCCAGATCGGGCGGGACGATCAACCGCAAATTCAATTCGCCGTCGACAGCCTGCTGTTCAAGCACTTCCGGCTGTTTCGGTCGTGGTGCCATGAGCAAGGCCTGAACGTGCGTCTGCACCAGTTTGCCCTGAGCATTGAGCGGCATCTGCCGCAGCAGACGCCAGCGACGCGGCAGGGCAATGGTTTCGCAATGCGGTCGCAGGTGCTGCCGCAACGTTTCGGTCAGCGCCCGACGGCCCTGATTACGCAGGGCCAGCAAGCCCTCATCGCTCAGGACCAGCAGCGCGCCGAGTGACGCACGGTTCTCCTGAACCACGCCAAGGCGCGCCTCGCAGACCCAGTCATGAGCTGTCAGCGCCTGCTCGATCAGTGGCAGTGAAATGCGCTTTTCTTCGAGTTTGACGATACGGTCCAGCCTGCCCAGCAGCTCAAAGCGTCCGTCTGCGCCGATCAGCACCGCATCGGCGGTCTGCTCGACATGACCGGGCGGCAGATAGGGCGAGCTGATGCGCAGGGCACCTTCGCTGTCCTGGCTCAGTTCTACACCGTCGAAGGCTTGCCAATGCTGCTCGCCCTGACGCCAGGCGATGCCACCGGTTTCCGAGCTGCCGAGAATTTCCGTCGGCCACTGGCCAAGACGTTGCTGCAGGCTATGCGCGGCTTCAGCCGGCAATGCGCCGCCGGATGAAAACACCCGGCGCACGGCACTGAGGCGGTTCCAGTCGAGGTTGTCGCCCATGCGCTTGAGTAGCGCAGGACTGGCAACCCAGGCAAATGAGGGGTATTCGCGGCTGGCGCGTTGCAGGTCTTCGGCGAACGGCAATTGACGGCGCAGGAACGGACGCGCAGCGCACAGCGGCCATAGCAAACGGAACAGCAGGCCATAAATATGTTGAGTGGCCACACTGCCGATCATGCACGCCGAACCAAGCTCCGCGCCCCACAGTTGTTCCAGCCCGCAGACTTCGCTGGCCAGTTGACGCAGGCGCTTTTCGATCAGCTTGGGCTCGCCGCTGGAACCGGAGGTGCACAGGCTCAACCGGCACTCATCAAGGTCAAGCTCTGTCGGAGCGAGCTGCTTGGCGTACAGGTCGCTTAGCGGTGTGTCATCCGTCAGGTCGGTCAGCCACAGGTCCACCTGACTCGCCCAGCGCTCACGGGTCTGGCCCTGCAAGTCTGCGGGCAACAGCACATGCACACCCGCCCGCCAGGCGCCAAACAAGGCGATGGCCAGGTCTGCGGCATCCTCAAGGTGCACAGCGAGGCGTGTGACGCCTCGGGCTTGCAGCCCGGCGGCCACGCTCAGTGCCTGGTCACGAAACTGCGCGTGGTCCAGGCTCGGGGTCAGAGCCAGCAGCCGGTCGGGAAGGGCATCGAGCAGCAGGTGTTCCAGGTTCAACCAGTTCATGCGTTCCATTTCATTTGCCGCCCGCAGCGGGTGGGCGGACGATCCATTCAACAGCGAACAACAGGCCCATCAACCCGTAGGAAATCAGGCCGGTGTACAGCGTCCACCAGGACAATGGTGCCCACAGTGTCAGGATGGCTGCAGTGAGGCCATTGGCCAGAAAGAACAGGCACCAGATCTGTGTCACTTTACGGGTGTAGCGGATGCCCGATTCAGGCAGTTCGGGGCGGTTTATGCGCGCCATTTTTTCCACGATCGGCGGGCCGTAAACAAGGCTTGAGCCAAACAGGCCGAGCATGAACGTGCTGACCAGTACCGGATACCAGCGCAGCATCACATGGCTGTCGAGCGTGCCGAGCACCATGCAAAAGACCAGGGCGACAACCGCCATTGCCAGACTGCCGGGCTTGCGCTCGCCCGTCAGCGCACGCGCCAGCCACAGGCCGCCCAGCAGCAGCGCGAACTGCCATGGCGCAAAGTGCTCGGTTCCCCAGTAGACGGCAAATGGATACAGCACACCGGCCAGCACCAGAATCAGGCCAATCAGCCGCTTCATTCGGTGGTGTTGACCAGTTTGTAGACGGCCTCTACCACGTCGTTCACGGTCCTGACCGACTTGAACTCTTCAGCGGCAATCTTCTTGCCGGTCTTGCGTTTGATGTGGTCGATCAGGTCCACGGCATCGATGCTGTCTATTTCCAGGTCCTGATAAAGGTTGGCGTCAAGCGTGACCCTCTCGGGTTCCAGTTCGAACAGTTCCACCATGGCGGTACGCAGGATTTCGAAGATGTCTTCACGGGTTTGCATGTTCAATTCTCAGGCCGGTTGTCTGGCGCTGACGAAGGCCGCAAGGCTGTCGACGCTGGCGAAATGGTTACGGGTGTCCTTTGCGTCGGCATCGATCTTGATGCCATAGCGCTTCTGGATGGCCAGGCCCAGTTCGAGCGCATCCACCGAGTCCAGTCCCAGTCCTTCGCCAAACAGCGTCATATCGTTGCCGATATCCTCCGGGGTGATGTCTTCGAGGCCCAGGGCATCGATGATCAACAATTTAATGTCCTGGTGCAGATCGCTCATCTGAGGCGAGCTCCTTGGTGAAATAGTCATGCAGGTAATCGTTGAGCTTGCGGGACGCTACGGGCGCCGGGCCCAGCGCACTGAAGGCGGTCGGGTCTATATCGGCACCAACGCGCAAAATGAAGTGCACACGGCGTTGCGGAATGCGATACCAGGGTTCGGCCTTGGTCAGGGTGGTTGGCTGGACCTTGATGGTCACCGGTGTAATAACGCTCGCCCCACGCAGTGCAATGGCAGCCGCGCCCCGGTGAAAGACCGGTGGCTGGCCGGGCTGGGTGCGTGTTCCCTCCGGGAAGATGATCAATGTCTGGCCGGTCTGCAGGCGATCCACGGCGGCGTCGAGCATGTCCATGCTGCCATCGTTACTGATGTAACCGGTGGAGCGCACCGGACCGCGGGTGAACGGGTTCTCCCACAGGCTGCGCTTGACCACGCAGTTGGCGTCACGTACCAGACCGATCAGGAACACGACGTCGATCAGCGACGGATGGTTGGCAATGATCATCTGCCCGGCACGGCCAAGCTTTTCGGCACCCTGCACTTCATAGGTCAGCACACCCATGCGCGCCATGATGCGGATGAACAGCCAGAACAGCCGGCTGATGGTCCGTCTGGCGCGGCGCTGATGACTGGCCGCGCTGCCGGGCAGGCAACTCAGGACCGGAAAAACGAACAATCGCAGGCACAGACCGCTCAACCCGAACAGGGCAAAGCTGAAAGCGGTTGCCAGCAGACGCCAGTAATAAGCATCCCGACCTTTTTTCAGTTGTTGCGTTGCCAGTTCCATAACCGGTTATTCCAGGGGTGCAGGCAGACGGACTGATGGGTGTGCAAGGCTCGCAGCAGGTTTAGTGCATGTGGCCACTGGGGCCGCTCGGTGCCTTGCGTATCGGTGTTCAGAGACAATTGCCACTCATTCCCGGCGGTCAGCAGCAAGCCGACGGCGTAGGGAAAGGGCACGTCATCAATCCATTGGGCATAAGCCTGCGGTGGCTGCTCTTCAGTCACCACAAGCAAGACTGCTTCTGCACCCTCGGCCAGCAACGCAGCGGCCTCGAACGCTCCATACTCCAGCCCGTCACCTGCGGCGGCCAGGGCTGTCATCTCACTTGTTTCACCGCGCATGATCGACCACAGACCAATCACCGCGTTATGCACCGAAAGGCTGAACTGGGTCGGCGAAAGCGGTTCGTTTGCGGCCAGATCACGCAGGATTTCAAATATTCTCGGGGTTTCTCCGTGGCGCGAGACAAACACCAGCGGTACGCGCCCTAGGCCTTCAGTCAATGGCCAGCCGACGGCAAACGCCATTCTTGCCATGCGGCCCAGGCGGCGACGTTGCATGGCAGGCAGAAAAGACACGTCCGGCGCGGCGTCACTGGTTTCCAGCAGCGTCGGATCAAGGCTCCATTGCAGCCGGTCGTCTGCGCTCGCCAGGCCCGGTGCCCAAGCGTGCCATCGTGCAATGTTGAAGGTGATCAAGGCTTCTCTTCCCGCCCCTGCGGGCTTGTTTCTCGCTACATCGATATCAGGTCGATATCAGCCTGGGTGCGGTAATTTGACCGAGTGCGCGCATTATCCCGATGGGGGTCATGACTAGCAAATTTGTTACATAAAAATCGTTTACAGGCGTGTATTTTAAAGTTCAAGTCTGATCCCGCGAGGCAGACAGACATGTGCCGTTTTGCGATAAGCTCGCTGCTGTCATATGCATTGCCTAGACTCGACCCTTCAAGGTCGTTATCGGCCACTCCTGCTGTTTCTTCATCTTTCAAGGAATCCAAAGCATGCGTCGCGTGGTATTCAATCAGAAGGGCGGTGTCGGCAAATCGAGCATCGCCTGCAATCTGGCTGCAGTCAGCGCTCACGAAGGCTATCGGACGTTGTTGATCGATCTCGATGCCCAGGCAAACTCGACTCAGTACCTCACAGGTCTTACCGGACAGGATATTCCGATGGGGATTGCCGAGTTCTTCAAGAACACACTGTCGGCAGCTCCGTTCGCCAAGAAGAACCACGTCGATATCTATGAAACCCCATTCGACAATCTGCATGTGGTCACGGCCACTGCGGAGCTTGCCGACTTGCAGCCCAAACTCGAGGCCAAGCACAAGATCAACAAGCTGCGCAAATTGCTGGACGAACTGAGTGAGGATTACGAGCGTATTTACCTGGATACGCCCCCGGCACTGAATTTTTATGCCGTTTCGGCGTTGATCGCGTCTGATCGCGTCCTGATTCCATTCGACTGCGACAGTTTTTCGCGGCAGGCGCTGTATGGACTGATGCGCGAGATCGAGGAATTGAAAGAAGATCACAACGAAGACCTTCAGGTGGAAGGCATCATCGTCAACCAGTTCCAGCCCAGAGCAAGCCTGCCGCAGCAGATGCTGGACGAACTGATTGCCGAGGGCATGCCGGTGCTACCGGTCTATCTGAGTGCATCAGTCAAAATGCGCGAGTCGCATCAGGCCAATCTGCCGCTGATCCATCTGGACCCCCGCCACAAACTGACTCAGCAGTTCGTTGACCTGCATCACCTGCTGGAGACCAATGCTCATCCGTAATGGGTATGTACCGCGCGTAGCACCCAGCGTTATACACAAGTCTGCTTTTGATTCTGGCCGAAAGCCGTGGGAGCGGCCTCGTCCGCGAAAGGGCCTGTAAAGTCACCGAACATGTATCGTCTGAAATACCGTATTCGCTCGTCCACGACCTCGCGGGACGTAGGAGCGGACTTGTCCGCGAACTGCCGGGAACCGGCAGCAAAACCGATGCATACGGTACATCAGGCGCGACCGAGATAACCTGTCTCAGTGCCGCTTCGCAGCCCTTCGCGGACAAGTCCGCTCCCACGTCCTCTGGGCCGGAGCCGAATCTGCCGGATGATGTGGGGATCGGGCGGCGCTTTGCTTGTCCACGATATCTAGGTTTTGTAGGAGCGGACTTGTCCGCGAACTGCCGGGAACCGGCAGCAAAACCGATGCATGCGGTACATCAGGCGCGACCG
>NZ_LJPW01000044.1:0-6609 GCF_001400735.1 Pseudomonas caricapapayae
GACTATCGCAATCATGAGCGTTCTAACGACTCACCACGTCTTTGCTGCAGTACCGGGAATCAATGCCAGCTCATCTGGCAGCGTACTGGGGGACGATGTGCTGTACAGCGTCGGCGGTGGCAACGCCGTGACAATGGGCAGCGCGGGCAACATGGACAGCATCAGCATCGGTGGAGGCTGGAACAGCAACCTGGTCTGCGGAAACATGAGCATGAACAACACGCTCCAAAATCAGTTGAATGGAGCAACTTCCGGCTTTCAGACCATCATGGGCTCGATGATTGCCAACGCGACCAGCGCGGTGTCATCACTGCCAGGACTGATCATTCAACGTGCCAATCCAGCGCTGTACAACCTGCTCACCAACGGCATTCTGCAGGGTCGTCTTGATTTTGACCGTTCCAAAGGCACTTGCCGCGCCATCGCTGACAAGATGCTCGATGTCGCGGGAGGACAGATGGGCTGGAACAAGATCGCTGAAGGCCAGGCCATGAGTCAGGCGGTGAAAAACGGAAACACAGACGCTGTCTCAGCTGTTGCGCAGGTCGAAAAACAAGGAGGTAATGACGGCATCACGTGGCTGGGGGGAAATAAGGCCGGCGGATCCGGTCAGCAATCGATCAAGGTCGTCGGAGATGTGACTCGTGCGGGGTACAACCTGCTGAACGGGCGCAGTGCTGCTGATACAACGTCTATCAGTCCTTCGAGCTGCAACAATGGCATGGTGTGCTCCACCTGGTCTTCACCGCAGGATGCATCGACGTTCGCCAACCGGGTTCTGGGAGAGCAGCAACAGCGCACGTGTGAGGGTTGCACGCAAACCACATCCACCCCCGGCGTGGGCCTTACGCCACTGATACAAGAATCCTACGACGCCAAGCTTAAGTCCTTGCAGGAGCTGATTGCCGGACGCAAGGCGCTCACACCCGACAACCTGTCTGAAGCCAGCAGCAATTCTCTGCCCATCACTCGTGGCGTAGTTGAAGCTCTTCGCTCAGAGCACGATCAGGACATATTGGCGAAACGTCTTGCCTCAGAAGTGGCCCTTTCTGATGTGCTTGGCAAAGCCCTCCTGCTCCAACGAACCCTGTTTACCGGGAGCAAGGAGCCGAATATCGCGGCCAACAATGTGGCTCAGCAAGCGGTTGGTCAGCAGAACAGCAGCCTGCAACAGGAAATTGACAACCTTAAAACCGAGTTGGACATGCGCCGCAACCTGGCCAGTAATTCTCCGACAGCCATTCTCCAACGGGCTCAAATCAGGAGGGACGGTTCAAAAGGCATCTTCCAAGGCGACCCGACTCCTGATCGTCTTGACCAATTGCAAAATCCTGCGAAAGGAAATTCACCATGACACCCACCGCTTTAAAGCCTGGACGACTAAAAAAAACAGCGAAAGCGGTTTTAGCGTTTCTATCACTGACATTACTGACGGTGCTGCTGGTCGTCGTGTTTTTGACGTTCGTCAACAGGGTGTTTGGTGATTTGGAGCGCTTCAGTGAATGGCAGAAATTACATTACGAAGCGATGCTGGCCTGGAGGTTACTGGTTTATATGGCGCTAGCGTTTACATGGCTCAGCGTTAGGAAGCGCCTCGCTCACCGGGCCTCGTCCGATATTCCCGCAGGCCCAATGCGATGTGAGGTGATCGCCCTGCTGTTGATCGCATTGATGGAGCTTCGGCGTGCCGGCCTAATCGAGGGAGTCAGTACACTATGATGTTACACACCAATGATTATCTGGAGTACTACCTCACACTGGTCGCCTGGATCATCAACAGCGGCGTCTGGAACATGATCGAGGACAGCGGCTTGGTCGCCGCGCCGTTTGCCGCCATCATCATCAGCGAATGGCTCAAAGCACGTGCTGAGGGTGCCGACGAAGGTAACAAAGGCGTCCTCTCACTGGCGCGAGTGGAAAACCGTTTTTACACTGCGATATTGGTCATCATTCTCTGCTGCATGCCTCTGGTGACCGTCAGCATCGATACGATGCAGTTTGATCGAAGCCGTTCCGAGCAATGTCAGTATTCGATACCCAACCCGGCCGATACGGGTTGGAATACCTCGTTCAGTACATTGAATGGAAAAAGCGCAGTAGTTCCTGTGTGGTGGCTATTCGTGCATGCGATGTCCAAGGCAGCTACCGCAGCCTCAATCGCAGCGATCCCTTGTGGTGTAGACCTGCAACAGGTTCGAATGGACGTGAACAGAGCGCGTATCAACGACCCACTGCTGGCACAGGAAGTCGCCGACTTTACCAACGACTGCTACGCACTGGCACGGTCGCGACTCTTCATGACTCAACCAACGCTCACCAAAGATCAATTGAACGACGTCAACTGGATCGGCTCAAAGTTCTTTCTGCAGACGTCGGGCTATTACGATGATGGTTTCTCTGGGTTCAGGTCTCACAGTCCACGGACCAGATGGCCCTACGATGCAACAAGAGACGCGAGCCTGCCACAAACCACGGGTNNGTGAATGATTCGGTCATCCGCGACCTCGTTTCTCCGCGAAAGCAGCAACTGACCCAAGGACAGGTGTACGCCGACTACGGTGGCCAAGTGGGTGGATCTGTAGCAAATGATTTGACGCGACTCACCGCAACCGCAGGACAGGCGCTAGGATCATTAGCAATGTATCCCGCAATGGACAGCGTACGTCAAGCTGCGCCTATGGTGATGGCTTTTTTAAAGATGGCATTAATAATATGCATACCCTTTGTTCTCGTAATGGGCACCTTCGATCTCAAAGTAATAATGACTATAACATTTGCAGAGTTCGCACTAATTTTTGTCGACTTCTGGTTTCAGCTAGCAAGATGGGTTGATAGCACTATACTAGATGCACTGTATGGCAATGGCGTACGTAGCAATGTACCGCATAGTAATTTCGATCCAGTATTCGGGGCAAGCAACGCCCAAGGAGATTTACTGTTAGATTTTGTTATAGGGAGTATGTTTCTAGTTTTACCGGGCTTTTGGATAACGTCGCTCAGCTGGGCGGGTCTAAGGTTAGGAGGCATCATGCAAGGGCTCGCAGAAGGAACCGCAGAAGCTAAGAAGGCGGGGGCTCGGGGTGGGGCCGAAGTGGAGAAAAAACTTAAGGGCTCAAAAGGCTAAATTAAAAAATCAACGCTCTACTGACCAATATCACAACAGTCATAGAGCGTTAAAACTATTCATTATGAGTAGGATACACCCCACGCCCAAGGACAAAGTCCCAGTTGTGGTCATCATTCTCTTCAAAAGTCGAAGCTTGTAAGCTCGATGTATACTCATCGTCCTCGTAAGAACTAGACGGAATTGGAGCCGCCGCCGAGCCATCACGATTGATCAAAAAGACTCCGATAGAAACCATAGCAACAGCAGCAAGAACGTACAGCAGCCCCCAAGCAGCGAAGAATGCACCCGTGCCGATAGCTGCCACACGAGTAGCCCACTTGACTGGGGTCACGATCAGGCCAGGCGCGCCAGCTCGACGGAGCAAGGACCAAACCGCACGCTCAACGTTGAGTATTCGACGCAGCCCCAGACCGAGCACGTGGCCAAAACGCGCTGCACCGCGCAAATCTGTATTGGCATATGTGCTCATGGGATACCTCGCCTGATCGCTTGAAACATGTCGTAGTGATATCATTTATAGCCCTATTGCCTCACATATTCAACTCATTTTCCCTTGAAAATCAAGCTCCCGACGAACAGTAGACGGGCTGGATTAACGAGTTATGAGCGAGCCTCGCGAAAGCCTCGAATGCCGAATCTGGCTCATACTCGAAGTGTTTCCTAGGCAGCAGAATGTTCCGACTATCTGTTTCAGCAATGCGGATTTGAAGCATACACACGTCCCATTGGCAGGGTTGCAAGCTGACGCAAATGGCATTTTTACGCACCACTGCTACACCTCACTGTCCTCGTGGAAGGCCTTCCACCCTGCATCATGCGCACCCAAAGGGCAAAATGGGCTGACGCAAAATGGCAGAGCGAAGGGTTTGAATGGAATGGGGGTTAAGGGTAAGTGCCTTACCCGAAAAGGCCGGCGAGTCCGCCGGAAATGGATGACGAAAGGGCTAGAAAGACAGCTCACGTAAAATTGAAATTGACAAAAATCAGCCTAAACAAGCACTTGGACACTACATTTCCTATGACAAGCATGGCAACATCCGACTGACCTCGCTGATTGGATCCAACCAGTGAGGCGAAAGCTTTCCTGAACAACCTTTCCAGGACGGATATAGGTTTCGACTTGTTGTGCTGAGCCCTATAGAGCAAAAGGCCCACCAATGACTTCATCATGGGTGCCTCAATGCTTAATTTCTTTCAGCGAAGAAAGACATCGCCAGCCACGCCGTCCAATGTTGCTGCAGGGTTCATGAACCCCGAATCTTCTGACGCACTGCTGTCTACTCCCAGACGGCGTCAGCTCATCGAGAACATCTGGCAGCGAACGTCCCTGCCCCGGTCACAGTTCGATACGCTATACGTGCAAGCATTCAAGAGTTACGCGGCTCTGGTGCAGCATCTCCCTGCCTCTGAGAACCATCACCATGCCTATCAGGGTGGCATGCTGGATCACGGGCTTGAAATCGTCGCCTACGCACTGAAGATCCGCCAGACGTACCTGCTGCCAATCGGAGCGCCACCCGAGTCACAGGCCGCTCAATCCGAAGCATGGTCTGCAGCATCGGCTTACGGTGCGCTCGTGCATGACCTCGGCAAGATTGCTGTGGACGTTCAGGTGGAGCTGGCAGACGGAACGACCTGGCATCCATGACACGGACCACTGGATCAACCTTATCGGTTCAGGTACGTGAAAGGTCGTGACTACCGGCTGCATGGAGCCGCGTCGTCGCTGATCTACGCCCGCGTGATTCCGGCTAAAGCATTGGACTGGCTCAGCGGGTTTTCCGAGCTCTGGGCGCAACTGGTGTTCGCGTTCGCAGGGCAATACGAGCATGCCGACATCCTGGGTGAAATTGTCTCCCAAGCGGACCAAGCTTCGGTAGCGCAGGAGCTCGGCGGCAATCCGAGCCGGGCTATGTCAGCGCCGAAACAGTCTATTCAGAGGCAACTGGCTGAAGGCTTGAGAATGCTCGTGGCGGAGAAATTCAAGCTGAACCAGCCCGATGGCCCTTCAGACGGTTGGCTGACTCAGGACGGCTTGTGGCTTGTCAGCAAGCCTGCGGTAGACCAGCTCAGAGCTCATTTGCTGTCACAAGGTATTGAGCACATTCCCACCTCCAACGCCCCCATGTTCAACCTGCTTCAGGACCAGGCAATCATTCAGCCCAATGGTGAGGGGAAGGCGATCTGGAAGGCCAACATCGACAATAGTCGCGGCTGGAAGAATACGTTCACGGTACTGAAAATAGCCCCGGCACTGATCTGGCCGAACTCTACGGATCGACCTGAGCCCTACACCGGCAAGCTCACAGTGGAGGCTGCCGCATCCGCTGAAGAGGTCGAACAGCCAACTGGCGGAACTGATGAAACTGCTCCTACGACCAGCAAGAAAGTGCCAACGGGTGTCGATCAGATTGCACAGCAACCAAAACCCAGGCAAGCACCTGCATCCGTTAAAGATTTTGATGCACTGGATGAGCTACTTGATCTATTTCCCGATCCGGTAGCGGCTGGTGGAACTGAACCCGTTGCACAAAAGCAAAACGCAGCGCAGATCACCGATGATCATATCCCCTTCTCCCCCCCACCCAAATCTCCTGCTCGGCTTAGTCAACCCAAGCAGGCTGCGGCAGATATCCCCGTTTTTGTGACGGCTCCAGCAATAGACACTGTCGTGAACTCGACTGACTCGGCCGCGAATCATGGCACCAACTTTCTCACCTGGCTGAAAGGCGGCGTTATCTCTCACCGCATCATCATCAACGATGCCAAGGCACGAGTACACACCGTAGACGGCACGGCCTTTTTGGTGAGCCCGGACATTTTCAAACGTTACGCGCTCGAGCACCCAGAGATCGAGCGGGAGGCTAAAGAGCGTGATCTTGAGGCTTGGCAGATAGTGCAGCGTGCATTCGAGAAGCTGAAGAAGCATCGCAAAACACCCGCGGGCTTGAACATCTGGACGTGCCTTGTGAAAGGCCCGCGTAAAAGCAAACAACTTAGGGGCTATCTGCTCACAGAGCCCACCGATGTGTTCAGCGAAGTGCCCTACGACAACCCGGTGATCAGCCTGGCAGATTTGGCAGATAAGGAACCCTCTGAATGAATACCATGACGCTGCCAGAGCTTACCCAAGAGTACATTCTTACCCATGACTTACGCCCCGACACCGTAAAGATCTACTGGGCAGCGACCAAGTCGTATCTGAGATTCTTCGGTGATCGTCTGGCCTGTGAGACCACACACCGCGACATGCTGGACTGGCGCAGGTCGGAGCTCGAGCGTATCTCCAAGCGCAGCTGGAACACCTACTCCAGCCATTTGCGCACCGTCTACCGATACGCAATGGAACACGGCCTTGTCGACATGAAGGTCAATCCCTTGAAAGACACTCGAGTGATCCCAACAAGAAGACCGAAGAAAACCATTAAAAACGATGCCATCGTGCGCGCCAGGAACTGGCTCAACATTCTGGTCCAAGAAGA
>NZ_LJPW01000044.1:6643-66752 GCF_001400735.1 Pseudomonas caricapapayae
CGACTGATCAAAGTCAGAGGGGAGACGGAAAAAACACACAGAGAGTTTATGATTCCAATTCCAGACGGCCTGATGCCGCATCTGCAGTTGCTGATGGACATCGCGCATCGCGTCGGCTTCGTCGCCGCCGATCAGATCTTCAATGTGAACAGATTTTCGGGTCATTACAGTCGTTCACAGATGAACTCTGATCAAGTCGAAGCGATGTACAAAAAGCTCACAGCTATGACAGGCATACGAATGACGCCTCATCGCTTCAGACACACGATCGCCAGTGAAATGATGCGACAGCCAGAACGAAACATCCACATCACGAAAAACCTGCTCAACCATTCCAACATCGCAACCACCATGGAATACATCGAGCCTGATTACGATGTGATGCGCGAAGTCATGAACGAGCGCGGAAGGAAACCAGCGAAAATCAACTACCTCGCCAAGTCAGATGCTGACAACCAAGAAAATATGCGGACAGCAAAGAGAAAACTCGCGAAAAATTTAACTCTGCACGCAATGGAAATCAGCCCCTGCGCAGATACGAGCGTTTTGTTGGGAGGCACAGAAACTCTTGCCCCAATTGCAATTAACCAATCACCCCTCACTGCCCCAGGCCAAAACGGCACGATCAACCAAGATAAAGATATTGCCGCGCACCACCAGAAGGTGAACAGCGCTGAATCAGTGCCAATTCAGCAGGAAATACCTCCAGATAACTCTGCCAAGCTGCGAACGAGTCGTCGAACTCAGTTTTCAGGCTACAGTCCGGACGATCTCGTCACGCGGTTGGAGGACAGCTCGCAGTGGGATGTGGGTGCTCTAAACGGCAAATTGACTGCAAACCCGATGACCGGCGATAGCCCGCCATCGTCCGGAACCGATGAGAACATGGGGTGTTTGCCGGTGTCGCGCTTTGAGCCTGCTGCTTGGACAAGCCGATCTGGATGATGAGCAGGGTTGCAATCGCTTACTGCCATCAGTCACGGACCTATCCAACCGTCATCTGAACCGACAGCCGACTTCAGTAGGCGTATGAAAGGCCGATAAGACGGACGCACTGGGAAATGCACGCGCACAAAAAAACGCCCTGACCGCAAGCTTTCGCTTGGAGCAGGACGCTGCAATTTGACATCACCGCGTGTCAGCGCTATGTTTCGCGACAGACGGCTGCTTGCCTGGATAAATCGCTTCGCCTGCAAAGCTCGCCTCAAGAAGAAAACGACTCACTGCAATTGAAGATCTGAAGCACACAACAGCATTTGGTCGGGGTAAGGGGATTCGAACTCCTGACATCCTGCTCCCAAAGCAGGCGCGCTACCGGACTGCGCTATACCCCGGTAAATCAAGGCACCTCAACCAGCTGCCTGCGAACTGATACGAGTGGCATCAGATCTTTAAAATTCGGCTCCAAGGTGAACCTTGAAGCCAAAAATGGTGGGTCGTGTGGGATTCGAACCTACGACCAATTGGTTAAAAGCCAACTGCTCTACCAACTGAGCTAACGACCCAAATATGGTCGGGGTAAGGGGATTCGAACTCCTGACATCCTGCTCCCAAAGCAGGCGCGCTACCGGACTGCGCTATACCCCGACTGAAACTGCGTTGCATCTTGCGAAATCTGGCTCCACGACCTGGACTCGAACCAGGGACCCAGTGATTAACAGTCACTTGCTCTACCAACTGAGCTATCGCGGAACTATTGATTTCAGATTCAACGTTACAACCTGTTGCCTTGAAACCAGCGTGCTGTTAACTCGTTGATTTCAATCTCATCGACCTTTGCGCTTCGTTTGTATCGTTGCGTTCACGTCTCTGAGGCGCGCTATTCTACAATTTTAAAAACACCTGTCAACCCTATAAATTGCTTTTTAAGACAATGATTTGCGATTTTTTTTCAGATCGCCTTTCGGGCCTGATTTACAGCTGGCAGCGTCCTCAAGAAAAAGGCCCTCGGCGTGAGGGCCCTCTATAGAGAGTAGAAGAACGCTGTCAGGCAAACACAATCTCGTCGTCGACCACCTTGCCGGTGATGGTCGTGCCTGGCATGAAGCCTCCAGAGAGGATCATCTGTGCCAGCGGGTTCTCGATCCAGCGCTGGATCGCCCGTTTCAGCGGCCGTGCACCATAGACCGGGTCGTAACCGACGGCAATCAGCTTGTCCAGAGCCTCTGGGCTCAAGGTCAGCGCCAGCTCGCGCTCGGCCAGACGCTTGCGCAGACGACCCAGCTGGATATCGGTGATACCGGCAATCTGATCACGCGCCAGCGGCTCGAAAATCACCACTTCGTCGATCCGGTTAACGAACTCAGGACGGAAATGCGTACCGACCGCGTCCATCACCGCAGCACGCTGCGCCTCACGATCACCGACCAGCTCCTGAATCTGCGCCGAGCCCAGGTTGGAGGTCATGACGATCACGGTATTGCGGAAATCCACCGTCCGCCCGTGGCTGTCAGTGAGGCGTCCATCTTCAAGCACCTGCAACAGAATGTTGAATACGTCGGAATGCGCCTTCTCGACCTCATCGAGCAGAATCAGCGAATACGGCTTGCGACGCACGGCTTCTGTCAGGTAACCGCCCTCCTCGTAACCGACATAGCCTGGTGGTGCACCGATCAGGCGAGCAACGGAATGTTTCTCCATGAACTCGGACATGTCGATACGCACCATGGCCTCTTCGGTGTCGAACAGGAACTCGGCCAGCGCCTTGCACAGCTCGGTCTTGCCCACCCCGGTAGGACCGAGGAACATGAACGAACCACTTGGCCGATTAGGGTCTGACAGACCGGCACGCGAACGACGCACAGCGTTGGAAACCGCGACCACTGCCTCTTCCTGACCGATCACCCGATTGTGCAACAGGGTTTCCATGCGCAACAGCTTCTCGCGCTCGCCTTCCAGCATCTTCGACACAGGAATACCGGTCCACTTCGACACGACTTCGGCAATTTCTTCCTCGGTCACTTTGCTGCGCAGCAACTGATTCTCGGGCTTGCCATGCTGATCGACCATTTGCAGGCTGCGTTCCAGGTCAGGAATGATCCCGTACTGCAATTCGGCCATACGGTTCAGATCGCCGCGACGGCGTGCCGCTTCCAGTTCCTGACGAGACTGTTCGATTTTCTGCTGGATCTGCGCCGAACCGGTGACTTCGGCCTTTTCCGAGGTCCAGATTTCTTCAAGATCCGCGTACTCAAGCTCAAGGCGTTCGATTTCGCCCTGGAGTTTTTCCAGACGCTTGATCGCAGCTTCGTCCTTTTCCTTCTTGAGAGCCTGGGCTTCTACCTTCAGCTGGATCAGGCGTCGCTCAAGGCGGTCAAGCACTTCGGGCTTGGAATCGATCTCCATGCGAATGCGGCTGGCCGCTTCGTCGATCAGGTCAATCGCCTTGTCCGGCAACTGGCGATCGGTGATATAGCGGTGGCTCAGTTTGGCCGCTGCGATGATCGCACCATCGGTGATGGCAACCTTGTGGTGCACTTCATAGCGCTCCTTGAGGCCACGCAGGATCGCAATGGTGTCTTCTTCGCTCGGCTCGTCGACCAGCACTTTCTGAAAACGACGCTCAAGCGCAGCATCCTTCTCTATATATTGGCGGTACTCGTTGAGCGTAGTGGCGCCGACACAGTGCAACTCGCCGCGCGCCAGCGCAGGCTTGAGCATGTTGCCAGCGTCCATCGAGCCTTCACCCTTGCCCGCGCCGACCATGGTGTGCAGCTCATCGATGAACAGGATGATCTGGCCTTCCTGCTTGGACAGCTCGTTGAGCAGCGACTTCAGGCGCTCTTCGAACTCGCCACGGTACTTGGCACCGGCAATCAGCGCGCCCATGTCCAGCGACAGCAGACGCTTGCCGCGCAAACCATCCGGCACCTCGCCATTGATGATGCGTTGCGCCAGCCCTTCGGCGATGGCGGTCTTACCCACGCCAGGCTCACCGATCAGCACCGGGTTGTTCTTGGTACGGCGTTGCAGGACCTGAATAGTGCGACGAATCTCGTCATCACGGCCGATCACCGGATCGAGCTTGCCCTCTTCGGCACGCTTGGTCAGATCGACGGTGTACTTGTCCAGTGCCTGACGCGACTCTTCGACGTTCGGGTCGTTAACCGCACCTTCGCCGCGCAGGTTGTTGATGGCATTTTCCAGCGCCTTCTTGCTGACGCCCTGTCCCAGCAGCAACTTGCCGAGCTTGCTGTTCTCGTCCATTGCCGCGAGCAATACCAGCTCGCTGGAGATGAACTGATCACCTTTCTGCTGTGCCAGACGGTCGGCCTGGTTGAGCAGGCGCGCCAGATCCTGCGACATGTTGACGTCGCCGGTCGGGTTCTGGATTTTGGGCAGCCGGTCCAGCTCTGCACTCAGTTCCTTGCGCAGGCTGTTGATGTCGAAGCCGACTTGCAGCAGTAAAGGCTTGATGGAACCGCCCTGCTGTTCAAGCAGCGCCTGCATCAAATGCGCAGGCTCAATGGCGGGATGGTCGAGGCCAACGGCCAGCGACTGGGAATCCGATAACGCTAACTGTAATTTGCTGGTCAATCTGTCGATACGCATTAGTCACCTTCCTTTTAATGCAGGCCGGAGCAATGAACACACCTATAACGAAAACCTGCTGAATAGCCAGTTAGATGCGGACGATTCTGCGCGTTTCAAGCTGGCCGGGGTTGATACACATCAGAGGAGCGCTCAGGCAAGCCTAGCTGGCTGGCGTAAAACAGCCTGCATTCAGGCGTGATCGATCCAGATCAACGAAGCGAAACGGCCAGTGCGAGCGGCACGCCGGTAGGAAAAGAACCGAGGGTCGGTAAAAGTGTCCAGACCGCCGCCATACACGGCATGGATACCCTGCGCAGCAAGACGCAGTCGGGCAAGCCTGTAGATGTCGGCCATGAAGCGATCAGGATTCGAGCTGGCGACAAATGCATCGGCTGTCTGGGGATGGCTGCGAGTAAAGACTTCACGCACTTCGGAGCCGACTTCGAACGAAGGCTGGCCGATGGCCGGGCCCAGCCAGACCATGATGTCTTCGGCAGCGCACTGCAAACTGTCGGCAGTGGCTTCCAGCACACCAGCCGCGAGCCCGCGCCAGCCGGCATGCGCTGCAGCGACGCGAGTGCCATCACGACGACAGAACAACGCGGGCAGACAGTCGGCGGTCATGATGGTGCAGGCGACGCCGTGGTTGCCGGTCCAGCTGGCATCCGCTTCGACGACCCGGGACGGGTCGGCAGGCACGACGCCTATGCCGTGCACCTGCTTCAACCAGGCAGGTTGAACATTGAGGCTGGAGGTCAGGCGCAGGCGATTGGTCGCCACGGCCTCGGGGCTGTCGTCGACGTGATCGCCCAGATTAAAGCTGTCGAACGGAGCCAGGCTGACCCCGCCCGAGCGAGTGGTAACGCAAGACTTGATCTGTGCTGGCGCAGGCCAGTCAGGTATCAGCCAGTCATTCACCCGATGAACGCCTCGCGATCCTGCTTGAGCAACGATAGCAGCCAGACAAAATCATCCGGCAGTGGCGATTCCCAGCTCATGCGCTTGCCGGTGACTGGATGGTCCAGCTCCAGGAAGCGGGCATGCAGCGCCTGGCGCGGAAAGGTCTTGAGCGAATCGACCATGGTCAGGCTGGCCGCTGGCGGAATGCGGAAACGACCGCCATAGGCCGGATCGCCGACCAACGGGTAGTTGATGTGCGCCATGTGCACGCGGATCTGGTGCGTCCGGCCGGTTTCCAGCTTGACGCGTACATGGGTGTGCGAACGGAAGCGTTCCAGCACGCGGTAATGACTGACGGCCTGCTTGCCGCCCTCCATGACGGCCATGCGTTGACGCTGCTGGCCGTGACGACCGATCGGTGCGTCGATCTTGCCGCCAGCAGTCACCACGCCGATCACGATGCACTCGTAGATGCGGCTGACACTGCGGCTCTGCAACTGGGTCACCAGTTGCGTCTGTGCCTGGATGGTCTTGGCGACCACCATCAGACCGGTGGTGTCCTTGTCCAGGCGATGCACGATACCCGCACGCGGAACATTGATAATGTCCGGCACGTGGTGCAGCAAGGCATTGAGCAGCGTGCCGTCGGCATGACCGGCAGCCGGATGCACCACAAGCCCCGCAGGTTTGTTGATGACGAGGATCTGGTCGTCTTCGTAGATGATGTCGAGCTCGATATCCTGAGCGACCCATTCACCCTGGGCCTCCTGCTCGGCAATCAGTTCGAGAACAGCGCCACCATGCACGATGTCGCGAGGGCGCAGTACGCCTCCGTCCACAGTCAGGCGGCCGTCCTTGATCCAGGCGGAAAGGCGCGAGCGCGAGTGCTCAGCGAATAATTGTGCGGCGACTTGATCGAGGCGTTGACCGCCCAATTCGGACGGCACCTCTGCGCGGAGTTCTATATTTTCGGACATGACCAGACTAGGTGGCGGCTAGCCTTTGGTTTCGGCAGCGCGCTTGTGGTTAAATACGGCGTCTTTTGTCCCGCCGGTATCGCGGGGCGCTCATCATAACAGGACGGCCCCGCCCAAGACAGCAGGCCGTTATAGGGACGCAAGCCGCCATGCAAGTGAAACACCTGCTGCTGATCGCCATCCTCGCATTGACTGCGGCCTGTTCGTCGAAGGAAGTCATCGACGAAAACCTCAGCGAAGTCGAGCTGTACCAGCAGGCGCAGGCCGACCTGGGAAATAACAGCTATAACAGTGCCACCGAGAAGCTCAAGGCGCTGGAGTCACGCTACCCGTTCGGTCGCTACGCCGATCAGGCCCAGCTCGAGTTGATCTACTCGAACTACAAGAACGGTGAACCCGAAGCAGCCAAATCCGCTGCCGAACGCTTCATCCGCCTGCATCCGCAGCACCCGAACGTCGATTACGCGTATTACATGAAGGGCCTGACCTCCTTCGACCAGGACGTAGGCCTGCTGGCGCGTTTCCTGCCGCTGGACCAGACCAAACGTGACCCGGGGGCTGCCCGCGACTCGTTCAACGAGTTCGCTCAATTGACCAGCCGCTTCCCGAACAGCCGCTATTCGCCTGATGCCAAGCAGCGCATGATCTACCTGCGCAACCTGCTGGCTTCCTACGAAATCCACGTGGCCGATTACTACCTGACTCGTCAGGCCTATGTTGCCGCCGCCAACCGTGGCCGCTATGTAGTGGAAAACTTCCAGGAGACGCCATCGGTAGGTGACGGTCTGGCTGTGATGGTCGAATCCTATCAGCGCCTGCACCTTGACGACCTGGCAGCCACCAGCCTTGAAGTGCTCAAGACCAACTACCCGAACCACCCGCAGCTGGCTGACGGCAAGTTCACACCGCGTCAGGCCGAAGCCGACAACCGCTCGTGGCTGTCGAAAGCGACGTTGGGGCTGATCGACGGTAGCGCACCGCTGCCACCGGGCCAGACCCGCGCCGATCAGGACATGAAGAAGCAGTATCAGGACGCCAAGGACGCCATCCCGAAAGAGCTGCTGCCGGAAAATCAGGCAGAGCTGGACGAACAGGCAGAAAAAGAAGCCGAAGCGAAAGGTACCAAGAGCCGTTCATGGTTCAGCTACATGACGCTGGGTCTGTTCGACTGATCTGCACTGCATGAACAAAGAGGCCTGCGGGCCTCTTTTTTTATGCATCACATTTATGAGCAGCAGCCTCTGTGCGCCCGCCTGCGGCTTGGCTACACTGCGCCATCGTCAACCACCAAGCTGGTAATCATGATTCGCCTATTAATGTGGGTCGCGTTGATCGCGGCGGTGATCTGGTTCATCAAGCGCCTGATCAATCCTCCTACACCGAAATCCCGCGCCGAGCCGCCGGAAATAGCAGCTACCCCGATGGTGCGTTGCGCACACTGCGGCGTTCATCTGCCTCAGGATCGTGCGTTAAGCCAGGCGCAGCAATGGTATTGCAGCGAGGCACATCGCCTGGAAGGCCCCGCGGCACGTGACCGCTGATACGCCCTCCCTTGCCAGCCCGCAGGCGCAGCGGATTCTGCGGCTGTACCACCTTTACCGACTGACCATTGGCGTCGTACTGGTCTTGCTGATCTCCAGCAGCCTGGAAACCGAACTGCTGCAACTGGCCAACCCGAATCTGTTCCGTTCGGGCTGCTGGTTGTATCTGGTGTTCAACATTCTGGTGGTGGTGCTGCTGGAACGCCCGAGCCGTCAGGCACAGCTGTTCAGCCTGGCAATGACCGACGCAATCATGCTCTCCGCGCTGTTCTACGCAGCGGGCGGCCCTTCCAGCGGCATCGGCAATCTGCTGATTGCTTCAGTGGCGATCAGCAATGTGCTGCTGCGTGGCCGTATCGGTCTGCTGATCGCCGCTGTTTCTGCCATTGGCATCATCTACCTGACGTTCTACATCAGCTTCGGCACACCGTCGGTCTCCAATGACTACGTGCAGGCCGGCTCGCTGGGTGCCCTGTGCTTCGCCGCAGCATTGCTGGTGCAGGCTCTGACGGCACGCATGCAGGTCAGTGAAGTGCTGGCCGAACAGCGCGCTGCGGATGTCGACAGCCTTGAAGAACTCAACGCGCTGATCCTGCAACGCATGCGCACCGGGATTCTGGTACTGGATGCCCGCCGCCAGGTGTTGCTGGCCAATCAGGGGGCCCTGACCCTGCTGGGCCACGAGCGACTGGTCGGGCAGATTATCGACGCCTACTCGCCGCAACTGGTAGAACGTCTGCGCCAGTGGCTCGTCAATCCGATCATGGTGCCGCGCAGCATCACGACTTCCCCCATCGGGCCGGTGCTGCAACCGAGCTTTGTCGCACTCAATCGTGGTGATCAACGGCAGACGCTGATCTTTCTCGAAGACCTGTCGCAGATTGCCCATCAGGCGCAGCAGCTCAAACTCGCCGCACTGGGACGCCTGACCGCCGGGATTGCCCATGAGATACGCAACCCGCTGGGCGCAGTCAGCCACGCGGCACAACTGCTCAACGAGTCGGAAGAACTCAGCACGGAAGATCGACGCCTCGGGCAGATCATCCATGAGCAATCTGGACGAATTGATCAGGTCATTGAAAACGTTCTGCAACTGTCACGTCGGCGCGAGGCGCAACCCGAGCTGCTGGATCTGAAAACCTGGCTGGAACAGTTTGTAACCGAGTTTCGCAGCGCCGCCGCGGCCAATCAGTCGATTCATGTCGACATCAGCCCCGGCACGCTGACGACGCGCATGGATTCTGGACAACTGACCCAAATCATGACCAACCTGTTACAGAACGGCCTGCGCTACAGCGGCAAACATCATCCATCCGCGCAGGTCTGGCTGAAGCTGCATCACGACTGGAAAAGCGATTTGCCCATCCTGGAAGTACTGGACGACGGACCTGGGGTCAGCGAACAACACCTGAGCAAGATGTTCGAGCCGTTTTTCACCACAGAGAGCAAAGGCACCGGTCTTGGTCTATATCTGTCACGCGAGCTGTGCGAAAGCAATCAGGCGCACCTGGAATATGTCCCGCGACAAGGTGGCGGCAGTTGCTTGCGCATCACCTTCGCCCACCCGTTCAAAACGAGCTGAGCATGAGCCAACGGCAAAAAATCCTGATAGTCGATGATGAGCCGGATATTCGTGAGCTTCTGGAGATCACGCTGGGGCGCATGAAACTCGATACTCGCAGCGCCCGTAACGTTGCCGAGGCGCACGAATTGCTGGCCCGCGAGCCGTTCGACATGTGCCTGACCGACATGCGTCTGCCCGACGGTAACGGCCTGGAACTGGTGCAACACATCCAGCACGGCTACCCCCAGGTGCCGGTGGCAATGATCACCGCCCACGGCAATCTGGATACCGCAATTAACGCACTCAAGGCCGGGGCTTTCGATTTTGTGACCAAACCGGTCGACCTCGGCAGGCTGCGCGAGCTGGTCAACAGCGCGCTGAGCCTGCCTTGCGCCCAGCCAGCACCTGGCATCGACAGCCGTCTGCTGGGCGATTCGCTGGCGATGCGCACCTTGCGCAATCAGATCGGCAAACTGGCGCGCAGTCAGGCCCCCATCTATATCAGCGGCGAGTCGGGCAGCGGCAAGGAGCTTGTCGCACGGTTGATCCATGAACAGGGCCCGCGTATTGACAGGCCGTTCATACCGGTCAACTGCGGGGCAATTCCTTCCGAACTGATGGAGAGCGAATTCTTTGGTCACCGCAAAGGCAGTTTCAGCGGTGCCCACGAAGACAAGCCCGGTCTGTTTCAGGCGGCGCATACCGGGACGCTGTTTCTCGACGAGGTCGCCGACCTGCCGTTGGCGATGCAGGTGAAACTGCTACGAGCCATCCAGGAAAAGTCCATCCGCAGCGTCGGCGGCCAGCAAGAACAGGTCGTGGACGTGCGCATTCTGTGTGCCACCCACAAGAATCTGAATGCGGAGGTCGCGGCCGGTCGGTTTCGGCAGGATCTGTATTACCGATTGAACGTGATCGAAGTGCGTGTGCCCTCATTGCGCGAGCGGCGTGAGGATATCGATCAACTGGCAGCCAGCGTTCTCAAGCGCCTCGCAGGGAACGGCGCACAACCCGTCGCGCACCTGAACGCGCAGGCGCTGGAAACGCTGAAAAGCTACCGCTTCCCCGGTAACGTGCGCGAACTGGAAAACATGCTGGAGCGCGCTTACACGCTTTGTGAAAACGATGAAATCCACGCCAGCGACCTGCGCCTGACAGAGTCCGCCAGCCCTCAGGAGGGCGACGGCCCGAGCCTGGCCGACATCGACAACCTTGAAGATTACCTCGAAAGCATCGAGCGCAAGCTCATCCTGCAGGCACTGGAAGAAACCCGCTGGAACCGCACCGCAGCGGCAGAAAGGCTCAGTTTGTCCTTCAGGTCACTGCGCTACCGGCTGAAGAAGCTGGGCCTGGATTGAATGCGTTGCGTGGCAAAAAACGTGTGACGCAGAGCGTCACGAAAGGCATTCCCACGCTGGAGCGTGCAGAACGACAGGTGCGCGTGAGAACACCATCGCGCCCTACGCTCTGCGTGACCGTGAGAATGGCTAGCCTGTCAGACGCCCCGTCGGCGTGTAAGGTGCCGGGTCGATGATCGGCTCGCGGTCCAGCAGCAGGTCGGTGATTAACTGGCAGGAAGCAGGCGCAAGCACCAGCCCATTGCGGTAATGACCACAGTTGAGCCAGAGCCCGTCAAAACCGTCAAGCGCTCCGATAAAAGGGATGCCCTCAGGCGAACCAGGGCGCAAACCTGCCCACTGGGCGACCGGCTCTACAGGGGCCAATTGCGGAAGCAACTCGACGGCCGACGCCTTCAAACTCTCCAATGCAGCCTGTGTGGTGGTTTTGTCGAAACCTTCATGCTCAAGGGTGCTGCCAATCAGGATATGCCCGTCACGACGCGGTATCGCATAACGCCCTTTTGCCAGCACCATGCTCGACAGAAAGTCCGGTGCACACTTGTAGAGAATCATCTGGCCTTTTACCGGCTCGACCGGCAGCTCCAGACCCAGGGTCTTGAGCAATTCGCCGCTCCACGCACCCGCCGCCAGAATCACCCGATCACCGGTGATGTTCCCTGACGGTGTCTGCACACCCGAAATCCTGCCGCCCTCATGCACAAAGCCGCTGACTTCACACTGCTCGCGAATCTCGACATCGGGCATTGCCAGCAAGGCCGCCTTGAGCGATTTGACCAGCCGAGGATTGCGTACATTGGCCACATCGGCCATGTAGATCGCCCGCGAATAGCCCTCCCCCAGCACCGGCACGGCATCATTCACCGCCGAGATATCCACGCGGTTCAAGGAGCGTTTTTGGCGCACCGCCCATTCAAGCGCAGCCGGTTCGTCGTCAAGGTCGAGCCAGTACAGGCCCGTCCTGTGGACTTCGGGATCGATACCGCTCAGTGTGAGCAAACGCTCGGCAAGGTGTGGGTAAAAATCCTGCGACCAGTGCGCCAACGCGGTGACTGCCGGGCTGTAGCGCCACGGATAAAGCGGCGAGACAATTCCGCCGCCCGCCCAGGAGGACTCCTGGCCAACGCCCGAACGGTCCAGCAACACGACGCTGACCTGCTCGGACGCCAGATTGAAGGCGGTCAGCAACCCTATGACGCCACCGCCGACAATGACTGTTTTTTGCTTGGACATCTCGGTCTCAGGACAAGAAAAGCGGTTTTAGCGGCCCCAACAGTCTTTGGCCGTTACGCCGCCTGTCGTGCCCGTATTGGTACGCGCCCCGGTGTTAGTGATCACGAAGCTGCCGCACTTGTCGCCAGCCATCAGCGTACCTGCAACAGGGTCAGCTGTCAGGGTGAAGTCGGTGGCGGTAAGGGTCGGCGTTATAGTGTAGTACGTATTGCCGCCGCTCACGGTGGCCCCCACGTAAGTGGGTTGGGCCGCTCGTGAATAAAACCGCTCCAGCGCCTGAGTCTGCTCGGACAGCAGGCTGGCGATTGCCGACCGCTGGGTACGCTTCACGTATTCGGTGTAACTGGGGTACGCGATGGCAGCCAGAATACCGACAATCGCCACGACGATCATGAGTTCGATCAGCGTAAAGCCCCTGGATGTCGCTCGCATGATTAGTTTCCCTATTGGATTTGTCGCCACATGATGCGTTTGTAAACGTTACCACTCCCGCCCTTTTCCTTCAGGACGTCAGGCGTGTTGCCAGTGGAGTTATTGATGATTTTTACCTCGTTACCGTCCCCCGTACCCGCGACAATAGCCGATACGACAGGGATACCGGTGTACCCGATCCCGGCAGCAAACAGATCTGAATTGTTGATGCTGTTATCGCCGTTGGTATCAAGCACCTGATAGTTGAGCATGCTCCCGGTGGCCGCGTTGAGTTCAAAAACGCGTCCAGTTCCCGTGCTCTCGCAAGGGTCTGCGGAGTTCACTGAGGCTGTCGAGAAGATAATGCGTCCCCTGCTGGTCTGCGCGGGGTAAATAATCCGCTCCCCCAGATAAGGTGCAACGGCCGAAAGCGGCATGTACCAGCCCTTTTTGACAGACCAATCCACATCATTGGTTGTCGACGTGAAGTACGTAGCTCCGTTACTGATGACACTGCCATTGACCGCTTGCGCCTGCAGGTTTGCTTCTACAGTGCTGCCCGTCCCGCTGTCGGCATCCCATATAGCGTAAAAATCCTGAAGCGCGGTGGTTTGCTTGTCTGCGACTTCCAGGAACTTGCCAGTCCCGAAATAAACGATCTTGCCGTTAAGTGGATGATCCAGCATGAAGGGTTGAGCCGTTATCGGCTGATTTGCGCCACGCGGTGCGGTGAACAAGGGTGCGCCGCCAAAAGCCACTTTCCAGCTGGCGGCAGTAGCACCGCTCATGTCGAACTTCCAGAGTCGTCCTTTCAGGTCGCCAGCGTAGGCGGCCTGAACCACATTCTGGGAATTGACGCGCAACTTAACCGACGACAACCCGTTATCGGTTTCGTTGTTAAGGACCGGCGTCTGTATCTCGGCGATGAACGCACCGGTATTGGCATTCAATACATAGAGCGACGCTCTGCCAGTGAAACTGCCGTAACCGTTACCGACCACCATAATCCCGGTACCGTCTGCCATTCGTGCGACATCGGGTTTGGAATAGGTATATCCCAGGTTGTTGAATTTGTTATTTGCGTCAGAAGTATCGGGTGCCTTGACCTCCCATAACGCACTGACCGTATTGCTGACGCCCTCGAACAACTTGATGGCAAAAAACGCTTTGCCACCTGCTCCGGTGCCGCCATAAGCAACGGTGCGCCATGCTGATCCGGCTGACAGCTGCGTATCGAACACTGCAATCTGCCCATCCACGGTAAACTTATGAACGCCAGATCCATAAGTGGTCGCTGCAATGGTGGCCAGCGAGGTCAGTGCAGTCGACGGCATATACGCATATCGTCTTGAGCCGTCACTGGTGTTGATCACGTTGAAAAAGCCATCGTTGGCATTGGCCAGAATACTGGGCGTCATGCTGCTTGCCTTGGTGGCAAGGTACGTAGTGTAGGTGCTGTCCCCGGTCAAATCAGCAGCGGTCTTTTGTGATGGGAATGCCGTGCCAAGCGACGAGTTGACAATATCGCCCAGCAGCCGGGTACGTGCCCGGAACTTCGCGTTGGCAGTGCCTTTGGCCCATGCGATAAGTTCCGCTCCCGTCGTATTGGTTGGCAACGTGGCATTCAGTGCCGCCTGCTGGGCAGGGCTGAAGCTGGCGTAATCCAGCGCGATCCTTGCCGGGGTGGTAGCAGTACTCCACGATTCGAAGACCGGTGCCGTCGATCCGCTGACGATCGCGGTGTCGGTGGTCCAGACAGGTGTGCTCAACGCCCCCGTTATCTGATCCAGGTTATAGGCTCTGATAGTGCCATGCCAATCTGTCGGGTCGTAAAGGGTCTGATAAAACTGAGTACCCGCCTGAAGCGTCGACGAGTTTGCCGCTCCTCCTGCACCGGAACCGACTTTGGCATAGATGTCACTCAGCGCCAGATTCAAGGCGGAACTCAACCCCGCACTGTCGTTGGCCTGAAAGTATTTGCCATGCCCGTGGTTATCGTCGGCAGCATCGATCAGCATCTGGTTCGACGCAGTAAATCCGATAGTATAGGTGCTCATATTTTGTTTCACGAAACCTGCTGTATCCCAGCTTTTGCCGGTCAGGTCACCCCCGGCAGACACAGCATCCCGGCGCAAATCGATGTCATAGGCAAATTTGGCAAGATCGTCCAGATAAAGCGTGTCCCCTTCACCATCGCCGGACAGGTTGTCACCGTCATTGGCTGCATTCAAATCCCAGTTGGGTAGCGAGCGGGTGGTGTCCAGAACATCATCAGGATCGTTGGCCGGGAACGTCCGGTCATAGGTTGGCAGGCCATCGGTAATCACGACGCCATAGTTTTTCTGACAGCGGTACTGTATCGGACTCACATAGGTCGATCCGCTTTGATAGAACGGTGTCATGCCTCGAAAATATCGGGTGATCTCGTAATAGGTTTCTGCCAGCGGGGTATTGGCTGACGGCGTCAGATTGCTGATGGCCGTCTTGAGATCAGTGATATTTTGCGTGGCCTGCTGTTGAGAGACGCCGGTGGTCTGGTAAGTACTGACCGCCACCGGGGAGAGGTCTGTGACCACTCTGGCAATCTTGCCGCCCGGCCCGGGGTCGCTGTTCGTGGGCTGGTTGAAGGACGCGAGCCCGATCCTTAGCGATGTATTGTTGGTCACAAGGTTGGTCCCCACGGTTTTCGCGACATTCATTCGGTAATCGTTGGGGATGACACCATTGGTGTAATTACGAACACCAAAGAAATTAGGGCTGACAAGGTCAATGAGGTAGGAGAGATAATCAGCCGTATAACGCGTTAGTCCGTTACCGGCAGGATCTGGCAAGTTAAGGCAGTACTGTATGTTATTGCGAAAAACCGGACGCCCGCCAAATGGACACATCAGTGACAGGGTGAAAATACTGTAGGCATTGATATCACCTACCGAGAGAGTCTGATCGTCAGAGATAGTGCTCATGAACGGGCACACTACGGTAATCAGTCCACTCAGGCACTGAGTCGAGTAGTAACCAATATTCGGACGATTGACCGACGCGTCAAATCCTGAATCCCAGATAATGTTGTACATACTGCCCGAATTGTCGACAAGCAGCATAAGGTTGGGCGGTACCGCCGGAGAACTTAATAATGGTACTTGAGCTGGCGTAAAGGCATAGACTGGACTCGCCAGATAAAGCACCAGCACCATGCCATAGACGTATTTCAGGCCCCTGCGAAACGCCTTAGCAATTGGCATAGATACTCTCCAGCACCGTTCGCGAGGTGCCCTGAACGGCAACGGCGGTCACACGGTACATGGTGACCGAGCCAGTACAATTTGGACGATTGATCGGCGCCGTCGTGGTGCCCAGGTTCTGGATGCCATACAGCATGGTGCTTGTCCCTATCCAAGTCACCCCTGAAGTACCCAGGCCCGCATTCAAAACGGTAGTCGAATCAGCAGGCGGAGCACAGGTAGCAGGAGTACAGACAGCCATTGCAAAACCGGACGCCATGATTGCCGACTCTCCGAGACGTAACTGTGCCTCAGCTGCCTGAAAAGAAACATTACGAACCGTAACGCTGCCTGCCATCTTCTCTTGCAACGTAGCGTTCTGCATGGAAGAAATACCCAGCAGGGTGAGCAACAGCAGGAACACCAGACTGACCAGCAGCACCATGCCGCGCTGCCGTGAGGGGAAAGCCTGTGTCGAATTGAATAGAACGATCTTGTTCATGCTAGGCCTGTTCAAAAGCGGTTACGCAGATAAGCGACAACGTTGTACTGCTGGGGCTTGACGATATCGTTCTGCCCATCCCGCACCGTCAGGCTGATGCGAACGCTGCGTACATCGCCGGCATTTGCTTTGGTAACAGCCGTGGTATAGGACATCGGATTACCCGCCATGCCGAAGGAAACGCTGAAGTCTGCGACATTCTGCAAGAGCGGTTGAACGGCCCCGGCCGTGCCGTATTGAATGTTCAGGTTTGTTCCGGTAAGCGTGTAGACCAACTGGCGCAACGGAAAAGCCGTTTGCCCTGAAGCGGGCGCTCGTGTATTTGCGTAAAGCTGCGTGGTGGTCTGACAGTCTGAAACAATGGTCCAGGTTGGCGCGCTACCAGCGGTTCCTACGTCGGCAGTGACCAGCGTCAGTGTCTTGCTCGCGTTATCCCAAAGGACCGGATTGTCAAGTGCTGCGGGCCAGGCGATAGCAGGTGACACAGGCGTGTAATTGCTGAAACTCAGGCAACCATACATTCCGGTCATCCTGATTTCCTGAATAAGCTTGCTCAATATGAAACGTGCGTCCTCTTGCATCCGTGCTGCAGCATTCTGGCTTTGATAGGTGCCTCTGGCAGCCGTGAATATCTGCACGATACCGAGGCTGACGACCAGCCCCAGCACCAGCGCCACCATGATTTCGACCAGACCGAAGCCTCTGGAAGGTTTCCTCATGGGTTGACCCCGATCCTGGAGACCAGTTTGAAGCTCTGAGTGGTCGGGCTGCCGGTCGTATTCCCTGTTGCCTGATTGCTCGAGCTCGCAGCGCGTGTGTCGCTCCAGCCAATGATGATGGTCACCTCCGGAGCCTTGCTGACATCAATGCTGCCCGTGCCGCTCGTGCCTGCAAAATTAATGATGTTTTTCTTGAAATCGAACAGATCCTGAACCCTGGCATCGTTGAGGTTGGCAACTTGCGTCGCCGCCAGACTTGCCAGGGCATAGTTGGCCAGGACATTGGTCGACCCATTGGCAGACGAGTTGCCATCAACATTGGCGCGGATACGATCCATCATGTCGTAGGCAATGAAGCTCGCCTGGCTGGTCATCGCCGAGCTGTCGGTGTACTTGAGCGCGTTGAGCTGGATAGCGGCTGCGCCCAGCAGGCCTATTGCCAGGATGAGTACCGAAACCAGCACCTCGATCAGGGTCATGCCGGTCTGGCGATGTGGGGGATCATTGAGCATTGCAGCTTCCATTGAGAACGATTCGGCCAGTCAGGCAAATACTCATGGTTTTGGTCGTGCTGCCTCGGGTGTAGGTCATGGTCACCGCCGCAGCCGGGGCAATGAGGGCACCCAGATTGTTGAAATCAATTGCCGTGGCATTGTTGTCTGCCACCAGCGTGCCGCCGCTGCCGATTGCGGCCACTTTACGAAGCGCCTTCTTGTTGGCATCGGAAACCAGATAAACCTGCAATTCGCTGGTCCAGGCCGTTCCGCTGGTGGGTGCGATGCGCACCGCCACTCCCCTGTTTATCGCCTCAAGTCGCGCATAGTTGAGCGCGCGCTGCAAATCACTGAGCTCGGTGTCGGCCTTGTTGCTCT
This sequence comes from Pseudomonas caricapapayae, assembly GCF_001400735.1. Classification (GTDB taxonomy): domain Bacteria; phylum Pseudomonadota; class Gammaproteobacteria; order Pseudomonadales; family Pseudomonadaceae; genus Aquipseudomonas; species Aquipseudomonas caricapapayae. The sequence goes on from NZ_LJPW01000044.1 coordinate 24,475, forward strand.
GAATGGAGCTGGTGAAACTCGGGATAGCGATAGCCGCCAGGATGCCCACCAGGGACACAGTGACTAACAATTCGATGAGGCTGAATCCCTTGGCTATATGACGCATTGAGTGTCTCCTAGACGTTACGACTATAAGGCAGCAATGCCGCTGGAAAATCCATGGCGGGACGTACGGTTGTTTTGCGACGACGAACGTCCGCAAGGTGCTGAAACAGCGGCTTCCAAGGAGGAAGGCATATGAAGCATGCAGGATTCACACTGATCGAATTATTGATCGTCGTTGCACTGATCGGCATTCTCGCCAATATCGCAACACCCTCTTTCAAGGAACTGATCGATTCAAGTCGCGGGCTTGCAACCGCTCGTGAACTGGCCAGCGGCATACGCTCGGCGAGAGCCGCCGCCGTTACACGCAATCAGATCGTTACCATTCACGCCATTGAAGAAGACTGGAGCAACGGCTGGCGGATCATACTCGACGTGGATGGCAAAGGTCCCGACGAAAACGATACGGTACTGATAGAACGCGCCAATGGCGACACAGCGCGGGTGGTCGATAACCGCAAGCGTGTCGAGGACATCAGTTTCAACGGTTTGGGCACGTTGCGGCGCAGAAACGCCAGGACATTGCACGTTTGCGCCGCGGACCAGCCGGTCAGCAACTATCGAGTGATAGTCGCACCGGCGGGGCGCGTGAGGGTCGAGGACACGAAAACCGATGCAGCGCTGTGTGGCTGAACAGCCTCAGAGCAGCGACTTGACCCGCAGTTCCTTGGGCATGGAGAAGGTGATGTTCTCTTCGCGACCAGCGAGTTCATCTGCACCGGTAGCGCCCCAGGCCTGCAATTGCTGGATAACACCGCGCACCAGGACCTCAGGGGCGGACGCACCGGCGGTAATGCCAATACGCTCGACGCCGTCGAACCAGCCTTGCTGCATGTCTTCGGCACCGTCGATGAGGTAAGCCGGAGTCGCCATGCGTTCGGCCAGCTCGCGCAGGCGGTTCGAATTGGAGCTGTTCGGGCTGCCCACCACCAAGACCACATCGCACTCGTCGGCCAGTTGCTTGACCGCGTCCTGACGGTTTTGCGTGGCGTAGCAGATGTCGTCCTTGCGCGGCCCGCCAATGGCTGGAAAACGCTTGCGCAAGGCGTCGATCACCCGACTGGTGTCGTCCATGGACAACGTGGTCTGGGTCACGAATGCCAGAGAATCCGGGTTACGCACCTGCAGGCTGGCAACGTCGTCTTCGTCTTCGACCAGATAGATCGCACCGCCATTGCTGGCGTCGTACTGGCCCATGGTGCCTTCGACTTCCGGGTGACCGGCGTGGCCGATCAGAATGCACTCGCGACCGTCACGGCTGTAACGGGCAACCTCGATATGCACCTTGGTGACCAGCGGACAGGTGGCATCGAAGACTTTCAGGCCACGACCGGCTGCCTCGGTACGCACCGCCTGAGAAACACCGTGGGCGCTGAAGATGACGATGACGTCGTCCGGCACCTGATCCAGCTCTTCGACGAAGATCGCACCACGAGAGCGCAGGTCTTCGACGACGAATTTGTTGTGAACGACTTCATGGCGCACATAAATCGGCGGACCAAACACTTCCAGAGCGCGATTGACGATTTCGATCGCGCGGTCCACTCCGGCACAGAAGCCGCGGGGGTTGGCGAGTTTGATTTGCATGCTGTGCCTCATGGTTGGTACGGGGCAGCCCGGCCTGGGCCGGGCTTGATGGCGAAGGTCAGGAAGCCAGAATCGCCTTTACTTCGAAGATTTCCACTTCGAAGCTCAGTGTCTTGCCTGCCAGCGGGTGATTGAAGTCGATGGTGACCTGATCATCATCGAAAGCCTTCACCACGCCGGGCAATTCGGTATTGGCGGCGTCGTTGAAGATCACCAGCAACCCTTCGGACAGTTCCATTCCCACAAACTGCGAGCGTGGCATGATCTGCACGTTTTGTGGGTTGGGCTGACCAAAGGCGTTTTCCGGCGGAATCTGTACAGTCTTCCGGTCGCCCGCCTTGAAGCCGAAAATCGCCATTTCGAAACCGGGCAACAGGTTGCCGTCACCGACCTTGAAAGTGGCCGGAGCCTTTTCGAAGGTGCTGTCGACGGTATCGCCGTTTTCCAGACGCAGGGCGAAGTGCAAGGTGACCTGCGTATTCTGACCGATGCGCAGCTCGCCAGACGAGCCTTGAGTCGACGACTGCTCAGTCATTGACGGTTTCTCCGGTTTTCTTGCTCTTGAACATGTCCAGCGCCAGCATGATTGCGCCGACAGTGATCGCGCTGTCGGCGACATTGAACGCCGGGAAGTACCAGCGGTTCTCCCAGTGGACCAGAATGAAGTCGATCACATGGCCCAGCACGATACGGTCGTACAGGTTGCCCAGCGCGCCGCCGAGCACCAGCGCCAGCGCAACGGCCAGCCACGTATCGTCGCGCCCCAGACGCTTGAGCCAGACGACCAGCACGGCACTAACCACAATGGCGATCAGGGCAAACAACCAGCGCTGCCAGCCAGCACCGTCTGCCAGAAAACTGAAGGCAGCACCGGTGTTATAGGCCAGGGTCCAGCTGAAGAGGTCTGGAATCACAATGATCTGTTGATACAGGCTCAATGCGTTTTCGAAGTAATACTTGCTGGCCTGGTCGATGACCAGAACCAGCACGCTCAACCATAGCCAGGCCAGTCGGCCATATGCGGCGTTAGGCATAGTGACGGACCTCGCCGGTGCCGTTGATGTTGTCTACGCAACGGCCGCAGATTTCCGGATGCTCAGGGTTCACACCCACATCCTCGCGGTGATGCCAGCAACGGGCACACTTGGCGTGGCTAGACTTGAGCACCTTGAGCTTCAGGCCCGCGACCTCGGTAACCACCGCATCAGCCGGAGCCGACACAAGCGGAGCAACGCTGGCCGTCGAGGTGATCAGCACGAAGCGTAGTTCGTTGCTCAGCTTCGACAGGTCAGCCACCAGCGACTCTTCTGCGTACAAGGTCACTTCAGCCTGCAGGTTGCCGCCAATGGCCTTGGCAGCGCGCAGGTTTTCCATTTCCTTGTTGACCGACGTCTTCACCGCCATGATCCGCTCCCAGTAGGCGCGGTCCATGTCGAAATCGGCAGGCATTTCGGTCAGGCCTTCGTACCAGGTGTTGAGCATCACCGATTCGTTGCGCTCGCCCGGCAGGAACTGCCACAGTTCGTCGGCGGTAAAGGCCAGGATCGGCGCGATCCAGCGCACCAGCGCTTCGGAGATGTGAAACAGTGCCGTCTGGCAGGAACGCCGTGCAGTGCTGTCGGCCGCTGTTGTGTACTGACGATCCTTGATGATGTCCAGATAGAAACCACCCAGCTCCTGCACGCAGAAGTTGTGGATCTTGGAGTACACGTTCCAGAAGCGGTATTCGCCGTAATGCTCTTGCAGCTCGCGTTGCAGCAGCAGCGTGCGATCCACGGCCCAACGGTCCAGCGCGAGCATTTCCTCGGCAGGCAGGATGTCGGTCGCCGGGTTGAAGCCCGACAGGTTGGAGAGCAGAAAACGTGCCGTGTTGCGGATACGACGATAAGCGTCGGCGCTGCGCTGCAGGATCTGATCGGAAACCGCCATCTCGCCCGAATAATCAGTCGCCGATACCCACAGGCGCATGATGTCCGCGCCCAGTGAATCGTTGACCTTCTGCGGTGCCACGACGTTATTCAGCGACTTGGACATCTTGCGACCGTTCTCGTCGACCACAAACCCGTGAGTCAGCAACTCGCGATACGGCGCGTGATCGTCCAGCATGCAACCGGTCAGCAGCGAGGAATGGAACCAGCCGCGGTGCTGGTCGGAACCTTCCAGATACAGGTCGGCACGTGGGCCGCTTTCATGGCCCATCGGGTGTGAACCGCGCAGTACATGCCAGTGCGTGGTACCCGAGTCGAACCAGACGTCCAAGGTGTCGGAGATCTTGTCGTATTTGGCAGCCTCGTCGCCCAACAGCTCGCTGGCGTCCAGCTTGAACCAGGCTTCGATACCCTCTTTCTCGACGCGCTGGGCCACTTCTTCCATCAGTTCGACGGTTCGCGGATGCAGTTCGCCGCTTTCCTTGTGCAGGAAGAACGGAATCGGCACGCCCCAGTTGCGTTGACGCGAGATGCACCAGTCAGGTCGGTTGGCGATCATCGAGTGCAGGCGCGCCTGTCCCCAGGCCGGTACGAACTGCGTATCTTCGATGGCCTTGACCGCACGCTTGCGCAGTGTTTCGCCGCTTTCAGGCTGCTTGTCCATGCCCACGAACCACTGCGCGGTAGCGCGGTAGATCAGTGGCGACTTGTGGCGCCAGCAATGCATGTAGCTGTGGCTGATGGTTTCGGTGTTCATCAGGCTGCCGACTTCGACCAGCTTATCGATGATGTTCTGATTGGCCTTGAAGATGAACTGGCCACCAAAGAACTCCAGCGACTCGACATACACGCCGTTGCTCTGCACCGGGCTGATGATGTCGTCGTTGGTCAGGCCGTACTGCTTGCAGATATTGAAGTCGTCTACGCCATAGGCAGGCGAGCAGTGAACAATACCGGTGCCGGCACCCAGCTCGACGTAGTCAGCCAGATAAACGGGCGACAGGCGATCATAGAACGGGTGACGGAAGTTGATCAGTTCCAGCGCCTGACCGGTGGTGGTCGCGATGACCGAGCCTTCCAGCTTGTAACGGGCCAGACAGCTTTCGACCAGTTCGGAAGCCAGCACCAGCAGTCTGTCGCCGACATCGACCAGCGCGTACTCGAATTCAGGGTGGACGTTCAGCGCCTGGTTGGCGGGAATGGTCCACGGCGTGGTTGTCCAGATGACGATGGACGCAGGCTTGCCCAGCGAGGAAACGCCGAACGCGGCTGCGAGTTTTGCTTCGTCAGCGATCGGGAACGCGACGTCGATGGTTGAAGACTTCTTGTCCTGATACTCGACTTCGGCTTCAGCCAGTGCCGAGCCGCAGTCGAAGCACCAGTTGACCGGCTTGAGCCCCTTGAAGACGAAACCGCCCTTGACCATCTCGGCCAGCGCGCGGATTTCTCCGGCTTCGTTGGCGAAGTTCATGGTCAGGTACGGATTGCTCCAGTCACCCAGCACACCCAGACGGATGAACTCGGACTTCTGGCCTTCGATCTGCTCGGCGGCATAGGCGCGGCACAGCTCACGCGTACGGTCTGCAGAGAGGTTCTTGCCGTGAGTCACTTCGACCTTGTGCTCGATCGGCAGACCGTGGCAATCCCAGCCCGGTACATAAGGCGCGTCGAAACCCGCCAGGGTCTTGGAGCGCAGGATCATGTCCTTGAGAATCTTGTTGACCGCATGACCGATGTGAATATTGCCGTTGGCGTATGGAGGACCGTCGTGCAGGACGAACTTGGGACGATCCTTGCCAATCTCGCGCAGCTTCTGGTACAGGCCAATGCTGTCCCAGCGCTGCAGAGTTTGCGGCTCGCGCTGGGGCAGGCCGGCCTTCATAGGGAAGGCGGTGTCCGGAAGGTTTAGCGTGGCTTTATAGTCAGTCATTTCAGGCTCTTGTTTAGCGGTTAGCCATGCCAATGGGCACGGGCGGCGGCGACGTCCGCATTGATCGCCGTCTTGAGCGCCTCCAGTGAGGCGAAACGCTGCTCATCACGCAGCTTGTGGTGGAAAGCCACCGTCAAACGCCGGTCATAAAGATCGCCGGCAAAATCCAGAAGATGCACTTCAAGGTGGGCACTGCCATCACCCTCTACCGTCGGGCGCACGCCGATGTTGGCGACACCCGGCCAGGCTTTGCCATCAATGTCCGTGCTGACCAGGTAAACCCCGCTCAACGGCACACGACGACGCTTGAGCTGCACGTTGGCGGTAGGTGTACCCAACTGGCGTGCCAGCTTCTGACCATGCAATACCCGTCCGGTTATCTGAAACGGACGACCAAGCATACGCTCGGCCAGGGCAAAGTCCGATGCAGCCAAAGCCTTGCGCACTTTGGTACTGCTGACCCGGATGCCGTCTATTTCAACGGTCTGCGCCGCTTCTACGGTAAAGCCATACGTCGTACCGGCCTGTTGCAGGAAGTCAAAGTCGCCGACCCGGTCAAAACCGAAACGAAAATCGTCGCCGACTTCGAGGTGCTGAACACCAAGCCCCTCGATCAGAACCGTTTCTACAAAACTTGCCGCGCTGAGCTTGCACAGGCGCTGATTGAAGGACAGGCAAAGTACCCGGTCAACGCCTTCGGCACTCAGCAGCTCAAGCTTGTCACGCAGGCGGGCAAGACGTGCAGGAGCCGTCTCGGGGGCGAAGAACTCACGCGGCTGAGGTTCGAAAATCACCACACAGCTGGGCACACCCAATTCGACGGCACGTTCGCGCAGACGCGCCAGGATAGCCTGGTGGCCGCGGTGAACGCCGTCGAAATTGCCAATCGTGGCGACGCAGCCCCGATGCTCGGGGCGCAGGTTGTGAAGGCCTCTAACCAGCTGCATAACGCACTTCTTGCTCATAAAGTGGCCGATTATAACCACACACGGCCGTGGACGACAGGCAACACACCAAGACCGGATGAAGGTTCTCGGCGTGCGGCGACAAAAAACGGCGGTCAACCCTTGCGATGCACCCTACATAATGGCCTTGCGGGCAAAATCCCTGAGGCGAAAGCCTAATAGCAGAAGCATGGCGAAATAGGTCACGACCCCGGCGGCAACCAGCGCCCCCAGACGCAGAAAACGCTCCAGCATGTGCCCTTCATCCCACGCCGGCATGACCTGCATCAGCCCCAGCAGCACCGTCGACATCACGGCAACGGCGATCACCAGTTTGAACAGGAATTTCGTCCAGCCAGGCTGCGGTTGAAACAGATCCTGTTTGCGCAATTGCCAGAACAGCAACCCGGCATTGATACACGCCCCCACGCTGATGGCCAGTGCCAGACCGGCATGCTGCAAGGGCACGATAAAGGCCAGGTTGAGCAGTTGAGTCACTATGAGGGTGAAGATCGCGATTTTCACCGGGGTGCGGATATTTTGTTGCGCATAAAAGCCGGGAGCCAGCACCTTGATCAGAATGATCCCCAGCAAACCGATCGAATAGGCGACCAGGGCACGCTGGGTCATGGCCGAATCAAGCGCATCGAATTTACCATACTGGAACAGCGAAACGGTCAACGGCTCGGCGAGCAGCCCCAGTGCCAGGGTACAGGGCAGGACCAGCACAAAGCACAACCGCAGCCCCCAGTCGAGAATGCGCGAGTACTCCTGACGGTCCCGTTGCGCATAGGTTTTGGACAGGATCGGCAGCAGGATCGTGCCCAGCGCCACACCCAGCACACCGGAGGGCAACTCCATCAGACGGTCGGCGTAGTACATCCATGACACCGAGCCGGCGACAAGGAACGAGGCAAATATCGTATTGATGATCAGAGATATCTGACTGACAGAGACGCCAAGTATGGCGGGCAGCATCTGCTTCATCACGCGCCAGACGCCGGTATCGCGCAGGTTCAGACGCGGCAGCACCAGCATGCCGATCTTTTTCAGGTGGGGCAGTTGGTAAAGCAACTGCAACAGACCGCCGACCAGAACTGCCCAACCCAGCGCCATGACCGGAGGATCGAAATACGGGGTCAGGAACAGCGCGAAAAAGATCATGCTGACGTTGAGCAGCGTCGGCACGAACGCCGGTACCGAGAAACGGTTCCAGGTATTGAGGATCGCTCCGGCCATCGATGACAGAGAGATCAGCAATATATAAGGAAAGGTCACGCGCAGCAGATCCGAGGTCAGCGCGAATTTCTCCGGGGTATCGACGAAGCCGGGCGCAGTGGCCCAGATCACCCAGGGCGCAAAGATCACTCCAAGCAGCGTCACCAGTGCCAGCGCCAGGGTCAGCAGGCCGGTGACATAGGCGACAAACGTACGAGTCGCCTCCTCCCCCTGCTGGCTCTTGTATTCCGCAAGAATGGGTACGAATGCCTGGGAAAAGGCACCCTCCGCGAAAATCCTGCGCAACAGATTGGGCAGCTTGAAGGCGATGAAAAATGCATCCGTGGCCATTCCGGCTCCGAAAGTGCGCGCGATGATGGTGTCGCGAACAAAGCCCAGAACCCGGGAAACCATGGTGATAGAGCTGACGGCGGCGAGTGACTTGAGTAGATTCATTGAAAGAGTTGTGCGCCTTGGCAAAGGATGGGCGATTAAGCCATCCATTTATGCGATACTTCGCGCCGCAAAAACGCCCGAAGCAAAGGCCGCGAGTTTACAGGTCACAGCCCGGAAATAAATCCTCCGGTCAAATGTAGCAACCACTCAGCGGAACACCTTAACTGCCCTTGACAAGACTTCAACTCATCGGCATGATTCGCGGCCTATTTTGTTTGCTATTTCACAAAGTCTTTCGAGGAGCTCGACGGTGGCCAACACACCTTCCGCCAAAAAACGTGCAAAACAGGCTGAGAAGCGTCGCAGCCACAACGCCAGCCTGCGTTCCATGGTTCGTACCTACATCAAGAATGTAGTTAAAGCCATCGACGCAAAAGACGCAGAAAAAGCGCAAGCCGCTTATGTTCTGGCTGTACCTGTTATCGACCGCATGGCCGACAAAGGTATCATCCACAAGAACAAAGCTGCTCGCCACAAAGGTCGTCTGAACGGTCACATCAAGGCTCTGAGCCTTGCTGCTGCAGCCTAAGCGACAAGCTTGTTAAAAAACCGACCTCAGGGTCGGTTTTTTATTGCCTGCTGGAAAGTAGCGGGGAACGCAAATGTGCGCGCTGCACAGATCTTTGACGCAGAGCGTCACGAAAGGCATTCCCACGCTGGAGCGTTAGGAACGGCAGCCCTGTAACTATCGTACCCACGCTGGAGCGTGAGGAACGAGAAGCGTCCGATCCCGCTACAGACTCAAGGCGCAGGCGCAGTTGTCCAAGGCAGGATCGGAATTGCAGTCACGGCATTCTGCGGACTGCCCTCGATGACCCGGTCGCTGTAAACCAGGTACACCAGCGCATTGCGCTTCTTGTCGAAGAAACGCACCACTTGCATCGTCTTGAAGACCAGCGAAGTACGCTCCTTGAACACCTCATCACCGTCCTTGAGCGTTTCCTTGAAGCGGATTGGCCCGACCTGACGGCAGGCGATGGACGCCTCGGCACGATCCTCGGCCAACCCCAGGCCACCCCTTACCCCACCTGTCTTGGCTCGCGAGAGGTAGCACGTCACCCCGTCCACCTTGGGATCATCGAACGCCTCGACCACGATGCGATCGTTTGGCCCCACCATCTTGAACACAGTCGACACCTGACCAATCTCTTCCGCCGAGGCCAGCACCGGCAGCAGCAACGCGACGGCCAACACACCTTTCATGAAACGCATCAAATCTTCCTTCTGCAGCCTTGAGTCAGACAAGGATCAGGTTGTCCCGATGAATCAGCTCAGGCTCGGCCATATAGCCTAGCTCGCGCACAATGGATTCGGATGAATGACCAATGATTTTCTGGGCCTCGATGGCACTGTAGTTACTCAGCCCGCGAGCGATTTCGCGACCATCCGGAGCGACACAAACGACCATTTCGCCACGCCGGAAGCTGCCCTGTACCAGCTTGACCCCCACCGGCAGCAGGCTTTTCTGATCCTTGGCCAGCGCCACCACCGCACCATCATCCAGCACCAGCGTGCCACGAGTCTGCAGATGACCTGCAAGCCACTGCTTGCGTGCGGCAAGCATGCCACGCTCGGGAGACAGCAGTGTCCCCAACCGCTCTCCACCCTTCAGCCGCGCCAGAACACGCTCGATACGCCCACCGACAATAACGGTATGCGCACCGGAGCGCGCCGCCAGACGCGCGGCGCGCAACTTGGTCTGCATACCACCACGCCCCAGCGCACCCCCCGTGCCGCCAGCCACCGCGTCCAGCGCAGGATCATCGGCACGCGCCTCGTAAATGAGTTGTGCATCCGGGTTGTTGCGCGGATCAGCGTCGAACATGCCATCGCGATCGGTCAGGATGACCAGCAGATCGGCCTCGACCAGATTGGCAACCAGCGCCGCCAGCGTGTCGTTGTCGCCGAAACGAATTTCGTCAGTGACCACTGTGTCGTTTTCGTTGATGACCGGGACTACTCCCAGCTCAACCAGCGTACGCAGGGTGCTGCGGGCATTCAGGTAGCGCTTGCGATCCGACAGGTCGTCATGAGTCAGGAGAATTTGCGCGGTATGCCGGCCATGCTCGGCAAAGCTCGACTCCCACGCCTGCACCAACCCCATCTGGCCAATGGCCGCAGCAGCCTGGAGTTCATGCATGGCACTGGGTCGGGACGTCCAGCCAAGACGGCTCATACCGGCAGCCACCGCCCCGGAAGACACCAGCACCAGCTCGACACCTGCTTCATGCAGCGCCACCATCTGCTCCACCCAAACACCCATGGCGTTGCGATCCAGCCCCTTGCCGTCCGCGGTCAGCAAGGCACTGCCAATCTTCACAACCCAGCGCTGGGCGCCCGTCACTTTGCTGCGCATCTTCTTCCAACCTTAGCCAGAGAGTTTTCAAATTCGGGATACAAAAACGCCGCTGACAATCGTAGCGGCGTTCAAGTTTACTTCAAGCGATCAGTCACGGACGTAAATGATTTCCGGACCATCTTCATCGTCCACGTCTTCTTCATCCCAGTCATCGTCACCGATGTCATGCACGCTCTTCACGCCACTGCGACGCAGGGCACGCTGATCGTCCAGCGCCTGCAACTGGGCACGGGCTTCGTCTTCGATGCGCTGATCCAGTTCGGCCAGCTCTTCGGCGTAGCCAGGCTCCTCGGCAATGCGCTGACTGCGCTCTTCGAGGTAACGCATGATGTCGCGGGTCAGCTGCTCGGTACCTTCTTTGGCAATTGCAGAGATCACGTAAACCGGGCCGGTCCACTCCAGACGATCAACAATTTCCTGCTTACGCGCCTCCTGCTCTTCTTCAAGAATCTGGTCGCACTTGTTCAGGACCAGCCAGCGATCACGCTCGGCCAGCGACGGGCTGAATTTTTCCAGCTCATTGACGATCACTTCGGCGGCATCCGGAGCGCTGCTTTCATCCAGCGGCGCCATATCAACGAGGTGCAGCAACAGGCGGGTACGCGCCAGATGCTTGAGGAAGCGAATCCCCAGACCAGCACCATCGGACGCACCCTCGATCAGGCCCGGAATGTCGGCAACGACAAAGCTCTTCCAGCGATCGACACTGACCACACCCAGGTTCGGCACCAGCGTGGTGAACGGATAGTCGGCGACTTTTGGCTTGGCAGCCGATACCGAACGAATGAAGGTGCTCTTGCCAGCATTTGGCAAGCCCAGCAGGCCCACATCAGCCAGCACTTTAAGCTCAAGCTTGAGATCACGCTGATCACCCGGCTTGCCCGGCGTGGTCTGACGCGGGGCGCGGTTGGTACTGGATTTGAATCGGGTGTTACCCAGACCGTGCCAGCCGCCTTGCGCAACCATCAGACGCTGACCGTCTTTGGTCAGGTCACCGATGATTTCCTGGGTGGTTGCGTCGATGATGGTGGTGCCGACCGGCACACGCAGCACCAGCTCTTCACCCTTGCGACCCGTGCAGTCGGCGCTGCCGCCATTGGAGCCGCGCTCGGCGTCGAAGTGACGGGTATAACGGTAGTCGACCAGCGTGTTCAGGTTGACGTCAGCAACCATGAAGATCGAACCGCCATCACCACCATCGCCACCGTTGGGACCACCGTTCTCGATGAACTTCTCGCGACGGAAGCTCATGCAACCGTTGCCGCCATCACCGGCCTTTACTCGAATGGATACTTCATCTACAAATTTCATAACGCACGCCTCCCGCCACAGGGACGAGCAGAACCACATAAATTACATAAGACTCTTGCAAAAATGAGCGTTGCGATACCGATCAGAAACCAGCGACCCCAAGGGTCAACATCACAACAGCCCGCACAAACAGTTTTGCAAGAGACTCACCTGCCTCTCTACCTCTACAAACAAAAAAGCCCCGTCGCAAGACAGGGCTTTTAAGCAACTGCGTGATTACGCTGCGGAGACTTCAGTCTTCGGAACGATGCTCACGTAGCGGCGACCGAAGGCGCCCTTGACCTGAAACTTGATCACGCCTTCCACTTTCGCGAACAGGGTGTGATCCTTACCCATGCCAACGCCATAGCCAGCGTGGAATTGGGTACCGCGCTGACGCACGATGATGTTGCCAGGGGTGATAGCCTGGCCGCCATACATCTTCACGCCAAGGCGTTTGGCTTCTGAGTCGCGCCCGTTACGGGTACTACCACCAGCTTTTTTGTGTGCCATGAGTCAATTCTCCAAATGAGGATTAGGCTGAATTAAGCCTGAATACCTGTGATTTTGATCTCGGTGTACCACTGGCGGTGGCCCATACGCTTCATGTGGTGCTTACGACGACGGAACTTGATGATACGAACCTTATCGTGACGACCTTGCGAAACCACTTCAGCCACAACGGTAGCGCCAGCAACAACAGGAGCACCGATATTGACGTCGTCGCCATTGCCAACCAGCAGAACGCGGTCAAACGTGACGGATTCGCCAGTAGCGATTTCCAGTTTTTCAATTTTCAGGTATTCACCTGGGGCGACTTTGTACTGCTTGCCACCGGTAACAATTACTGCGTACATGGTATTTCTCCGAAAATCCTGCTCACCCAGCTCTTTATAAGAAGAGTATCGGCTGGCATGGCTGCATGGGGCTGGAACGGCCCGTTTGCATTGCGTAAGGCAGGTGCTGCCCAGGAAAGTTAGGGTGCGCGATTGTACGCAAGGCATCCGTGTGTTGCAAGAGGCCGCTCGTCATACCTTGACACGCTCTACCCCGCGACCTAGCATGCGGCGCAACCTATCCGGAGCACCTGTCGCTGATGCAACCCCAAGCCTTCTATCGCGCGGTGGCGGACGACTTTAGTGCCGTTGACCTTATCATCAAAAAGCAACTGACGTCGCGCGTACCGCTGGTCTCGAAAATCGGTGATTACATTACGTCGGCAGGCGGCAAACGTCTGCGCCCGTTGCTGGTGCTGTTGTGTGGCAAGGCTCTGGGCCGCGAAGGCGACGACATCCGCCTGCTGGCCGCCACCATCGAATTCCTGCACACCGCGACCCTGCTGCACGACGACGTCGTCGACATGTCCGGCATGCGTCGCGGACGTTCCACCGCCAATGCACTCTGGGGTAACGCGCCCAGCGTGCTGGTGGGTGACTTCCTCTATTCCCGGTCGTTCGAAATGATGGTCGAGCTGGGCTCGATGGAGGTGATGAAGATCCTCTCCAAGGCGACCCGTATCATTGCCGAAGGCGAAGTGCTGCAGCTCTCGAAGATTCGTGACGCCAGCACCACCGAAGAAACCTACATGGAAGTGATTCGCGGCAAGACGGCCATGTTGTTCGAAGCCTCGACTCACAGTGCCGCGGCCCTGTGCAATGCCTCCGATGTACAGAGCGAGGCATTGCGCACGTTTGGCGACCACCTGGGTGTGGCCTTCCAGCTGGTCGACGACCTGCTGGACTATCGTGGCGATGCCGAGACTCTGGGCAAGAACGTCGGTGACGACCTCGCGGAAGGTAAGCCGACCCTGCCGCTGATCTACACCATGCGCGAAGGCAGCCCGGAACAGGCCGCCCTGGTTCGTCAGGCGATCCAGAAGGGTGGCCTGGAAGATCTGGAAAGCATCCGCAATGCCGTAGAAAGCGCTGGAGCCCTCGATTACACCGCGCAGCTGGCCCGCGACTATGCGGCCCGCGCCATTGCCTGCCTGGACGCACTGCCGCCCAGCGAGTATCGAGACGCACTGGTTGAACTGAGCGAATTTGCAGTCGCCCGCACGCACTGACCGCCAGCCTGGTCAAAAGCCCGTCCAGCGCGACGGGCTTTTTATTGTCTGCTTACAGCGCCAATCGCCAGATGCTAACGCACTCAAGTGCCGTCAGTGTGCGTAGTCGGCAAGCTTGTCCTGCATGAAATCCAGAAAGCATTGAATCCTCAACGCCAGTCGGGAATTGCGGTAGTACACCGCATGGATAGGCTGGCGATAACCGCTATTGGCCTCGCGCAACAGACTGACCATCCGCCCCTCACGCAGATCCTCTCGGGTCATGAAGTCGGACAGGCAGGCAATCCCGACACCCTCAAGCACCAGATGACGCAAGGTGTCTCCGCTGGAGGCCGATATGGCAGGCTTGATCGGCAGGCGATCACCGTCTGCATGGCGCAGGGGCCATTGATTGAGAAACTCCACCTGCGTGAAGCCCACCAACACATGCTGCGCCAGGTCTTCCGCAGTTTTGGGAGTACCATGACGCTTCAGATAAGCCGGGCTGGCGACGATATTCAGCAGGCAACTGCCCAGCGGGCGGGCGTGCAGGGTGGAATCAGGCAGCACACCGATACGAATGGCAATATCCGTGCTCTGCTCGAGCAGGTCGATGAACCAGTCATCGCTGTTGAGCTCCAGCTCGATACCCGGATAACGCTGTCGAAACTCCGCCACATGCGGCACGATGGAATGCAGCATGAACGGTGATGCAGCGTTGATACGCAAGCGTCCGGCGGGCGTCTGTCGGGATGACGAGAGCCTTTCCTCCAGGCTTTCCATCTGCTCGAGGATATGACGGGCCCGCTCCAGAAAGAACCTGCCCTCCTCGGTCAGGTCCATGCGCCGCGTCGTTCGGTTGATCAGCGTGGTTTCAAGCTTGGCTTCCAGACGCGACAAAGTACGGCTGACGCCTGAAGGCGTCTGGCCCATTTTCTCGGCTGCAGCGGAAATCGAACCACTTTCGACGACCGAGACAAACACCTGCAATTCATCGGATCGGGCTTTCACTGTTGTCCCCTGCTCAACACGCAGGGGATATTAGCGCTGTTCAGTGCAAAAGTTCTGCGTACTGCACGTTTTGCTCACTGCACAGCAAACACAGCACCCAGGTGCGCTTCATAACGCTGTACGTCCGCTTCGATAGTCGGCACTTTCATCACGTCCACGGCAAGAAACGTCGGCAGCCCGGTCATGCCCAGAAACTCGTTGGCCTTGTGAAACGGGAAGTACACCGCATCGACGCCTTTGGCCTCGAAGAAATCGGACGGATCGTCGAAAGCTTTCTGCGGCGCATTCCAGGTTGCGGAGATCATGTACTGCTTGCCGTGCAGCAAGCCGCCACTGCCGTAAGTCTGCGATGCATCCGAACGGGTGCGGCCGTCGTTGGCGTAGAGGCTGCCGTGACCTTCGGTAAACACTTCATCAATGTATTTCTTGACTGTCCAGGGCGCGCCCATCCACCAGCCAGGCATTTGCCAGACGATGACATCGGCCCAGAGAAACTTCTGCACTTCCTCGGCCACGTCGTAGCCGCCGTCGATGAAAGTTTGCTGCACATCAAAACCGGCACGGTCCATGAACGCTACACCAGCCTCATGCAGGGTTGCGTTGTAGCGGCCATCGGAATGCGCAAACTGTTTACCGCCGTTGAGGAACAATACTTTTTTCATGGCTGATCTCTCGCTGCTCGCCCCGGCAAATCTTGAAACCGGGGGAAGGTCATTAATGGATGAGCCGA
The DNA here is from genome assembly GCF_001400735.1 of Pseudomonas caricapapayae. Classification (GTDB taxonomy): domain Bacteria; phylum Pseudomonadota; class Gammaproteobacteria; order Pseudomonadales; family Pseudomonadaceae; genus Aquipseudomonas; species Aquipseudomonas caricapapayae. The sequence goes on from NZ_LJPW01000044.1 coordinate 40,077, forward strand.
GGATAGAGGGATGTACACGCATGAGTAAGGCAGCAACGGTCAAAATACTCTTGCTGCCAAGTCACGAATAGCGTTACGACTGTTGAGCCGAACGGATGAACCCTCGTCCAAGCACAACGGATCGAGATCAGCCTTTTATCAGCAGATGCAGTCCCAACAGCCCCATGCCGATGAAAAACACCCGCTTGAACAGCACAGCGCTGATCCGCTGTCGCAGCCATTGTCCGAGCAGCATGCCCAGCAGGGCCGGAATCAGCGCCAGTGTCGACGCGCCCAGCTCTGCGCCGCCCAGCGCACCGTTCCACGACAGACCAGCCGCCAGTGCCAGCGTCGAGACGGTAAACGACAACCCCAGCGCCTGAACCAGTTGATCGCGCTCAAGCCCCAGCGCCTGCAGATAAGGCACCACGGGGATCACGAATACACCGGTGGCCGAAGCGATAACCCCGGTCACCAGGCCGCACAACGGCCCCAGCCAGCGCTCGGCTGCGGCCGCAACCCTGAAGGTCGGCAGGAACAGCCCGCTCAACGCATACAGAAACAACGCGCCGCCTAATGCTCGCGTCATCGAATGGCTGCCGCTCATGCCAAGCCAGAAGGCTCCGGCCAGGGTGCCGATAAAAATCATGCTCAGCATCGGCCACAACCGTTTCAACAGAGGCCGCAGATTCCCCCCGGTCGCCAGTTGCCAGACATTGGTGAAGGTCGATGGAATAATCAGTAACGCGGCGGCCTGTGCCGGCAGCATGGCCAGTCCCAGCAAACCCATCGCCACGGTGGGCAAACCAAGACCGATGACACCCTTGACGGTACCGGCCAGGAGGAACGTGCCGATCACCAGCGCCGAAAGCCCCCAACCGAGGGCCTGATAGAAATCGACGATTGAGTGCATGGCATCCCTGGCCAGATTGATGGGTGGGTTAGGGCTTAGCGTTTGTCAGATCGCTCGCGCAAATAGGCCAGCACGTCCGCCTGATTGCCTGCGAATTCGATACGCGCCGCTTTGTGTTCGCGCTGATAAGCGTACATCGGATCGTAATATTCGCCGAGCAGGCCTTCGATCCAGACTCTGTGCAGGTCAACCGTACCGTTACGCTGTTGCGCTTCCAGCGCCGTCTGCATCAGGCCCGAAAGTCGCTGATGACGCTCGCCGCCCAGGCGTTTGTGAATGTTGGCCAGACTTTTCAGCAAACGCTCAGCGAACAGACCAAACCCCTGCTCTTCTCCCTTGACGCTGATGAATTCGGCGCACAGGTTGACGACATAATCATCCAGAATGCGCTCGACACGGTTCTCGAAGCTGTCTTCCAGCCAGACCACGGGGCAGCCCTGCATTGCCTGGTGCAGTTCCAGAGGTACGTTGCAGCTGCCGACCAGACGGCTTTCATCCTCCACAACGAACTGTTCGATACCGGCTGCACGCTTCTTGAGCAGGTCGATGGCCAGACGATTTTCGAAGTCGATCTGCGCGGGCTGACCGGTTGCACGCTTGCCGAAGCTGGAGCCGCGATGATTGGCGATTCCTTCCAGATCCAGGCTGTTGGGCAACTGTGTCAATACCTCGGTCTTGCCCGTCCCGGTCATGCCGCCCAGCACGACAAGATCGCACTCGGTCACGGCATCGTGCAGGGTATCCAGCAGGAAGGTGCGCATCGCCTTGTAGCCGCCAAGAATGCGCGGGTAGTCGACTCCGGCCTCCTTCAGCCAGCGCTGGACCGTCTGTGAACGCAGACCGCCGCGGAAGCAATACAGGTAGCCGTCCGGGTTCGCTCTGGCAAATTCGATCCACGCGCTGACCCGTGCGTCCTTGACCTGACCGCACACCAGCTGATGCCCTAGCTGGATAGCGGCGTCCTGACCGTGTTGTTTGTAACAGGTGCCGACCTTCTGCCGCTCGATGTCATTCATCAGCGGCAGGTTGATCACCCCGGGAAAAGCGCCCTTGGAGAACTCGACTGGCGCGCGAGCGTCCATCATCGGCACATCGTCGAGAAAAAGCCTGCGGTAATCGCTGCTGTTGTCGGCCATCAGAACACCTCGACGGCGTGGGTCTGTCGCTCATGCAAAGTGCCGATAGGGTTGAGCAGCAGGCCCAGTTCGGCAGCCACCATCAGAAACTCCGCTTCGCCTTCGGGGCTGACCGCGACCAGCAAACCGCCACTGGTCTGCGGGTCGCACAGCAGATCGCGTTGCGCATCGCTGAGCGACGCAATCCTGTCGCCATAACTGTCGAAATTGCGCAATGTGCCGCCCGGCACACAGCCCTCGGCAATGTAATGCTCGACGCCGGGCAGCCGCGGTACGGCGGCGTAGTCCAGGCGGGCAGTCAAACCTGCGCCGTCGGCCATTTCCACCAGATGCCCGAGCAGGCCGAAGCCGGTGACATCGGTCATTGCCGCCACGCCTGCCAGTTTGCCAAAACGGCTACCCGGCTTGTTCAGGGTACACATCCAGTCGCGCGCCAGACCGATATCTTCATCGCGCAACTTCGACTTTTTTTCGGCGGTCGTGAGGATGCCGATGCCCAGGGGTTTGGTCAGGTAAAGCGTGCACCCCGCCTGCGCAGTGTCGTTGCGTTTCATGTGCTTTTTCTGCACCACACCCGTCACAGCCAGACCGAAGATCGGCTCCGGCGCATCGATGGAGTGCCCGCCAGCCAGCGGAATACCGGCAGCATCACAGACTGCACGGCCACCGCGAATGACCTCGCGCGCGACTTCGGGCGGCAGCTCGTTGACCGGCCAGCCGAGAATGGCGATGGCCATCAGCGGGTCGCCGCCCATCGCGTAGATATCGCTGATGGCGTTGGTGGCAGCGATGCGCCCGAAGTCGAACGGGTCATCGACGATGGGCATGAAAAAGTCAGTGGTCGATACCACGCCGCGTTCGTCATCCAGCGCATAGACCGCAGCATCGTCACGCGAGGCGTTGCCAACCCAGAGGTTAGGGTCGAGGTTCTGAGCGCCACTGCCCGCGAGGATCACGTCCAGCACTTTGGGGGAAATCTTGCAGCCACACCCTGCTCCGTGACTGTACTGGGTCAGGCGGATTGGCTCGTTCATCGCAACACTCTCGGTTACCGGGAAACAGGCTGCGGAGTCTAGGGGCTGTGCCCTTATCAGCGCAAACCGCGTCGCCCGCCGGTTGTGCATCCGGGCGAAGAATCTGCCGAACTGGCCTTTCTCGCCATGCCTCTTATAATCCCCGCGCATCACCATCGAATCCTGTGAAGCACCGCCTGCTCATGCTCGCGGGCCTCGCTCAATCCTTTTTCCGCTATTGAACCGGAGAACCTCCATGCTCAAGCGTACCCTGGCGCTCGCCGCCGGCCTTGCCCTGTCCTTCTCCGCACTGACCAGCCATGCTGCCGACACCCTGCGCGTTTCGGCCATTCCCGATGAAGCGCCTACCGAACTGCTGCGCAAGTTCAAACCGCTGGGAGCCTATCTGGAACAGCGCCTGGGCATGAAAGTCGAGTTCGTTCCGGTTGCGGATTACCCGGCAGTGGTCGAGGCACTGGCCACTGACCGGCTCGACATGGCGTGGCTGGGCGGCTTCACCTTCGTCCAGGTCAACCTCAAGACCGGTAATGCGGTGCCACTGGTACAGCGTGAACAGGACGCCAGATTCACCAGCAAATTCATCACTTCCGATCCGAACGTGAAAACCCTGGCGGACCTCAAAGGCAAGACGTTTGCCTTTGGCTCGGTGTCGTCGACATCCGGCAGCCTGATGCCGCGCTATTTCATGCTCAAGGAAAACATCAAGCCGGAAACATTCTTCAGCCGTGTTGCTTATTCCGGCGCGCATGACGCAACCGCTGCCTGGGTTCAGGCGGGCAAGGTCGATGCAGGCGTGCTCAACGCCAGCGTGTGGGACAAACTGGTTGCCAGCGGTAAGGTCGACACGAGCAAGGTGCACGTTTTTGAAACCACACCGGCTTATTTCGACTACAACTGGACCGTACGTGGCAGCCTCGACCCGGCGCTGGCGGCGAAGATCAAGCAGGCGTTCCTTGACCTCGACCCGGCCAACCCGGAGCAGAAGGCAATTCTTGATCTTCAGGCTGCCAGCCGTTTCATCGAGACCAAACCAGAAAACTACAAGGGCATCGAAGAAGCCGCACGCGCTGCCGACCTGCTGAAATGACCCTGCGTCTGTCCGGCATCGAGCTGCGCCACAGCGACGGCACACTGGCGTTGCGCGGCCTGGACCTGAGCATCGCTCGCGGCGAGCGGGTGGCGATCATCGGGCCGTCCGGTGCGGGCAAGACAACGCTGCTCAATCTGCTGGCCAGCGCGCTGCCACCCAGTGCCGGTCAACTTGAGGTGCTGGGGGCAAATCCCTGGCAACTCTCCAGCAAACACCGCCAACGCCTGCGCAGCCGCATTGCGCTGATCCATCAGGCACCACCGTTGCCTGCGCGTCAGCGGGTCATCACGGCGGTGTCTGCGGGCCGACTGGGTCAATGGGGGCTGGGCAAAAGCCTGCTGAACCTGCTGCACCCACTGGACATCCGCGGTGCCCGCGAGGTGCTGGCACGCCTGGACCTGGCGGACAAACTGTTCGAGCGCTGCCAGCAATTGTCTGGCGGGCAGTTGCAACGCGTCGGCATCGCCCGCGCCTTGTATCAGACGCCTGAACTGCTGCTGGCCGACGAGCCGGTTTCGGCGATGGACCCGCGTCTGGCCGATCACACCCTTGCGCTGTTATGCCAGCACGCCGTCGAGCACAACGTGACGCTGGTCGCCAGCCTGCATGCGGTAGAACTGGCGCTGGCCCACTTCCCGCGAGTCATAGGGGTGCGTGACGGGAAAATCCACTTTGACCTCACTGCAAACGAGGTCGACAGGCAGCATCTGGACACGCTGTATGCCAATGAACAGCTGAGCCCTCGATCCATCATGGATGCGCCTGAAACACACTGGACGCCTCGATGCTGACCCGGGATCAGCGCGATCCGGCAGCAATGCCACGACTGTTGCTGACGCTGTTGGCTGTCGTCCTGCTCTGGCCGGGCATTCGTCTGGCCGAGCTGAACCCGCTGGTCCTGCTGCACGCCGACAATGCCCGGACAATGGGCAGCTTCCTCGCCGGGTTCTGGCCTGCAGCGCACTCAGCAGAATTTCTCGAACTGCTGCTGGATGCGACCTTGCAAACGCTGGCTATCGCCACTGCGGGCATCGCGCTCGCTCTGCTGCTGGCCATACCGGCAGGTCTGCTCGCCAGCAAGGCCTTGTCCCTGTCAGCCGCCTCCCGCGGCGGACGGCCCGGCTGGCTCGGCCAATGCCTGCGCTGGCCGGTGCGCGGCGTGCTGATTTTCCTGCGCAGCGTGCCGGAAATCGTCTGGGCACTGTTGTTTGTGCGTGCGGTCGGGCTGGGTCCGACCGCAGGCGTGCTGGCCATCGCCATCACCTATGCAGGCATGCTCGGCAAGGTGTACGCCGAGATTTTCGAATCGGTGGACCAGCGCCCCGCCCACGCGCTGCTCCAGTCAGGCAGCGGACGGCTGGCCGCGCTCGCCTACGGCATCCTGCCCAATGCGGCCGCAGAGTTGACGTCCTATACCGTGTATCGCTGGGAGTGCGCCGTGCGCGCCTCGGTGGTCATGGGCTTTGTCGGCGCGGGCGGACTGGGTCAGCAGATTGACCTTTCGATGCGCATGTTCGCCGGTGACGAAGTGGCGAGCATGCTGCTGACTTTTCTGCTGCTGGTCCTGCTTGCCGACCAGCTCAGCCGTCTGTTGCGCAGGCGCTTCACATGAAGCGCATGGGCAACCTGCTGTTGTTGTTGGCGATGATTGCGGCTGTGGTCGCCTCGTTTGCATATCTCGGCCTGGACCTGTTCACGCTGGGCAGTCATGACAATCTGACGCAGATGAGCCGTTACGCGTCGCGCTTCCTGAACCCGGACCTGAGCAGCGACCATCTGCAGGCGATCGGCAAAGGTGCCCTGGAAACCCTGGCCATGTCTGCGCTTGGCACGTTGCTGGCGGCCATTGCAGGTTTGCTCCTGGCATTGCCCGCTGCCGGGCGTTTCGGTTGGCTCCTGCGCAGCATGAGTCGCCTGCTGCTCAATGCGCTGCGCGCCATTCCGGAACTGGTGTGGGCCGTGTTGATGGTGCTGGCTGCCGGGCTCGGCCCCAATGCCGGCACGCTGGCACTGGCACTGCACACCACGGGCGTTCTGGGCCGTCTGTTTGCCGAGGCACTGGAAAATACCGCGCCGCAACCCGCTGCAGCGATTCGCCTGCAGGGCGGCAGCGCCTGGCAGGCGTTCAGCTATGGCACCCTGCCCAACCTCTGGCCGCAGTTGCTGGCCTACACGCTGTATCGCTGGGAAAACAACATTCGCATGGCCAGCGTACTGGGTTTTGTCGGGGCGGGAGGCTTGGGCCAGATGCTCTACATCAGTCTCAGCCTGTTCCAGGAAGCACAGGCCAGCACGGTCATTCTGGCGATGCTGATACTGGTGTTTGCCGTCGACGCATTGAGCGGCTGGAGCAGACAGCGCTGGGTGCGCAGTTGAAACCACAGCAGAAACAAAGACGCCACAGTCCTGACGTACAGAACCGTGGCGTGATCAGTGGCGTGACTTAGTAACCCAGCGACAAACCGGTGTTACGGCGCGGGTCGTTGGCACCATAGAAGCGGTTGTTACCGACCGGTTTGCCAGCCAGCGAAGGCGCGCCCACCAGAATTGCCGCTACGTGATTGAGTGGCTGAGGACCGGCGAACTTGTGGCCCCAGCTCTCGAGAATCTTCAGCGTGTCGGGGCTGACCGCAAAGGTGTCGATGTTGGTTGCCTCGGGCTGCCATTGCTGGTGGAAACGCGGCGCATCCACTGCTTCCTGAATGTTCATGCCGTAGTCGATGACGTTGAGCATGGTCAGCAGGGTCGCGGTAATGATGCGACTGCCGCCCGGCGTGCCGACGACCATGACAGCCTTGCCGTCCTTGGTGACGATGGTCGGGCTCATGGACGACAGCGGCGTCTTGCCCGGCGCAATGGCGTTGGCCTCACCCTGCACCAGACCGTACATATTGGGCACGCCGACCTTGACGGTAAAGTCATCCATTTCGTCGTTGAGAATCACACCGGTCTTGCTGGCCATGACGCCCGCGCCGAACCAATTGTTCAGGGTGTAAGTCACCGAAACCGCATTGCCCCATTTGTCGACAATCGAATAGTGGGTGGTATTGCTGCCTTCATGAGGCGCGACACCCGGTTTGATCTTGTTCGAATCACCGGCTTTTTGCGGTTCGATGGCGGCACGCAGTTTGGCCGCGTACTTGACGTCCAGCAGATGCTCGACCGGATTCTTGACGAAATCCGGGTCGCCCAGATAACTGTTGCGATCCGCGTAGGCGTGACGCATGGCTTCGATCTGATAGTGCATACCCTGCGCCGAGCGGAAGCCCAGCTCTTTCATCGGGTAGCCTTCGAGGATGTTCAGAATCTGGCAGATGACCACACCGCCGGAGCTTGGCGGTGGCGCTGACACTACGTGATAGCCACGGTAGTCACATTCGACGGGGGCCAGCTCGCGGGTCTTGTAGTGATCGAGGTCCGCCTGGGTAATGATGCCCTTGCCGGCCTGACTGGAATCGACCAGCGCCTTGGCGACCCAGCCCTTGTAGAAGCCGTCGCTGCCCTTGTCGGAGATTTCCTGAAGGGTCTTGGCGAGGTCTTTCTGCACCAGTTTCTGACCGACCTGCATCGGCTCGCCCTTGTCGAGGAAGATAGAGCCGGAGTCGGCCATGTCTGCCTTGAACACATCCGTGGCGCTCGACAACATGTCCACATCGCCCTGACCCAGCACAAATCCTTCTTCTGCGAGTTTGATTGCCGGTGCGATGACCTCCTGGCGTTTGCGAGTACCGTACTTGCTCAGCGCCATTTCCATGCCGGATACCGTGCCCGGCACGCCAACGGCCAGATGGCCTTTGGCGCTGAGGTCAGGGATGACCTTGCCGTCCTTGTCCAGGTACATGTTGGCGGTCGCTGCCAGCGGTGCTTTCTCACGGAAGTCGAGGAAGGTCTTGCGCCCGTCCGCCAGCTGGATGGTCATGAAACCACCACCACCGAGGTTACCGGCGGCAGGATAGACCACCGCCAGTGCGTAACCGACGGCTACGGCCGCATCGACAGCGTTACCGCCAGCCTTGAGCACATCGACACCCACATGCGTGGCCAGGTGCTGAGCCGTGACAACCATGCCGTTTTCGGCAGCAACCGGGGCTTGTGACGCAGCGAATGCGGGGGAGTACGCGACAATCAGTGCCGTCGCAATCAGCGATCTGGCGAGGGGTTCGAACTTCATGATCGATCTCTTCTTTTTCTGAGTCAGGGACGTTTGATGATGAAAGCATTGCCACCCTGCCGGGGACACCGCACTTCTCATCGAAGCGTACCGGGTATCCCTGCGCCGGTGTGACGGGTCAAAGTAGCCGGTTCCTGCGCGTTTACCTAGCGTAAAAATCCACAGGCAGGTGAGGTAGCGCCCGTTCGAATAATGGCTTTTCGCCCCCGGCGGCGACTTGCCAGTCACAAATGGGATAAAATCTCAGAAACCAATGAGAATCATCCCCACGCGCAGTCCAGGAACATCATGATGTGCACTACACCCCAGTCTCGCCCTGCTCCGCGCGTGCTTGTCGTGGACGATCACCGCAAGATCCGTGATCCGCTGGCTGTTTACTTGCGTCGCCATTTATTCGATGTGCGCACCGCTGAAGATGCAGCGGGCATGTGGCAGTTGCTCAGGCAGCAGGCGTTCGATGTGGTGGTGCTGGATGTAATGCTGCCGGACGATGACGGGTTTGAACTGTGCAGCCGCTTGCATCGCCGCGAGAATATCCCGGTGATCCTGCTGACCGCACGCGACACCCCTGCCGACCGGGTTCACGGGCTGGATATCGGGGCCGACGATTACATCACCAAGCCATTCGAACCGCGTGAACTGGTGGCACGCATCAACAGCGTATTGCGCAGGCGTGGGCCGGGCCGCGGCGAAATCGGCGCTGCACCTGCCAACGATCTGCCCACGGTAACGCAGCGCTATGCGTTCGCGGGTCTGAGTTTCACCACCCGAACCGGGACGCTGCTGCGCAGCGACGGCTCGGCGGTCAGGCTCAGCACCGTGGAAAGCCGCCTGCTGAACGTGTTGCTAAGCCACCCCAATACCATTCTCAGTCGCCAGCGACTGATCGACCTGACGGCGCGACCGGGCAATGAAGTCTACGACCGCGCCATCGACCGGCAGATCAGCCGCTTGCGCCGCAAACTCTGTGACAACCCGGTCGAGCCGGAACTGCTGCGTACCGTCTGGGGTGATGGTTACATGTTGGCGGCCACCGTCGACACGCTCGACGCATGAACAGGTTGAGCCGTTTCTGGCCCAGGCGCATGACCCACCAGCTGGCGCTGTTATTGCTGCTGGCTTTGCTGGCCTCCAATGCCATCGCCATGCTCTATCTGCAACGCACCGGCGCGTTGATTCATCCGCTGTCGCGCACGCTGGCCATCGAACGGCTGATCACCGCTTACCACGCTACGCAGGGAATGCCGGCCGAGGACGCTTCGCGCTTGCTGGCCGCGTTGCAGACGTCCGATTCGGAGCTGTGGGTGTCTGCTTATCCCGTCGCCAATACGCTGGACATGCGCGCTGAAGAACACCGGTTGATCGCCGACCTTGGCAAGCGTCTGACGCTGCCCGTCGACACTAGCATCGGCATGCAGCTTGAGCGGATCAGTGGCGGTCCGGCGCGCGAGCATGTGTTCGTTGCCGCCGGGTGGGCGCCGTTGCGTCTGCGCACTAGCATCGACCTGCTCAACGGCGCGTACCTCAATGCGATTCAATACCCGGCAGGCGGCTACGAATGGGGGCGCATGCTTGCTTACACACTGCCGGTAACCACCATTCCGGTATTGCTGATCGTGGTGTTTTTCATGCGCCGCATCGTGCAACCGGTCAGGACACTGGCGAAGGCGACCGAGCGTGTCAGTCGCGGCGAATGGATACCGCCTCTGCCGCTGTCCGGCCCGCAGGAAGCACGTGATCTGACCATGGCCTTCAACATCATGCAGGAACGCATCGCCCGTCATGTCGAAGGCCGCACGCGCATGCTGGCCGCCATCAGCCATGACCTGAACACACCGATCACCGAATTGCGTCTGCAGATGGAGCTGCTCGAAGACAGCCCGGCACGCGATGACATGCTGGAAAGTCTCGATGAGCTGCGTGCGATGGTGCGCGAGACATTGAATTTCGTACGTGGCGATGCCGTGCAGGAAGCCACTGTCGACATATCGTTGACTGCCCTGCTTGATGATCTGGCGAGGCGTTATGCGGCGATGGGACAACCGATCACCCGCGACAGCGCAGTTGAGGTTCGCTACAGCTGCAGGCCTCTGGCGCTGAAACGTGCGCTGACCAACCTGATCGATAACGCACTGAAGCATGCAGGGGACGCTACGATCAGCCTCGGCAAAGAGCCTGACGGGCAGATCCGGCTGGAGATTCTTGATCACGGCCCAGGCATCGAACAGGCCTGGCTGACTCAGGTATTCGAACCCTTCGTGCAACTGAGCCAGACCGGCGCAGACCACACACAAGGTGGCGGGCTCGGTCTGGGTCTGGCCATCGCCCGCGCCTGCGTACAGGCCCACGGCGGCGAACTCACCCTGGAAAACCGTCCGCCAGCAGGGTTGTGTGCGGTGGTGCGATTGCCGGTGGGCTGAGTCTTCGCGATAGGCTGGCTGACGATTATCGTGGCAATGCTCTGCGCTCAGCGCTGTGCCTCAGATTTGTGACGCAGAGCGTCAACCAAGGCGCTCACACGCTGGAGCGCAGGGAACGATAATCTCAACGATGACGAACGATAAGTGCTGCCTCAAAACCGTACGGTCGTGCTCGCCCACAGGGTCCGACCGTAATTGACGGTGCCGTAGGTTTCATCATCCAGGCGCTTGTCCGCCACGTTGTACAGGGCGGCGTTGAGCGAGATGTTTTTGCTCAGTTCATACGAGCCGCCGAAGTCGGCTGTGGTGTAGCCCGGCGCGGCCTCGTCGGTGAGGGTGTTGCCGTATTCCTTGCCGTAGTAATTGGTTGAGGCCCACAGCTGGGTGCGGTCATTGAGGGTCCACTCTGCGCGTACATTGGCTTTCTGCTCCGGGGTCAGTGCCAGCGGTGCCCCTGCGTTGGCACCGCTTTTCTGCTCCGAGTCGGTGTAGGTGTAATTGCCCTTGATCGCAACCGCCGATGTAATGTCCCAACGGCCGTTAAGCTCGACGCCCTTGATGACGGCCTTGTCGACATTGACCCTGTCCATGACGATGAAGCCGTTCCACACCTGGGTGGTGGTGACGGTGGAGAGTTTGTCCTGGAAGTCGTTGTAGAACACCGTTGCGCCTGCCGACAGGTCGTTGCGATTGGACCACAGCGCAGACAACTCGTAGTTGGTGCTGGTTTCCGGCTTGAGGTCCGGGTTGCCGAACATCACGAACCGGTTGCGGCGCAGATACGAATAACCCGGCACTACGGCACGAACTTCAGGTGCCTTGAAGCCGCGCGCGACGCCGCCTTTGATGGTCCAGTCATCGGTGGCACGCCAGACGCCATAAACCCTGGGGCTGAAATGCACGCCATACTGTTCGTGATGGTCCATGCGCAGACCGGTAGTCAGCGCGAAGGTGTCGGTCACAGACCATTCGTTTTCAGCGAACAGCGCCTTTTGCACAACCGAGAACTCATAGTCCTTGCGGTCACCCAGCCCCTGATTCCAGTCGGTCACGGTGGTGTCGTTCCACTGCAGCCCGGTGGTGGTGATGTTGCGTTCGGTGGGCATGACCAGTTTGGCGTCGAGCACCTTGTTTTCGACCTCGGGCTTGCGTCCTAGCACGTCGGTCTGTGTCGCACTGGCCTTGCCTTCACGACTGGATTTTTCGTACGCAAAAGACACGTCCGAGGTCGCCCAGCCCCAGCGCCCCTGGTGTGAAACCGACCAGTGATCACGGTTGTTTTCCTGCTCGCGAGTCGCCCAGTTGGCGCTCACGCCATCGCCGTTCTTGAGTCGCGTGGCACCGGCTTCCAGCAGGATGTCGTGGTCAATGGTCGGCGTGAACGACAGTCGAGCGGTCAAATCGCGGTGGTCGGCCTTGCTGAAACCGTTGGTTTGCTCGACATTGTCATCTGCCTGCCGGTCCAGATAGCGTCCCCAGACCTGTAGCCCGAGCATGTCTTCCTTGATCGGTCCACCGAGAAAGAACTGGGTCTGACGTGCATTACTCTGATCACTGTGCTGGCGTGCCGAATAATCGTAAGTGACCGAACCGCCCCACTCCGGCGTGACCTTGCGCGTGATGATGTTGATCACCCCGCCGATTGCATCCGAACCGTACAACGATGACATTGGTCCACGAACGACTTCGATACGTTCGATGGCTTCGGCGGGTGGAATAAAGCTCTGTTCGTAACCACTGTTGCCGTTGACCCGTGATTCGCGAGCACTCTGACGTTTGCCATCGACCAGGATCAGCGTGTAGTCGGCAGGCATGCCGCGGATGGAAATGTCGGTTTCATTGGCGCCGCCGTTGACGGTCACACCCTCAACGTCGCGCAGCGCATCGGTGAGATCGCGAAACGATTTCTTGCGCAGTTCGTCGCCGGTAATGACCGTCATCGAGGCGGGTGCATCCTCCAGGTTCTGCTCGAAACCGGAAGCCGTCACCACAACGTCGTCGATTGATAGCACGTTGGCGGGCTCGATCACCTGCTCGGCAGCGTAAAGCTGACCTGATGCAATGCAGGTCAGCGCGAGTTTGACCATCACAGCTGCAGGCCGCAAACGAAGAGGAGAATGCATGGAACTTCCTTACGATTCACAAGTAAAAGAGAATCGTATGCATCTGCATTCAGGAAGGTTGGACAAGATGTGACAACATCCTGAGGCGGCATTGCCGCCCCGCAAGCGTCGCGATCAAAGCGCCTTGTGGCGATACCCCTCGATAATCGCCGAGAAGTCCTTGCCGCCATCGCCGCGCAGGCTCATGGCTTGGTACAACTGTTGCGCCACCGCACCAAGAATCACCGGCTGACGCGCAACGCGTGCAGCCTCGGTTGCCAGCCCTAGGTCCTTGAGCATCAGTTCGGCACCAAAGCCACCGCTGTAGCCTCGCGAAGCGGGCGCGGTTTCGACAACGCCGGGCCAGGGGTTGTACGCCTCGGAACTCCAGCAGCGGCCAGTCGAGGTATTGATGATGCTGGCCAGCACTTCGGTATCGATACCCAGCGCATTGCCCAAGGCCATGGACTCGGCCACACCGATCATGGAGATCGCCAGCAGCATGTTGTTGCAGATCTTGGCGATCTGGCCGGTGCCCACATCGCCGCAATGCACGATATTGCGGCCCATCTGCGCCAGCAGCGGTTTGAGCACGGCAAAGTGCTCAACCGAACCGCCGACCATGAAGGTCAACGTCCCGGCCTGCGCACCACCGGTGCCGCCAGACACCGGCGCATCGCCCAACACCACGTCTTGCTGTGCGGCGATAGCCGCGATGTCGCGAATGGTCTGCGGGTCGATAGTGCTGCAATCAACAGCCGGGACGCCGGGTGAGATACCTTTCAGCACGCCGTCTTCATTCAGGTAAACGCTGCGCACATGCGCCGCAGCGGGCAGCATGGTGATGACCAGCTCACTGCCTTTGGCCGCCTGTGCGGGCGAGTCGCCGACCTGTGCACCCAGCTCGGCGAATTCAGCCAGTACGCTCTTGTTCAGGTCGAACACCTGCAAGGCGTGACCGGCTCTGATCAGGTTGCGGGCCATGGGCGCGCCCATATTGCCCAGACCGATAAATGCGATGTTCATTGTTGTTCTCCTGGCCCGGCTGGCCGTGTTCAGCGCAAATTGATCGTAGTGTTCACACCGGTGTTAACGCTGTCGTCATCGAACCAGCGGCTGGTAACAGTCTTGGTCTGAGTATAGAACTGCACCACCTGTTTGCCGTACGGGCCCAGATCGCCCAGTTTGGAACCCCGCGAGCCGGTAAAACTGAAAAACGGCACCGGCACAGGAATCGGAATATTGATCCCGACCTGCCCGACATCAATCTCGCTTTGAAACTTGCGTGCCGCCGCGCCGCTCTGGGTGAACAGCCCGGTGCCGTTGCCGAACGGGTTGGCATTGACCAGTGCGATAGCCTCATCCAGGGTATCGACCTCCAGCACCACGAGCACTGGACCGAAAATCTCCTGAGTGTAGATCTGCATGTCGGTGGTCACGCCCGAGAACAGCGTCGGCCCTACGAAGTTACCTCCCTCGTAACCCGGCACCGAAACCTCTCTACCGTCCAGCTCAAGCGTTGCGCCTTCACGCACACCGCTCTCGATCAGGTCCAGAATGCGCTGCTTTGCTTTTCTGGAAATCACCGGGCCGATATCGGTATCCGGTTCCTGACCGGCATTGACCTTGAGTGCCTGCGCCCGCGCCTTGAGGTCCGGCAGCCACTGTTTCGACGCGCCAACCAGTACCACCACCGAGGTCGCCATGCAGCGCTGGCCCGCCGCACCAAAACCCGCGCCCACCAGCCCATTCAGCGTTTGCTCGCGGTTGGCATCAGGCAGCACGACGGCATGATTCTTCGCCCCCATCATTGCCTGTACACGCTTGCCGTGCCGACCGGCAAGGTCGTAGACATGTGTACCGACTGCGGTCGAGCCGACAAAGGAAACCGCCTTGATGTCCTTGTGAGTGCAGATCGCGTCCACCACTTCCTTGCCGCCATGCACCACATTCAGCACGCCGGCCGGTACGCCCGCCTCAATCGCCAGCTCGACCAGCAACAGGGTCGACAGCGGGTCTTGTTCAGAGGGCTTGAGGACAAAGGTATTTCCGCAGGCAATCGCCATCGGAAACATCCACAGCGGAATCATCGCCGGGAAGTTGAACGGCGTGATCCCAGCGCATACGCCTATGGGCTGGCGCAACGTATAAGTATCAACGCCACCGGCAACGTTCTCGGCAAACTCGCCCATTTGCAGCGTACCGATAGAACAGGCGTGCTCGACCACTTCAAGACCGCGAAAGATATCGCCCTCGGCATCGGCCAGTGTCTTGCCTTGCTCGGCGCTCAACACTGACGCGATACGTCTGGAGTGCTCGCGAATCAGCGCCTGTAATGTGAGCATGATGCGCATCCGCACACCGATTGGCGTTTCCCGCCAGGTTCGATAAGCCGTGACAGCCGCAGCAACGGCAGCGTCGACTTCAGCGGGCGTGGCGAATGGCACCCGAGCGAGGATCTGCTGAGTCGCCGGGTTGACGATGTCTTGCCATTCGTTGCTTTGCGAGTCAATCCACTCACCGTTGATCAGCAGTTTCGCGCGGGCAATCGAGGTCGTGGTGTCGTTCAGTGAGGCATTCATTTCAACGGTTCTCCCTTCGACAGATCGTGCATCCAGCGCGTATGCCGATGGATAGCCGCGGTCTGCCGGCAGTCTTGTTTTTGAGTTGGTCAGGGGGCGTGCTTTGGAGTATAGATGTGCAAACTTCTAACAAGAATGCAGATAAAAGCAGGGTCAACATGCAAAAAAACATCACCTCCCTTGGGCTGTTGAACTGGGATGACCTGAAGTTTTTCCTTGAAGTGGCACGCACCCGAAAAGTCAGCAGCGCTGCGCGGCGTCTGGCCGTCGACTACACCACCGTGTCGCGACGCATCAATTCGCTGGAAACCTCGCTCGGCACACTGCTGTTCGAAAAATCGCGCAACAACGGTTTCGTCATGACCGCCGAAGGCCAGCGCCTGCTGGGCTACGCCGAGTCCATCGAAAGCACACTGCACATGGCCTGCGAACAGGTTTCCGGGTCCAGCGTGGCGTTATCCGGGCATATCCGCATAGGCTGCACCGAAGGCTTCGGCAGCTTTTTCATTACCCCGCAACTGAGCCACTTTCTCGACCGTTACCCGAGCATCTCGCTGGATATTCTGCCGCTGCCGCACTTCATCAGCCTGTCGAAACGCGAGGCCGATCTCGTCATCGCTCTGGAACGCCCGGAACATGGCCCCTACGTATGCTGCAAACTCTGCGATTACAGCCTGCGTGTGTATGCCACCCAGGCATACCTGGACAGCCACCCGCCCATCGAGCACAAAGCGGACCTGAGCGAACACGTCTTCGTCAGCTACGTCGACGACCTGGCGTTCAGCTCCGAGCTGCTGTACCTGATCAACCTGCTGCCCAACGCCCAGGCACAACTGCGCAGCACCAGCGTCATAGCCCAATACACCGCGGCCCTGCAGGGCCGCGCACTGGCGATCCTGCCGTGCTTCCTCGCAGCCCAGGACCCGAGGTTGCTGTCGGTGCTACCGGATGAAGTGAACATCACCCGGCAATTCTGGATGTACTGCCGGGAGGACCTGCGCAAGTTGAAACGGATCACGTTGCTGTGGGATTACATTCGGGAGGTGACGGAGTTGAACAAGGGGTTTTTGTTGGGGGAAAACCGCGCTATTCGCTTCCTGTAATCACAGTTTTTTCAAGGAATCAGGTGGCCGCATAGTAGTGGGGCAGACCGGAGTTGGCCGACAGTTTGTGACACTGATGCTAGTTCGCTCCCATTGAGGTCACCCCGACCTTTCGATCAGATTCTCAAGGTCCTGCGCAAAATTGAGATTTCCCCTACATATCGACTTTCACGCTTCCGGTAGCCTGCCACGCGTCAACTAAACGCTGGTTGGCGTCTACGTATCAGAAACGCAGGGACGGCATGCAATGATTTCTTCAGCTCGATTGGGCGACAAGCACGCCTGCCCATTGCCGGGTCTCGCTACAACACCTATCGCGTCTGCATCCGGTGACGTCAACATCCACGTCATGGGCGCAGCACGTGTGGGTGATACCTGCGGGTGTGGTGCGGTGATCACTACAGGCTTTCTTCCTGCCATTCTGGTGAATGGCCGTCCTATGGCCCACTTGGGGAGCCCCACCAGTCACGGCGGGACGATCATCACGGGCTCAAGTGACGTTGGTGGAGGCTTCGTCATGGGCGACGCTGCTGGCGGAGTTAGTGGCTGAACCGAAGCTCACGGAGAAAGCTTTGGCAGCGGACGCTTTGGTAGACCCCAAGGCTGCAGGGAAGGCCTCAGATGCGGGGCCTGAGTCAAAAGCGGAACCTGTCGTTTGCAGAGACCCTGACAGGATGGAGGAGCTGGCGACTTATATTGCTGGCGAGATAAGCCGGAAAGCCTGGACATGATCAAAGCCCCAACATCAACCCACTCAGGCGTTTGACCTTGCGGCGCAGGGCTTCTTCGAAGATTCCTTGGCGCGGTTCGATCAGGCTGAACCAGTGTTTGGCGCGGGTGATGCCGGTGTAGATGAGCTCTTTGGTCAAGACCGGGTTGAGCGCTTCGGGCAGGATCAGGGCGGTGTGGGCGAATTCCGAGCCCTGGGATTTGTGCACAGTCATGGCGTACACGGTTTCTACCTCATTTAGGCGGCTAGGCAGGACGAAGCGCACGCCATCGCTGCCGTCGTTGCGGGGGAAGGCGACGCGCAATACGTGTTTGCCTTCGCCGTCGCGCTCGGGCAGGCGCAAGGTGATGCCGATGTCGCCGTTCATCAGGCCCAGGCCATAGTCGTTGTGGGTCATCAGCACCGGGCGACCTTCGTACCATTGCTGTTCGCTTTCAATCAGCTTCGCGCTGAACAGCGCGTGAGTGATGCGCTGGTTCAAGCCTTCCACGCCCCAAGGACCTTTGCGCACGGCGCACAGCAGTTGAAAGGCGTCGAAGGCGCTGAGTACCGAGCGCGCCCATCGGGTCCAGCACTCGTCATCAAGTGCCGAATCATCGGCGGGCCGCCCGGCGGCCAGTATATTCAGGTAGTGCCGGTAACCCTGCGGGCCTTGCTCGCCTCGGCCAAGACCGTCAAGCACGAGGCGTTCGAATTTGAGGTCCTGCTCGCCCTTCAGCGCCAGGGCGAACAGATCGTCGTGACTCCCCGCCGCAAGCAGTGCGCGGGCCTGTTGCTCTTGCTGCTGGTTGACCAGCCGGGCCAGCCGGCCGATGCCGCTCCCTTCTCCGAAGCGGCGCGAGTGACGCAGCATGACCACTTGCTGCGCCAACGGATGATGCTGCGCGTCGCCTTGGCGCAACATGCCTTTGCTGAGGTCTTCGCCGCTGACCGCTTCAAGCCATGCCTGGGTTTCAGGGCTGTAGAAACCCTCTTCGGCGTCGCGACACAAATCGCCCAGCACGGCACCTGCTTCGACAGAGGCCAACTGGTCCTTGTCGCCCAGCAGAACCATGCGTGCATGCGGCGGCAATGCGTCGAGCAGGTTGGCCATCATTTCCAGGTCGATCATGGACGCTTCATCGACCACCAATACATCCAGCGGCAGTAAATTGCCTGCATGGTGGCGGAAATGCCGGGTACCGGGGCGACTGCCCAGCAGGCGGTGGACGGTGGTCACTTCGCTGGGGATTTTCTGCCGTACGTCGTTGCTGACCTCCAGGCTCTGCACCTGTTGGCTGATGGACTCGGTCAGGCGTGCGGCTGCCTTGCCGGTGGGCGCCGCCAGGCGGATGCGCAGCGGCTGGCCACTCTGCACCGCCGGGGCCTGCAACAACGCCAGCAGGCGCACCACGGTCGTGGTCTTGCCGGTGCCGGGGCCGCCGGTGATGATGCTGAAACCCTTGCGGGTCGCCAGTGCACAGGCAAGTTTCTGCCAGTCGATGACGGCTTGCGGCGCGGCGTCGGCCAAGCCGAACAATGCGTCGAGTCGCTGAGGCAGATCCTCCGGAGTTGCTTCGCTGCTGGCCAGTCGCTGACGCAAGGACGCGGCAATACGCCGCTCGTAAGTCCAGTAGCGGCGCAGGTACAGACGCCGCTCGGCCAGCACCAACGGTTTTTGCTGCGCCTCGGCACTCGAGTCTCCGACCTCGGCGACCAGCACGCTGCGTGCCAGCGCCTGGCACCACACTGCACCATCCAGCGCGGCCAGCAGTTGCGAGGGCAGCAACATCGGAGCGCTCTGCTGATCGCCTTCGGGCGGGAGTGACAGCGCAAAATCCGGCTCTTTCAGGGTCTCGTACAGATCAAGACAGACATGGCCGTGACCAAGCTGATGACTGGTCAACGCCGCAGCCACCAGCACCAAGGGATCGGCCTGTGGGTCGAGATCACTAAGAAACGCAACGAATGCCTTGTCCAGCGCACGCAACCAGCCGCGTTCGACCCAACGCTCCAGCAGAATCAACAGGTCGCCGACACGCGTCAGCGGGCTTGAATCGGCGAGGCTGATGTCGTCCAGCGCAGTAGGCAACAGATCATCGAACGAGCGGCTCATGCCAATGCTCCCGGCAAGTCATGCGCGAACAGTTTGCCCTGGAACAGCAGATCCAGGCTCTCGATCAGTTCGCGTGGCGGACGGGTGAAGTACGCGCCTTGAGACGCCGAGCGACTGCCGCGCAGGAACAGGTAAAGCGCGCCGCCCATGTGCTGATCGTAATCATAGTCGGCCATCCGCGCCTTGAGCTGACGATGCAACGCCAGCAGGTACAGGACGTATTGCAGGTCGTAGCGGTTGTCGAGAATGGCGGCTTCCATCGCCTGCCCGGTATACGCAGTGTCATCAGTACCCAGCCAGTTGGACTTGTAATCGGCCACGTAATAACGGCCCTCATGCTCAAACGTAAGGTCGATGAAGCCTTTGAACATGCCGTTGAGCGAGACCGTCTCGGTCGCAGCACGCGGCGCGTTGTCGTGGGTGAAACGGCGCACGAGGGCATCCATGCGTGCCACGTTGACGTTGTTGCTGGCGAACCAGAACTCCATCTCCACACGGTACTGATTGGGCTGATCCAGTTCGCCCAGCGCAACCGGCGTAGCATCCGCTGACAGACGCAGCGGCATGTTCAGCATGTGTTGCAGCCACTCGCTCAGGGTTTCGATCCAGCCCGACCAGCCACGACGGTTACAGCGACGTGCAACGGCGTCTCTTATCAGTTCAGGGTTGTGTGCGGTTAGCGCAAAACCGTCGTTGCCCGCCCACTCCAGCAGCCCGTGCAGAAAGGTACCCGGGTTTGGTCCCCGAGGAAAACGGTGGATATCGCCGCCGCTGGTCAGGATGTCACGCGGGGCTTCAGGGTCCAGACGCTCATCGTCGAACAGTTTCTGTGCCTGCGGGCTGTCAGGCGATTCATCGGCACCTGTCGTTAGCGTGTCGCCGATACGCAGGGCACTGTAGGACGCGATCCACCAGTTCTCGGCAGCGCGGCGTTTGGGCACCAGCAGCTTGACCAGCGCGGCGTCGTTGCGTGGCGCGCTGAAGCGTTCGTCAGTGGGCTCGGGAACAGGCTGCAAGGCAATCGCGCCACAATTGTGGGCCAGCTCACGCAGCCAGACTTTCAGCTCTGCAGACTCGTTCAGCGCTAGGCCGCCGCCCAGTAAGTAACCCAGCGCCGAACGGTGCAGCATCGAGCTGTTGGCATTGCCGCGCTTGAGGTCGGCGACGCCCAGCCAGCAGGCATGTTCCGAACGGGTCAGGGCGACATAGAGCAAACGCAGGTCTTCGGCCAGACGTTCGTCATCGGCTTGCTGGATCAGCGCTTCGGTGGGCTGCAGGCTGATCTGGGACTTGCCGTCGGCGTCATGAAACTGCAGTGGCAGGCGACTGCCATCCACGGGCTTCGAGGAGCAAATGAACGGCAGGAAAACCAGCGGATATTGAAGGCCCTTGGACTTGTGGATGGTCACCACTTTGACCAATTGCTCATCGCTTTCCAGACGCAGGATCTGTTCTTCGCCAGCCTGCCCCGAGAGTGCCAGGTGGTCACCCAGATGACGAATCAGCGCCTGTTCGCCGTCCAGTTCGGCGGCGGCCTGTTGCAGCAGCTCAGACAGGTGCAGCAGGTTGGTCAGGACTCGCTCGCCGTCGGTGCGCGTCATCAATGTCTGTGGCAGGGCAAAGTCGTGCAGCAAGCGGCGCAGCATCGGCAGCACACCCTGGCTGCGCCATATGGCACGGTAGCCACGAAACTGCATGACGCGCTGCTCCCACGCCAGTTCGTCCTGATTCAGACGCTCCAGCTCGGCCAACGGCAGGTCCAGAGTGATACAGGCCAGTGCGGCACGCAGCGTGCGCTCTGAATCCGGCTCGGCACAGGCTTTTAGCCAGGCCAACAGGTCATGGGCTTCCTGAGCGGCGAACACCGAATCCTTGTCCGACAGGTAAACGCTGCGCACTCCACGCGCGGTCAGTTGCTGGCGCACCGCCTGCGCTTCCTTGCCGTCGCGTACCAGAATCGCAATGTCAGCCGGACGCAGCCCGCGCAGTGGTTTGTCGGGCGTGACGAAACCGGCGCGGCCCCGTTGACCGGCGTTGAGCAGGCGCACAATCTCGCTGGCGCAACTGGCCGCCAATTGTTGCCGATAAATGACGCCTGACACCGGCTGGTCGCTCTCCAGATGCCAGACCGTCAGCGCAGTCAGTGGCGCGCCATCGACTTCCAGTGTCTCTTTGCGCCCCTGAGCCAGCGCATCGGAAAACGGCACCTGATTGCCTTGGTCATCACGAAACAGGAACGCTCCGCGCCCTTGCTCACGCTGCTCTGCCTGCGTAAACACATGGTTGACCGACTCGACCATCGCATGACTGGAACGATAGTTGGTGTCCAGCGTGTGCCAACGACCGTGGGTGGCCTGCCGGGCGCGCAGGTAGGTGTAGATATCGGCACCGCGAAATGCATAGATTGCCTGCTTCGGGTCGCCGATCAGGAACAGCCCGGTCTGCTCGTCATTGCCTTCAAGGCGATAGATGCTGTCGAAGATCCGGTACTGCACAGGATCGGTGTCCTGAAATTCGTCAATCAACGCCACCGGAAACTGCTCGCGAATCAGCGTGGCCAGACGCTCGCCGCCAGCGCCGTGCAGGGCCGCGTCAAGCCTGAGCAGCATGTCATCAAAGCTCATCTCGGCGCGACGACGCTTCTCTTCTTCAAAACGGGCGCTGACCCACTGCGCCGCATGTTGCAACACGGCAGCGTCCGGTTCAGGCAAGCCGTCGAGCGCAGTTTTCAGCTGTGCCATGGCCTCGAAAGCCGGGTGCACAGGCGGGTCGCCTTTCCAGGCTTCGGCAACGCCTTCCGGGGTCAGGCGAGTGAAGCCGGTGCCCAAGTCCAGTGCTTCCTGAGTGTCGTCAGCGGCCCAGGCGGCAAGCTTTTCAAACCAGGGTTTGAAGTAGCGCTCCTGCATTTTCCGACCATCGACCGCTTTACGGGCTACAGCGTCCAGGCAGATGGCATACAGCTCGTCAGCCCAGACGACCCAAGGTGCTTTCAGGGCTGCAAGCGCAGCTCGGCGCTCCTGCAGTGACGCCTCGATCAGTTCCGCCGGCTCTTGGCCAAGTGGGCTGCGATCGCGCCCGAACAACCCTCGCACACGCGGTAACAAAGCTGCCGGACCGCTGAGATTTTCCCGCACCCAGGTCAACGCATCGCCGCTCATGGGATAGCAGAAGCGTCGCCAGTAATCGCGCAGGACTTCACCGAGCAAGTCGCTGTGATCGGTTTCCAGCGTCTGAGTGAACAGGCTGCCGCTGTCGAATGCGTGCTCGCGCAACATGCGCTGGCACCAACTGTGGATGGTCGAAACCGCGGCCTCGTCCATCCACTGTGCGGCGATGTCCAGACGGCTGGCACAGGCCGGCCATAGCGACGCTTCGAACTGTTCGCGCAGCTCGGCGATCAGACTATCGGGTGCAGCGATCTCGTCACGAAAGAACCGCGCAGCCTCCGCCAGCCGGGTACGAATCCTGTCACGCAATTCCTTGGTGGCGGCGTCGGTAAAGGTCACCACGAGGATCTGCGGCGGCAGAAGTTCGCGACCGAAGCCCGACCGCTCGGTGCCGTGGCCGAGCACCAGACGCAGGTACAAAGCGGAGATGGTGAAGGTCTTTCCGGTCCCGGCGCTGGCCTCGATCAACTGGCTGCCGCGCAGCGGAAAGCGTAGCGCGAGAGGAAGGGATTGTTCGTTCATGCACTGCCCTCCCCGCCCGACAGCGATTGCCAGGGAGCGTCGTAAATCGGCTTGTAGAGGGTCTCGCACCAGCCTGCAAATTCTTCACTGTCCAGCAGTGCGTCGAAGTCCGGAAACTGTCGGGCCAGTGCCGTGCTTTCGCGACGCTCGCCATCGGTGGTCTGCCCGTCACCTTCATAAGCCTTGCGGGCCGCCGCCTCGGCTTTGTCGGCGGGCTGGCCCAGCCAGGCAAACGCGGTTTTGACGGCGACGGGCAGCGGCTCCTGCATGCCGCGCAGCCAGGCCATCAGCACGTGATTCAGTGTGGTAATGGCTGCATCCTTGTCCAATGGATCAAGCATCAGGGTTTCATCACTGGCGACCAGCGCCGTGTGCAACGGCAGTTCACAGGCACAGGCCACCAGATGATTCACCCAGGGCCGAATCAGTCGATGCCACTTACGGGTCTTTTTCGAACCAATGCTGTTTGGAATCGCCGTGACCAGCAGTAGCTCACCATCGGCGTTGCGGTGCAGCCCGCCCAGCCAGCCGTCAATGCTCACACCGGCATGACTAAAGCTGATCGGCAATGCGCTGCTCAGTGTGTCGGGCCACAGCGTCAGCAGATCGTGGTAGCGCTTGAGTACGTCCGGCAACGGTTCGATCAGCTCGTTCTGCATCAGAGTGCCGAATCCCGCAAGCGGCAGCAGCCCGCTGGCTTGGAGCTTCAATGCCTGAGTTTGCAGGGCAGTCTCAATATCGTCAGGGCACACCATGGCCGCGCTGAGCAGGCTTTCACTGAGACCGTAACGCTCAAGCGCATCAAGCACGAAGGGTTCTTCATCGGCAAGCGGCGCTTCGGCAACTTCGAAATAGATCTTCAGGCGCTGACTGAAAAAATGCTTTACCGGGTTCCTCAGGAAATCCTGCAATTGTGCAATGGACAAGGGCTCTTCCTGTTGATGAGGAAGAAGCGCTTGAGGCACGGGCATCTGAAGATCCGTTTCATGCAGCAGGCGCCACTCGCGGGCGAAGCTGAAATAACCTGTGCCTGCGTGGAAGTAATTGGCGCTGAAGGGCTGTAACGGGTGGTCCACGGTCAAAGCTTGCAACAAGCGCTCGCCACTATCCTGGCTGTCGTCCGGACCGGTCTCGCTCGCAAGCCGCCAGCCACTGGCCAGGTGATCGCGCAGTTGGCCAATGAGCACCGACGCAGGGCGTTCGCTGTTGTCGCGAATGCTGTGGCCAACCCAACTGATATAGAGCTGATCTCTGGCCGAGAGCAGTGCTTCAAGCAACAGGTAGCGATCATCCTCACGCCGGGAACGGTCTCCGGGGCGATAGTCACTGCCCATCAGGTCGAAATCCAGCGGCGGCTGCGCGCGCGGGTAATCGCCGTCGTTCATGCCCAGCAGGCAGACCACTTTAAAGGGGATGGCACGCATGGGCATCAGCGTGCAGAAGTTGACCGAGCCCGCCAGAAAGCGCTGGGACAGTCGGCCTTGATCAAGCCCGGCCAGCCAGGCCTCACGCACGACGGTCAGTGGCAGCTCATCGATCAACGTGACCGTTGCACAGGTATCCAGCCAGTTCTCGCGCAGCGTTTCGAGCTGTGCAAGCAGGTAGTCATCATGCTCGCTGTCCGCAAGAAAGAACAATTGCAACAGCGATTGCAGGCGTGCTCCCCAGACTTCCGGCGTTGCAGGTGTCGATAACTCCGTATGGGCGACCTGAAGCGCATCAATCAACGCTACCAGCGGGCCTATCAGCACGGCATCGAGCCCGCCAATCTCGTCGTAAGGCTCGATGCCGTCGTAAGCTGCGCCTGCCCCCACGGCATACCCCAGCAACATTCGACGCAGTCCGAAATGCCAGCTGTTCTGCTCCAGAGCATCAGGCAGCCCCAGGCCAGCACGCTGTTGCGCATTGAGCCCCCAGCGGATGCCCGCCCCTTCTATCCAGCGGTGCAGCGTAGGCAAATCGCGCTCTTGAATCCTGAAGCGCGCTCGCAAGGCAGGGACGTCCAGCAGGTCAAGAATTTCGCTGACCGGAAAGCGGCTGTCCGGGAGTTTGAGCAGGTGTTCGACGGCAATCAGCAGCGGTTCGCGGCCACGTTGGCCCTGATCAGCCAGGGTGAAAGGAATGAACCGGCGATCCTCGCGCTCGATCTGTCCGAAAACCGCCCGTATATGCGGGGCGTAGCTGTCGATATCCGGGACCATGACGATCACGTCACGCGGGCGCAGGTCAGGGTCTTTGCTGAATCTCGCCAATAGCTGGTCATGAAGCACTTCCACTTCGCGTTGCGCACTGTGCGCGACATGGAAGCGGACAGATCGGTCTTCAAGCGGATCGACCGCAGGCCAGAGCTCACGGGTTTCATCCAGCGGGCGCAGCTCAAGAATATCGTCCTGCAATTGGTTCAGCAGATTGGTGGGCTCGGCTTCGCTGAACAGATCAATTCGCTCGTCCTTGAATGAGGAGCGGTAGCTGCGCGGATCATCATGGCTGTCCAGCAGATTGATGTAATCGCGGCCCTGCTTGCCCCAGGCAGCGAGTAGCGGGTGAGCATGCTGATGAAGCGCTTGAGGGTCGAGGACAATCGGCATTCCGGTCTTGCGCGCCTGGCGTTTGTACTGGTGACGCAGCAGGTCTTTGTCGGCGACGATGTCAGCCCAGTGGTGGCGGCACGGGTTGTGAACACAGAGCAATACCTGACTGAATTTCGCCAGGCCCGCCAATGCCTCGAGTGCTTGTGCTGGCAGCGACGAAATACCGAAGACGATGACGCGCGCCGGCAAGCCGGCGGGCGCTTCAGTCATGTTGGCGATACGCTCGATGAAGCGCTGATGCACACCGGCCCGGCTCTGCGACATGCCTTTGGCCCCGACATCCTCCAACAGCGCACGCCACAGTTCTGCTTGCCAGCAATTGGCAGTTGACAGCGGCCTGGACTGGCCACGTCCGTCGCGCAGTTGATGGCGACCGGCAGCCCAGTCTTCCAGCCAGTCAGCACGGTAAACCTGGTACTGATCGAACAGGTCGGACAGACGTTCGGACAATTGATAGCGTTTGCGCAGATCAGTGTCGTCAGTCAGGAAGCGCTGCAACGGCTCGAAGTGCGGCTGATTGATCAGCGAAGGCAGCAGGCGCATCAGACGCCAGGTCAGTGGAGTCTTGTCGAGTAAGGAGGTCTGAGGAATCTCATCTGCACCCAGCACCATGCGATACAGCGTCCACATGAAGCTGCCGGGCAACTGGACATCTATGGCAGCAGCGATACCACAGCCGCCGCTATCTTCATCTTGAGCATCTTCGGCCAATGCCAGTTTCAACCATTGCGCAATCCCATTGCTCTGAACAAGCGCAATC
The DNA here is from genome assembly GCF_001400735.1 of Pseudomonas caricapapayae. GTDB lineage: Bacteria > Pseudomonadota > Gammaproteobacteria > Pseudomonadales > Pseudomonadaceae > Aquipseudomonas > Aquipseudomonas caricapapayae. The sequence continues at coordinate 66,472 of NZ_LJPW01000044.1, forward strand.
TCGTTTTCCAGGGGAGACAATGGATAACGTCGCATCCACGACACAACCAGGCTACGCAGTTCATCCGGGCGGTTGCCTTGAACCACCATGAAACCTGCGCTCAGAGAGGTTGTAACGGACATGCTTGCTTCCTTGACGGGTGCGTGGAACCTGATGCCGAACCATAAGGGCAAGCGCGCTGGATTGCCATAAGCATGTTGGTTTGAATGACTGCCGGAGATGTACGGCGTTAGCCGTTCAGGAGAATACAGGCATGTATTGAAACCCCAGAAAGACAAAAC
>NZ_LJPW01000056.1:55-51200 GCF_001400735.1 Pseudomonas caricapapayae
GTCACGAACTGCATTACCACGCGTAGCGTAGGAACGAGAGTCTGTGTAGAACCACAACCTACCTGAAGTCGCAGAACAGCCACGCGCTCAGCAGCGTTCCCGCACCATCAATTCAACAGCGCAGTCGTCTCGGGTACAAAGTCAAACGCGCTCAGATTGAAACCCTGCTCATCCACCTGCAGCACCCAGCCCTGACGATCCCAGTCACCCAGCACGATACGCCTGGACGCCTGATCGCCAATCTGCAACTTATGAATCGCCGGACGATGAGTGTGGCCGTGGACCAGCGTGCGCACACCGAACTGCTGCATGATCCGCGGCACTTCTTCCGGGGTCACGTCGACAATATCGTTGGCCTTGAGGCTGGTCTTGGCGCGGCTTTCGTTGCGTAATTTGCGCGCCAGCTTATGGCGGGTGCCCAACGGCAGGTGACGCAATATGAACAACGTCAGCGGATGGCGCAGATAGCGGCGCATCCGGATATAACCTTCGTCGCGGGTGCACAGGCTATCGCCATGCATCAACAGCACGGGCTCACCGTTCAACTGCACGACACTCGGGTCGCTCAACAGCGTGCAACCCGCTGCCTTGCAGAAACCCTTGCCGAGCATGAAATCACGGTTGCCGTGCATCAGAAAAATTCGTGTGCCACTGTCGCTCAATTCGCGCAGGGCCTGGCAGATCGAAAGCTGGAACGGCGACATGGCATCGTCACCGATCCAGACTTCAAAGAAATCCCCGAGGATATACAGCGACTCGGCTTCGCGAGCGCGTCCTGCGAGCAGATCCAGGAACGCCCGGGTAATGTCCGGGCGCTCCTGTTCAAGGTGCAGGTCGGAGATCAGCAGTATCACTCAACGATCTCGGCTTTCTCGATGATCACGTCTTCTACCGGAACGTCCTGATGGCCGGCCTTGCTGGAAGTCGCCACGCCTTTGATCTTGTCGACCACGTCTGTGCCTTCGACCACTTCACCGAATACAGCGTAACCCCAGCCCTGAACGGTCTTGGCGCTGTGGTTCAGGAAGGCGTTGTCAGCAACGTTGATGAAGAACTGCGCAGAGGCCGAATGCGGTTCCATGGTACGGGCCATGGCCACGCTGTACTTCTTGTTCGACAGACCGTTGTCGGCCTCGTTCTGGATGCTCGGGCGCTTGTCTTTCTTTTCTTTCATGCCAGGCTCGAAACCGCCGCCCTGAACCATGAAATTGCCGATCACACGGTGGAAAACAGTGTTTTCGTAGTGGCCGGCTTTAACGTATTCGATGAAGTTGGCAACGGTCAGCGGCGCTTTTTCTTCGTTCAGTTGCAGCACGATGTCGCCGTGGTTGGTAGTCAGCTTTACATTAGGCATTTGGGAAGTCGCTCTCTAGTCATGCATGAATGGGCAGATTATGACCCTGACGCGCAGTTTACAGGCGAGGTTACATTTTTCAGCGCTTTTGCAGCTTTTATGCCCTCAAATACGCAGTCTGTTGTCAGGGACTTGACAGCTTCGGCTATGATAAGCGCTTTGATTTAGTCGGCCTACCCTGGCCGCGCACGTATTGTCCAAGGATCCTATGAGCAAGCCCACTCCAGAACCCACTGCCCATTCAAAGGCAGGCCCGGCCGTACCGACCAATTTCCTGCGTCCTGTCGTGCAGGCAGACCTGGACTCGGGCAAGCACAGTAAAATCGTGACCCGTTTTCCGCCTGAGCCCAACGGCTATCTGCATATCGGTCATGCCAAATCGATCTGCGTGAACTTCGGTCTGGCCGAGGAATTTGGTGGCGATACGCACCTGCGTTTCGACGACACCAATCCGGCCAAGGAAGACCAGGAATACATCGACGCCATCATGAGTGACGTCAAGTGGCTGGGCTTTGAATGGGCGGGTGAGGTGCGCTACGCCTCACAGTATTTCGACCAGTTGCACGACTGGGCGGTCGAGCTGATCAAGTCGGGCAAGGCCTATGTAGACGATCTGACCCCCGAGCAGGCCCGCGAGTACCGCGGCACCCTGACCGAGCCGGGCAAGAACAGTCCGTTCCGTGAGCGTGGCGTCGAGGAAAACCTGGACCTGTTCGCGCGTATGAAAGCCGGGGAGTTCGAGGATGGCGCTCGCGTACTGCGTGCCAAAATCGACATGGCCTCGCCGAACATGAACCTGCGTGACCCGATCATCTATCGCATTCGTCATGCGCATCACCATCAGACCGGCGACAAGTGGTGCATCTACCCGATCTACGACTTCACCCACGGTCAGTCGGATGCGCTCGAAGGCATCACCCACTCGATCTGCACCCTGGAGTTCGAAAGCCATCGTCCGCTGTACGACTGGTTCCTCGACAACCTGCCGGTGCCATGCAAGCCGCGCCAGTACGAGTTCTCGCGGCTGAACCTGAATTACACCATCACCAGCAAGCGCAAGCTCAAGCAACTGGTTGACGAAAAGCACGTCAACGGCTGGGACGACCCGCGCATGTCGACGCTGTCGGGTTTCCGTCGTCGTGGTTACACGCCGAAATCGATCCGCAACTTCTGCGAAATGATCGGCACCAACCGTTCCGACGGCGTGGTCGATTTCGGCATGCTCGAATTCAGTATTCGCGATGACCTGGATCACAGTGCTCCACGTGCCATGTGCGTGCTGCGACCGTTGAAAGTGGTCATCACCAACTACCCGGAAGGTCAGGTCGAGAAGCTGGAACTGCCGCGCCATCCGAAAGAAGACCTGGGCATGCGCGAGCTGCCGTTCTCGCGGGAGATCTACATCGATCGCGACGATTACATGGAAGAGCCGCCCAAAGGCTACAAGCGTCTTGAGCCCAATGGCGAAGTGCGTTTGCGTGGCAGTTATGTGATTCGCGCTGATGAGGCAATCAAGGACGCAGACGGAAACATCGTCGAACTGCGTTGCTCCTATGATCCGGACACGCTGGGCAAAAACCCTGAAGGCCGCAAGGTCAAGGGTGTTGTGCACTGGGTGCCTGCGGCAGAGAGCGTTGAATGCGAAGTGCGTCTTTATGACCGCCTGTTCCGTTCCGCCAACCCGGAAAAAGCCGAAGATGGCGCAAGCTTTCTGGACAACATCAACCCGGACTCCCTGCAAGTGCTGACCGGTTGTCGTGCTGAGCCGTCATTGGGACACGCGCAACCGGAAGACCGTTTCCAGTTCGAACGCGAAGGTTACTTCTGCGCGGACATCAAGGACTCGAAACCCGGTCAACCAGTTTTCAACCGCACGGTAACGTTGCGGGATTCCTGGACCTGAGATGTCCGAGGGGCAGATAGTGCTTTCTATTTACAACACGCTCACCAAGAGCAAAGAAGTTTTCAAGCCGCTGGATGGCAACAAGGTGCGCATGTACGTCTGCGGGATGACCGTATACGACTACTGCCACCTTGGTCATGGCCGCAGCATGGTGGCGTTCGACCTGGTGACCCGCTGGTTGCGCTTCAGTGGTTATGAACTGACCTATGTGCGCAATATCACCGACATCGACGACAAGATCATCAATCGTGCCCGTGACAACGGCGAGTCGTTCGACGCGCTCACGGCGCGCATGATCGACGCCATGCACGAGGACGAGGCTCGCCTCAATATCCTCAAACCGGACATGGAGCCGCGTGCCACCGATCACATCGCGGGCATGCACGCCATGATCCAGACCCTGATCGATAAGGGCTATGCCTACGCGCCGGGTAACGGCGACGTGTATTACCGTGTGGGCAAGTTTCAGGGTTACGGCAAACTGTCGCGCAAGAAGATCGAAGACCTGCGTATCGGCGCACGTATCGAAGTGGACGAGTCCAAGGAAGATCCGCTGGACTTCGTGCTCTGGAAAGGCGTCAAGCCGGGCGAGCCGAGCTGGGAATCGCCTTGGGGTGCCGGGCGTCCAGGCTGGCATATCGAATGCTCGGTGATGTCGACCTGCTGCCTGGGCGAGACCTTCGACATTCATGGCGGCGGCAGCGATCTGGAGTTTCCGCACCACGAAAACGAAATCGCCCAGAGCGAAGCCGCAACCGGCAAGACCTACGCCAATGCCTGGCTGCACTGCGGCATGATTCGCATCAATGGCGAGAAGATGTCCAAGTCCCTGAACAACTTCTTCACCATTCGCGACGTCCTGGAGAAATACCACCCGGAAGTAGTGCGTTACCTGCTGGTATCAAGCCATTACCGCAGCGCGATCAACTATTCCGAAGACAGCCTGCGCGAGTCCAAGGCAGCGCTTGAGCGTTTCTATCACGCGCTCAAGGGCTTGCCGGTTGCCGAGTCCGCTGGTGGCGAAGCATTCGTCGAGCGTTTCAGCGCTGCAATGAATGACGACTTCGGTACGCCTGAAGCGTGTGCGGTCCTGTTCGAGATGGTCCGCGAGATCAATCGTCTGCGCGAATCCGATGTCGCAGCAGCGGCGGGGCTGGCGGCGCGCTTGAAGCAACTGGCCAGCGTATTGGGTGTTCTGCAACTGGAAGCCGACGACTTCCTGCGCGCAGGCGCGGAAGGGCGCGTCGACGCGGCAGAAGTGGAAGCGCTGATTCAGGCTCGCCTGGCTGCTCGCGCGGCGAAAGACTGGGCTGAGTCCGACCGGATCCGCGACCGGATCACCGCGATGGGTGTGGTTCTGGAAGACGGCAAGGGCGGTACGACCTGGCGCCTTGCGGACTGATCAAGAACTATCCCTGAAACACTGGAATGCCCATGCTGCGCATGGGCGTTCTGTTCTGGACGCTTCGCGTCCGATCCTCAATGTGCAGCCTGCCAGGCGTCATACGCTAGACAATCCGCTGTTCCCGCAACCGCTTGTACAGCGTATTGCGACTGACCCCCAGACGTTTCGCCAGTTGTGAAATATTCCCGCCTGCCGCTTGAAACAGTTGGCCGAGGTCTTCAGTCGGGTGCAAGCGTAAGGCTGATTCCTGGGGCCTCGCCGGATCACGGCATTCTTCATCCACGTGCGTATCGAGCAGAAAGTCGTCTGGCAGATGTTCGGTGCCGATCGACTGTTCGTCGGCCAGCGCAAGTGCCACCTGGATCACGCTGTTGAGCTGACGAAGGTTGCCCGGCCAGGGGTGATGCTCGAATAGCTCGAGCACTTCTCTGGAAAAACCTGCACGTTGATGAGCATCGCGGTGCCGCTCCCATATACGCTGGATGAGCGCATGTTTGTCAGTGCGCTCGCGCAGTGGCGGGAGTTCGATGCTCAGGCCGCTGATCCGGTAATAAAGGTCCTGGCGAAAATGCCCGGTCTGGACCTGCTCGCGCAAGCCGCGATTAGTGGCCGAAATCAGGCGTATGTCCACCGGGTACAACTCGCTGCTGCCCAATGGTTGAACACAGCGTTCCTGCAGCACGCGTAGCAGTCGCGCCTGCACCGGCAGGGGCATGTCGCCGACCTCGTCCAGAAACAGCGTACCTTTGTCGGCTTTACGAATCAGGCCGATGCTGCCCTTTTGACTGGCCCCGGTAAACGCCCCTCTTTCATAGCCAAATAGCTCAGCCTCGACCAGTTCGGCCGGGATTGCGGCGCAGTTGACGGCGATCAGCGGCAGGCCAGCGCGCGCACTGGCCTGATGCAGTGCTTTGACAAACACTTCCTTGCCGACCCCGGTTTCGCCGTGAATCAGCAGCGGGATGTCTTTTTCCAGAAGCCGTTGTGCCTGATGTACAGCCTTCTCGATCCTGGGATCGCCCAGGCTGATCGCATCGAGGTCCAGGTTTCGCGGTGCTGCAGGCGTGTGCAGCGGCTGGACGCTATGCAGCTTCAGCGGCTTGCGGGTCGGGCGCTTGAGCAGGCATTGAAAGCGATTGTTGCCGAATGCATGCAGCGCAAATGGCCGCGCTTCGGTTTCGCTGAGCAGTTGCAGGATCGGACACTTGAACAGCGTCTCGATACTGACTCCGGACGGCGTTGTCCCCAGCAAGTTGTCAGCTCGCCGATTGGCACACAGGATCTGACCGCTTTCGTCGAAAATCAGCAGACCTGCCCATTGGCTGTCCAGGTTGTTCAGGCCTGTATTGAAGATCAACTGGTAGTGAGAGTCGCGAAACTGATCAAGAATCAGCCGGTTTTCTACTGACTGGCTCATCATCTTGACCATGCCAAGCGTGTGCGAGGGCGGCAGAAAGCTGTCACTGGACACATCCAGCACGGCAATGATGCGTCGATTGGCGTCGAAGATCGGTGAAGCTGACCCGGTCATGAAGCGATTGGCCTTGAGGAAGTGCTCGTCGGGCTCGATATGAATAGCCTGCTCGCAGGCCAGCGCTGTGCCAATGGCATTGGTGCCTGTGCCCCGTTCGCTCCAGCTGGCACCTGCCATGAAGCCCTGAGCCTGGGAAGACTCGACGAAGCGTTGTGCTCCCCACGATTTGAGCAACTGGCCTTGAGGATCGGCCAGCAGAATCAGACAGTTGGAGTTGCTCAGAATATTTTCGTAGACCGGCAGGACTTCCTGATGAGTGGTCTGCACCAGGCCGTGATGACGCTCCAGCAGTCTGGCAACCTCTGCACCGGGCAATTGGCCGAAGGAAGGACGCGTCTGATGGCTGAGGCCGAAGTCCCGGCAGCGCCTCCATGAATCCTGAATGATGATGTCGTGAGCAAGCGAAGCGCTGGGTTGAGACATGAGGATGCCTGCGAATGTGACGTGTTGTTTTTGTTTTTAGGTCCCGTCGGCGTGACCATCCTTGCCCGCAACGTCCGTCCAGTGTCGTTCAGTTTTGTTCAAAGTCAATGTTCATTTTGTTCAAGTGTTCAGTTTTTTCTGTTCATTATTGTTCAGCTGCGAAAGCCGTTTGGCCCCCTGAATACGGGAGAGTGCTCTGTTTCGGGCTTTTGGCAGCGATCTGGCCGAGCTGGCATGAATGTCGCTATCTGCAGACAGTCACGCAATCACCCTTAAGAAAAAAACAACAAAGGGCACGCCATGTCACTCACGCTGGAGCATGTCAGTCGCGCAGTCGATGGTCAGGTCTGGATCGACGACGCTTCCCTGAGCTTTGAGCCGGGATCATTCAACGTTCTGCTGGGACGAACCCTGTCCGGCAAAACCAGCCTGATGCGCCTGATGGCCGGGCTGGACAAGCCTGACAGCGGACGGGTGCTGATGAACGGGGTCGATGTCACCAACCGCCCCGTTCGTTTGCGCAACGTCTCGATGGTTTATCAGCAGTTCATCAATTACCCAAGCATGACGGTGTTTGAAAACATCGCCTCGCCGCTGCGCCAAGCGGGGTTGTCCAGGGAGGTGATCGATAGCCGCGTGCAGGAAACCGCGAAGATGCTGCGCATCGAAAAATTCCTGCAGCGTCACCCCCTCGAATTGTCCGGTGGACAGCAACAGCGCACCGCGATGGCCAGGGCGCTGGTCAAAGATGCCGAACTGATCCTGTTCGACGAGCCGCTGGTCAACCTCGATTACAAGCTGCGCGAAGAGCTGCGTCAGGAAATGCGCGAGCTGTTTGCCGCTCGCCATACTATCGCCATCTACGCCACCACCGAGCCCAATGAGGCGCTGGCTCTGGGCGGCACTACCACCATTCTGCATGAGGGGCGAGTGGTGCAGAGTGGCAAGACTCCAGAGGTTTACCACCGGCCGAGCACTGTATTGGCCGCCGAGCTGTTTTCCGAACCGCCGATCAACCTGATGCCGGGTCGGATAGACGGCAATGAAGTCAGCTTCGCCAACTTCGTGCACTTTCCGCTCAATGTCGACCTGCGTGCCGTCGGCGATGGAGAGTATCGCTTCGGAGTACGCCCGAGTCATCTGAGCCTGGTGCCGTCCAACGATGATGACCTGGAACTGGCCGTCACCGTCGAGCTGGCGGAAATAAGCGGCTCGGAAACCTTCCTGCATGTGCGCAACGAGCTGTTCTCGCTGGTCCTGCATCTACCGGGCGTTCACGCCTACGACGTAGATGCAGCGATTCGGGTGTACATCCCGACCCACAAATTGTTTGTATTCGATCAGCAGGGCGGCCTGATTCAGGCACCGGGCCTGCGTATGGCGAGGGTTGCCTGATGGCCGAGATCCGCTTGCAGAACCTGGCGCACAGTTATAGCGCCAAGCCCGGTCCTGACGATTACGCGATACGGGAAATGAGCCATATCTGGGAGCAGGGTGGCGCCTACGCGCTACTTGGACCCTCCGGCTGTGGCAAGTCGACCTTGCTCAATATCATTTCGGGATTGCTCAGTCCTTCACAGGGCCAGGTATTGTTTGATTCAAAAGTGGTCAACGAGCTGCCGCCGGAGCGCCGCAATATTGCTCAGGTTTTCCAGTTTCCGGTGATCTACGACACCATGACCGTGTTCGATAACCTGGCCTTTCCTTTGCGTAATCAGGGCATGGACGAGGCGCGGATTCTCATCAAGGTCAACGAAATAGCCGATGTTCTGGACTTGCAGCCGCTGCTGAAAAAGAAGGCGCGCAACCTGAGCGCAGACGAGAAACAAAAGGTCTCCATGGGTCGCGGGCTGGTGCGCGATGACGTTTCAGCGATCCTTTTCGATGAGCCGCTGACGGTCATCGACCCGCACCTGAAATGGAAACTGCGGCGCAAGCTCAAGCAGATCCACGAGCAGTTCAATATCACCATGGTCTACGTGACCCACGATCAGCTCGAGGCTTCGACCTTCGCCGACAAGATCGCGGTGATGTACGGCGGACAGATTGTGCAGTTCGGTACACCGCGGGAGCTTTTTGAAAAGCCTTCCCACACCTTTGTCGGCTATTTCATCGGCAGCCCCGGCATGAATCTCATTGACGTCACGCCTCAAACAGGCGGAGTCGGTTTTGCCGACATTCATCTGCCGCTGCCTGAAGCGTTGCAGCAAAAGCTCGCCGATACACCCTGGAAAAGTCTGAAAGTGGGCATTCGTCCAGAGTTCGTGCACGTCTGGGACGGGCCTTACGACGATGCCATGTGCGCCGACGTGACCTACGTGGAAGACCTCGGCACCTACAAGATCATCACCCTGAAACTGGCCGGGCAGTTGCTCAAGGTTCGGCTGCAGGAAGACAAGCCGGTGCCGCAAGGCCAAGCGTGGATCAGTTTTCCGGGGCAATGGCTGATGCTGTACGCAGATGATTACCTGCTCGAAACCGGCCCTGCCAGTGAGGTGTCCCATGCGTAAGGTTCAGAACAACAAGGCCTGGTGGCTGGTGATGCCAGTGTTTCTGCTGGTGGCATTCAGCGCCATCATCCCGATGATGACGGTGGTCAACTACTCGGTGCAGGACATCTTCGACCAGTCCAGCCGCTATTTCGTCGGCACCGACTGGTTCAGGCAAGTCCTGCAGGACCCGCGTCTGCACGATTCGCTGCTGCGTCAGTTCATTTACTCGGGCTGTGTGCTGCTGATCGAGATCCCGTTGGGCATCGCGATTGCCCTGACCATGCCTACGAAGGGCCGCTGGTCGTCGTTGTGCCTGATCGTGATGACCATTCCATTGCTGATTCCGTGGAATGTGGTCGGCACCATCTGGCAGATTTTCGGCCGTGGGGATATCGGCTTGCTCGGCTACACGCTGAACAACGTGCTGGGCATCAACTACAACTACGCCGCTAATGCGTCGGATGCCTGGGTGACGGTACTGGTCATCGACGTCTGGCACTGGACCTCGCTGGTCGCTTTGCTCTGCTATTCAGGGCTGCGAGCCATTCCGGACGTGTATTACCAGGCAGCACGGATTGATCGGGCGTCCGGTTGGGCCATCTTCCGGCATATTCAGTTGCCGAAGATGAAAAGCGTACTGCTGATTGCGGTGATGCTGCGCTTCATGGACAGCTTCATGATCTACACCGAGCCGTTCGTTCTGACCGGCGGCGGTCCGGGCAACTCCACCACCTTCCTCAGTCAGACCCTGACGACCATGGCGCTCGGGCAGTTCGACCTGGGGCCGGCGGCAGCGTTCTCGCTGGTGTATTTCCTGATCATTCTGTTGGTGTCATGGGTGTTCTATACCGCCATGACCCACGGCGAAAAGAATTGAGGGCCGGGTCATGAGTCTGCGCAAAATCATACCGCTGTGGATTTACCTGTTGTTTCTGCTGGTGCCGATCTACTGGCTGATCAACATGTCGTTCAAGACCAATACCGAGATCCTCAGCGGCCTGACCCTGTGGCCGCAGGATTTTACCCTGGCCAACTACAAGGTGATCTTCACCGACGAGAGCTGGTACAGCGGCTACCTCAACTCGCTGTACTACGTGTGCCTCAACACCGTGATATCGCTGAGCGTGGCACTGCCTGCAGCCTATGCCTTTTCCCGCTATCGTTTTCTCGGCGACAAGCACCTGTTCTTCTGGCTGCTGACCAATCGCATGGCACCACCTGCAGTATTCCTGTTGCCGTTTTTTCAGTTGTATTCGTCCATTGGCCTGTTTGACACGCACATCGCCGTCGCACTGGCGCATTGCCTGTTCAACGTTCCGCTGGCCGTGTGGATTCTGGAGGGCTTCATGTCCGGTGTTCCCAAGGAGATAGATGAGACGGCGTATATCGACGGTTACAGCTTTCCCAGGTTTTTCGTGAAGATCTTCATTCCGCTGATCGGCTCGGGCATTGGTGTAACGGCGTTTTTCTGCTTCATGTTCTCCTGGGTCGAACTGCTCCTGGCGCGCACGTTGACCTCGGTCAACGCCAAGCCGATAGCGGCAGTGATGACCCGCACGGTCTCGGCATCGGGTATCGATTGGGGGGTGCTGGCGGCCGCCGGGGTGTTGACCATCCTGCCGGGCATGCTGGTGATCTGGTTCGTTCGCAACCATGTGGTCAAGGGCTTCGCTCTTGGTCGCGTCTGAGGAGTCGAGAAATGGAGTGGATGTCCTGGACACTGCCCACTGCTGCCTTTTTCATCAGCATCGCTGTGCTGCTGGCGGGAATGACAGTATGGGAATTGCGCTCGGCAAGCATCGAGCGTCGTGGTTTTCTGCCGATTGCCACCACCCGTGGCGACCGTCTTTTCATTGGGCTTCTGGGCAGCGCTTACCTGCATCTGCTGGTGATCGGCGCGACTGACTGGAGTATCTGGATCGCTTCAGGGGCTTCCCTGGTGTGGTTGTTGGTGGTGATGCGTTGGGGTTAGGGAGCGGTCGGGTGCGATTGTATGACTGAATCGGCCGACGGTATTCGAAGAGCAGGACTACATAAAGGCAATCGTGGAGATGACTATGTTCAATAAGAAAAACAAGCTGCAACATAGCGTGACGCTGGCAACCATGATCATGCTCAGTGGGTTGAGTGTGTCGGCATGGGCAGATCAGTACGAGGATGCGGCGAAGAAATGGGCGGCAAGCGAATTCAAGCCGAGTACGCTTTCCGATGCCGAGCAGTTGAAAGAACTGGAGTGGTTCATCAAGGCCGCCGAGCCGTTCCGTGGCATGGACATCAAGGTGGTGTCGGAAACCCTGACCACCCACGAGTACGAATCGAAAACCCTGGCCAGGGCATTCACTGAAATCACCGGTATCAAAGTCACCCACGATTTGCTGCAGGAAGGTGACGTCATCGAAAAGCTGCAGACCGCCATGCAGTCTGACAAGAGCATCTACGACGGCTGGGTTAACGATTCGGACCTGATCGGCACGCACTTTCGCTATGGCAAGGCGCTTTCTCTGACGGATCTGATGGCCAGTCCGGAAGGCAGTAAGGTCACATCGCCGACGCTGGACCTGAAAGACTTTATCGGTACTTCGTTTACCACGGCTCCAGACGGCAAGCTTTATCAGCTGCCCGATCAGCAGTTCGCCAACCTCTACTGGTTTCGTGCCGACTGGTTCGAGCGTCCTGACCTGAAAAAGAAATTCAAGGACAAGTACGGCTATGAACTGGGCGTCCCGGTCAACTGGTCGGCCTACGAAGACATTGCCAAATTCTTCAGTGAGGACGTCAAGGAAATCGACGGCAAGAAAGTCTTTGGCCACATGGATTACGGCAAAAAGGACCCGTCACTGGGCTGGCGTTTCACCGATGCCTGGTTCTCCATGGCGGGCAGCGGTGACAAGGGCTTGCCGAATGGTTTGCCTGTGGACGAGTGGGGCATCCGTGTAGAAGATTGCCATCCGGTCGGTTCCAGCATTACCCGTGGCGGCGACACCAACGGTCCGGCGGCGGTGTTCGCGACCCAGAAATACATCGACTGGCTGAAGGCCTATGCACCGCCGGAAGCGGCAGGCATGACGTTCTCGGAGTCCGGCCCCGTGCCTTCGCAGGGTAACGTTGCGCAACAGATATTCTGGTACACCGCGTTTACCGCTGACATGACCAAGCCCGGTCTGCCGGTCATGAACGCCGATGGCACGCCGAAATGGCGTATGGCCCCGTCGCCGAAAGGGCCGTACTGGAAGGAAGGCATGAAACTCGGTTATCAGGATGTGGGTTCATGGACTTTCCTGAAATCTTCCGACGAGAAAAAACGTCTGGCGGCGTGGCTGTATGCGCAGTTCGTCACGTCGAAAAGTGTTTCTCTGAAGAAAACCATTGTTGGCCTGACGCCGATCCGCGAGTCGGACATCAACTCCAGGGAAATGACTGAGCTGGCACCGAAACTGGGTGGTCTGGTAGAGTTCTACCGCAGCCCGGCGCGGGTGCAATGGTCGCCTACCGGGACCAACGTGCCTGATTATCCGAAGCTGGCGCAGTTGTGGTGGAGCCATGTTGCCGAAGCGGTCACTGGCGAGAAGACTGCACAGCAGGCGCTGGACGGTCTGGCCAAGGATCAGGATGCAATCATGACGCGCATCGAGCGTTCCAAGGTTCAGGAAGGCAGCAAGTGTGCGCCGAAGATGAATCCGGAAACCACTGCAGAGGCCTGGTACAAGAAGGCCGAAGAGAGCGGTGGCAAGTTCCTTGCGCCACAACGCAAGCTGGCCAACGAGAAGCCGAAGGGGGAAACCATCGCCTACTCAGACTTGCTGAAGAGCTGGGAAGCGGCTAAAAAGTAAGCGTTTGCAGGCATAAAAAAACGGCACCCATGAGGTGCCGTTTTTTTGTGTGCATGCTGATCAGTCGTGCAGTGTTTCCGCAGCGTACAGCGTGTTTTCCAGCAGGCATGCGCGGGTCATGGGGCCGACGCCGCCGGGAACCGGAGTGATCCAGCCGGCGCGGGGCAGGGCGGTGTCGTAAACCACGTCGCCTACCAGCTTGCCGTCTTCCTGGCGATTGATGCCGACATCGATGACGATCGCGCCCTGCTTGATCCATTCGCCTTTGACAAGGCCCGGCTTGCCAGCGGCAACCACCACCAAATCGGCACGGCTCACATGACCTGCCAGATCCTTGGTGAAACGGTGGGTCACGGTCACCGTGCAGCCCGCCAGCAACAACTCCATCGCCATAGGGCGGCCGACGATGTTCGACGCGCCAACCACCACGGCATCCAGACCGTACAAATCGACGCCGGTGCTTTCCAGCAGGGCAATGATCCCTTTGGGTGTACATGGCCGCAGGAGCGGAATGCGCTGCGCCAGACGGCCTACGTTATAAGGGTGGAAACCGTCCACGTCCTTGTCCGGACGAATGCGTTCCAGCAGCAGTGATGCGTCCAGGTGCGCAGGCAGAGGCAATTGCAACAGAATGCCGTCGACAGCGGCGTCTTCATTGAGGCGGTCGATCAAATCGGTCAACGCAACCTGAGTGGTATCGGCGGGCAAGTCATAGGCACGGGAGATAAAGCCGACTTCCTCGCAGTCCTTGCGCTTGTGGGAGACATAGACCTGAGAAGCGGGGTCGCTGCCTACCAGGATCACCGCGAGGCCCGGCGTGCGCAAACCTTGCTGGCTACGTTCGGCGACACGTTTGGCGATCTGCTGGCGCAGGCTGGCGGCGATCGCCTTGCCGTCGATTAGTTTTGCAGTCATGACGCGTGATTAACCATCGAGAGGAAATAAAATGAGCGCGCATTCTCGCATGACATGGCGCGAGGGCAAAGGCGCATGCATTGGATATTCAGCTAACTCCTTTATCTAGCTGAATTTTTTTCAAAAAAAGGTTGACGACCCCAGGGGCCGTCTATAAGATTCGTCGCACTTGCCGGGCAGCGCCCAGCACTGGTTAAGCTAGCACTGGTTGATTATGTCAGGCAGAGTTGCAAATCAGCCGGTGTGATTGAAAGCCTTTTAGTTTGTTATCACAAGAATACAAATTATATAAGTGCCCGTAGCTCAGCTGGATAGAGCATCCGCCTTCTAAGCGGATGGTCGCAGGTTCGAGTCCTGCCGGGTGCGCCATTCAAGGCAGCTTTGGCACAGCAAGCAAGTTGTATCGTCACGCGCAATATGGTGGGCGTAGCTCAGTTGGTAGAGCACAGGATTGTGACTCCTGCGGTCGTGGGTTCGAACCCCATCGTCCACCCCATATTAAGAAGGGCGCCAGATTCATAGTCTGGCGCCTTTGCTTTAAAAGTCTGAAATGCGGATGTGGTGGAATTGGTAGACACACTGGATTTAGGTTCCAGCGCCGCAAGGTGTGAGAGTTCGAGTCTCTCCGTCCGCACCAGGATAAATGCAGTCGAGTGGTTACGCTTCGATTGCAGAATGTACAAAAAGAAAGCCGCCTAGTGCGGCTTTTTTTGTTTTGGCGTATTCGTTCCATCGCCTCGCTGGTCCGACGGCCATGCCGCCGTCGGTCGAGTGGGGCGTGCTATGCAGATGGATTCGGGCATCGTCCGGTGCAGGTGCTTCCTTATATAGGGGGCGTGCCAGACACGTCGCGAGCGATGCGAGGTGTTTTCCTTTCTCCTCCGGCTGTAGTCCGATTCCTTCTTGTTAATCCGCCCTTTTTCAGTAGGGTGACTTCTTGAGTTTGACCCACTAGAATGCATGCCCTTGATTCTGGGGTCGGAAACGGCCGGCTAACGTCTGTGCAACGAGGAATATCCATGCAAGTTTCTGTTGAAAATACTTCCGCTCTTGAGCGCCGCATGACCATTGGCGTGCCTGCCGAACGCATCGAGACTGAAGTCAACAAGCGTCTGCAGCAGACCGCACGCAAAGCCAAGATCCCGGGCTTCCGCCCTGGCAAGGTGCCTATGAGCGTGATCCGTCAGCGTTACGAAGACGGCGCACGTCAGGAAGCACTGGGCGATCTGATTCAGGCTACCTTTTACGAAGCCGTGGTTGAGCAGAAGCTGAACCCGGCCGGCGCTCCAGCTGTAGAACCGAAATCTTTCGAAAAAGGTAAAGACCTGGAATACGTGGCTACTTTCGAAGTATTCCCGGAATTCACCGTCGCCGGTTTCGACACCATCGCTGTTGAGCGCCTGTCTGCCGACGTGGCCGAGAGCGATCTGGACAACATGCTGGAAGTGCTGCGCAAGCAGAACGTTCGTTTTGAAGTAGCCGATCGCGCTGCCCAGAACGAAGATCAGTTGAACATCGATTTCGTGGGCAAGGTCGACGGCGAAGTGTTCGCCGGCGGTTCCGCCACCGCTACCCAGCTGGTATTGGGTTCCGGTCGCATGATTCCTGGTTTCGAAGACGGTCTGGTTGGCGCCAAGGCTGGCGAAGAGCGCGTTCTGAACGTGACCTTCCCCGAGGACTATCAGAACCTCGAGCTGGCCGGCAAGGCTGCCGAGTTCACCGTGACCGTCAATACCGTTTCCGAGCCGAAGCTGCCTGAGCTGAACGAAGAGTTCTTCAAGCAGTTCGGCATCAAGGAAACCGGTATCGAAGGCTTCCGCACCGAGGTTCGCAAGAACATGGAGCGCGAGCTGCGTCAGGCGATCAAGTCCAAGGTCAAGAATCAGGTCATGGACGGTCTGCTGGCTGCCAACCCGATCGAAGTGCCTAAAGCGCTGCTGGAAAACGAAGTCAATCGTCTGCGCGTCCAGGCTGTTCAGCAGTTCGGTGGCAACATCAAGCCTGACCAGTTGCCGGCTGAGCTGTTCGAAGAGCAGGCCAAGCGCCGCGTCGAGCTGGGTCTGATCGTTGCCGAGGTCGTCAAGCAGTTCGACCTCAAGCCTGATGACGCTCGCGTTCGTGAAATGATCCAGGAAATGGCGTCCGCCTATCAGGAACCCGAGCAGGTTGTTGCCTGGTACTACAAGAACGAGCAGCAAATGAACGAGGTACGTTCTGTTGTGCTTGAAGAGCAAGTTGTAGATACTGTTTTGCAGAAAGCTAGCGTGACCGACAAATCGGTCTCCTACGAAGAAGCTGTCAAGCCGGTGGAAGCTCCAAAAGCCGACTGATTTCTCTTTTCGTGCGAAAACACCCACAAGCCAGCCTTCGCGCTGGCTTGTGCGTATTCAAGACTCGACTATTTGGGAGTGAATGCAGGACATGTCCCGCAATTCTTATATTCAGCAGAACTCTGACATCCAGGCCGCTGGCGGCCTGGTCCCGATGGTTATCGAGCAGTCCGCCCGTGGCGAACGCGCCTATGACATCTATTCGCGCCTTCTCAAGGAGCGAGTCATCTTTATGGTTGGTCCGGTAGAGGACTACATGGCCAACCTTATCGCGGCACAGCTGCTTTTCCTTGAAGCGGAAAACCCGGACAAGGATATCCATCTTTACATCAACTCGCCGGGCGGTTCGGTGACTGCAGGCATGTCGATCTACGACACCATGCAGTTCATCAAGCCGGACGTCTCGACGATCTGTATCGGTCAGGCTTGCAGCATGGGTGCATTCCTGCTGGCCGGTGGTGCAGAAGGCAAGCGTCATTGCCTGCCCAACTCGCGGATGATGATTCACCAGCCGCTGGGCGGTTTCCAGGGTCAGGCGTCGGATATCGACATCCATGCCAAGGAAATCCTGCACATTCGTCATCGCCTGAACTCGCTGCTGGCGCATCACACCGGCCAGAGCCTCGAAACCATCGAGCGTGACACCGAGCGTGACAACTTCATGAGCGCAGAGCGTGCGGCTGAATACGGCCTGATCGACTCGGTGATCAACAAGCGTCAAATGCCTGCCTAAGCGACTCAAAATGTAGGGGGTCGGCACAACCGACCGCCTGCGGACTTGAAAAAGCCCGCAATAGCCTTCATCTTGTGTTGCAAGCCTACCGGATTGGATCGATCGAATGACTGACACCCGCAACGGCGAGGACAACGGCAAATTGCTCTATTGCTCCTTCTGTGGCAAAAGCCAGCATGAAGTGCGCAAATTGATTGCCGGCCCCTCGGTCTTTATCTGCGACGAGTGCGTCGACCTGTGCAATGACATCATCCGCGAGGAGGTGCAGGAAGCACAGGCCGAAAGCAGCGCGCATAAATTGCCTTCGCCTAAAGAAATCAGCGGCATCCTTGACCAGTACGTCATCGGTCAGGAGCGTGCCAAAAAAGTTCTCGCAGTAGCGGTGTATAACCACTACAAGCGTCTGAACCAGCGCGACAAGAAAAATGACGATGTTGAACTGGGCAAGAGCAACATCCTGCTTATCGGCCCTACGGGCTCAGGCAAGACGCTGCTGGCCGAAACACTGGCCCGTCTGCTCAATGTACCGTTCACCATCGCTGACGCCACCACTCTGACCGAGGCCGGTTATGTGGGTGAGGACGTCGAAAACATTATTCAGAAGCTGTTGCAGAAATGTGATTACGATGTCGAGAAGGCCCAGATGGGTATTGTCTACATCGACGAAATCGACAAGATTTCGCGCAAATCCGACAACCCTTCGATCACGCGTGACGTTTCCGGTGAAGGCGTGCAGCAAGCCTTGCTGAAACTGATCGAGGGCACTGTGGCTTCCGTTCCTCCTCAGGGTGGCCGAAAGCATCCGCAGCAGGAATTCCTGCAAGTGGACACACGCAATATCCTCTTCATCTGCGGTGGTGCCTTCTCGGGCCTGGAAAAGGTTATTCAGAACCGTTCCACCCGTGGCGGCATCGGCTTCAACGCCGAAGTTCGCAGCAAGGAGGAGGGCAAGAAGGTTGGCGAGTCCCTGCGTGAAGTCGAGCCTGACGATCTGGTCAAGTTCGGTCTGATCCCGGAGTTCGTGGGCCGTCTGCCAGTGCTTGCGACGCTGGACGAGCTGGACGAGGCTGCTTTGATACAGATCCTCACCGAGCCGAAGAATGCGCTGACCAAGCAATATGCCAAGCTGTTCGAGATGGAAGGTGTGGACCTCGAGTTCCGTACCGATGCACTGAAGTCGGTTGCCCGTCGCGCGCTGGAGCGCAAGACCGGTGCCCGTGGCTTGCGCTCCATCCTCGAAGGCGTACTGCTCGACACCATGTACGAGATCCCGTCGCAAAGTGACGTGAGCAAGGTGGTGATAGACGAGAGCGTCATCGATGGCACGTCCAAGCCGCTGCTGATCTACGAAAACAGCGAGCCACCTGCCAAGGTCGCTCCTGACGCGTAACGCATGCAGGTGTCTGTGCGTGTGAAGTAATACGGAAGGGGGCCTTTTTGGTCCCCTTTTGCATTTTTCAGCCGTTCATTCGTTTTGTATGAAGAAATTGATCTTGGCGGGTCGTGGCTTCAGAGCTTGTTTTTTTTGGACGCTACCCCCATCTTGGCTTCAAGCTAATTCCATCTGTCCCGGCCGATTGGCCGCCGTAGAGGCGAAATCATGAAGACCACTATTGAATTGCCTCTCTTGCCATTGCGTGATGTTGTGGTTTATCCGCACATGGTTATCCCGCTGTTCGTGGGGCGCGAGAAGTCTATCGAAGCCCTTGAAGCGGCAATGACAGGCGACAAGCAGATCCTGCTGCTCGCGCAAAGAAACCCTGCTGACGACGATCCTGATGAAAAGGCTCTGTACAGCGTCGGCACCATTGCCACCGTGCTGCAGTTGCTGAAACTGCCTGACGGCACCGTCAAGGTGCTGGTCGAAGGTGAACAGCGCGGGTCGGTAGAGCGCTTCATCGAAGTCGATGGTCATTACCGTGCAGACGTTGCGCTGATCGACGAAGTCGATGCGCCGGATCGTGAGTCTGAAGTGTTTGTGCGCAGCCTGCTGGCTCAGTTCGAGCAGTATGTGCAATTGGGCAAGAAAGTCCCTGCAGAGGTGCTCTCGTCGCTTAACAGCATCGACGAGCCCGGTCGCCTGGTTGACACCATGGCAGCGCACATGGCGCTCAAGATCGAGCAGAAGCAGGAAATCCTCGAGATTATCGACCTCTCAGCGCGTGTCGAGCACGTGCTGGCCTTGCTGGATGCCGAAATAGACCTGCTGCAGGTTGAAAAGCGCATTCGCGGTCGCGTTAAGAAGCAAATGGAGCGCAGCCAGCGCGAGTACTATCTGAATGAGCAGATGAAGGCCATTCAGAAAGAACTGGGCGATGGCGACGAAGGCCATAACGAAATCGAAGAGCTGAAAAAGCGTATCGACGCTGCCGGCCTGCCCAAGGATGCGCTGACCAAGGCGACTGCCGAGCTGAACAAGCTCAAGCAAATGTCGCCGATGTCGGCTGAGGCGACGGTAGTACGTTCCTACATCGACTGGCTGGTTCAGGTGCCGTGGAAGGCGCAGAGCAAAGTACGTCTTGATCTTGCGCGCGCCGAGGCGATTCTCGATGCCGATCATTATGGTCTGGACGAGGTCAAGGAACGCATTCTTGAATACCTCGCCGTACAGAAGCGTGTGAAGAAGATTCGTGGACCTGTGCTGTGTCTGGTAGGTCCTCCTGGTGTGGGTAAAACCTCTCTGGCAGAGTCCATCGCCAATGCAACCAATCGCAAGTTTGTGCGTATGGCGCTGGGCGGAGTGCGTGATGAAGCCGAAATTCGTGGTCACCGTCGAACTTATATCGGGTCGATGCCAGGAAGATTGATACAAAAGATGACAAAGGTGGGTGTCCGCAACCCGCTGTTCCTGCTCGACGAAATCGATAAGATGGGCAGTGACATGCGTGGCGATCCTGCCTCGGCATTGCTCGAGGTTCTGGACCCTGAACAGAACCACAATTTCAACGATCACTACCTTGAGGTCGATTACGATCTTTCCGATGTGATGTTCCTGTGCACGTCGAACTCGATGAACATCCCGCCAGCCTTGCTGGACCGGATGGAAGTCATCCGTCTGCCGGGTTACACCGAAGACGAAAAGATCAACATTGCCGTCAAATACCTTTCGCCAAAACAGATTCAGGCCAATGGTCTCAAGAAAGGCGAGATAAGCTTCGACGAGGAAGCGATCCGCGACATCATCCGCTATTACACCCGTGAAGCCGGTGTGCGCGGGCTCGAACGTCAGATTGCCAAGGTCTGCCGCAAGGCAGTCAAAGAGCACGCGATGGAAAAGCGCTTCGCTGTGCAGGTCACCGCAGAGATGCTTGAACACTTCCTTGGCGTGCGCAAGTTCCGCTACGGTCTGGCAGAGCAGCAGGACCAGATCGGTCAGGTTACCGGCCTGGCCTGGACTCAGGTGGGCGGTGAGTTGCTGACCATCGAGGCTGCGGTTGTATCGGGCAAGGGGCAGTTGATCAAGACCGGTTCGCTGGGCGATGTGATGGTCGAATCCATTACCGCAGCTCAGACCGTGGTACGCAGTCGTGCCCGTAGCCTGGGCATTCCAGCGGATTTCCACGAGAAGCACGACACGCATATCCACATGCCTGAAGGCGCTACGCCGAAGGATGGACCAAGCGCTGGCGTCGGTATGTGCACTGCGCTTGTATCGGCGCTTACGCAGATACCGGTGCGTGCGGATGTGGCGATGACGGGCGAAATTACTCTGCGCGGGCAGGTACTGGCGATTGGTGGTCTGAAGGAAAAACTTCTGGCTGCGCATCGCGGCGGAATCAAGACAGTGATCATTCCGGAAGAAAACGTGCGTGATTTGAAGGAGATTCCTGACAATATCAAGCAGGATCTGCAGATCAAGCCCGTTAAATGGATTGACGAAGTCCTGCAAATTGCGCTGCAATACGCGCCGGAGCCGTTGCCGGACGTGGCTACAGATCTGGTCGCAAAGGAAGAAAAACGCGAGTCTGACTCTAAGGACAGAATTAGCACGCATTAAGACTGGACAGGCTTCCTTGACAGCTTTTTAGAGCCCTTGTTATAAAGCGGCTCTTTAAAGCAAGCTCCAGCAAGCCTTCCAGCGCTCGTTTTGCTTAACACCTAAAACTTAGAAACATACTCAATATAGAGATAAGGGGACTTAGAGTGAACAAGTCGGAACTGATTGATGCTATCGCTGCATCTGCTGATATCCCGAAAGCTGCTGCTGGCCGTGCGCTGGACGCAGTGATCGAATCCGTCACTGGCGCTCTGAAGGCTGGCGACTCGGTTGTTTTGGTTGGCTTTGGTACGTTCTCCGTGACTGATCGTCCTGCTCGCATCGGTCGCAACCCGCAGACCGGTAAGACGCTGGAAATTGCTGCTGCTAAAAAACCAGGTTTCAAAGCCGGTAAAGCCCTCAAAGAAGCTGTCAACTAAGCGTCTTGATGCCTTTGCCCGCTGGACCAGGTCTGTCCTGATCCAGTAGCGGAGCGGTGGTGCATTCGGTTGCGACACCGAAGGGTTCGAGCCCTACCGCTTCGTCAGTTACGAGAAGGCGCATCCTCGGATGCGCCTTTCTTCTATCCGCTTTCTACCCACGCTCCGCGGTTGGTTAGTCAGTACAACCGTTTTGGGGGACGCAATGCTGCAGAACATCAGGGACAATTCACAAGGCTGGATTGCCAAGACAATCATCGGAATCATCATCGCGTTGATGGCTTTCACCGGCATCGAGGCGATGTTTACCGCTACCAGCAACAAGCAGAATGCTGCAGAAGTCAACGGCGAGGACATTTCTCAGAATGAGTTGAGTCAGGCCGTGGACATGCAGCGCCGCCAGTTGGCTCAGCAGCTTGCACAGCAGTTGGGCAAGGATTTCGATCCTGCCATGCTGGATGAAAAGCTGTTGCGTGAGTCGGCTCTCAAAGGCTTGATCGACCGCAAACTGCTGCTCCAGGGCGCGACGGATGCGAAGTTCTCGTTTTCCGACGCGGCACTCGATCAGCAGCTTCTGCAGACGCCCGAGTTTCAGGTCGATGGCAAGTTCAGTGCAGACCGTTTCGATCAGGTCATTCGCCAGCTGGGTTACAGCCGTCTGCAGTTCCGCCAGATGCTTGGGCAGGAAATGCTCATCGGCCAGGTGCGTGCAGGTGTTGCGGGCAGTGCGTTTGTAACCGACGCACAGGTTGACGCTTTCGCTCGTCTGGAAAAGCAGACGCGTGACTTCGCTTCGCTGACGCTGCCTGCCGATACCTCGGCAGTCAAAGTGACCGACGACGAAGTCAAGGCGCATTACGACCAGCATGCCAAGGAGTTCATGAGTCCTGAGCAGGTCGTACTTGATTACATCGAACTGAAGAAGTCGTCTTTCTTCGACAAGGTGCAGGTCAAGGATGAGGACTTGCAGGCGGCTTATCAGAAAGAAATCGCCAACTTGTCCGAACAGCGTCGTGCTGCTCACATCCTGATCGAAGTGAACGACAAGCTGAACGATGAGCAGGCCAAGGCGAAGATTGAAGAAATTCAACAGCGTCTGGCCAAAGGTGAGGATTTTGCGGCACTGGCCAAGGAGTACTCGCAGGACCCTGGTTCTTCCAGCAAGGGCGGTGATCTTGGCTTTGCGGGCAAGGGTGTTTACGACCCTGCTTTCGAAGACGCGTTGTACGCCTTGAACAAGGATCAGGTTTCCCAGCCAGTGCGTACCGACTTCGGCTGGCATCTGATCAAGCTGCTGGGCGTCGAGGCCCCTTCGGTACCGACTTTCGCCAGTCTGAAAGACAAGCTGACCACCGATCTGAAATCGCAGCTGGTTGAACAGAAGTTTGTCGAAGTGACCAAGCAGCTGGAAGACTCTGCATTCGAGTCATCCGACCTGTCCCAGCCGGCACAGGACCTGGGCCTGAAGGTTCAGACCACTGCGCCATTCGGTCGTGAAGGCGGCGAAGGTCTGACAGCCAATCGCGCCGTCATCCAGGCTGCGTTCAGTCCGGAAGTGCTGGAGGAGGGTTCCAACAGCAATACGCTTGAGCTGGATCCTGAGACCGTTGTGGTGGTGCGCTCCAAAGAGCATCTGCAACCGCAACAGCTGCCCCTTGAAAGCGTTGCCGGCTCGATTCGCGCGCAACTTGTCAAAGAGCACGCTACCGCTGCGGTGAAGGCCAAGGGTGAGGCGCTGCTGGCGGGCCTGCGTGATGGCAAGATCCCTCTGGCTGCGAAACAGGACGGACGTGAGTGGAAAGTAATGGAAGCGGTGACTCGCAGTCAGGAGGGTGTTGATCCTCAGGTACTGCAGACGCTATTCCGCATGCCCAAGCCGCATGGCAAGGACAAACCGGAATTCGCCAGCATTACCGCAACCGATGGCAGTTTTGTGATCGTGCGCCTCAATGGCGTGAATCAGGCTGCTGCACCGACTGATGCGGAAAAGGCGCAATACCGTCGCTTCCTCGCGTCGCGTGCGGGTCAGCAGGATTTCGCTGCCTACCGTGCACAGCTGGAAAGCAAAGCGAAGATCGAGAAGTTCTAAGCATTTCGAGACTCGCACAAAAAAGGCCGCTCATTGAGCGGCCTTCTTTTTGAGTGCAGGAAAGTCGTCTGCGGGAAATGCCGCTCAAGGAGCGGCGCTTGCCGTCTTACTCTTCCATGCTGCCCATCGCGGTAGTGTTGAAGCCGCCGTCAACGTACATGATCTCACCGCTGATGCCCGATGCCAGGTCCGAACACAGGAACGCGCCGGCATTGCCGACTTCGTCGATGGTCACGTTGCGGCGCAGAGGCGTCTGCGCTTCGTTGGCGGCCAGCATCTTGCGGAAGTTCTTGATGCCTGACGCTGCCAGGGTGCGGATCGGGCCAGCCGATACCGCATTGACGCGTGTACCTTCCGGGCCGAGGCTGCCGGCCAGGTAACGAACGCCGGCTTCCAGACTGGCCTTGGCCATGCCCATGACGTTGTAGTTAGGCATGGTGCGTTCTGCGCCCAGATAGGACAGGGTCAGCAGGCTGCCATTGCGGCCTTTCATCATTTCACGACCGGCCTTGGCCAGCGCTACGAAGCTGTAGGCGCTGATGTCGTGAGCAATGCGGAAACCTTCACGAGTGGTAGCCTCGGTGAAGTCGCCATCAAGCTGATCGCCCGGCGCAAAGCCGACCGAGTGAACGATCACGTCCAGGCCGTCCCACTTCTTGCTCAGCTCTTCAAAGACCTTGTTGATCTCTTCGTCGCTGGCTACATCGCAAGGGAAGCACAATTCAGGACCTGAGCCCCAGCCTGCGGCGAACTCTTCGACACGGCCCTTGAGCTTGTCGTTCTGGTAGGTGAAAGCAAGCTCTGCACCTTCACGATGCATGGCGGCAGCAATGCCGGATGCGATGGACAGTTTACTGGCGACACCGACGATCAGGACGCGCTTACCGGCGAGAAAACCCATGTGTTGTTCCTCTTCAGGTTAATCGACAGCTACCGGTGCCAAAAAGGCGGCTTCCAGCAGCTGTTGTGTATAAGGATGTTGCGGTGCGGCGAAGATATCCTGCGCTGCACCCTGTTCGACCACTTGGCCTTGCTTGACCACCATCAACTGGTGGCTCAGCGCTTTGACGACAGCCAGGTCATGGCTGATGAACAAATACGTCAGATTGTACTTGGCTTGCAGCGTGCGAAGCAGCTCGACGACCTGACGCTGCACGGTCCGGTCGAGTGCCGACGTCGGCTCGTCCAGCAAAATCAGCGCCGGTTTCAACACCAGCGCACGTGCAATGGCGATCCGCTGTCGTTGCCCCCCGGAGAACTCATGAGGGTAGCGGTGCCGGGTATCCGGATCCAGCCCAACCTCCCTGAGTGCTTCGACGATCGCCGCCTGTTGCTCGGCGGCCGTGCCCATGCCGTGGATTCGCAAGCCTTCGCCAACGATTTCACCCACCGACATGCGTGGGCTCAAACTGCCGAACGGATCCTGGAACACCACCTGCATCTGCCTGCGCAGCGGACGGATCTGCTGTTGCGACAGGGATTCTAGCGCGTTGCCCTTGAACCGTATGGTGCCCTGACTGCCAATCAGTCGAAGAATCGCCAGCCCCAATGTCGATTTGCCCGATCCGCTTTCACCCACAATACCCAGCGTTTGCCCTTGCGGCAGGCTGAAACGTATGCCATCCACCGCCTTGACGTGGTCGACTGTACGTTTGAGCAGGCCTTTTTTGATCGGGAACCAGACTTTCAGGTCCTCGACTTCAAGCAGCGGTGCACCGGCCGGATTGGTCGAGGGGCCGCCGCTGGGTTCTGCACTGAGCAACACTTTGGTGTAGGGGTGTTGCGGTGAACGGAACAATTCTTCACACGATGCCTGTTCGACGATGCAACCGCGCTGCATGACACATACGCGGTTGGCTATTTGCCTCACCACGTTCAGGTCGTGGCTGATAAGCAGCAACGCCATCCCCAGCCGAGCCTGCAATTGCTTGAGCAATTCGAGGATTTTCAGCTGGACCGTAACATCCAGTGCCGTGGTCGGTTCGTCTGCAATCAGCAATTCAGGTTCATTGGCGAGGGCCATCGCAATCATCACGCGCTGGCGCTGCCCGCCTGACAGCTCGTGTGGCAGGGCTTTGAGGCGTTTGTGTGGCTCAGGAATGCCCACCAGCTCAAGAAGCTCCAGCGTGCGCTGTGTGGCGGCCTTGCCGGTCAGGCCCTTGTGCAGTCCCAGTACCTCGTTGATCTGTTTTTCGACCGAGTGCAGCGGGTTCAGCGACGTCATCGGTTCCTGGAAGATCATGGCGATGCGGTTGCCACGGATCGAGCGCAGTTTTTTCTCTTCCACTTTCAGCAGGTCTTCACCGGCGTAGCGAATAGTGCCGCTCGGATGGCTGGCGATAGGGTAGGGCAGCAGGCGCAGGATCGAATGCGCGGTAACTGATTTTCCCGAGCCGCTTTCGCCTACCAGCGCCAGGGTTTCACCCCGACGGATGTCGAAGTTGATGTTCTCGACCACTCGTTGCCGTGAGTCGCCCGTCACGAACTCGACCGCCAGATCGCGGATTTCGATCAGATTGTCATTGCTCATCTTATTTCCTTGGGTCGAAAGCATCGCGGGCGGATTCGCCGATGAACACCAGCAAGCTCAGCATGATGGCCAGTACCGCGAACGCGCTGATGCCCAGCCAGGGTGCCTGCAGGTTGGATTTGCCCTGCGCCACCAGTTCGCCCAGTGAGGGCGACCCTGCGGGCAGGCCAAAGCCCAGGAAGTCGAGCGCCGTCAATGTGCCGATGGCCCCGGTGAGGATGAACGGCATGAAGGTCATGGTCGAGACCATCGCATTGGGCAGGATATGACGGAACATGATTGCGCCGTTTTCCATGCCCAGTGCCCGCGCGGCTCGCACGTATTCAAGATTTCGGCCACGCAGAAATTCTGCGCGCACCACATCCACCAGGTTCATCCAGGAGAACAGCAGCATGATGCCCAGCAGCCACCAGAAGTTGGGCTGCACGAAGCTGGCAAGGATGATCAGCAGGTACAGCACGGGCAGGCCCGACCAGACTTCCAGAAAGCGCTGGCCGAGCAAGTCGACCCAGCCGCCATAAAAGCCCTGCAAAGCACCTGCGATGACGCCGATGATCGAACTGAGGATGGTCAGGGTCAGGGCGAACAGCACGGAAATCCTGAAGCCATAGATCACTCGCGCCAATACATCACGGCCCTGATCGTCGGTACCCAACAGGTTTTCCCGGGACGGTGGCGCAGGGGCAGGCACTTTCAGGTCGTAGTTGATGCTCTGGTAGCTGAACGGGATGGGGGCCCAGAGGGTCCAGCCGTCTTTCGCCGCAAGCAGCTCCTTGATGTACGGGCTCTTGTAGTTGGCTTCCAGCGGGAACTCGCCCCCGAAGGTGGTTTCCGGGTAACGCTCCAGCACGGGGAAATACCAGTGGCCATCGTAGCGTACGGCCAGCGGCTTATCGTTGGCGATCAGTTCGGCACCCAGGCTCAGGCCGAACAGAATCAGGAACAGCCACAACGACCACCAGCCACGCCTGTTGGCTTTGAAGCGTTCGAAGCGACGGCGATTGAGAGGAGACAGCTTCATATCAATGCTTCCTGCTTTCGAAGTCGATGCGCGGGTCTACCAGGGTGTAGGTGATGTCACCGATCAGCTTCACCACCAGCCCCAGCAGAGTGAAGATGAACAAGGTGCCGAACACGACCGGGTAATCGCGGTTGATAGCGGCTTCAAAGCTCATCAGGCCCAGCCCATCCAGCGAAAAGATCACCTCTACCAGTAACGAGCCGGTGAAGAAGATGCCGATGAACGCAGACGGGAAACCGGCAATCACCAGCAACATTGCGTTGCGAAACACATGGCCGTAGAGCACCTTGTGGTTGCTCAGGCCCTTGGCCTTGGCTGTGGTCACGTATTGCTTGCTGATCTCGTCCAGAAAGCTGTTTTTGGTCAGCAGCGTCATGGTGGCGAAGTTGCCGATTACCAGCGCAGTGACTGGTAGTACCAGGTGCCAGAAATAATCGAAGATCTTGCCCGGCGTGCTCAGTTCGTCGTAGTTGTTAGAGGTCAGCCCCCGCAACGGGAACCAGTTGAAATAGCTGCCCCCGGCAAACACCACGATCAGCAGAATCGCAAACAGAAACGCGGGGATGGCATAGCCGACGATGATCGCCGAGCTGGTCCAGACGTCGAACTGGCTGCCGTGGCGCGTGGCCTTGGCGATCCCCAGCGGGATCGACACCAAGTACATGATCAGGGTGCTCCATAAGCCCAGTGAGATGGAGACCGGCATTTTCTCGATGATCAGGTCGATCACTTTGGCATCACGAAAGAAGCTGTCGCCGAAATCCAGCGTGGCGTAGTTCTTGATCATGATCCACAGGCGCTCCGGTGCCGATTTATCGAAACCGTACATGCGTTCGATTTCCTTGATCAGCGCGGGGTCCAGGCCTTGCGCACCACGGTAGTTGGAGCCCGCCACCGACACTTCGGCACCGCCACCGGCAATCCGGCTGGTGGCCCCATCGAAGCCTTCGATCTTGGCGATCATTTGTTCGACCGGGCCACCCGGCGCGGCCTGAATGATGACGAAGTTGATGATCAGGATGCCGAGCAGGGTAGGGATGATCAACAGCAGCCGTCGCAGAATATAAGCCAGCATATTATTGCTCCGCGTTCGCAGGACTGGCCTGATCAGTGGCTGACGGGGTCGCGGTGACCGGACGGACGTCTGGCTTCGCCCACCAGGTCATCAGGCCGATATCGGAAAGCGCCTTGGCTTTCGGGTGATCGATGTGGTTCCAGTAAGCCACCCGCCAGGTTTTGATGTGCCAGTTGGGAACAACATAGAAGCCCCACAGCAGTACGCGGTCCAGCGCTTTGGTATGGGTGACAAGGCTCTCACGGGAGTCGGCGTTGATCAGGCCGGCGACCAGCGAGTCGATAGCCGGGTCCTTGAGCCCCATGAAATTGCGACTGCCCGGATTATCGGCGCTGGATGAATCGAAGTACACGCGCTGCTCGTTGCCGGGAGAGCTGGACTGCGGATAGCCGCTGACAATCATGTCGTAGTCCCGTGAACGCAAACGGTTGATGTATTGCGATACGTCAGCCCGACGAATCACCAGGTCAATGCCCAGGTCGCTCAGGTTGCGTTTGTAAGGCAGCAGGATGCGCTCGAATTCGGTCTGGGCAATCAGAAACTCCAGCTTCACCGGGTTGCCCTGGGCGTCGACCATCTTGTCGTCGACGATCTTCCAGCCCGCTTCCTGTAACAACTGGAAGGCCCTGCGTTGCTGTGGGCGAATCATGCCGCTGCCATCGGTTACCGGCAGCGTAAAGGGTTCGGTGAACACTCGATCCGGAATCTTGCCGCGCAATGGTTCAAGAATTTTGAGTTCTGCGGCAGACGGCAGGCCGCTGGAGGCCATTTCCGAGTTGTCGAAATAACTTTTAGTACGACTGTAGGAGCCGTTGAACAGCTGTTTGTTGGTCCACTCGAAATCCAGTAGCAGTGTCAGTGCTTCACGTACTCTGGCATCTTGAAACACGGGTTTGCGCAGGTTGAAGACAAAACCCTGCATGCCGGTCGGATTGCCGTTGGGCAGCTCCTCCTTGATCAGTCTGCCGTCCCTGACAGCTGGCGTGTCATACGCGGTCGCCCAGTTCTTGGCACTGGTTTCCACCCAATAATCGAATTGCCCGGCCTTGCCAGCTTCCAGTGCAACCGTGTTGTCACGGTAATAGTCGGTGGTCAGCACATCGAAGTTGTAGAAACCCTTGTTGATCGGCAGATCCCTGGCCCAGTAATCCTTGACCCGTTCATAGCGCACCGAACGTCCGGCCTTCACATCGGCCACCTTGTAAGGTCCGCTGCCCAGCGGGAACTCCAGATTGCCCTTGCTGAAATCGCGGTCTGCCCAGAAATGTTTGGGCAGTACGGGCAACTGGCCAAGAATCAGCGGCATTTCGCGGCTGCCCTTGTGCTTGAATTTGAACAGGACGCGCAACGGGTCTTCGACGACAACCTGATCGACGTCAGCGTAATAGCCCTTGTACATGGGCGACCCATGCTCCATCAGCGTCTTGAAGCTGAACTCCACATCTTCGGCACGGATCGGGTGACCGTCGTGAAAGCGTGCTTCCGGGCGCAGGTAGAAACGTACCCAGCTGTTGTCCGGAGCTTTCTCGATTTTGCCGGCAACCAGCCCGTATTCACTGAACGGTTCATCCAGGCTTGCACGGGCCAGGGTGTCGTAGATCAGGCCGATGTCATCTGCCGGCACGCCTTTGTTGATAAACGGGTTGAGGCTGTCAAAGCCGCCGAAGCCGGCCTGACGGAACGTGCCACCCTTGGGAGCGTCCGGGTTCACGTAATCGAAATGCTTGAAATCAGCCGGGTACTTGGGGGCTTCGTCGTACAGCGTCACACCATGCTGAGGCGCTGCCTGTACCGTGCAAGCGAGGCCGGCCAGCAGCAGACCGGCTGCCTGTTGGCGCAGGGAATGCAGAGGGTTCATCGGGGCTTCTCCAGAGTCTTGAGCCACCACGCACGCAGACCCAGGGTATAGGGCGGGGTGGTGACCATGGCGAATCGGTTGCGATAGGCAAGCCGATGATTGTTCAGATACCAGTTGGGAATGCTGTAATGCTGAGCCAGTAGCACGCGGTCGAGGGCTCGTGCAGCCGCCACCTGTTCGTCACGGGTTTGCGCAGCCAGCAGTTTGTTCAGCAGGGCATCGACCACCGGGTTGGCAATACCTGCGTAGTTCTTGCTGCCGTTGATGGCGGCCTGGCTGGAATGGAAGTATTGCCACTGCTCAAGACCCGGGCTCAACGTTTGCTGCAGGGTCATGAGAATCATGTCGAAATCGAACCGGTCAAGGCGCTGTTTATACTGGGCACGGTCAACGGTGCGCAGCCCGGCGTCGATCCCCAGGCGTCGCAGGTCTTCGATGTAGGGTTGCAGGATGCGTTCAAGGTTGGGGTTGACCAGCAGTATCTCGAAACGCAACGGTTGTCTGTCGGCGTTGAGCAAACCCTGGTTCGACAATGTCCAGCCTGCGTCGGCGAGCAGTTTCAGGGCCTTGCGCAAGGTTTCGCGCGGGATGCCACCGCCATCGGTTTTCGAGGGCGTGAACGGCTGGGTGAACAGGCTGGCGGGCAACTGATCACGATAGGGGCTCAAGAGTAGCCATTCTGCTCCGGTTGGCAGTCCCCTGGCGGAAAATTCGCTGTTGGGATAGTAGCTGGTCGACCGCTCATAAGCGTCGCTGAAGAGAGTACGGTTGGTCCATTCAAAATTGAAAAGCAGCCCCAGTGCCTCGCGTACGCGGATATCCGCGAAGGCAGCGCGCCGGGTGTTCATGAACAGACCCTGGGTCTGGGTCGGTATGCGGTGTGGAATCTGTGCCTTGATCACCTGACCATTGGCTACCGCCGGGAAGTTGTAACCGTTGGCCCAGTTCTTGGCCTGATGCTCGATGTAGATATCGAATTCGCCCGCCTTGAAGGCTTCGAACGCCACATCACTATCACGGTAGAACTCGACGTCGACCCGGTCGAAATTATATTTGCCACGGTTGACCGGCAGGTCCTTGCCCCAGTAATCCTTGACTCGTTCGAACACCAGTTGCCGTCCGGGCTGCACGCGCGTGATGCGATAGGGGCCGCTGCCCAGCGGCGGCTCGAAGGTAGTCGCCTTGAAGTCTCTGTCCTTCCAGTAATGCTGGGGCAGCACCGGCAGCTCCCCCAGGCGCAGGATCAGCAGAGGGTTGCCGGAACGCTTGAAGACAAAGCGGATGCGATGGCGATTTAGGATGTCGACGCGCTGCACTTCCTGCAAGGCGGTGCGGTATTGAGGATGACCGTCCTTGAGCAGTGTCCGGTAGGAAAAAGCCACATCGTAGGCGGTGATCGGCTTACCGTCATGGAAGCGCGCCTGTGGGCGCAGATTGAATACCACCCAGCTACGGTCCTCGCTGTATTCGACCGACTGGGCGATCAGCCCGTAACTGGAGGTCGGTTCATCGCCGGAGGGGTCATACTGCCCCGTGCCAACCATCAACGGCTCGTTCAGTTCGTTGACGCCGTACTGCAGGAAATTTCCGGTAGAGACCGGGCTGCTGCCCTTGAATGTGTAGGGGTTGAGCGTGTCGAACGTGCCAAACGCCATCATTCTCAAGGTGCCACCTTTCGGCGCCTCGGGATTGACCCAGTCGAAATGAGTGAAGCTGGCCGGGTACTTGAGAACACCAAACTGCGCGTAGCCATGACTTTCAGTGATGGCTGCGTTGGCGCAGAAGCTCAAGGCCAGGCTGACGGTTAGCAGGAAGGGACGTATCACGATCCAGGCGACTTGGGCTTTCGGGTCGCTAACAGTAACAGCTTGTTCCAGCTGGAAAAAGACTGCAGGTGATGGCGTGGTCAGGACTGTGCTGGCCACCCGCCCCAAGGTTATTGAAGGGCAAGTGGCCGCGGTCATCAGTGCGGCAGGTAAACGGTCAGGGTCTGGCCGGGTTTGAGGGCCTGCCCGCTACGTGGATTCCAGCGCTTGAGATGCTGCATCTCGACGTTGAAGCGCTTGGCGACCAGGTACATGGAGTCGCCTTTCTGGATCTTGTACTGCATGGATTTCTTTTCGCCGTCCTTCGCACTGGCGCTGGCGACCGCCTTGCTGCTGACTTTGCCCGTGGCCTTGCTGTTGTCCTGCATCACCAGTGCCTGCCCAACCTTGAGCTTTTTGCCGGTCAGCTTGTTCCAGCGTTGCAAATCTTCGACATCGACCTTGTTGGCCTGCGCGATGGTGGTCAGGTTGTCGCCGCTTTTGACCTTGTAGGTGCGGGTGCGGGCCGGTTTTTCATTGCTGGCCAGGGCTTCGAACACCGGCTGTGACGTCTGCATTCCCGGCTTGACCGGGATACTCAGCGATTGACCGACTTTCAGCCGGTTGCCCGCCAGCTTGTTGTTGCCCTTGAGCGAGCTGACTGTCACCTGATAGCGGCTAGCCAGGCTTTCGAGCGTGTCGCCCTTGCGGACGCGGTAAGGCTGCCAGGCAACCAGTTCTTCCTGCTTCATGGTAAGCAGGCTGGCCGTCAGCAGTTGCGCCTTGGACGTGGGCACCAGCAGGTGCTGGGGGCCATCGACGGTCAGGCGCTTCTTGTAGGCGGGGTTGAGCTGGATAAGCTCGTCCTCGTCAATGTCGGCAGCGCTGGCGACCTTGGACAGATCGACGCGCTTGTTGAGCTCGACGACTTCGAAATAGGGCTGATTGGCGATCGGGTTGAGGTTGACACCGTAGGCTTCCGGCGACAGCACGACCTGAGACAGCGCCAGCAGCTTGGGCACGTAATCCCGGGTTTCCTGTGGCAGTGGCAGGTTCCAGTAGTCGGTCGGCAGGTTCAGCTTGTCATTGCGTTCGATGGCACGGCTCACCGTGCCTTCCCCAGCATTGTAGGCTGCCAGGGCCAGTAACCAGTCACCGTTGAACATGTCGTGCAGGCGGGTCAGGTAATCCAGTGCGGCAACGGTCGATGCCTGGATATCGCGACGTCCGTCATAAAAGCTGGTCTGACGCAGGTTGAAGTAACGCCCGGTCGACGGGATGAACTGCCACAGGCCTACAGCCTGGCTACGCGAAACGGCCATCGGGTTGTAGGCGCTTTCGATGACCGGAAGCAGGGCCAGCTCCAGCGGCATGTTGCGCTCTTCAAGGCGCTCGACGATGTAGTGCATGTACAGGCTGCCACGCTCGCCAGCGTTTTCCAGGAAGGAAGGGTTGTTGGCGAACCACAGACGCTGTTGATCGATGCGAGGGTTCTGATCGTTGCCTTGTTGCAGTTGAAAGCCCTGACGCATGCGCTCCCAGACATCCTGTGGCGGGGCGAGCGGGGTGGTGGGCTTGTGAGACAGGAAAATCGGTTTTTGCTTGATGCCGGCGGCCAGATTAGGCGCTCGGTGGCTGCTGACGGGATCGACGCTGGCGGTGCTCTGGCAACCGGCCAGAAGCGCACTCGCGGTGACAGCCATGGCCTGAGCCAACCGAGTCAATGCGTCCGAATGTGAAGGCTTGCTGATAGATGACGACATTGTTCGGGGGGTACATCCAGACGAAAATGTCGGGCGATTCTAGGAAGCAGCCTGCCGTCGGTCAACCTTTCAGAATTTTATTGCGGTTTTACGGTCACGTCAGAACTTATCTTTCCATGCCCTCAAGCTGGCAAAGACCGCACTCTGCGAGGTGTTTTGTCCTCCGCTCCGTTCGTCCGCTTTTTCTTTAACAGATGTTTCCCGTGTGCGCAGGAAAGGATTGGTACGCTTCTCCAGCGCCAGATTAGAAGGAAGGCTGATGCGATTTTCACTACGCCAGCGGGTCACTTCCGCGAGGCGCTCGGCAATGTCCAGATTGTCGGGCTCCACGGCCTGGGCGAAGCGCAGGTTGCTCAGGGTGTATTCGTGGGCGCAGTAAATCAGGGTGCTGTCCGGCAGTTCGGCCAGACGGCAGAGGGAGTCATGCATCTGCTGCGGTGTGCCCTCGAAAAGACGTCCACAGCCTGCTGCGAACAGTGTGTCGCCGCTAAACAGCAAGGGACTCGTGGCGTCTTCATGATAGAAGGCGATATGCCCCAGCGTATGACCGGGAACCGCGTGCACTACAAACTCAAGGCCGAGTACGGTCAGCCGGTCATGGTCGGCCAGCGCGATGTCGCGTGCCGGGATGCTCTCCGCTGCGGGACCGAGTACGCGTGCCCGGGTTGCCTGTTTGAGTTCCGCAACACCGCCGACATGATCGTTATGGTGGTGGGTGATCAGGATATCGGTAAGCCGATAGTCGGGATTTTGCGCCAGCCAGCCCATTACCGGCTTTGCGTCACCCGGATCGACCACGGCGCACTGCCGGCTGGAAAGGTCTTGTAACAACCATATGTAGTTGTCATTGAAAGCAGGAAGGGCATGGATCTGTATCATGGCGCAGTTCGCATAGCGGCGGACAATGGTGCATCTTAGAGTCTGTTGCCGCTGTACGCGAGCACCTCTGGAGGAGAACTCATGACCGATGAAGCGTTCGCTCAGGCCGATCCTGAGTGGCTTGCATTGATCCGCGCTGCCCGTGAATGGCTTTCGGGGCCGTTGGGGCAGCTTCTGCTCGAAGAGGAACGGCGTGTTCTCGACGAAGAACTGGGGCGGTATTTCGGCGGTTATCTGGTGCATTACGGCCCCTCGGCGGAAACCCCGCCGGTCGCGCCGCAAGTGCAGCGCAATGTGCGGCTCGGAGCGCCGTTGCCGGGTGTCGAGATCGTTTGCGAGGAGCAGGCCTGGCCACTGAGCGAGCACGCGGCCGATGTCGTGGTGCTGCAACATGGGCTGGATTTCTGTCTGTCGCCCCACGGTCTGCTGCGCGAAGCGGCCAGCAGTGTGCGCCCGGGCGGACACCTGCTGATCATCGGCATCAATCCGTGGAGCACCTGGGGTTTGCGCCACGTATTCGCTCGCGATGCACTGCGCAAGGCGCGCTGTATCTCGTCGTCGCGGGTGGCCGACTGGCTCAACCTGCTGGGCTTCGCGCTGGAGAAACGGCGCTTCGGATGCTATCGTCCGCCCCTTGCTTCAGCGGCATGGCAGTCGCGCCTGGCAGGGCTCGAAAGCCTGGGCGAGGGGCGTCAGAGCCTCGGTGGCGGCTTCTATCTCCTGGTAGCGCGCAAGTTGGTGGTAGGCCTCAGGCCCGTGCGTCAGGTACGCCGCGACCCTATCGGCAAGCTGATCCCCATGCCGATGGCCAAGGTCAGTCGCAATACTCAGGATCATTCCTGAGCGATGCCCTGCTGCGCATGAAGCCCATCATTCTGGAAAGGTCGTAATGAGCGATAGCGTTGAACTCTTCACCGACGGTGCCTGCAAGGGTAATCCTGGCCCCGGCGGATGGGGCGCCTTGCTGGTGTGCAAAGGCGTCGAGAAAGAGCTGTGGGGTGGCGAAGCCAATACCACCAATAACCGGATGGAGCTGACTGGTGCGATTCGCGGGCTTGAAGAGCTCAAGCGTCCCTGCGAAGTGACGCTGGTGACCGACTCTCAGTACGTGATGAAAGGCATTACAGAGTGGATGGCCAACTGGAAGAAGCGCGGCTGGAAAACCGCGGCCAAGGAGCCGGTCAAAAATGCCGATCTTTGGCAATTGCTGGATGAGCAGGTCAGTCGGCACAACGTGAAATGGCAGTGGGTACGTGGCCATATCGGCCATCCCGGCAACGAGCGTGCCGACCAGCTTGCCAACCGCGGCGTTGACGAAGTGCGGGGCATCAAGCGCGGATAACCCCGGCAGGCGTGCACGCGCTGGTGTTTCTTCGGCCGCTGGCACGCTGAATTTACCACCAGTGGCAGGTCGGCACTGAATGTGTCGGTCAAACGCTCTGTACGAAATCCAGGATGACGTTGCCTGCCGCGTGTGGCGCCACAAAGACACGCCCCGGGACTTCGCGATGCGGGACATCGTTGCTTTCCAGGATTGCGCGCAACGCAGTGAGGCTCGTGGTGTGCACTCGAATGGCTATGGCATGGGGGCGTTCGCTTGCGACCTTGGGCAGTTCGATGCCCGGAAATTCCACAGCAGCTTTCGCTGCATCGATAGCGCGTAACAGGCCGCAGCGGGTATCCGCCTCCAGAACAGCACCGTTGTACCTTACGGTATCGCCGTAGATGGCTCGCCAGCGAGGTTCAAGCAGCCTGGGGTCTGCCAGATAAGTGATCGTGAGGATCCCGTCTGCGCCATTTGGGTGGTTTTGCCATTCGCGAACCCAGATCAACTCCGGACGGTGCTGGTGGCAGATGAAGTTGGAGGCGTCGGGAAGTTCCGGATCGATAAACAGCGCCAGTGAAACAACGGCCTCACCGTCTCGGCCGTCGGGAAGTGTCATTTTTCGGCGAAAATCGATACGGCCCTGGCTTTCAAGCCCTGCCCGCGTCATTCGCGCGTGGTCAGCATCGGCATCCTTGCTGTGCAGCGCCACCAGCGAAACGCCTTCCTCGCCTCGGTCCAGGAATTGTCCCAGCTGACGTCCGAAGCAGAAGCCGTTTACCGAGTGTGTGCCAAACTTTGCAGGGTCTTCGACGCCGATCAATTCTATGAAATTGCTGGGGAACATCATCAGCGATGTCACGCTTCCCCACGGGTGGTAACTGACCGGAGAAGGGGCGAAGCCCATTTTCCGGTAGAGCTTCAGGGCTTCGGCGTGATTACGCACAGTGACAAGAGGATGATCGATACCCTGAGGAAATTGCGCGGCTGCTGTCATGATCATGGCTCCTGATCAGCCTTTGGACTTGGTTGTGAAGGTGGCAAGAGAGTCCGGAGCATCGCCGACCACCTTTGCCGGTACACCGGCGACGACCGCTCCTGCGGCAACGGCCTTCAGCACTACCGAGTTGGCTGCCACGATGGCCCTGGCACCCACTTCGATGTTTCCGAGCACAGTGGCTCCGGCGCAAATCAGCGCGCCTCTGCGGATTTTCGGATGGCGATCGCCTGCTTCGCTGAGTGTGCTGCCCAGCGTGACACCGTGCCAGAGACTGACTTCATCTTCGACTACGGCGGTTTCCCCAATGACAAGGCCAATGCCGTGATCGACAAACAGGGATTTTCCAAGGCGCGCCGCCGGGTGGATGTCGATGCTCCAGGTAGTGGCCGCCCAGTTCTGTACAAGTACCGCGCTTTGCACATCGCCCTCCGTCCACAATACATGGGCTATGCGGTACGCCTGAACTGCCTGTATGCC
The DNA here is from genome assembly GCF_001400735.1 of Pseudomonas caricapapayae. Taxonomy (GTDB): domain Bacteria; phylum Pseudomonadota; class Gammaproteobacteria; order Pseudomonadales; family Pseudomonadaceae; genus Aquipseudomonas; species Aquipseudomonas caricapapayae. The sequence goes on from NZ_LJPW01000056.1 coordinate 37,212, forward strand.
ACGAAACGTCAGAAAGGCGGTGAGGTGATCCGGGCAGGCAGGGTTGACTGTCTGTAGATGCTCGATGTCGGCGGCCGCTGCCTGCGCAATGGAGGGGCTGGACTTTATGATCGCCTTGAACCAGTTCTCCAGTGGCACATTGCTCGCTTGAGCCTGCATCTGTCGGGCAAGGTTCGCGGCGAGCGCATCCTCGAACGTCGAGTAGGCCAACAGATGGCTTGTCGCGTAATCGCTGAGTACCGGGTTGCGCTCGGTCAGCTGCCGGGCTTGATCGCGAAGGCGCTGCCAGAGAGGGCACATATCGATCTCCTGTTACCGATGGTTCGAGTATGGGCACGTGGCAGGCGCACCAGCAATAATCGAAAACTCACAACTTCGTTGCCTTATTCGCAACTCAGAGGCTGTACGAGTCTGGCGCAGAATCGTCGAACTTCTTATGTTGTGAAAGCGCCTGCTGACGTTCATCCCTTTCGCTCCTGGATAGATCCGACAGGCTTCCAGCGGCTGCGGCGTGTTAGAATCGCGGTCTGTACATGAGGCAACAGTCAATGGCAATGCAAAACCTGGATAACAGATCGATCGTTCTCGATACCGAAACCACCGGTATGCCGGTGACAGATGGTCACCGCATCATCGAAATCGGTTGTGTCGAGTTGATTGGCCGCCGTCTGACCGGTCGGCATTTTCATGTGTACCTGCAACCTGATCGCGAAAGTGACGAAGGCGCGATTGGTGTTCACGGTATCACCAACGAATTTCTGGTCGGCAAACCCCGGTTTGCCGAAGTCGCCGATGAATTTTTCGAATTCATCAAAGGCGCGCAGTTGATCATTCACAACGCGGCGTTCGACGTCGGCTTCATCAACAACGAATTTGCGTTGATGGGCGCGCAGGACAGGGCGGATATCACCCGTCACTGTTCGATCCTCGACACCCTGATGATGGCCCGCGAGCGTCATCCGGGTCAGCGCAACAGTCTGGATGCCCTCTGCAAACGCTATGGCGTCGACAACTCGGGCCGTGAGCTGCACGGCGCATTGCTCGACTCCGAGATTCTGGCCGACGTCTATCTGGCAATGACCGGCGGACAGACCAGTCTGTCGCTGGCTGGCAATGCCTCCGATGGCAACGGGTCCGGTGAAGGCTCCGGCAACCGTGGCAGCGAAATTCGCCGCTTGCCTGCCGATCGCACACCTTGCCGCGTCATTCGCGCTTCGGAAAGTGAACTGGCCGAGCACGAAGTACGTATGAGCACCATCGCCAAGGCTTCCGGTGCACCTGCCCTGTGGGTACAAATGCTGGAAGCAGCGGCGCAGGCGTCTTCCTGACAGAAACCGGCGAGTGGTGACATGAACGTGGCAAATCCTGCCTTGAGCATTCGGGTTGCAGACGAATGCTTCGAGGACTACATCCTCAACAGCGAATTCACGTTTACAGTGCTTGGCTATGCCCAACCGCGTATCGGCGAAAGCGTTGACTCATGGCAGGTCGAACTGGTCGAGCCGTATAGCAAGAATTACGGTATCGATTCTCAGGAGTTTGCCGATCATCGTGACGCCAGTACGAGTTCGGTGATGGTTGCCTGGCTGGGCGACCGCCCGGTTGGCCATATCGTGATGAGCACTCACTGGAGCGGATTCGCCTACATTGATGAACTTGCTGTCGACGAGTCGGCACGTCGTCACGGGGTAGCCCGCTCATTGCTCGATGTCGCTCGATTCTGGAGTCTCAAGCGCAATCTGCCCGGTATCGTTCTGGAAACCCAGAACAATAATCTTGGTGCCTGCAGGTTATATGAGCGGTGTGGATACGTGGTAGGCGGGGTGGATAACATGCGCTATCGAGGCATAGATCCGAACACCCGTGAGACGGCTATCTTCTGGTATCTGATCTTCCAGGACTGACGACTTCCCGCTGGCTGCGGCAGCTTGAGCGGGAGTTCTGCCGGTATTACGTGGGTGTGCGGGTGATTTTCACGCCCGATTGCACCAGTTGAAAGTCTTCGCCACCCAAATGCTTGACCCGATCACCGATTGCCAGCCTGTAGGTGATCACCGGCTGCCCGCCGTGCAACTCATCCGGCTGCGATTCCTGGAATTCATGCACCGGGTAAACGCGACCTTCGGCGTCTCTGGCATGAAATTGTCCGACGAGAACTGAAGCCATTTGCTCTGTAACCTCTGAAACTGAATATAACTGCTGGTTTACGAATCTATCGACGCTAGTAGACCACTGATCTATAGGTGAGTTTGCCAGTCGGTAAAAAATAATCCGCGCTGTTCGGGGGGATCGGGGAATTGACCGGGGCAACAGTCGTCTAACCCCGGCTGCTGTTGTATACCTGATCCTCCCTTTAATCAGATGACGGATATTTTCATGAGCCAGGTTCATTCCATTGCCGTATTGGTCGGCAGTCTTCGAAAAGACTCCATCAACCGCAAGATCGCGCTTGCTCTCGCGGAGCTTGCGCCTGCCAGCCTCAAGCTGAATATTGTCGAAATTGGCGATTTGCCACTGTATAACGAAGACATCGATGGCACCTCACCGCCCCCTGCGTACACCACCTTCCGCGAACAACTGGGTGCCGCCGATGGCGTGCTGTTCGTGACTCCGGAATACAACCGCTCAGTGCCGGGGGCGCTGAAAAACGCCATTGATGTGGGCTCGCGCCCTTATGGAAAAAGCGCTTTCAGCGGCAAGCCGGGCGCGGTCATAAGCGCTTCGCCGGGTGCCGTTGGTGGTTTTGGCGCCAACCATCATCTGCGTCAATCACTGGTGTTCCTGGATGTGCTGTGTCTTCAGCAGCCCGAGGCTTATCTGGGCGGTGCCGCGAGTTTCTTCGATGAGGCCGGCACGCTCTCCGAAAAAACCAGGCCTTTCTTGCAAACCTTCATCAATGCCTTTGCTGCCTGGGTTGAAAAGAACGCCAGGCCGTCTGCCAACTGATTCAAGTGGCGCGCGCCTGTTGATCAATTGCTTTATGTAACGCAGGCGCGTCGCGCTACCTCAATAAGCTGTTTCCTTTACCTCGCCATGCGCCCGCACGGAGTGCGCGATGAGGCTTTATCCGAAGGAAACAGTACATGTCAGCAGCACTTCCATATTTTTTCAGCGACTCTCTGCGCGCACGATTCACACAAGACATTCAGGACGCAATCGACAGCTCTCGCATCAGCCTGGATGAGGGCAATTGGCTACGGCTGTTGAATGCCGCGAACAGTGAGTCGACTGCTGATGAACGCGTTCCGAGAGCCGACCGGCTGATCATAGGCGACGGTTCACCTGACAACGCCGAACTGGCAGGGGCCTTGTTCATCAGTGACCCTGCCAGAACTGCAGCGCCTGTTTTTTTGAGTACGCTGGCCTTCGGGATCGAGCGATTCGAGAGTCGCAGCTCGCTGCTCGGCACGTTACAGCAGCGTTTCAATGAGGTTAGCGCGATATCGACGCTCGAGGCAGAGCGCATTGATGGCTCGCTTTTCGAAGCACGTACGCTGGCTGTGATGCGTGAGCAGGCCGGGCATCTGGAAAATCTGTCGGTGCAGTTGCAGAACCTGCCTGACATGCGAGCTGCGGCAGGCAAGGCCTTGCAGACAGTTTTATCGCAGAAGGGCCTAGGCAGTATCGATGTTTTCAGCCAGCTATTGCAGCTTGTCGATACCGAGGCCGGGACTGACCCAAGGGGCTCGGTCGTCGGCACTCAGTATCTGGCCGATGCGGCTGTACAGGCATTTTCCGCGGAACCACGCCCGGGAAGCCTGATACGAAAATTTCTGGACGCCAAGGGACTGGCCTTGTCTCAGGCACAGACGAGCCTGTTCGAGCAGGCGCTGGCTGACTGTGTTTCCGAAGTCAGCGTTGCTTACGAACAACTGCTGTCTGACTACTGGATGTCCAGACGGCAGGACGGGCATTCAGTTCGAGACTTTGTCAGCCATGCGCTCGCGGAGTGTTTTCGTCAGCATCTTCTATCGAGCAGGGCACATGGCACGATGACTGAGGCTGAGTATCGTTGTTTGCTCAGCCTGTTGCCTTCGAACCCTGACACTGTTGATGCATCGTCGATACGTGTCCGACGTCTGTCAGTCGCAGTGGCCGACCAGGAACCGGTAAAACTGGTGGGCATGTTCCTGATCGATTTTGCCGCAAGAGAGTCGTCGAGCGTGTTTCTTTATTCCTCGCTACAGGGCGTTTTGCGCTTTGGCGATTCAGCCTTGGCAACTGCGTACTTAGTGAGCGATCCCTCGCGTGCAAAGCTGTTGGCTTATTCATCCTTGAACGACCACCTTGCCGTCAGGGAGCAGGGAGAGGTCGAGCTGCATCAGGATGCGCTCAGCGCAGCATTTTTCAGTGAGTTCGTTGATTCGGTCATTGCTTTGCAAAAGCGTAATTTGCGTTATGTGCTGGAACTGCCCGCCCTTCATTCCGAAGAAAATCCGGTGCGGGTCGATGATGCGCTGGATATTCGCAGGCTACTGGACGGTCGGCTGCCGAACCTGCATGACGCAGGGCGCTGGCACCCGGAGCCGCTGGCCTTCGATCAGGTCTGGGGAACGTCCGCACTGGCTGACACGCGGCAACAGCCGGACTTGGCTTCCGAGCGTTCCTACAACTGGATTGCCAAGCTGAAGAAGCTCGATGGGTTGCTGGAGCGCATTGATGTTCTACATGCCGGGGTGGATGGCTGCATGCGCCACGCGCTGAACCGATACCTGGCTGTGCTTGGAGGAGCGTCGCTGGATGCACGGAGGCTTTGGGTCTTGCCAGCTGCAGCAGACGCAGTGCCCGTGCGCCTGCTTTCGCTGGCGCTTGACCGGGTTTGCGGCTACACGCAGGCGTCGCTGTCAGACGGCGTTGTGGTTGCAGGACTGGTTTCTCCGGTTATGGAACAGCCGGTGCACCGTCTGCCATTGGCATTGCTCGAACACATACTGGTCTGTGTGCAGGCAGATTTCGCGCACCGCTTTGAGGAGCAGATCAGCGAATTTTATTCACGGTCGATTCGTCCCTTGAATCGCTGCGTGCGCACCGGTGCTCTGTCTGCGCTGGTTCGGGATGACATACTGCGCCTGGAAATGCTTGTCGAAAAGCGCATTGCCGTACTTCCCGAATCAGTCATCGAAAACGTTCAGCAGCTACTTGACCGGCCGTTACCACACCTCAGGGAGGCGCTGAGTGAGGCGCGTGTTGACGCGTTTGCCGTTTCAGTTCAACACACCCCTGAGTCAGAAGCGATTCAGGTGCCCAACCTATTCGTGGTCAATAAAACGCGTGCTGACAGCCAGCCAGCTCTATGGATGTTGAGCAAAGGGCTCATACTTTTCGAAACGCTGCAGGCACTGAAGGAGTATGTAGCCGCGCGATTGGCAGGCAGCGAACTGGTTTCCCACTTATCCGGTGTTTTTGCCGAGTCGGACAGGCAGATGCTGCTTGATCAGCGTGCCAAAGAAGGCAAGCTTGATCTTGAGGTAGGTCTGAAGCGCATTGACGGGCATTTCATCGAGGCCTTGCAAAAGGGGGAGGTGGAGCGTCAGCGAAACACTGCGGCCTATCTTTACCAGCAGGCAGTGGACTGGCGGCTGCCGTCAGAACTTTTTGTCAATGTGCTGGGGGCTATAGAGCGCGACGACCGCAATCGCCAGGCGCTCAGCTATCTGGGCGTTGCGATTCAGTTCATCATTTACAAAGCCATCGTGCCCTCATGGATCAGCCATGCATCGAGGACCGATCAGATTATTCTGGTGGATGCCTTGCAGCGGTTCTATGTGACCTGTGTCGGCAAAAAAGATTTTCTGTTTGATATCCCCAGCCTTTATGAATACTCCTGCGAGCAATTGAAAAGCAGGTTTGAAATCGATTTCACCGAGCCTCGTCCTGACCCTGAAAATGTCCGGGTTACGCTGACCCATTATGTTCCTGCCCCGGTTGCGCAGGGGCAAACGCCTCAATTGATACCTGCGGCCACGCAAACCGTAAGCGAAAACCTTGCCGAATATGCTATCAACCGTTTCCTGTCCAGACAGGACGGAGTCATTCTTCTTTCGTCATGGGACGATCAGCCGCTCAATGCGTCACTGACGCCTGCTTATGTTCGTGATGTAGTCAGGTCACTGGACCTCGCGGCGGGTTATCGCAGCATGCTGAACTCCGCGCTGGCCGTGGCGACGTCGGATTACCCCGAGCGACGCAAACTGTTCGTCGAACAGGTGCCCTCGCTGGATATTCTTCGAGCGCTTGCGCTCAGGCTGAAGAACGAACTGTCCGAGCAAGCCTATCGGGTCATCGAAAACGTATTGAATATGCCCGATGCCCTTGCACGTTTACCTGTCGACGGCTGCAAGATAGGGGTGAGCCCCTTGCAGCTGCTTGCTGCGACGGAAGGTTGGGAGCCGACCGTGGTCCTGAATACGTACCTGATAGGCCCGTTGGACAATCAACCGGGGCCTTGGGTGCTGTACGCACCGCTGCACGAAGACTTTGTTTTCAAGGAATACCCGGACAAGGTAGCGCTGCTGCAGGACATACACACCTCTGCAAGTCTTCAGACTTACATGCTGGACCGTATTGATCCCGATTTGCGCAAGGTCTACGACAACGGCGGCTTCGCGGAGCCGCACCTGCCTTTCAGCGCAGAATCGTCTTTTGATATGCCCTTTGAGAAACCCGCTCCGGTAACCGTAAAGATAAATCCTTATGAGGGCAATTGCCTGTTGCTGATGTTCAAGGGCGCTCTGGATATCCTGACATTACAAGTGCAACAGCACAGTGTCACTAACGTCGAACATCGCAGTGCTTCGTCCCGCTACCTGTTCACGCTGGGTGCCGAGCAAGTCATGGCGCTGATGCCTGGCCGTCTGGGTGCGCTGATTGGAATCATTCAGGGGCAGACGTTGTTGAATCTGTCGGTCATCTCTGCCGGGGATCAGAACTGGGGCAAGGCTCTCTCGGAATTCATGGCTGCGTTGAGCGTGATGATTTCTTCCAGACAGACTCCCTCGGCATTTACATCACGGATAACTGACGAAGCGGGCGTCTTATCCGAGGAGACTGGCCTGTCTGATGCGCTTGTACAGCTGGACGGCGGGACGGATGTGCCTGATGTGACCGAGTTTTCCTGGAGCAACAGCTCACTGACGCAGCAGATACGAGACCGCCTGCGCGAATTCGAAGTCCGTGACATTGCCTTGTCCGCGCTGCAAAAGGACGAATTGTTGAGTGTTTACCGCCATCCGGTCACGGGCAAAAAGTATGCAGCCATCGATGGGAAAACCTATGAGTTGCAATCCGATGAGGACGGCTGGTTCATTATCGCAGGTAACAAGATCGGTCCTTCTGTGGTACTGGATGCCAATCAGCAATGGATACTTGACATCCGGGGTGGGCTGAAAGGCGGGGGTGGTGCGCTCAGCCGCTTTGACGGCAGCCTCGTGGATGATCTGGTTGACGAAACCATGGTCGTCAACGCTCGCGGCATGCCTGAGATTCGACGTTCCTACCGGGAAATGGCCCAGTCTATCGAAGATGGACACGCTCAGGCTCAGCGCTATCTGGAAAACTGTCTGGCCAACCTGACCTGGCGATTGCCGAACGGTAAGGTAAACCCGAGAACGGAAAAAATACTCGTCGATTTTTTTGCTCATAAAGACCCGGATGAGCGACTTTACGATGTTACCAAAAAGGCTGTTATCGACCTTTATCAAGAGTTGATGGATCCTTCGCTGTCGCCCATCGATTCTGCGCGCTATGTCGTCGGGGTCAATCGAACAGGTTACGAGTCTTCCAATGCGTTCATTTTCAAGGAAGATCCATCAAGACGGATTTTTCTGACCGAGCAGTTCTTTCGCCTGCCCACCTACCGACTGAAGCTCAGCGCGATACGTTCAGGGCATTTCAAGTTTGGCCCTCACTATCGTGCTGCAATCCTGATTCATGAGTTATCTCATCTGGTGCTCAATGCCAACGACATTGCGTACGTCGACTCTCAAGCACCATTTATCGATGTGCTTGAAGATGCGCCGATTTATCGACTGCATGTGAGGAACGAGCTGATTTATCAGCAGCAGAAAACCCTCTCCTTTCAGACTGACCGCGACAAACTGTTCAAGCAGCTGGATGAAGACGCATGGCGAGACTTGAGACGAAGGGACGGTAACGGCAAGCAGACCATTCTGAGTATCACCGGCAAGAGAACCCTGGAAGAGGCGCGTGATGTGTTTTATAGCGACGTCCACAAGCGCACCGACATCATGCTTAAAAACGCCGATTCGGTCGCATTGCTGGTGACTCTGCTTGGGCGGGAACGATTCACTGCGCGATGACGGCATGCCCCGACGACGGCAGTCGCCGGGGCAATCAGTGTGGTCAGACCAGATAATGACGCAGTTCGCGCGCAATCAGCAGGCGCTGGATTTCGCTGGAACCTTCATAAATCTGGGTTATGCGCGCGTCCCGGTAATAGCGTTCGACAGGGTAGTCTTCAAGGTAACCGTAGCCGCCATGAATCTGAATTGCCTTGGAGCACACCCATTCGGCCATTTCCGAGGCAAACAGCTTGGCTTGTGATGCTTCGGACAGGCAGGGCTGGCTGGCGCTGCGCAGACGCGCAGCATGCAGAATCAACAATCGCGAGGCATTGATGCGGGTGTGCATGTCGGCCAGCAGGTTGGCGATGCTCTGATGCTCGATGATCGGTTTATCGAACTGCACACGCTCACGCGCGTAGGCCAGCGCGGCCTCGAATGCGGCTCGGGCGATGCCCAGCGCCTGTGCCGCGATACCGATACGACCCCCTTCCAGATTGGAGAGGGCAATGGCAAGGCCCTTGCCTCGCTCACCCAGCAGATTGGCAGCCGGGATTCTGCAATTGTTCAGTGTCACCGCACAGGTGTCAGACGCCCGGATACCCATCTTGTGCTCGCTGCGGTCGACTGCGAAGCCGGGGTTCTCGGTAGGTACCAGAAACGCTGAAAGGCCCTTTTTGCCGAGTTCAGGGTCGGTCACGGCAAACACGATGGCCAGTTTTGCCCGTTTGCCATTACTGACGAACTGTTTGGCACCGTTTATGACCCACTCATCACCTTGTAATTCGGCGCGAGTCCTCAGGTTATGTGCTTCAGAGCCGGCATGGGGTTCGGTCAGACAGAAGCAGCCGATTGCGCGGCCAGTGGCAAGCTGTTCCAGCCAGGTGTGTTTCTGCTCATCTGTCCCGTAATTGAGGACGGGACCGCAGCCGACTGAGCTGTGTACGCTCATCAGCGTTCCAGTGGCAGCGTCAGCGGCGGAGATTTCTTCAACCGCCAGAGCGTAGGCGACGTAATCGAGGTAGGTGCCACCCCATTGTTCCGGGACCACCATGCCCAGCAAGCCCAGCTCACCTAGCCTGGCGACCAGCGCATCATCGATCCAGCCGGCCTTTTCCCAGGCCTGGGCGTGCGGCGCGATTTCATTGCGGGCAAAGTCGCGCGCCATGTCGCGAATCATTACCTGCTCTTCACTCAGTTCAAGGTCGTGCACGGTTCAATTCTCCAGACCGCTGAAGAAACTGTGCACATGCGCGCTGCTGACGTCCTGCGCGCTGGCGTGTTTCCATTGCGGCTTCTTGTCTTTATCGATGATGAGGGCACGTATGCCTTCGATCAGATCACCGCGCTCGAACCATTGACGGTCAAGGTGCAGTTCCATGGCGAAGCAAGCCTGCAACGGCAAGTGACGGCCGCGACGCAGCATTTCAAGTGTCACGGCCATTGCCAGCGGCGAATGGCGTTTCATCCGCTCGACGGTGTCCAGCGCCCATTCGCGGGTATCGCCGATGACCACCTCTTGCAGTTGCTCAAGCATGCTGGGAATGTCCGGCAGGGCGAAAAAGTGATCGATGGCGGGTCGCAGGATTTCCAGAGGCGGGTAGGGCAGGCGCTGGGTCGCCAGCTTGGCCAAGGCTCCCTGCAGGTCCTTGAGCGGCGTCGACTTCCATTTAAGGTGGTCGAGCATATGATCGAGGCGCGGCAGCATTTCGCTGTCCATGGACCAGTTGGCAAGGCCGCAATACAGCGCATCGGCTGCGCCTATCTGTGACCCGGTTACGCCCAGCCAGGTGCCCAGTTCGCCTGGCAGTCGCGACAGAAAATGGCTGCCGCCCACATCCGGAAAGTAGCCAATGGCAACTTCCGGCATGCCGAGCCGACTGCGTTCGGTGACTACGCGCAGGTCGGCACCCTGAACCAAACCCATGCCGCCACCCAGCACCAGACCGTCCATCAGGGCCAGTACCGGTTTGCGGTAACGGTGAATCGTCAGGTCCAGTTCATATTCTTCGGCAAAGAATGTGTGATGAAGGTCCTGGCCGCTCTGATGACTTTCATACAGTGAACGGATATCGCCGCCGGCGCAGAACGCCTTACCACCTGCGCCGCGCAGAACCACGGCATGAACAGACGGGTCATCAGCCCAGCGATCAAGTTGCAGGCGAAGCAGGCGGACCATGTCCAGATCGATTGCGTTCAGGCCTTCCGGGCGGTTGAGGGTCAGGTGACCGATGTGGTTACGCACGTCGACAACGATCGAATCCCGGCTGGTGGGCTGTCGAACCGGGCGGGCCGATGAAACCTGTGAACTCATTCTGAACTCCTTGTTCGGTTGCGCTTTCTTCTTGTTCGAGTTTTGTTGGAGCTTCGCAGAAGATCCTAGCAGCGCAAATGTGCAAAGCAAAACTGCGTTTAAGCATAGCCTGAAGTTTCAGAAAACCACCATTTAGAGCGTTTGCGGGGGAACTAAGCGTTGCTGCACTTGAAGGACCGAGGCGAATCGTTGTCTGCTGATGAGTATTATGACTGTCATTAATGTCACAGAAGGGAATTCTTCGGGTAGACCCATGAAAGCCTCCATGACTGTCCTGTATGAGCGATAAATATGCTCCGCGCGAGTGGGCTGCCCACGAGCGTCCGACCATGCCCGGCTCGCCGTCGACGCCGCTGCATTCTGACGCGCGGCGCTGGGCATTTGCTCTGGTGGGAGTGATCGTCGCGCTGACCGGCGGGCTCGGTAACGCGCTGGTGGTGGCCAACCTGCCGTACCTGCAAGGTGCGCTGGGGGCAACGTCGCAGGACATTGCCTGGCTGCCGGCCGCCTACATCATGACCAACGTGTCGATGAACCTGTTGCTGGTGAAGTTTCGTCAGCAATTCGGCTTGCGCGCGTTCACCGAACTGTTTCTGGTGCTCTATGCACTGGTGACGCTGGCGCACCTTTTCGTCAACGACATTGACTCGGCGATCGCGGTGCGAGCGGCGCACGGTATGGTCGGCGCCGCGCTCAGTACCCTTGGGCTGTACTACATGATTCAGGCTTTCCCGCAGAAGTGGAGGCTCAAGGCCTTGGTTCTAGGGCTTGGCACGGCTCAGTTGGCGACGCCGCTGGCTCGTCTGGTGTCCGAAGACCTGTTGCAGATTGCCCAATGGCGCGGCCTGTATCTGTTCGAACTGGGTATGGCGCTGCTCTCGCTGGGTTGCGTGCTGATGCTCAAGCTGCCACCGGGGGATCGTTTCAAGGCATTCGAAAAGCTGGATTTTCTGACCTTCGGTTTGCTGGCTACCGGCTTTGCACTGCTGTGCGCGGTGCTGTCGCTGGGGCGTATTGAATGGTGGCTGGAGGCGCAGTGGATAGGTCTGGCTTCAGCCGCCTCCATTGTGCTGATCTGTGCAGGACTGGCCATCGAGCATAACCGCAGCAATCCGTTGCTGATCACGCGCTGGCTCGGCAGCGGGGCGATCCTGCGCCTCGGCCTGGCCGTTATCCTGTTTCGAGTAGTGCTGTCCGAGCAGTCAGTGGGGGCCGTAGGTTTTCTTCAGGCGCTCAACATGGGCAGTCAGCAACTGCACACGCTGTATCTGGTGATGTTGCTGGGCAGCGTGGCCGGGTTGGCGACCAGTGCGCTGACCATCAACCCTGCGCACCTGATCAAGCCGTTGCTGATCTCCCTGGCGATGATGGCCATCGGTGCATGGATGGACAGTCACTCGACCAATCTGACCCGGCAATCGAACATGTACCTCAGCCAGTTTCTGCTGGCGTTCGGTGGCACGTTTTTTCTCGGTCCGACATTGGTGCTGGGGATCAGCGGGGTGCTCGCCAACCCGCGCAACATGGTGAGTTTTTCGGTGTTGTTCGGGATTACCCAAAACATCGGTGGTCTTATCGGGTCTGCTGCACTGGGCACTTTTCAGATCGTGCGCGAGAAGTTTCACTCCAGTCACATTGTCGAGCATCTGACCCTGATCGACCCGCTGGTTCAGGCGCGATTGCAAAGTTACAGCGCCAGTTACGGTTCGGTTATCGCTGATCCGTCGCTGCGCAACAGCCAAGGCATGCGCGCAATGGCTACGGCCGCGACACGGGAAGCCAACGTGCTGGCCTATAACGATGTGTTCATGCTGATCGCCCTGATTGCCGTGCTGATCATGGTCTGGATTTCAGCCCGGGTCCTGTGGCTGAAAATGACGACTCAACCGTTGGCGCTGGCACCTGTGGCACCTGGCGCTTCGACTCCCGTATCCAATTCCGGCGTTAAATCTTCATGACCCAATCCACTACTTCAGATACAGAAGCAACCCGCAGCGCGCCGCCTCCGGCACCGTTGACTTCTCCGGTCACCAGCAAGCCGCGCTCGACCCGCAAGCGAGTGGTGTCTTCAGTGATCTTCGGGGCCGTCGCGCTGGCCGGAGTGCTGGTGGTGCTGTATGCCTGGCAACTGCCACCGTTCGCGAGTCCGATCGAGAGTACCGAGAACGCACAGGTCAAGGGCCAGACCACGCTGATCGGGCCGCAGTTGAGCGGATATGTGTACGAAGTGCCGGTACAGGACTTCCAGTTCGTCAAGGCTGGCGACTTGCTAGTGCGTCTGGACGACCGTATTTATCGCCAGCGCCTGGACCAGGCCATTGCGCAACTGGCGGTGCAGAAGGCCTCGCTGGCCAATAACCTGCAACAGCGGCGCAGCGCCGAAGCGACTATCGGCCAGCGCCAGGCCGAATTGCAGAACAGCATCGCACAGAGTCGCAAAAGCGCTGCCGATCTGCGCCGCAATCAGGCTTTGGTGACCGATGGTTCGGTGTCGAAAAGCGAGCTTGACGTGACCCGTGCTGCAGATGCGCAGGCAAACGCTGCGGTTGCAGAAGCCAAGGCAGTATTGCAGATCGCCCGTGAGGACCTGCAGACAGTGATCGTCAACCGTGGCTCACTGGAAGCGTCGGTTGCCAACGCTCAGGCGGCTATCGAGCTGGCGCGCATCGACCTGGACAACACTCGTATCGTCGCTCCGCGTGACGGCCAGTTGGGGCAGATTGGCGTGCGTCTTGGTGCCTACGTCAACTCGGGCGCGCAATTGATGGCACTGGTGCCTGCGCAGCGCTGGATCGTGGCCAATATGAAAGAAACCCAGATGGCCAACGTGCGTCTGGGCCAGCCGGTGAGCTTTACCGTCGATGCGCTCGACGGCCACAAGATGCATGGGCACGTTCAAAGAATTTCGCCTGCTGCGGGTTCGGAGTTCAGCCTGCTGCCCGCCGACAACGCGACCGGCAACTTTGTGAAGATTTCCCAGCGTATTCCGGTGCGCATCGTGGTCGATGCCGATCAGCCCATGCTGGAGCGTTTGCGACCAGGCATGTCGGTGGTTGTAAGCATCGACACCAGCGCAGACGGCGATGTACCGCCTGATGCTGATGTACGCTGAGCCTCTGAATGATCGTGAAAGCTGGGACGTTGCTCACTTTGGTCCTTCAAAGTAACTCGCCGAGGGCGAAAAGTTGACCTGAGTCGAACCCCAATCCCTCTGACATCACAGAACCGCCGTGTGACGCAGAGCATCACGCACTGCATGCCGACGCGGAGCGTCGGTGCGATAATCAAAACAAGGTCATGCTTTGTACGCAGCCGTTGGCAACGCAGTGCTTTTCAATCGCGATAGTACTGACAACGCAGAGTGCGACGTAAGTG
>NZ_LJPW01000116.1 GCF_001400735.1 Pseudomonas caricapapayae
GCGCCCAAAAAATCTGCGACATGATGCGAAAGATTTGCATTCGATGTAAAGGCAAAACGCCTTTGCGGTCGTGTTCAGGCATTCGGCAGGTTGTAACAGCCGGTTTCAAACTGGCTCGGCAGGCCGCAACTGCTCAGCGGCTGGCGGCTTTATCCTCTCGCGACTGTTTCAGATAGGCCAGCAATTCCCGACCGGGCAGCGGCTTGCTGTACAGGTAGCCCTG
>NZ_LJPW01000131.1 GCF_001400735.1 Pseudomonas caricapapayae
GGCATCACGCAGTGTGAGTAAGTCTGAAATGGCTGGGCAGGCGGATTGCCAAGCACAAGGCCGGAAGCGTTCATCGGCCGGTAAGGCCCGAACAGGTGTTCGCCGACAAACCCGTAAACGCCATCCGGCCCGGTAACACCGTCGGCATAGGTAAACTTGTGGCTGATGGTAAACAAGTAATACTTGCCGTCCTGAAAGACATAATGCGGACGCTCGGTCTGGTCATTGACGCCAACGGCAGTAACCAGTGGCGGAAGTATTTCCCATTCATCGCCACTGAGGTCTTTCGCGACAGCCAGGCCGATGCAACCCACCTGAAACCTGGCACCGCCCACTTCTTCATGGCCCGGCGGCACAGGGCCAAGTTCAGTGGCCCCTATTGTATGCGAGCCGCGTTCACCGGCGACATTACCTTCAAAAACCATGTACAACTTGCCATCCTGGGGATCAATAAACGGACTGGGGTCGCGGAAGTTCCAGGTCGCGTTCTGTGCTTCGGTCTGGTAATACTTTCCGTCGGCCTCGAACAAGGTGTGGACTTGCGTAAAGTCTTTCAACTCCACGCCGTTGTCGGACGTCACAATACGGCCACGTACTTTGGCAATCGCCGCCCCCGGCGTGACACACGTGTAATACAGATCGATATCACCTTTATCGTTCAACAATACCGGTGTGCCCGCCCACTCGCGGGTGGTGGGTGACACGCCTTCGGCCATGACACGGCCACCGAAGATCCAGTCCTTCCCGGTACGCGAGTACCAATAGCACATGCGTGCCCGGCCGTGACGATCTTCCCAGTCACGCTTGATGTCATAGCGGCCATTGGCACCGACGTACTGAGGATCGTCGGGGTGGCGGTCGGCCGTCAGCGTGACGATCACCGACCAGCCGTTGACTGAAACCACGGTGCCGTCGAGCTCTCGCAACGGCATGGTGTCCCAGATGAATACGGTATCACTCATGACCGGGAAATCAGCCCGTACCAGTGGCTGCGTGGTGGTCGGATCATTTTCATTGACCTTCAGCGCATCAGCCCGGGACCAGACTGTCGGTGCGTAATTGATGTTACTCATGATGATGTCCTTTATGAGCGCCTGTAGAAGCGGCGCAGAGAGGAAACAACACGGCACGCAGGGTGGCGATGCCGGGATGTATTCAGAGCAGGACTCTATTTCGCCAGGTGCACATTGCCGCGTGCAGAAAACCGGCAGAAAAGAGCGAGTAGTCGATTACCGTCACGGTAATCATGTCGCCAATGTGACAAACAGCCTGAACGTACCAGCCGTTATAGAGTGAAGAGTGGAATTGCCATTTCGTCATCGATGGCCCGCGTTGTTCGCGGCAATAAGGATGCTGTCAGAGATCATTTGGAAAGTAAATTAAATATTTCCCTGGCCCGTTCGGAGTGGCAATAAAACTGCATTAATCCTCTTTTAAACGGCCTGACTATTGCTTATTAAGACCGTCATACCAAGGCATCTAAACAGCATCATTACGACAGCACCGCACACCTCAAATAGTGGCACTTGGCAAATAATATATACATGCTCTGAACACCCGGTAAATCTTTCATCCATCCCGCAGTGTGCGGTCATTATCAAACCGATTGATACTAACTTTACTCTTCCGGCAGGTCCCGCCCATTTGGCGCGACTGCAAGCGACCGAAATGGACGCCGGCCTCAACGCCCTTTTTTGCAGCGCCTTTACCAGCCGTCGCCCGATTCAAGGTCATGGCACACGTTGGGAATGTCACCAAATTGCCCGAAGCTCGTGGCGAAGCGCTTGCCGCTCCATTGGCCCGTCTTTTGCTTTAGCAACCGAACCGATAGCCAACGGCGGCTATCACCTTGATTTACGACAAAGACGTCGCTCATCTCTTTCCGCTCACGTGGACAGAGAGGCGACGTCTTTTGCGTTTTGGCCCCGGTGAAGGGGGTCGGTGGGGTCGCCGTCATTCGGAACACTCCACCACAGCGTCTGGAATATCCCCTGTCGCGGTCATGGCCCGACTGACTAACTAGCAGATGATGAGGTGTGCACATGGATACAAGCTTCTGGAAAGCCGGCCATAAACCGACCCTGTTTGCGGCGTTCCTCTATTTCGATCTGAGCTTCATGGTCTGGTACCTGCTCGGCCCGCTGGCGGTACAGATTGCCACTGACTTGCACCTGACCACCCAGCAACGCGGCCTGATGGTCGCCACGCCGATTCTGGCGGGTGCGGTGCTGCGCTTTTTCATGGGCTTGCTGGCGGACCAGCTGTCGCCCAAGACCGCAGGCATCATCGGCCAGGTGATTGTCATCGGCGCGCTGTTGGCGGCATGGCAACTGGGCATTCATACCTACGGGCAGGTACTGCTGCTGGGGCTGTTCCTGGGTATGGCCGGCGCTTCATTCGCCGTCGCCCTGCCCCTGGCGTCGCAATGGTATCCACCGCAACATCAGGGCAAGGCGATGGGCATCGCGGGCGCGGGCAATTCGGGCACCGTACTGGCCGCGCTGATTGCGCCGGTGCTGGCCGCAAGTTTCGGCTGGGGCAACGTATTCGGCCTGGCGCTGATCCCGCTGGTGCTGACCCTGATTGCGTTCAGCCTCATGGCGCGCAACGCCCCGGAGCGCAGCAAACCCAAATCCATGGCGGACTACCTCAAAGCACTGGGGGATCGTGACAGCTGGTGGTTCATGTTTTTTTACAGCGTGACGTTCGGTGGCTTCATCGGCCTGGCCAGCGCCCTGCCCGGCTATTTCAACGATCAATATGGCCTGAGCCCGATCACTGCCGGCTACTACACCGCGGCCTGTGTTTTCGGCGGCAGCCTGATGCGCCCCCTCGGCGGCGCGTTGGCTGATCGCTTTGGCGGGATTCGCACGCTGACTGTGATGTACGCCGTTGCGGCCATCGGGATCGCCGCGGTGGGCTTCAACCTGCCGAGCTCGTGGGCAGCACTGGCCCTTTTCGTGGCCGCGATGCTGGGTCTGGGTGCTGGCAACGGCGCAGTCTTCCAGTTGGTACCGCAGCGTTTCCGCAAGGAAATCGGCGTCATGACAGGGCTGATCGGCATGGCCGGCGGTATCGGCGGCTTCCTGCTGGCAGCCGGGCTGGGCACCATCAAACAGAACACCGGCGACTATCAGTTGGGCCTGTGGCTGTTTGCAGGCCTGGCGGTCCTGGCCTGGTTTGGCCTGCTGAACGTCAAACGTCGCTGGAGAACCACCTGGGGTTCGGCTGCCGTGACTGCGGCACGGGTCTGAGCCGCCCATGGCGCTGCAACTGCAGTTTGCCCAGTTCAGCGCCAGCGGTCCGCGAGCGGAGAATCAGGACGCTCTGCGCCTGGTAACTCCAGCCCCGGCACTGGCTGCCAGCAAGGGCTACCTGTTCGCCCTCGCCGACGGCGTCAGCCAGTGCGCCGATGGCGCACTGGCTGCGCAGTCTACGCTGCAGGCGCTGGCACTCGACTATTACGCCACGCCGGAAACCTGGGGCGTGGCCCAGTCGCTCGATCGCCTGCTACTGGCCCAGAATCGCTGGCTGCTGGCCAACGGCCTGTTGACCACCCTCAGCGCTCTGGTACTGCGCGGCCGACGCTTCACCCTCGCTCATGTCGGTGACTGCCGGGCTTATCGTTGGCAGGCCGGGACGCTGACGCGCATCAGTGAAGACCACGTCTGGGAACAGGCCGACATGCAGCATGTACTCAGGCGCGCGCTGGGCCTGGATCAGTACGTGGTCATGGATTATCTGGACGGCGAACTGTGTGAAGGTGAGCGGTTGTTGCTGGTCAGCGATGGTGTCTGGGCCACCCTTGGCGACGCCAGCATCCGCTCGATTCTGACCGAGCAGCACGATCTCGACTCAGCGGTAAAAACCCTGGTCAGCGCGGCGCATCTGGCGGGCAGCCAGGACAATGCCAGCGCGCTGGTCATTCAGGTCGACGGCCTCGGCGAGGACGATCTGGGCGATACCCTGCTGCAACTGCAGCAATGGCCACTGCCACCAGCACTCAAGGCCGACCAGCGCTTCGAAGGCTGGAAGGTCGGCAACATCGTAGCGCAATCGCGCCAGTCGATTGTTTATCGCGTCACCGACCTGCATGACCAGCCCTGGCTGCTGAAAACCCTCCCGGCCAGCCGGCATGACGAAGCCGGTGCCGGCCAGGGTCTATTGCTTGAAGAGTGGTTTTTGCGCCGGGTTGCCGGACGTTTTTTTCCCGAGATTCATCCGCTGACAGACCGTCAGCATCTGTACTACGTCATGCGCGAGTATTGTGGAAGCACACTGGCCGAAGTCTTCACGCGCGACGGGCCATTGCCACTGGCCCGGTGGCAGGACCTCGCCACTCGACTGTTACGGGCCGCGGGCTTGCTGCATCGACGCAATATCATTCATCGCGACATCAAACCGGAAAACCTGCTGTTGGCCGACGATGGTGAACTGCGCCTGCTGGATTTCGGTCTGGCGTTCTGTCCGGGTCTTTCAACCGCCAACGCTGAGGACCTGCCCGGCACACCGAGCTATATAGCACCGGAAGCCTTCAATGGCGCAGAGCCGCATTCGCAGCAAGACCTGTATGCAGCGGGGGTCACGTTGTACTACCTGCTGACGGGTCACTACCCCTACGGCGAGATCGAAGCCTTTCAGCATCGCCGCTTCGGCACACCGATACCCGCCAGCCGCTATCGACCGGATCTGCCGCAATGGCTGAGCCAGAGCCTGGACAAGGCACTGCAGGCTGACCCGACCCAGCGTTACGAAACCGCCGAACAGTGGCTGCTGGAGCTGGAACAGGCCGAGCATCGCCCGGTGGTGACAAAACCGCGCCCGCTGCTGGAACGCGAACCGCTGAAAGTCTGGCGAACCCTGGCGCTAGTGTCGATGCTGCTTAATCTTGTGATTGTAATCTGGCTCATGGGTCGTCATTAAGGCAGGCCCGCCCTGCTTCTGTGCAGCACGCCTCAACGCAGTGCAGAAATAGGCTGAAGAATCGATTGCAAACCCTTGCCCCCCGGCGAATGAAAGTTGGCACAAGCGCTGCATGGATTTGAGCAGATCATTCATAACGCGCAGCCCTCAACGATGAAGGTTGCGCCTCCCGAGATAACGGGACCGGACAAAGGCGTCCCCGTCAGGCAACTGGCGGGACGCCTTTTTTTGTTTGCGCGAAACGTGTCGAGCACGCGCTGTGGTGACTCGGAGGCAAGATGAAAAAACTCAAACTGGTGATGATCGGCAACGGCATGGCCGGCGTGCGCACACTCGAAGAGTTGCTGAAACTGAGCGAAGACCTGTACGACATCACGGTCTTCGGTGCCGAGCCACATCCCAACTACAACCGCATCCTGCTGTCCCCGGTGCTGGCAGGCGAACAGAATTTCGAAGACATCGTGCTCAACGATCTGGCCTGGTACGAAACCAACGGCATCCAGTTGTTGCTCAACCGTCGCGTGGTGAAAATTGACCGCACCAAACGTGTGGTGGTCGCCGATGACGGCACCCAGGCCCCTTATGATCGTCTGCTGATCGCCACCGGTTCGCGCCCTTTTATTCTGCCGATCCCCGGCAACACGCTGCAGGGCGTCATCGGCTACCGCGACATCGGCCACACCCGCCAGATGATCGACACTGCCGTCACGCACAAGCGCGCCGTTGTCATCGGCGGCGGGCTGCTCGGCCTGGAAGCTGCCAATGGCTTGAGCATGCGCGGCATGCACGTCACCGTAATTCATAACGGCCAGACCCTGCTGGAGCGCCAACTGGACAAGACCAGCGGGCTGATGCTGCAAGCAGCTCTTGAGAAACGCGGCCTGAGCTTTCGCCTCAACGAACAGACCGAAGCCCTGCTCGGCGACGATCAAGGCCGTGTAAGAGCAGTGCAATTCCAGAACGGCGATGTGATTGATACCGATCTGGTCGTCATGGCCGCAGGCATACGCCCCAACACCGAACTGGCCGAACAGGCCGGCCTGCCCTGCAACCGTGGAATTCTGGTCAACGATACCTTGCAGACCTACGACCCGCGCATTTATGCGATTGGCGAATGTGTCAGCCATCGAGGCATCGCTTATGGGCTGGTGGCACCACTGTTCGAACAGGCTCGGGTCTGCGCCAATCACCTTGCGCAACTGGGCTTCGCTCGTTATCCGGGCTCGGTGACCTCGACCAAGCTGAAAGTCACCGGCATCGACCTGTTTTCCGCCGGAGATTTTCTGGGTGCCGAAGGCACCGAAAGCATCACCCTCTCGGACCCCGTCAGCGGCGTCTACAAGAAACTGGTGATCAAGAACGACGTGTTGGTCGGTGCATGCCTCTACGGCGACACCGCAGACGGCAACTGGTATTTGCAGCAGATCCGTGATGGACAGGGTATCGATGCGATACGCAATCACCTGATGTTCGGTAAACCCGCCGCACCAGAGGCCACCTGCGCATGACCAGCCTTGCCATTCAGACACCTCGGGTTACCGCGTCCACCTGCTGTTACTGCGGCGTGGGCTGTGGCGTACTGATCGAGCATGACGACGAGCATATTCTCGGCGTCAGCGGCGATCCGAAGCATCCGGCCAACTTCGGCAAGCTGTGCAGCAAAGGTTCAAGCCTGCACCTGACCGGAGACATCGACGCGCGCGCGTTATACCCGGAACTGCGCCTGAGCAAAGGCCTGGCGCGCAGCGTCACCGACTGGGATACCGCACTGGAGCACGCCGCCAATGTGTTCGCCGACAGCATCCGCGAACACGGCCCCGACAGCGTAGCGTTCTATATCTCCGGTCAGTTATTGACCGAGGACTACTACGCATTCAACAAGCTGGCGCGCGCACTGGTCGGCACCAACAATATCGACAGCAACTCACGGCTGTGCATGTCTTCGGCGGTCGCCGGCTACAAACGCAGCCTCGGTGCCGACGCACCGCCATGCAGCTATGAAGACATAGACCTGAGCGACTGCGTGATGATCGTCGGCAGCAACATGGCGTACGCACACCCGATTCTGTTTCGTCGCCTGGAGGAAGCGAAAAGCCGTCGCCCGCAGATGAAACTGATCGTCATAGACCCGCGGCGCACCGATACCTGCGAGCTGGCAGACCTGCACCTGGCGATTCAGCCAGGCACCGACGTTGCGCTGTTTCACGGCATCCTTCATGTGCTGATGGGCGAACACCTGATCGATTCCGACTTTATTGCCGAACACACGCAGGGCTATGAAGAGCTGGCAGCACTGGTGCGAGACTATCCGCCTGAACGCGTGGCGACCCTTTGCGGCATTACACAGGAACAGCTGCACATCTGCGCCCGCTGGGTAGGCGAGGCCCCGGGCTTTCTGTCGCTGTGGTGCATGGGATTGAATCAATCCACTGCGGGCAGCGCCAAAAACAGCGCACTGATCAACCTGCACCTGGCGACGGGGCAAATAGGCCGACCCGGGGCAGGCCCCTTCTCGCTTACCGGCCAACCCAATGCCATGGGCGGACGTGAAACAGGCAGCCTGTCCAACCTGCTGCCCGGCCATCGCGACGCTGCCAACCCCGAACACCGTGCCGAAGTTGCAGCCTACTGGGGCGTCGAAAGCCTGCCCGCCAACCCTGGCCTGTCGGCGATCGAACTGTTCGAACAGTTACAGAACGGCACGATAAAGGCACTGTGGGTCGCCTGCACCAACCCGGCACAATCACTGCCCGATCAAAACAGGATCAGACAGGCGCTGGAAACCTGCCCGTTCGTGGTGCTTCAGGAAGCCTTCAAGACGACCGAAACGGCGCGCTATGCCGACCTGTTGCTACCTGCTGCCAGTTGGGGTGAGAAAGAAGGCACAGTGACCAACTCGGAACGGCGTATCTCCAATGTGCGCAAGGCCATTGCAGCGCCTGGACAGGCGCGCTCCGACTGGGCGATCACTGTAGATTTCGCCCAGCGCCTGCAAAGGCGCCTGCAACCCGACGCACCCGCGCTCTTCGACTTCACCACGCCCAAGGCCTTGTTCGATGAATTCAAGGGCCTGACGGCCGGGCGGGATCTGGATATGTCGGGAATCGACCGCGAGCTCATCGATCTTCATGGTCCGCAGCAATGGCCCTTCCCTCGCGGTGCCAGCGTCGGCACGCCCCGCCTGTACACCAAGGGTATTTTCCCAACCGATTCGGGCCGTGCGCAGTTTTTATCAGAGCCCTACATCGCCGCCAGAGAACTGCGTGATGCTGACTACCCACTGACACTCAACACCGGCAGGCTGCGCGATCATTGGCATGGCATGAGCCGTACCGGCACCGCTGCACGCTTGTTCGGCCATGTCAGCGAGGCGCTGTTGAGCCTCAACCCGCAGGACCTTCTGCGCCATGACATACAATCCGGCGATCTGGTCAAACTGATCAGCCGGCGCGGCGAGTTGCTGCTGCCCGTCGGCAGTGATGACAGTGTCGCGTGCGGCCAGGCCTTCTTGCCGATGCACTGGGGTGACAGGTTCCTCAAAGGTGGCATGAACGTTCTCACCCAACCAGCGTTCGATCCGGTCTCGAAACAACCGGAACTCAAACATTCCGGGGTCAGAATCGAAAAAGCTCACCTGCCCTGGCAGTTTTTCGCCCTTGTAGAGGGCAACGTACAGCAACAGATGGAAAAACTGCGCCCACTGTGCGATGCCTTTGTCTATTTGAGCATGGGCCTTGCGGGACGAGAGCGACCTGCATTGGTCATACGCGCCGCCAGCGCCGAAGCACCTGATCCGATGCTGCTGCATCGGATTGATCAGGTGCTGGGCCTGGATGAAGGGCCGGTAATGGTTTATGACGACCCCACGCGCTCGATCGGCAAGCGGGTACGAATCGACAACGGCCGCATTACCGCCATCCGCCTGGCCGGTGAAACACTTGCAAGGCACTGGCTGCAGACGTTATGGCTGGAGGAGCGCGTCGATGCCTCTTTGCGGCGCTGGCTGCTGGCACCATTGAGCACTGAGCCCGGCAAAGACTCGACGCAGACCCGCGACAGGACCTTGTGCAACTGCATGAACGTCAGCCAGCGCGCAGTAGTGAGCGGCATCGAAAGCGGCCTCGACCTGAATCAACTCAAGAAACAATTGGGCTGCGGGACCCAGTGCGGCTCCTGTGTGCCGGAAATAAAAAGGCTGATCAATACCGTGGCGGTTACAGAATGAGGAGTGCGGCATGAACGCAAAAGTATGGCTGGTGGGTGCTGGCCCCGGTGATCCGGAGTTGCTGACCCTCAAGGCAGTGCGTGCCTTGCATGAGGCCGATGTGGTGTTGATCGATGATCTGGTCAATACCGCAGTGCTTGAACATTGCCCGAATGCGCGAGTGATCGCAGTCGGCAAGCGTGGTGGTTGCCGCTCAACACCACAGGCGTTTATCCATCGCCTGATGCTGCGCTATGTCCGTCAGGGCAAATGCGTTGTACGCCTCAAGGGAGGCGATCCATGCATTTTCGGACGTGGCGGCGAAGAGGCGCAGTGGCTGCAGGAACGCGGCGTTACAGTGGAACTGGTCAACGGGATTACAGCGGGGCTCGCCGGTGCAACACAATGCGGCATTTCGCTGACCCTGCGCGGCGTAAGCCGTGGCGTAACACTGGTAACCGCCCATACTCAGGACGACAGTCGCCTTAACTGGCAGGCTCTCGCACAGGGCGGAACCACGCTGGTGGTTTACATGGGCGTGGCAAAACTGGCAGAAATTCGCGAAAGCCTTCTGGCTGGCGGAATGAGTGGCGAGATGCCGGTGGCGATGATCGAGAACGCGTCGTTGCCCTGGCAGCGCGAGTGCCGCAGCACGTTGAATGGCATGCAGCGGGACGCAGCCGTTTTCGAGCTCAAAAGCCCGGCCATTCTGGTAATCGGCGCGGTGGCCGCAGCCAGCAATGAGCTGCTGAATCAAACGTTGACGGACCATGTCCAGCTGAATGCAGGCTGATACTGGCCCCGAAATTGGCGGCTGCCCGAGTAAATCGCAGGCAAAGAAAAGCCCGGCCTGAGCCGGGCTTTTCAGTACAAGCGGCTAATTACTTAGCTTGAGCTTCTACTTCTGCTTCTACGCGACGGTTAACTGCGCGACCAGCTTCAGTTGCGTTGTCAGCAACTGGGCGGGATTCGCCGTAACCAACCGAGTTTACGCGGCTAGCGCCAACACCGTACTGGTTAACCAGAACCTGTTTAACGGCGTTTGCACGACGCTCGGACAGTTTCTGGTTGTAAGCGTCAGGACCGACGGAGTCAGTGTGACCTTCAACAGTGGTGGTGGTTTGTGGGTACTGCTGCATGAAGTCAGCGAGGTTCTTGATGTCGCCGTAGCTGTTAGGCTTGACTACGGATTTGTCGAAATCGAACTTCACGTCCAGCTCAACACGAACCACTTCGGCAACGGCTGGGCAGCCATCAGCGTCAACAGTGACGTTGGCTGGGGTGTCCGGGCACTTGTCGACGTTGTCGCACACGCCGTCGTTGTCGCTGTCGGAGCACACTTCAGCTACTGGAGCCGGTGCTGCTTCAACTTTCTTGCTGCCGCCACCGAAGTTTACGCCGATACCGACGCTAGGCGCCCACTCGGTGTTGCCTTGGTCGATGTTGTACTGAGCTTCAACGCCTGCACGGGCATAGAAGTTGTCAGTGAAGTACAGCTTGGCGCCGCCGCCGATGTTGGCGAAGGTGGAACCGTCACGACCGTTGCGAGCGTCTTGACCGATGCTCTGATCGGAGAAACCGGCAGACAGGTAAGGACGCAGCATGTCGCCCGGGTTGTTGAAGTGGTACAGAGCGTCCAGAGCGGTGTTGGCGCCCTTGATGTTCTTGCCACTGTCGCTACGGACGTTGTGGACTTCGTCGTAGCCCAGACGCAGCTCAACATCGTCAGTCAGGAAGTAGCCAACGGAGCCGCCGAACAGGTTGCCGTCGTTTTTGAAGTTACGATCGCTGTCGTAGTACTCTTTCTTGGCGAAGCCTTCGATTTCGACCGCGCCTTGGCCTTGAGCCAGAGCGCCGAACGAAGTTGCGGCAACAATAGTACCAATGGCCAAGCCCAAGGTGTTTTTCAGTTTCATCCGTTAAATCCCCATCTGATGATTATTAAGCAGTCCCACACAGGGGGACAACTCAGCGGCGAGTCTACCAGACCTTGCCAGTTTGTTAGAGATATTTGCACCGTATTAAGTTTCGGCGATTCCCGCAAATTTCTCTCGTAATTTATCTAATGCCCGCTTGTAACGCATTTTCGTTGCGCTCAAGCCCATGTGCATGATGTCAGCAATCTCCTGGAATTCAAGTTCTGCGACGAAACGCAGTACCAGAATTTCCCGATCGATCGGGTTCACATACACAAGCCAGCGATCAAGTCCGCCCCGCTCTTCAGGTTTGGGCGTCTTTTCTTCCGACGCTTCCTCAAGTGGATCCAGACTCAGCGCGTCCATCAAGCGACGCTTACGCCGTTCCTTCCTGTACTGCGTGATGCACTCATTGTAGGTGATGCTGTAGAGCCAGGTTTTAAATTTAGATTTACCTTCAAAATTTTTCAACCCATACAACACCTTAAGCATCACCTCCTGACAGACATCATCCGCATCGCGATCGTTCCCCAGATAACGTGCACAGACGTTAAAAAGTGTTCTCTGGTAACGGCGCATCAATTCTTCATAAGCCCGCGTCACATTGAACAGCTCAACATGGGCGCGCGCGACCAGCTCCTCATCTGAGAGCTCGCGGGGATCGTAGCGCGTCGAAAACGGTTGAGGTTTATTCAAAACAAATCTTGCCGACAGTCAGGTCAATGTCCGCCACGGCCTGTATCGGCAACCTGGCGGCATAGATTAGCAGGTTAGCCGCTTAACGGCTGCTTACTCTCTGCTCGAGAAGGATGCGATTCGAAAACGACACCAGCTCCCCCTCGTCTGTCAGCAACGTTGTTTTGACCGTACCGATTTCTTCGATCTGACCTTCCGTATCCCCCACGCGCACCTGCTGGCCCACCTGAAACAGCTCGCGAACATAAATTCCGGCGATGATCTGACCGGCAATTTCCCGACTGCCCAGGCCCAGAGCAAGCGCCACTGTCAGACCAACGGTAATCAGCGCTATCACAATAACGTGGTTCAGCAGGTCGGTCTTGACCTCGAGCTGGCTGATCGCAACCGAGATGCTGATGATAATCACCAGCCCCTGGGCAATTCGCCCCAGACCGGCTGAGTAATCGATTCCTACGCCCTCGGCGGCGCCGCGCACCAGGCCATTGACCAATTGCGCCAGCAGCACGCCGACCAGCAAGACCAGTGCCGCACCAAATACCTTGGGCAGATACAACGCCAGCATGTCCAGCGTAGCTGAAACCCGCTGCAGCCCGAGCGACTCGGCAGCCGATACAAGGAAGATCAACAGGACAAACCAGTAGACGATCTTGCCGATCAATGTGGAGATCGGCACCTTGACGCCGGCACGGCCGATGATTTTGGTCAGGCCGGTACCGCCGACCAGGCGATCCAGGCCCAGCTTGGCCAGCAGTTTGGAAAGGAGTGCATCGAGCAGCTTGGCGACGACAAAACCCAGCAGCACCACGACAAGGGCGCCGAACAGGTTAGGGATGAAGTTTGCGACTTTGGTCCACAATGCAGTCATTGCAGCAAGAAGGCTCTGGGTCCAGAGATTCAGTTCCATGCTCAATCAGCCTTATCGATAGAACGGGCACCCGTCGTGGGGCGGCGAGAAACAGGAGAGACGTGGGCAGAGCCGTTGTTCACGGCGATCATCAGCGCCTCTGACCAGCGGCCCAGCAACCCGAACAGCACACCGGCACCGACCTGGCGATTGGCGGTTTTCAGGACGCGTCCCAGACATGCGTCGTCATCCCGGCTGGAGGACGAAGAATTGAGCATGTCGCGTAAAGATTCTTCAAACGGATCGTGCATCAGGCACCTCACGTAATGTCAGTCAAAGACGCGACGCGAAAACAACAAGTCACACCGGCCTGTCAAAAAACCGCGCAAGTCCGACCTACACCCAGCGCAAACGTCTGAACAGCCACCACTGCCCTGCGGCCAGCGCAACAATGAGCAGGCAGGCCACCAGAAAGCCATATGCGCTGTCCGAACCGGGAATTCCGCCGACATTGATACCCAGCAGACCGGTGAGAAAACTCATGGGCAGAAAGATACCGGTAATGATCCCGAAGCGGTACATGGTGCGATTCATGTGTTCCCGCAGGCGCCGGTCTTCGGACTCCAGCAGCAGCCCCACCCGCTCGCGGGTCAGTTCGAGCTCTTCCAGATAACGGGTCAGACTGTTGTTCAGTTCATTCCAGTAATCGGCATCGTCATGCGCGAACCAGGACAGTTTGGTTCGCGAGAGCTGGCCATATATATCGCGCTGGGGCCCGAGAAAGCGGCGCAGACCGGCGGCGCGCCGACGAATGTGCAGCAGCTTGCCGTGCTCGGGACTGTACCGCTCGTCGGCGTCGTTCTTTTCTTCCTCTTCATCGACCGATTCGGTCAGTTCGCCCACCAGATCCTGAACCTTGTCAGTGAGGTGCTGCGCCAGATACAGGATCAGCTCCGAGGCGCTCTTCGGGCCTTTGCCCTGCCCCAGCATCTCGATGAGTTCCTCAGTGGCGCGCAGAGGGCGCAGACGCAGCGAGATCACTCGCTGAGCCGAGGCGAAGATGCGCACCGACACCATGTCTTCCGGTTCGGCACCGGGGTTCAGGTTCACCCCGCGCAGAAACAGCAGCAGCTCCTGCTCAGGCAATGGCAGCAAACGCGGCCGGGTGTTCTCCTCCAGCAACAGGTCGCAGGCAAACTCGCTCAGGCCGCTGCCGGTGCGCAACCAGGCATGGGTCTGCGGGTGACTGCGATCCCAATGCAGCCACAGACTCTCCTGCGGCTGCAGTTGAAGGTCCTGCAACTCGGTTCGAGCAATGAAGCGCGCCCCGCCTTTACCATCCAACACAAGGGCATGAACCAGCCCCCACTGCGCGTTTGCTTCATCGAACATGGATACTTCGCTTATTCCGGCATGGTCAGGGGTGATGGAGAAATAATGACGCCATTGTTGTCGGCATACAGGTACTCGCCCGGACGGAAGGTTACGCCGCCAAAGGTGACCGGCACGTTCAGGTCGCCCAGGCCGCGCTTTTCGGTTTTTTTCGGATGGCTGGCCAGCGCCTGTACCCCCAGGTCGGTCTGGGCAATGACATCGACGTCGCGAATGCAACCGTAGATCAACATGCCTTCCCAGCCGCTCTTTGCCGCCTTCTCGGCCAGCATGTCACCCAGCAGGGCGCACCGCAGCGAGCCACCACCGTCGACGACCAACACCTTGCCCTTGCCGTCCAGTTCGACCTGCTCCTTGACCAGCGAGTTGTCTTCGAAACATTTCAGGGTGACGATCTGGCCACCAAACGAGTCGCGGCCGCCAAAATTGCTGAACATCGGTTCCACGACCTGAATCAGGTCCGGGTAGGCGTCACACAAATCGGGGGTGATGTAATGCATGAGGTCAACTCCTGTCATCGAGGCATGAGGTCGCGATTGATACAGATCGGCCTATTGAACCAGACGCGACCGGCTGACGCTAACCATAGCGACTTTAACTGCTAGCTGCCCACCGCTGCCGGTAACTCTGCAACCTGTTCAGGAACGGACTGCTCGCCCAGCCACTCAATCACCCGCGGCCAGACCTGTTGTTGCGCCGTCTTGCTGACCAGCATTCGCACATGGTCGAAATCTTCGCTGAAGCCGTGCTCGCGGCCCAGGCAGAGAAACTGCTTGTGTTGCTCGCCACCAACCTGATCGAACAGCGTCCGGCAGGCCCATACCGGGTCCTGATGATCGCCGGCGGCAGCAACTGCCAGAACCGGCACCTGAACCTCCTTCAATCCGGCCCACCAGTTATTGTCACGCTCGCCAAAACGTCCGAACAGCCCGTGCCAGCGCATGCTTTCCAGGACAAGCCCTATCGGCTCGTCTTCAGGCCCGCGCTTGAAGCGCGGCCCGGAGATATGCTCGAAGGACCTCAGCAGCAGCCGCGCGGACCATTGCAGCGGCGGAATTTTCAGCGGCCAGTAAGTCCGGCTGACCTGACTGCCGAACAACGCCACGGATGCCACGTTCTGCGCATCAAGGTACTGACCACCAAGGGCTGCCGCCAGGGTCGTGCCGCCCAGCGAGTGGCCGATCCAGTGCGGTATCTGGCCGCTTTGCTCGCAGACGAAGGCCGCAATGGCAGGCAAATCAAAACGGGCATAATCGGCCACACAGTTGGCGCGATAGTTCTGGTTGCGCGCCGACAAGCCGTGACCGCGCATTTCCGGAATCCATACGTCATACCCGGCACGCGCCAGATAAGGCCCAAGCCCCACACCTTTGGGCGAATACCAGAAACGCCGGTTGGAAAAGCTGCCGTGCAGCAGAATCACCGGAATGCCGCGCACATCAGGCTGATCGACCAGCCCCAGTCGGGTCACCACCAGTTCGACACTGGGGTCAGGGCTGTTGGCTGGTTTCAGACGGTAGACGTCCTCGACAAGATCGCCGCAACGCTCGGCGCTGATCAAGGCAACGGGGAAAAGCTGGCTACTGCTCTGCATATCACTCTTTATCTGGCTGGACAGACTGGATGAAACAACGCGCTCCGGGGCTTTCGCGGCACGCCATAAAAAAGGCGGCTTCCGAAGGAAACCGCCTCTTTCAAACACCTGAACCACATGACGGCTCAGGCTTTCTTCGCGTCACATGAGCGCGACGTCACATCAGACCGGTGCCTGCGCCTCGGCGAGGAAGAACCAGGTCTCCAGCACCGAATCAGGATTGAGCGATACGCTCTCGATACCCTGATCCATCAGCCAGCGCGCCAGATCCGGATGATCGGAAGGGCCTTGTCCGCAGATGCCGATGTACTTGCCAGCCTTGTTGCACGCCTGAATGGCATTGGACAGCAGCTTCTTGACCGCCGGGTTACGCTCGTCGAACAGGTGAGCGATGACGCCGGAATCGCGATCAAGCCCCAGCGTAAGCTGGGTCAGGTCGTTGGAACCGATGGAGAAACCGTCGAAATACTCAAGAAACTCTTCGGCCAGAATCGCGTTGGACGGCAACTCGCACATCATGATGATGCGCAGGCCGTTTTCGCCACGCTTCAGGCCATTGGCGGCCAACAGATCGATCACCTGGCTCGCTTCACCCAACGTGCGCACGAACGGCACCATGATCTCGACATTGGTCAGGCCCATTTCTTCACGCACACGCTTGAGCGCACGGCATTCCAGCTCGAAACAGTCGCGGAAGTTCTCGCTGATATAACGGGACGCACCCCGGAAGCCCAGCATCGGGTTCTCTTCTTCCGGCTCGTACAGCTTGCCGCCGATCAGGTTGGCGTACTCGTTGGACTTGAAGTCCGAAAGGCGCACGATAACTTTTTTCGGGGTGAACGCGGCGGCCAGGGTACTGATGCCTTCGACCAGTTTCTCGACGTAGAACCCCACCGGATCGTCGTAACCAGCGATGCGCTTGTCGACGCTCTCCTTGATCTCGGGTGGCAGCAGGGAGTAGTTGAGCAGCGCCTTGGGGTGCACGCCGATCATGCGGTTGATGATGAACTCCAATCGCGCCAGACCGACACCGGCATTGGGCAATTGGGCGAAATCGAACGCACGGTCCGGGTTGCCGACGTTCATCATGATCTTGAACGGCAGTTCTGGCATCGCATCGACCGAGTTGGTCTTGATGTCAAAGCCCAGTTCGCCTTCGAAAATGTAACCGGTGTCGCCCTCGGCGCAGGAAACCGTTACGCCCTGGCCGTCCTGCAGGGTCTGAGTGGCATTGCCGCAGCCGACGACTGCCGGAATGCCCAGCTCGCGCGCGATGATCGCGGCGTGACAGGTACGCCCGCCACGGTTGGTGACAATTGCGCTGGCGCGCTTCATCACCGGCTCCCAGTCCGGGTCGGTCATGTCCGACACCAGCACGTCACCGGGCTGGACCTTGTCCATCTCCGACACATCCTTGATGATCCGCACCTTGCCCGCGCCGATGCGCTGGCCGATGGCACGGCCTTCGACCAGCACCTTGCCTGTCTCCTTGAGCAGATAGCGCTCCATGACGTTCGCCGAAGCACGGCTCTTCACGGTTTCGGGTCGCGCCTGGACGATATACAGCTTGCCATCGTCACCGTCCTTGGCCCATTCGATGTCCATCGGGCACTTGTAGTGCTTCTCGATGATCATCGCCTGCCTGGCCAGTTCGGCGACTTCGGCATCGGTCAGACAGAAACGCGCACGCTCAGCCGGCTCTACGTCGATTACCTTGACCGATCGACCGGCCTTGGCCTCATCGCCGTAAATCATCTTGATGGCTTTGCTGCCGAGGTTGCGGCGCAGGATCGCCGGACGACCGGCAGCCAGCGTGTCTTTATGCACGTAGAACTCGTCAGGGTTGACAGCGCCCTGCACAACCGTCTCGCCCAGGCCATAGGCTCCGGTAATGAACACCACATCGCGGAAACCGGATTCGGTATCCAGGGTAAACATGACGCCTGCAGTGCCGGTTTCGGAGCGCACCATACGCTGCACACCCGCCGACAGCGCGACCAGCTTGTGATCGAAGCCCTGATGCACGCGGTAGGAGATTGCCCGGTCGTTGAACAGCGAAGCGAAGACTTCCTTGGCAGCGCGGATAACGTTCTCGACGCCACGAATGTTGAGGAAGGTCTCCTGCTGACCGGCAAAAGAAGCATCCGGCAGGTCTTCGGCGGTCGCGGAAGAGCGTACCGCCACGGCCAGGTTCGGATTACCGGCCGACAGCTCGGCGAACGCCGTGCGAATCTGCGCATTGAGCTGCTCGGGGAACTCGGCCTCCATGATCCACTGGCGAATCTGCGCACCCGTTTTGGCCAGCGCGTTGACGTCATCGACATCGAGCGCGTCCAGCGCTGCATGGATCTGATCGTTCAGCCCGCTGAGCTCAAGGAAATCACGGTAAGCCTGGGCCGTAGTCGCGAAGCCGCCGGGCACCGAGACACCAGCACCTGCAAGGTTGCTGATCATCTCGCCGAGGGACGAGTTTTTGCCCCCCACGTGCTCTACATCATGGACGCCGAGCTTATCGAGGGAAACTACGTACTCTACCAAGGTGATCTCTCCACTAACTGTGTTTGTTGTTGGGAAAAGCTCATTCACCCGGGCCACCTGTTCAGTGACCTCAGGCGTGTCTGGCCGGGCGCAGGCCAAGGCCTTCAAACCGGACCTTCAAAAAAGATGCACCTGCAGGCCCTCAGGACAGGCAGGCACGCCTATGATAGCCAGAATTCGTCAACTGCTTAAGGCCTGGGTCAAAAATGAAACGATCTGCTTTCTTCATCTCGGACGGCACCGGTATCACCGCCGAAACCCTGGGCCAGAGCCTGTTGGCACAATTTGAAAACATTACCTTCAACAAGTTCACCAGGCCCTATATCGACAGCGTCGAGAAAGCGCGGGCGATGG
This sequence comes from Pseudomonas caricapapayae, assembly GCF_001400735.1. GTDB lineage: Bacteria > Pseudomonadota > Gammaproteobacteria > Pseudomonadales > Pseudomonadaceae > Aquipseudomonas > Aquipseudomonas caricapapayae. The sequence goes on from NZ_LJPW01000131.1 coordinate 18,465, forward strand.
TACAACAAATCAATAATGCCGCCGACAAGGACGATGTGCGGCCGATCATCTTCGACACGATCGTCAATCAGGACATCCGCGAGATTCTGGCGACGTCCAACGGCTTCATGATCGATATCTTTTCGACCTTCCTTGCCCCGCTGGAGCAAGAGCTTAGTTCACACTCCTCCTATTCGGTGGGCAAATCGCATTCCATCGGGCACAACTCCAATTACATGGAGCGCATCGAAGCAGTCAACTTTGCGCTCGACAATGACGATGGCGCACGGACGCATTATTACGACAAGGCCGACATCATCCTGGTAGGCGTATCGCGCTGCGGCAAGACCCCGACCTGCCTGTACATGGCCATGCAGTTCGGTATCCGCGCCGCCAACTACCCGCTGACCGAAGATGACATGGAGCGTCTGCAACTGCCTGCGGCGCTCAAGGAGCATCGCAGCAAGCTGTTCGGCCTGACCATCGACCCTGACCGACTGACTGCAATTCGCCACGAGCGCAAGCCCAACAGCCGGTATTCCAGCTACGCGCAGTGTGAGTTCGAAGTGCGCGAAGTGGAGAGCCTGTTTCGTCGTGAAAACATTCCCCACATCAATTCCACACATTTTTCGGTGGAAGAGATCTCCGCCAAGGTGCTGGTGGAAAAAGGCGTGGAGCGACGTTTCAAATAGCCGCTGAAAGCGCCCGCCTCAGCTGATTCTTTCAGCCGACTGTTGCAATCGTTTTACTGCGGCACGCGCACCCAGCCCTCCATCAGCACCCTGGCGCTACGGCTCATGAGTGCTTTGACGACCGTCCAGTCTCCCCCCTGCTGAACGGCCTCGGCGCCAACCCGCAATGTCCCCGAGGGATGGCCAAAGCGCACCGCGCTGCGCGCCTGCCCGCCCGCCGCCAGATTGACCAGCGTACCAGGAATGGCAGCAGCAGTGCCGATGGCGACCGCAGCCGTGCCCATCATCGCGTGGTGCAGCTTGCCCATCGACACGGCACGCACCAGCAGATCGATATCCTTTGCCGCAACAGGTTTGCCACTCGATGAAAGGTACTCGGCTGGCGCGGCGACGAAGGCCACCTTGGGCGTGTGCTGGCGTGTGGCAGCTTCATCAATGCTGCGAATCAGGCCCATGCGCACGGCACCGTGGGCGCGGATTGCCTCCAGGCGGGCCAGTGCCTGTGGGTCGCCATTGATGTCGCCCTGCAATTCCGTGCCGCGGTAGCCAATGTCGGCAGCGTTGACGAAAATCGTCGGAATGCCGGCGTTGATCAGGGTCGCCTTCAAGGTGCCGATGCCCGGTACTTCAAGGTCGTCCACCACATGGCCAGTGGGGAACATGGAACCACCTGCGCCTTCTTCATCCGCTGCGGGATCAAGAAACTCAAGTTGCACCTCTGCTGCTGGAAAGGTCACGCCATCCAGCTCGAAATCGCCGGTTTCCTGCACCTCGCCGTGGCTGATCGGCACATGGGCAACGATGGTTTTGCCGATATTGGCCTGCCAGATACGCACAATCGCAATACCGTCCTGCGGAACACGGCTGACATCGAGCAGGCCACTGAGAATCGCGAACGGCCCTACGGCCGCCGACAGATTGCCGCAGTTACCGCTCCAGTCGATAAAGGGTTTGTCGATCGACACTTGTCCAAACAGGTAATCGACATCGTGATCAGTCCGGCTACTGCGCGACACGATCACGCTCTTGCTGGTACTCGACGTTGCCCCGCCCATGCCGTCGATCTGCTTTTCGTATGGGTCGGGGCTGCCGATGACCCGCAACAGCAGCGCATCCCGCCCCGCGCCCGGAACCTGTGCAGCTTCGGGCAGGTCCGTCAGCCTGAAAAATACACCCTTGCTGGTGCCGCCACGCATGTAGGTGGCCGGGATGCGGAGCTGCGGTGAATGAGCCATGAATTGGTTGTCCTGTTCGATGAGCGCGCCGAGCGCTCAAAATCGGACGCAGAGCGTCCAGAAGTGTTTTTCCGCACGCTTATCGTGCCTCACGCAACGTGGGAAAGACTTGCGTGACGCTCCGCATCCCGGATCTGAGCCGCGCCGCACATTCAAGAGCGGACGCTGCGCGTGAGTAACGATCAAGCCACAGTCGTAGCCTCAAGAAAATCCTGAGCAAAACGCTGCAATACGCCGCCGGCCTCATAAATAGAGAGCTCTTCGGCGGTGTCCAGGCGGCACGTCACCGGCACCTCGACACGCTCGCCGTTACGGCGCCGAATGACCAGCGTCAGTGTCGCGCGAGGCGTCCGCTGACCGATCACATCGAAGGTTTCACTGCCGTCTATGCCCAGAGTCAGGCGACTGGTGCCCGCCTTGAACTCCAGCGGCAGTACGCCCATGCCAACCAGATTGGTGCGATGGATGCGCTCGAAACCTTCTGCGGCAATCGCTTCGACGCCCGCCAGCCTGACGCCTTTGGCCGCCCAATCGCGGGACGAGCCCTGTCCATAGTCGGCACCGGCAATGATGATCAGCGGTTGCTTGCGGGCCATGTAGGTTTCGATGGCTTCCCACATGCGCGTGACCACACCTTCGGGCTCGACACGGGTCAGCGAGCCTTTGCTGACCTTGCCGTCGATCACAGCCATCTCGTTGACCAGTTGCGGGTTGGCAAAGGTTGCGCGCTGGGCCGTCAGGTGGTCGCCCCGATGGGTTGCGTAGGAATTGAAGTCTTCCTCCGGCAGGCCCATTTTCGCCAGGTACTCACCCGCCGCGCTGTCAAGCATGATCGCGTTGGACGGTGACAGATGATCGGTGGTGATATTGTCCGGCAGTACTGCCAGTGCGCGCATTCCCTTGAGCGTGCGCTCCCCGGCCAGCGCGCCTTCCCAGTAAGGCGGGCGGCGGATATAGGTGCTCATCGGTCGCCAGTCATACAGCGGCTCGACTTTCGGCCCGGTGTGCTCTTCGATAGCGAACATCGGAATATAGACCTGGCGGAACTGCTCCGGCTTGACTGACGCTTGCACCACGGCGTCAATTTCTTCGTCGCTTGGCCAGATATCCTTGAGGCGAATCTCCTTGCCATCGGCGATCCCCAACACATCGTTTTCAATATCGAAACGAATGGTGCCGGCGATCGCATAGGCCACCACCAGGGGCGGCGAGGCCAGAAAGGCCTGTTTGGCGTAAGGGTGGATACGCCCGTCAAAGTTGCGGTTTCCGGACAGCACCGCGGTGGCATACAGATCACGGTCGATGATTTCCTGCTGGATCAGCGGGTCGAGTGCACCCGACATACCGTTACAGGTGGTACAGGCAAACGCCACAACGCCAAAGCCCAGTTGCTCCAGCTCGGACGTCAGCCCTGCGGCATCCAGGTACAGTGCCACGGTTTTCGAGCCTGGTGCCAGCGACGACTTCACCCACGGTTTGCGCAGCAGCCCCAGGCGATTGGCGTTGCGTGCCAGCAGACCTGCGGAAATCACGTTGCGCGGGTTACTGGTGTTGGTACAACTGGTAATCGCCGCAATGATTACCGCACCATCCGGCATCTGCCCCGGCACTTCCTGCCACTGACCGGCAATACCTCTGGCTGCGAGGTCCGCAGTGGCGACCCGTGCATGGGGGTTGGACGGCCCGGCCATGTTGCGCACCACGCTGGACAGATCGAAACTCAATACACGCTCGTATTCCACCTCCGCCAGGCTGTCCGACCAAAGACCGGTATGCCGGGCATACAGCTCGACCAGTTTGACTTGCTCGTCTTCACGCCCTGTCAGACGCAGATAGTCGATGGTTTGCGAATCGATGGAAAACATGGCTGCTGTCGCGCCGTATTCCGGTGCCATGTTGGAGATCGTCGCCCGATCACCAAGGGTCAGACTCGACGCACCTGCGCCGTAGAACTCCAGGTAAGCGCCGACGACTTTCTGCTGGCGCAAATATTCGGTCAGCGCCAGCACCACATCGGTGGCGGTGATGCCCGGCTGACGCCGCCCGGTCAGCTCGACGCCGATGATGTCCGGCAGCCGCATCCAGGAAGCGCGCCCCAGCATGACGTTTTCGGCTTCAAGGCCACCGACACCAATGGCGATCACGCCCAGTGCGTCGACATGCGGCGTATGGCTGTCGGTGCCGACCAGTGTGTCGGGAAACGCTACGCCATCGAGCACCTGCACCACCGGCGACATTTTCTCCAGATTGATCTGATGCATGATGCCGTTGCCCGGCGGGATCACTTCAACGTTCTTGAATGCCCGCATGGTCCAGTCAATGAAGTGAAAACGGTCTTCATTGCGGCGGTCTTCGATGGCTCGGTTCTTTTCGAACGCCTGAGGGTCATTGCCACCCGCTTCCACAGCCAGCGAATGATCGACAATCAGCTGCACCGGCACCACCGGATTGACCAGCGCGGGATCACCGCCCTGCGAAGCGATCGCGTCGCGCAGACCGGCCAGGTCGACCAGTGCGGTCTGCCCCAGAATGTCGTGGCAGACCACGCGCGCCGGGAACCACGGGAAATCCAGATCACGCTTGCGCTCGATGAGCTGCATCAGCGAGGCATTCAAGGTCGCAGGATGGCAACGGCGTACGAGGTTCTCGGCCAGCACCCGCGACGTATAAGGCAGCGCGGCGTAAGCGCCTGGCTTGAGCGCCTCGACAGCCGCGTGAGCATCAAAATAATCCAGTCGGGTGCCGGGGAGCGGTTTGCGAAATTCACTGTTCATTGCGGGACTCGATCACGGAATGTTCGGAATACGGGTGGGGAGCTCGTTGGCGGCTCCCCTGCCCTCTTTTCAGCGCTGTTCGATGGGCACGAACGCGCGCTGTTCGACGCCGGTGTATTCAGCGCTCGGACGAATGATGCGATTGTTGGCGCGCTGTTCGAAGACGTGAGCGGCCCAGCCCGTCAGGCGTGAGCAGACGAAGATCGGAGTAAACAGCTTGGTCGGGATGCCCATGAAGTGGTACGCCGAGGCATGGTAGAAATCGGCGTTGGGGAATAGCTTCTTCTGCTCCCACATGACCTTGTCGATGGCTTGCGAGACAGGGAACAGCACGCTGTCGCCCACCTCGTCGGCAAGTTTCTTCGACCAGCCCTTGATGACCTCGTTGCGCGGGTCGGACTCCTTGTAGATCGCATGGCCGAAGCCCATGATCTTTTCCTTGCGCTCCAGCATCCCCAGCGTGCCCCGAGTGGCCTCCTCAGCCGACGCGAAGCGCTGAATCATCTCCATCGCGGCCTCATTGGCACCACCATGCAGCGGGCCTCGCAAGGTACCGATGGCTGCCGTGACGCAGGAATACAGGTCCGACAGGGTCGATGCGCAGACACGGGCGGTGAAGGTCGACGCATTGAATTCGTGCTCGGCGTAGAGGATCAGCGAGACATCCATCACCTTGCGGTGCAGTTCGCTGGGGGCCTTGTCGAGCAGCAGGTGCAGGAAATGCCCGCCGATGGAGTCTTCAGCCGTAGTACAGTCGATACGCTTGCCATCGTGACTGAAGCGATACCAGTAGCACATGATCGCCGGGAACGCTGCCAGCAGACGGTCGGTGGCGTCGCGCTGCTGATCGAAGCTACGTTCGGGCTCCAGCGTGCCGAGCATTGATGCACCGGTGCGCATGACGTCCATCGGGTGAGTGTCGGCGGGAATACGCTCCAGCACTTCCTTCAAGGCCTGGGGCAGATCACGCAGACTCTTGAGTTTGTCCATATAGGCAGACAATTCGGCCTGACTGGGCAGTTCGCCATAAAGCAGCAGATAGGCAACTTCTTCAAAGCGAGCCTCGGCGGCCAGATCACGCACGTCATAGCCGCGATAGGTCAGCCCGGCCCCGGCCATGCCCACGGTGGACAACGCCGTCTGCCCGGCAACCTGTCCGCGCAACCCGGCACCACTCAATACTTTTGCTTCAGCCATGGTTTTCTCCAATTTTGTTTTTTGGTGTTGGACTGACTCTGGCTATCGTGCCAACGCCTGAGCGCTCATCGGTGTACGCAAGCCCGCTTTATGATTCTGGCGAATGCCGTGGGAGCCCCGTTTCTGCGCCAATCAGCCCTTCTTCTGCGCAAAAAGCGCGTCCAGCTTCTGCTCGAACGTGTGGTAATCGATGGCCTCGTACAGTTCCATGCGTGTCTGCATGCTGTCGACGACGCTCTTCTGGCTGCCGTCGCGACGAATGGCGCCGTAGACATTTTCTGCAGCCTTGTTCATGGCCCGGAAGGCAGAAAGCGGGTAAAGCACCAGTGATACGTCGGCCTCACGCAACTCATCGACGGTAAACAGTGGCGTGGCGCCAAATTCAGTGATGTTGGCCAGGATCGGCACACCCGCGCGGTTGGCAAATTGCTTGTACATTGCCAGCTCAGTGATCGCCTCAGGGAACACCATGTCTGCACCTGCTTCGATACAGGCGGCAGCGCGTTCCAGCGCAGATTCCAGCCCCTCCACTGCCAGCGCGTCGGTGCGCGCCATGATCACGAAACTGTCGTCAGTTCGTGCATCCACGGCAGCCTTGATCCGGTCGACCATTTCCTGCTGCGAAACGATTTCCTTGTTCGGGCGATGTCCGCAGCGCTTGGCACCCACCTGATCTTCAATGTGAATCGCAGCCGCCCCGGCCTTGATCATCGAACGCACGGTGCGCGCCACATTGAAAGCCGAAGAACCGAAGCCGGTGTCGACATCTACCAGCAGCGGCAGGTCGCAGACATCGGTGATACGACGCACGTCGATCAGCACATCTTCAAGACCGGTAATTCCCAGGTCCGGAATCCCCAGCGATCCCGCCGCGACGCCGCCGCCAGACAGGTAAATGGCCTTGAAACCGGCACGTCTGGCGAGCAGCGCATGGTTGGCATTGATTGCGCCGACCACCTGCAACGGCTGTTCGCTGCCGACTGCATCGCGAAAACGCTGGCCGGGAGTGCTGTTGTTGTCGCTCATTGGTCACCTCGGTCGGGAGCGGCCTGATAATGGCGCTCGATGTTGCGTCTGGACGCGCCGATGTGCCGGCGCATCAACAATTCAGCCAGTTCGCCGTCACGATCGGCGATGGCGTCGAGAATTCGGTGGTGTTCGGCAAAAGCCTGACGAGGCCTGTTGGGCGTAGTGGAATACTGGATGCGGTACATGCGCACCAGTTGGTACAGCTCGCCGCACAGCATCTGGCTGAGGGTGCGATTGCCGCTGCCCTGGATGATCCGGTAATGGAAATCGAAATCGCCCTCCTGCTGGTAATAGCCGATACCCGCCTGAAACGCCGCATCGCGCTCGTGGGTATCGAGGACGCTGCGCAGTTCGTCGATCTCGGCCAGGGTCATGCGCTCGGCGGCCAGCCGACAGGCCATGCCTTCCAGCGACTCACGAATTTCATAAAGCTCGATCAGTTCTGCATGGCTGAGCGCAACCACACGTGCGCCGACATGCGGCACGCGAACGACCAGCCGCTGCCCCTCAAGACGATGAATCGCTTCACGCAGCGGCCCGCGGCTGATGCCGTAAGTGCGAGCCAGTTCCGGCTCGGAAATCTTGCTGCCGGGGGCAATCTCGCCTTTCACAATAGCGGACTGAATGCGCCGAAAAACGTTCTCGGAGAGCGTTTCCGACTCGTCGATGACCGGCACTGCTTTCTCGACCACGCCCAACATTGTCGACACCTGATGATTGAACAAGCGCAAATCTAGCCAGAAAAGGTTATTCAGTCAAAGTAAAATGAACCATTGTCGACAATCTGCTCATCAGGGTGTAGACCGGTGTTGATCGAGCAACCTGAACAGACATACAGGTTGATCACTGGCAGGGCCGAGCCTTCATGCTAGAATGCGTCGCGTCCGTACAGCGCGCTCCGCACCGGAGCAAGCGACTGCGAGCTGCCTGCCCCACTATCATCAGGTCAATTCCGTTTGCGCCCTGACCCTGAAGTTGTTCGCTCATCGCGCCAGGATTTATGAGACTGACTACCCTCCCCACACTGTTCTGCCTTCTGCTTTTGCCCGGCTTCAGCCTGGCCGCCAGCAAAACAGTCTATGGCCTCAACGAATACGCCAGGCTTGTCGAAATCGATGTCGAGATCGCTGCCAAACTCGACACGGGTGCCAAGACCGCCTCGCTAAGCGCCCGTGACATCAAACATTTCAAGCGCAATGGCGAAAGCTGGGTACGCTTTTATCTGGCCAGCGACAGCAAACACATTCACCCCATAGAACGCCCCCTGGCACGGGTCAGCAAGATCAAGCGTCGCGCGGACGATCTCGACCCGGATGACGACAACAGGTACTCGTCACGCCCGGTGATCAGCCTCGACCTGTGCATGGGCGAAGCGTTGCGCACCATTGAAGTGAACTTGACTGACCGAAGTGCTTTCCAATATCCGCTTTTGATCGGCTCCGAAGCCTTGAAACGCTTTGATGCGCTGGTCGATCCAAGTCTTAAATATGCGGCAGGGAAGCCCGGCTGCGCTTCCGTCGCTCAAAACGCAGAGTAAATCCATGCGCTCTCTTACACTCCATCTGAAAATCCTGATCACTGCCCTGGTGACCCTAGGCATCGCGATCACGGCTTATCAGATACTGGCGCTCGGCATACCCGTCACCGAAGACGAAACCGATGACCTGTGGAATATCGACGCCAAAGTCGAATTCATCGCCAATCCCAAGGATTCGGTGAAGGTCCAGATGTTCGTGCCGCCACTGGCCCACGACTACATCAGCCTCAATGAAAGTTTCATTTCGAATAATTACGGCGTCAGCGTCAATCGCGCCGACGGCAACCGCAAGGTCACGTGGTCGGCTCGTCGCGCCACCGGCAACCAGACGCTCTATTACCGCCTGGTGCTGACCAAACGCTACAGCGGTGAGAAACCCAAGGTCAAAGGGCCTATCTTTCGCGACAGCATGACCATCGAAGGCCCCGAAAAAATTGCGGCCGAGGCGCTGTTGGCCTCCATTCGCCAGCACTCTGCTGATGTGGAAACCTTCATTACCGAGGCCATCAAACGTGTCAACAACCTGAATGACGATAACGTCAAGCTGTTGCTGGCGGGCGATACCTCGGCCTCCAACAAGGCCCGGATCACCGAGCTGCTGCTGTCGATTGCCCACGTGCCGCTGGAGAAAGCCCATACCATTCGCCTGGAAGCCGAACAGCAGCAGGTGCCGGAACTCTGGCTGCGCAGCTTCAATGGCAAGGAATGGCTGTATTTCAACCCCGATACCGGTGAGGCCGGTCTGCCGGACGATCGACTGCTGTGGTGGACTGGCGAAGACAGCCTGGTGAGCGTCGAAGGCGGCAAGAAAGTACAGGTCACTTTCAGCCTCAATAACAGCGAGATGAACGCCATGCGTCTCGCCAAGCTGACCGACGCCAGCACCGACTCGGATTTCCTCGCCTATTCGTTGTACGGGCTGCCACTGCAAACCCAGCAGACCTTCATGGTCATGGTCATGATTCCGATTGGTGTACTGGTCATTCTGATCCTGCGCAACCTGATCGGTCTGCAGACACTGGGCACGTTTACTCCCGTGCTGATTGCTCTGGCATTCCGCGAAACACAACTGGGCTTCGGCATTATTCTGTTTACGGTGATCACGGCGCTTGGCTTGTCCCTGCGCTCTTATCTGGAGCACCTGAAACTGCAGATGCTGCCACGCCTGTCGGTTGTCCTGACCTTCGTCGTGGTGCTGATCGCGGCTATCAGCCTGTTCAGCCATAAGCTGGGGCTGGAGCGTGGCCTGTCGGTCGCATTGTTCCCGATGGTGATTCTGACCATGACCATCGAACGTCTGTCGATCACCTGGGAAGAGCGCGGCGGCAGTCATGCCATGAAAGTGGCCGTCGGTACGCTTTTCGCCGCATCGCTGGCACACCTGATCATGAGCGTCCCGGAGCTGACCTATTTCGTCTTCACGTTCCCGGCAGTGCTGTTGGTACTGGTCGGATTCATGCTGGCGATGGGTAGATACCGTGGCTATCGCCTGACCGAACTGATGCGTTTCAAGGCTTTTCTGAAAGAGGAAAAGGCTAAATGATCGGCTGGTGGAAGACCTGGAAGGCGCTCGAAGCCCGCGGCATCATGGGCATCAATCGGCGTAACGCCGACTATGTGCTCAAGTACAACAAGCGCAGCCTTTATCCGGTGGTCGATGACAAGATCATCACCAAGGAGCGCGCCATCGCGGCAGGCATTCATGTGCCGGAGATGTACGGGGTGATTTCCACGGAAAAGGAAATCGACCGGCTTGACGAGATCATTGGCGCGCACAACGACTTTGTGATCAAACCTGCCCAAGGCGCGGGCGGCGATGGCATTCTGGTCATCGCCGACCGTTTCGAGGAACGCTTTCGTACCGTCTCGGGACGCATCATCAGCCATTCGGAAATCGAGCATCAGGTGTCCAGCATCCTCACCGGCCTCTATTCGCTGGGCGGCCATCGTGACCGGGCGCTGATCGAGTACCGGGTCGTTCCGGACCCGATCTTCAAAAGCATCAGCTATGAAGGCGTGCCGGACATCCGCGTTATCGTGCTGATGGGCTATCCGGTGATGGCCATGCTGCGCCTTCCCACCCGACAGTCAGGCGGCAAGGCCAACCTGCACCAGGGCGCCATTGGCGTCGGTGTGGACCTGGCCACCGGCGTTACCCTGCAAGGCACCTGGCTGAACAACATCATCAGCAAGCATCCGGACACCACTCATTCGGTAGATGGCGTGCAATTGCCCAACTGGGACGGCTTCATGAAGCTCGCGGCCGAGTGTTACGAGCTGTGTGGCCTGGGCTACATCGGCGTCGACATGGTATTGGACCAGGACAAGGGCCCGCTGATTCTGGAACTCAATGCACGTCCCGGCCTGAACATTCAGATCGCCAACGACGACGGCCTTACCCACCGCACCCAGGCCGTCGAGGCGCGACTGGAACAACTGGCACTCGAGGGTCGCCAGGAATCTGCGCAGGAGCGAGTCGATTTTGTACAGGAACTGTTCGGCCACATGGCCGAGCGCGTGAGTTCTGCACAATCCCGTCAGGCCTCATTGAACGATTCGGCACCCGGAACACAACCACTGGCCGCGTACTCAAAAACCAAGCGTCGATAATGTCCATCTGCTCGATACATCCCCTGCCCTACAGCGCCGATCCCGCCTCTTTTTTCTCGCGAATTCGCGAAGCGCCAGGCGCCGTGCTGCTCGACAGCGGCAGACCGGCAGCCGGGCGCGGCCGATACGACCTGCTCAGCGCCTGGCCGCTGGAGGAACTGACGGTCGCGGACGGCGAGACCGGCACAGCCTACCTGCAGCGTTTGCGCGAGAGCCTGAAGATCCTGGGGCCTGCCAGCCTGCCTGAAGGTTGCGCGCTGCCGTTTGCAGGCGGGCTGATGGGTTATCTGAGCTACGAGTTCGGTCGACGTCTGGAACCGCTGCCGGATCGGGCCATCGACGACCTGCAACTGCCTGAGGCGTGCCTTGGACTCTATGCCTGGGCGCTGGTCAGCGATCATCAGGAACAGACCAGCCAGTTGATTGCCCATCCGGCGCTGGCCGAGACCGAACGTAAACGGCTGATTGAGCTGTTCTCTGTCGACATCACTCAGCCGCATACGGGCTTCAGCCTCAGCCAACCGTTCCAGGCCAGCATCAGTGGCGACGACTATCGACAGGCTTTCGAACGAATCCAGGCTTACATCCAGGCCGGAGACTGTTACCAGGTCAACTTTGCACAACGCTTTCAGGCACAGTACACCGGCGATCCGTGGGTAGCCTATTGTGCGCTGCGCGCAGCATGTCCGACCCCGTTTTCCGGCTACCTGAGCCTGCCGGGGCACGCTGCAATACTCAGCCTTTCTCCGGAGCGCTTTGTCCGGGTCAGCGCCAGACAGGTCGAAACACGGCCGATCAAAGGCACTCGACCGCGCAGCCCGAATGCCGCACAGGATGCCGCTTTCGCCAATGAACTGCTGGCCAGCGAGAAGGATCGCGCAGAAAACCTGATGATTGTCGACCTGCTGCGCAACGACCTGGGCCGCAGTTGCACGATCGGTTCGGTAAAGGTCCCCGAGCTGTTCAGCCTGGAAAGCTACCCCAATGTGCACCATCTGGTGAGCAGCGTGACCGGAGAGCTGGCCACCGGTCACGATGCGCTGAACCTGATTGCAGGCAGTTTCCCCGGCGGTTCCATCACCGGCGCGCCGAAGATCCGCGCCATGCAGATCATCGACGAACTCGAACCGACACGGCGCAGCCTGTACTGTGGATCGTTGATGTACCTCGACGTTCGCGGCGAAATGGACAGTTCGATCGCCATCCGCAGCCTGCTGGCCAAGGATGGGCACCTATCCTGTTGGGGCGGCGGCGGCATCGTGGCTGACTCGGACTGCGAAGCCGAATATCAGGAAACCTTCACCAAGGTCCGCGTGCTGCTGGAAACGCTTGAAGCGCTCTGAGATCCGGCGCGATATGCATGTCCAGCTCGCCTGCTCTGCGCTCAGCCTACATCACCAAATCCCGATTCGACGCCTTGATGAACTCTTCTTTCAGGCCATCGAAGGTGTGCACCGCCGGGAACTGCGGGAATTCGCGAATCACGTTATCAGGCGCATGGAACAGGATACCGGCGTCGGCCTCGCCCAGCATCGTGGTGTCGTTGTAGGAGTCGCCTGCAGCAATGATCCGATAGTAGAGGCTTTTGAACGCCAGTACCGACTGACGTTTGGGGTCTTTCTGGCGCAACTGGTAACCGACCACCCGGTCGGTTTCATCAGTGATCAGGCGATGGCACAGCAGGGTCGGGAACCCCAACTGACGCATCAGCGGCTGAGAAAACTCGTAGAACGTATCGGAAAGGATTACCACCTGAAAACGCTCGCGCAGCCAGTTGACGAATTCCTCGGCACCTTCCAGCGGCTTGAGGGTGGCGATCACTTCCTGGATGTCCGACAGCTTCAGACCGTGCTCATCCAGAATACGCAGGCGCTGCCTCATCAGGACATCGTAGTCTGGAACATCCCGAGTCGTGGCGCGCAGTGCATGGATACCGGTTTTTTCGGCAAAAGCGATCCAGATTTCCGGGACCAGCACTCCTTCCAGGTCCAGACAGGCAATTTCCACAGCACACTCCTCAAGGCCTTCACTGTCAACTGAAGCGGCACTCTAGCCTCTGGCAACGGCCACTGAACAGCGAATTTTGTTACCATTGCCGCTATCACGAGCGCCTAAGCGCCACCCTTGTATTCCAGGAAGCCGCCTGATGAGCCAACCTTTCGACGTCGCTGAACTGGCGACGACCTATGCGAACAAGTCTGCACAAGACATTCTGAAGCTCGCCTTTGAACACTTCGGCGACGACCTGTGGATCTCCTTCAGCGGTGCCGAAGACGTCGTTCTGGTCGACATGGCCTGGAAGCTGAACAAGAACGTCAAGGTGTTCAGCCTGGACACCGGTCGCCTGCACCCCGAGACCTATCGCTTTATTGAACAGGTCCGTGATCACTACAGTATCGAGATCGAAATCATCTCGCCGGACCAGCGTGCACTGGAACCTTTCGTCAAGGAAAAGGGCCTGTTCAGCTTTTATCGGGACGGCCATGGCGAATGTTGCGGCATCCGCAAGATCGAACCGCTGCGGCGCAAACTGTCTGGCGTCAGCGCCTGGGCCACCGGCCAGCGCCGCGATCAGAGCCCCGGCACCCGCAGCGCCGTTGCCGCACTGGAAATCGACAGCGCGTTTTCGAGCGCCGAACGCACGCTGTACAAATTCAATCCGCTGGCGCAGATGAGCAGCGAGGAAATCTGGGGTTATATCCGCATGCTGGAGTTACCTTACAACAGCCTGCACGAGCGCGGTTTCATCAGCATTGGCTGTGAACCCTGCACCCGTCCGGTATTGCCGAACCAGCATGAGCGCGAAGGTCGCTGGTGGTGGGAAGAAGCCACGCAGAAGGAATGCGGGCTGCATGCGGGCAATCTGATCGCTCGCAATTGACGTAGCAAGCTACAAGCTAGAGCCTTGCGTGCTTTTACTTGTAGCTTGCCGCCAAGCGCTTGCCGCTGCTACTAATGCACCGGCAACTCGACGTTGGCAAACAGCTCCTCCATTTCCTGTTTGTTGTGGCACTGAATCGCCTTGGCCATGACTTCGCGGGTCAGGTGCGGGGCGAATTTCTCGATGAAGTCGCACATGAAGCCGCGCAGAAAAGTGCCGCGACGGAACGCGATCCTGGTCACACTGGACTCGAACAGGTCGCTGGCGTCGAGCACCACCAGATCGCTGTCGACTTCTTCGTCAACCGCCATTCTCGCGACGATACCGACACCCAGATTCAGCCTGACGTAGGTCTTGATCACGTCGGCATCTGCAGCCGTGAACACGACCTTGGGCACCAGCCCCCGGTGGCTGAACGCCTCATCCAGCTTGGAACGGCCGGTAAAACCGAACACGTAAGTCACGATCGGGTATTCAGCCAGCAGCTCCAGGGTGAGTTTGGGTACCTTGGTCAGCGGATGGCCCTGCGGCACAACGACGCAACGGTTCCAGCGGTAGCACGGCATCATCACCAGATCACTGAACTGCTCGAGCGCTTCAGTGGCAATCGCGAAATCGACAGTCCCGTCAGCGGCCATTTCGGCGATCTGCATTGGCGAACCCTGATGCATGTGCAGCGCAACGTCAGGGTACTGCTTGATGAAATTACTGATGACCGACGGCAACGCATAGCGCGCCTGGGTGTGGGTGGTTGCGATCGACAGAGTACCCTTCTTCTCGTTGGAGAACTCCTGGGCAATCTGCTTGATGCTTTCGACCTTGCGCAGAATCTCGCCAGCGGTCGTGATGATGCGCTCGCCTGCAGGTGTCACACGTGTCAGGTGCTTGCCACTGCGGGCGAAAACCTCGACACCCAGCTCGTCTTCAAGCAGACGAATCTGCTTGCTGATGCCGGGCTGGGAGGTATACAGGCTCTGGGCCGTCGCAGAAACGTTGAGGTCGTGGTGCGCCACTTCCCAAATGTAGCGCAGTTGTTGGAGCTTCATATGTATCCCTCAAAGCAGATAAACCCTATGGGTATCAGCGACGGTATATAACTGGATTAATGGTGAGGCGAATAATTCTAGAACTTTTTATCACCTTTGTAAGGTGATCGCACGCTCGATTTCACTAAAACCACCAATTGGACCTTCCTCTCCTTACCCTCACCCCTTTTTCAACATCATCGGAACCATGTAGACCGGCACATCGGAAAATTGCAGAACCCTTTCGGCGGTGCGACCTATCGAGGTGCCATCTTCTATCCGGCGGCTGTGGCTGCCCACCACCAGCAAATCCACCTCCAGCTTGTGCGCCTGTTCAAGGATCACAGTGGCAGGCTCTCCCTGAACGACACGTACCGTGCGGATCAGGGAGAGGTCCGCGTGGCCTTCCCCCAACTCTTCACGAAACCCGTCGAGCATTCGCTGCTCTATTCCCGCCATGAACGCACTTACACCCTTGCCGCGGAGTTCTTTCAATGCATCCTCGCCCAGATGGCTCTGCAGCACCGACTCGGCAAACAGGCCCATTGGCTCTACCACATGAATAACGTAAAGCCCGGCGTTGAACGTTCGAGCCAGCGCCAGCGCGTGCTGCGTTACATAAGGCGCGTACAGACCGAGGTCTGTGGCGTACAGCATCGAACGAACCATACAACCTCCCGAACAACCGGAATGGCGGAGATTGAATCAGCGTAGCAGCGCATCATCGGCTGCGACGAAGGACTTCTCAGCCCCCGTCGGCCAGCGGCGTTATTTCATTGCTTATGCCATGCGGAACATGTCCGGTTGCCACCACGTCACGGGCCTTTTCGCAGTGCCCGGGCTGATCGTCGAAAAACACATCGGCGGCAAACGCCTCAAGGAAGGCCGATTTCTGCAGGCCGCCGAGAAACAGCGACTCGTCGAGGCGAATGTCCCATTCGCGCAAGGTACGGATCACCCGCTCATGGGCAGGTGCCGAGCGAGCTGTGACCAGTGCGGTACGAATCGGGCAACTTGCGTCGGGAAACTCGCGCTGCAATTGATTGAGCGCGGCGAGAAAAGGTTTGAAGGGGCCGCCGCGCAGTGGCTCACGGGCCGATTCACGCTCACTGGCCTGAAAGGCAGCCAGGCCACCGCTCTGATAAACCCGCTCGGACTCGTCGGAAAACAACACGGCGTCGCCGTCGAACGCAATGCGCAACTCGGCACTCGCTGCACGTCGTGCACCGCCTGAAAGAATGGTCGCCGCAGCAAACCCCGCATCCAGCGCGCTGCGTACATCCTCGGCATGGGTCGACAGAAACAGGTGGCAGCCAAACGCCGCAAGGTAAGGATACGGGCTGCGTCCGCCGGCAAATGCGGCACGGCTGATGTCGAGCCCATAGTGCTGAATGGAATTGAACACCCGCAGGCCGGTATCCGCGCTGTTGCGCGACACCAGCACCACTTCGACATGCGCCTTGTCCAGGCTGGCATTTAGGCTCAGCAGCTTTTCTACCAGCGCAAAGGCATCGCCCTGCTCGAGAATCTCGTCCTCATGTTCAATCTGGTACTTGCGGTAGGCCTCGACGCCATCGGCCATATACACCTCATGGCTGTCACGCAGATCGAACAGTGCTCGCGATGAAATCGCCAGCACCAGTTTATGGCCATCAGCCTCTGTCATGAATCACTCCTCGTTTGCCGGACGGTTGCCGCGATCGATGAACGCCAGCGCCTGATAAAGCGCCCGGACGCGAGGCATGTCAAACCCCGCGGCAAGCGCTGCGGTGAGGGGGCGAGCATAAATGGCGTCCAGCTCCAGCGGTCGTTTCTCGACCAGGTCGTGGTACATGCTCGGCCTGTAATCCGGCATGCCTTGGGTCACTGCGAGCAAATGCTCTGCGAAACCGGGTGGCAAGGCGTGGCCACAGGCCTCGGCACCCTGTACTACTTCGTCCATCAGCGCCCGCAGCAATGCCTGACTGTCAGGATCCGCCATCAATTGGCTCGTCCCCGCCTGCAACAGTGCCGAAAGACCATTGTAAGGTACGTTCCAGACCAGCTTCTGCCAGCGGGCCTGCGGCAGGCTGGCCATGACCGGAGCGTCGATGCCGGCAGTCTTGAACAGGGCAGCACAGGCCTCCACAATCGCCATGCGACTTGCCTCGTCGACTGCCGGGCCACTGTGATAGCCAACGCTGACCGCGCCGAAAGCCTGGTGGGCAATGACGCCAGGCGCCACCCGGTTGACGCAGACGAAACACAGCCCTCCCACTATATGCACGCTGTCAGGCAAGACCTTGCGCAGCTGGTCTTCGACGGCCAGGCCGTTCTGCAACAGCAACACTGTGGCGTTCGGCGCGGCTACCTGGCTGATGATCGGACCCAGCGCGGCATTGCCGGTGCTCTTGGTGCCGACCAGCAACCAGTCGCAAGGCGGCATGTCAGCCGCCGAGCAATAGGCTTGAACCGGCTTGAGATGCAGCTCGCCATGCATGGCGCTATTGACCAGCAGACCCTGACGCGCGACCGTTTCAAACTCGCTGCGCAGCAGAAAGTGCACGTCGTATCCGGCACGCGCCAGCATCAATCCGTAAAAACCACCAATGGCACCGGTACCTATGATGCCGACACGTGGGCGGCGGGACTCAACACTCATGAGCTCTCCCTTTGGCTGTCTCGGTAATGGGTCTTACACTATCCGTTGCAGCGGTTTGTCTTGCAATACGGCAGCGCAACTCGGCGGACAGCCGTGCGGAACACGCCCGATACCTCGTTTACTTATTGTCGAACAGCGCGATAACGCGCTAAGGTTCGGCTCCCCGCTGCGCTCAAACCTGCTGGGCACCGCCGCACGGGGTACCGTTGGCGGCCAGTACCCGCGACCTGATGAGTAACACGATGGCTGATTTACCGATTGACGACCTCAACGTTGCCTCCAACGAGACTCTGATCACCCCGGATCAGCTCAAGCGCGACATCCCGCTGACCGACGCTGCCCTGCACACTGTCAGTCAGGGACGCGAAGTGATTCGCAACATCCTCGATGGCAATGACCACCGCCTGTTCATCGTGATCGGCCCCTGCTCGATCCATGATTTGAAGGCAGCCAAGGAGTACGCCGAGCGCCTCAAGGCATTGGCGGCGGAAGTCTCCGACACGCTGTATCTGGTGATGCGCGTCTATTTCGAGAAGCCTCGCACCACAGTGGGCTGGAAAGGCCTGATCAACGATCCGTACCTGGATGACTCGTTCAAGATCCAGGATGGCCTGCACATCGGTCGCCAGCTGCTGCTGGATCTGGCTGAGATGGGTCTGCCGACTGCCACCGAAGCACTGGACCCGATCTCCCCGCAGTATTTGCAGGACCTGATCAGCTGGTCGGCCATCGGCGCACGCACCACCGAATCCCAGACTCACCGGGAGATGGCCTCCGGCCTGTCTTCGGCAGTCGGCTTCAAGAACGGTACGGACGGCGGCCTGACCGTTGCCATCAACGCCTTGCAATCGGTCTCGAGCCCGCATCGTTTCCTGGGGATCAACCAGGAAGGCGGCGTGTCGATCGTGACCACCAAGGGCAACGCCTATGGTCATGTCGTGCTGCGCGGCGGCAATGGCAAGCCCAACTATGACTCGGTCAGCGTTGCGCTCTGCGAACAGGCCCTGAACAAGTCCGGCATCCGCCCGAACATCATGGTCGACTGCAGCCACGCCAACTCCAACAAGGACCCGGCCCTGCAACCGCTGGTGATGGAAAACGTTGCCAACCAGATTCTTGAAGGCAATGAGTCCATTATCGGCCTGATGGTTGAGAGTCATTTGAACTGGGGCTGCCAGGCTATTCCGAAAGACCTGTCGGAATTGCAATACGGCGTATCCATTACCGATGCCTGCATCGATTGGGCAAGCACTGAAAAAACCCTGCGCAGCATGCACGCTAAACTCAAGGGTGTACTGCCCGCTCGCAAGCGCAAGTAACTGGCTGACTGATTAACCTGCAACAACGAAAACGCCGAGCATATGCTCGGCGTTTTTCATGTTGACGGTCAGTAAGCTCGATGCATCAGAGCTTGGCCGCCTGCGACTGCAAGTCATGCAGTTCCATATAACGCTCGACATAAGAACAGGACGGTATGACGGAATAGCCCATGCTATCGGCATAGTCCAGAGCCTCTTTGGTCAGGGCAGCGGCAATACCGCGACCTCGCAAGGCGTCTGGCACGAATGTCCGGTAGAAATCCAGCGTCTGCTTGCCGAGATCCATGTACGTCAGATAGGCACGATGGCCGTCGATAATGATTTCGAAATGGTGGCCGACTTCGTCATGGTGGATGGACAACGCCTCGCTCATCGCTACTCCTCGCGGGTCTTGGAATTTGACCCCTACCTTACCGGTCTTTTTCAGGCGAAGGAACATCTACGCCACCCAGTGCCTGTTTTCGACACCGGTAAGAGCATTGCCGATCTCGATGCACATCACAGTGAGATAGTAGGCACCATTGCTGACTATGCTCAAGCGCAGTCAGAGTAAAAACACCCGGAAATGTTCACGCACCGACCGACAGTCAAACCTGTCAGGTTTTTGCAGGTGTGCGAGCGAGTTCTTCGGAACGCTCGATGCGGACAGTGGTCCAGTGAAAGTGGATAGTTTTTGTACAGAACGCTTGAGAAGTAACGCGGAACGCTTTCAAAGCGGGGAATTTTAGCAGCTTCTTGCGCTGGGTCCGTTTACTTACTACAAACAATGGGTACTATGTACGCCGGTCGTTTTCTCATTTTCGAGAGATGACTAATTTGAACAAAATTCCTTGAAGGTGAACACGATGAACAACGTTCTGAAATTCTCTGCTCTGGCTCTGGCCGCAGTTCTGGCTACCGGTTGCAGCAGCGTATCCAAAGAAACCGAAGCTCGTCTGACAGCTACCGAAGACGCAGCAGCTCGTTCGCAAGCACGTGCCGACGAAGCCTACCGCAAGGCTGACGAAGCTCTGGCTGCTGCTCAAAAAGCTCAGCAAACTGCTGACGAAGCCAACGAGCGCGCTCTGCGCATGTTGGACAAAGCCAGCCGCAAGTAATAATCCCTCCGGATTATTGAAAGCCGATCCGGTAACGGGTCGGCTTTTTTTTGCCTGTTGTCTGGCGGGGTGATTGCGTGCAAAAGTCTGAATGACTGTTCTGCTGCGTCGCGCGACGGTTCTGTGATGTCAGGTGGGTTGGGATTCGACTCAGATTCTCGTTC
>NZ_LJPW01000148.1 GCF_001400735.1 Pseudomonas caricapapayae
GTGTTTTTTTTTTTAGATGTGTATAAGAGACAGCGCCCGCCCCGCACGCTGATCAGGTGCACGCAGGCACCGCCAGGGTTGACGAATGCGGCGACCACATCGACATCGCCGGTGCCGCCGTCCATGCTCTGCTGATCCTGGACGCGACGCAACAAGGCGACCTGGTCGCGCAACTCGGCTGCGCGTTCGAAATCGAGCGCCATCGCGGCTTTTTCCATGGAGGCGTTCAGTTCGTCGCTCAGCGCATTACTGCGCCCTTCG
>NZ_LJPW01000096.1 GCF_001400735.1 Pseudomonas caricapapayae
CACGGGCAGGGGCGCACGGTGATTGCCGTATTGCACGATATCGAACAGGTCCGTCAGCACTTCCCGCAAACCTTGCTGATGGCTCGCGAAGCCATCGCCTGGGGCGAGACAGCGCAAGTGCTCAGCGTTGCCAACCTGCGCAAGGCGCGCAACATGGCTGAGTACTGGAGCCCGGATGCCTTGTTGTGTGATGCCGAGGACGACGCATGATGCTCTATAGCCTGGTGGTTGAGCCGTTTATCGAATTCGGTTTCATGCGTCGCGCGCTGGTGGCGTGTCTGGCTCTGGGCATCGGCTCGGGACCGGTCGGCGTGCTGTTGATGTTGCGGCGCATGAGCCTGGTGGGCGATGCGATGAGC
>NZ_LJPW01000129.1 GCF_001400735.1 Pseudomonas caricapapayae
GGAATGACATGCTGCTGGAGGAGAAGATCTGGACCGAACCTGTGCAGTCCGCCGATCTGTTCAGCATGATCGCGCAGCAATACCTTATCGAAGGCCAGCATCGACTCCGTTATAGCGTCGAGACCGCCAATCAGGTGCAGACCGAATCCGAAACACTGGTCTTTGTCATTGATAAAACGGCACCGGTATTCGAAGACGAAGGGGCGCTGATTTTTCCGGAAGAAATCATCAGTGACGGTCTCACGGCGGCCTGGCTGGACACTCATGGCGATACCCTGCTGGCCGAGGTGCCTGCCTATTTTTCGAAAAAAAA
>NZ_LJPW01000034.1 GCF_001400735.1 Pseudomonas caricapapayae
CTCCGTTTCCGGCCCGACTTCGTCAGGACTTAGCCGTCACTTACGTCGCGCTCTGCGTTGTTTGTGCCATCGTGGTTGAAAAGCACTGCGTTGGCAGCGGCTGTGTGCAAGGCATGATTTTATTTTGATTATCGTGCCGACGCTCCGCGTCGGAATGCAGTTCGTGACGCTCTGCGTCACGGCGGTTCTGTGATGTCTGTGCCATCGCGGTTGAAAGCATTTTTTCGTAGTGGCAGGTAACGAGTAGCAGGCAAGCATGAAGACTTTTCGCGGTGCAATTTGACACAGGTCTTGCGAGCTCCCATTAACGCGATGCCAAACCCACAGCACCGACACAAGAATCACGATCCTTCCGCGCCCAGGCGCGTAACGGTTTGTGTCCGATACATTCCCTCCTGTACAACTCTGGCATAACACTTGCTCTGCCTCTGTCACGTATTGAAGAACCTCTTGAATAGTGACGGATTATTGGCATGGCGAAGAGCGAAGAAGTTAAAGACCCGGCAACCAAAGGCAAACTCAAGCTCATCATCCTCGCCGTGGTGGCGTTGCTGCTGGCGGTAGGCTTGTCGGTAGGTGCGACCTGGTTCCTCATGCACAAGAGCGAAAGCGCACCGGATCCAGCGGCTGCCGCTGCCGCGGCAAACGTCAAGCCGGTGGCGGTGTTCGAACCGATGACCCCGGCCTTCGTGGTCAACTTCAATGCAAACGGTCGTCAACGCTATATGCAGGTCAGCATTACCATGCTGGGACGTAACGCCGCTGACATGGAAGCGCTGAAAGTGCACATGCCCCTGATCCGTAACAATCTGGTCATGCTGTTTGCCGCCATTCCTTTCGAATCGCTGGCCTCGCCGATCGGCCAGGAAATGCTGCGTCAAAAAGCGACCGCGAGCATTCAGGAAGTGGCCCAGAAAGAACTCGGCAAGACTGTGATCGAACAGCTGCTCTTCACTAACTTCGTATTGCAGTAGGACTCTCACATGGCCGTGCAAGACCTGCTCTCCCAGGATGAGATCGACGCGCTGCTGCATGGCGTCGACGACGGGATGGTCCAGACCGACGCCGTCAGCGAACCTGGCAGCGTCAAAAGTTACGACCTGACCAGTCAGGACCGGATCGTCCGCGGACGCATGCCGACACTGGAAATGATCAACGAGCGCTTCGCCCGCTACACGCGCATCAGTATGTTCAACCTGCTGCGCCGCTCGGCGGACGTGGCGGTCGGCGGTGTCCAGGTCATGAAGTTTGGTGAGTACGTGCATTCGCTGTACGTGCCGACCAGTCTTAATCTGGCCAAGATCAAGCCGCTGCGTGGCACGGCCCTGTTCATCCTCGACGCCAAGCTGGTGTTCAAGCTGGTGGACAACTTTTTCGGCGGTGACGGTCGTCACGCCAAGATCGAAGGCCGGGAGTTCACGCCGACCGAACTGCGTGTCGTGCGCATGGTGCTGGATCAGGCGTTCATCGACCTCAAGGAAGCCTGGCAGGCGATCATGGAGGTGAACTTCGAGTACATAAACTCGGAAGTGAACCCGGCCATGGCCAACATCGTCGGGCCAAGCGAGGCCGTGGTGATTTCCACGTTCCACATCGAACTGGATGGCGGCGGCGGCGATCTGCACGTGACCATGCCGTACTCGATGATCGAGCCGATTCGCGAAATGCTCGATGCCGGCTTCCAGTCGGATCTGGACGATCAGGACGAGCGCTGGGTCAATGCGCTCAAGGAAGACGTGCTGGATGTCAATGTGCCTCTTACTACGACCATCGCCCAGCGTCAGCTGCCGCTGCGGGACATCCTGCACATGCGACCTGGTGATGTGATCCCGGTGGAATTGAGCGACTCGCTGGTCATGCGTGCCAATGGCGTACCTTCATTCAAGGTCAAGCTTGGCTCGCACAAGGGCAAGATGGCCCTGCAAGTAATCGAACCCATAGCGCGACGCTGACCTGTCTGGTCGACGTCGGAAATTGTTGCGTAACTGAAATACTGCGTGCAGAGGACAACTGATGGCTGATGAAAACGATATGACGTCTGCTGAAGATCAGGCGTTGGCCGATGAGTGGGCTGCTGCATTGGGCGAAGCTGGCGACAGTCAGGCTGACATCGATGCGTTGCTGGCTGCGGATGCGGGGAATTCGGGTAGCCGGATGACCATGGAAGAGTTCGGCAGCGTGCCGAAAAGCACGGGGCCGGTTTCTCTGGATGGGCCTAATCTGGATGTGATTCTTGACATCCCGGTGTCGATCTCCATGGAAGTGGGCAGCACCGACATCAATATCCGTAACCTGCTGCAGCTCAACCAGGGCTCGGTGATCGAGCTGGATCGTCTGGCTGGCGAGCCGCTGGACGTGTTGGTCAACGGGACGCTCATCGCGCACGGTGAGGTGGTGGTGGTCAACGAGAAGTTCGGCATCCGTCTGACTGACGTGATCAGCCCGAGCGAACGCATCAAGAAGCTGCGCTAAGTGAGGCGCTGGCTGAGTGTTCTGCTGACCGTTCCGTCGCTGGCGCAGGCCGTCGAACCTGCGGTTCAGGCAGCGCCTGCGCAAGTGGCCAATACGGTTTCCGCCGGCATGGGCGGGCAGGTGGTGCAACTGCTGTTCGGTTTGATACTGGTGGTCGGCCTGATTTTTGTGCTCGCCTGGCTGATGCGCCGCGTGCAGCGCGTGGGGCCGAACAACGGTCAGGTGATCGAGCTGGTGAGTTCGCGCGCGCTGGGGCCGCGTGATCGGCTGGTGCTGGTACAGATCGGCAACGAGCAAGTGCTGCTGGGTATCACGCCAGGGCGGATCACGCCCCTGCATGTGCTCAAGGAGCCGGTACAGGTGCCTGTGCGTGAGCAGGCGACCCCTGAATTCGCTCAGCGCCTGATGGAGCTGATGGGCAAGGATAAGGACAAGAAGTAATGGGCGCCTTGCGTTTCCTGATACTGCTGTTGCTGGTCATGGTGACGCCTGTTGCGCTGGCGGCCGATCCGCTGTCGATCCCGGCGATCACATTGTCCAACGGTGCCGATGGCCAGCAGGAGTATTCGGTCAGTCTGCAGATTCTGCTGATCATGACCGCGCTGAGCTTCATTCCGGCGTTTGTCATGTTGATGACCAGTTTCACGCGGATCATCATCGTCTTCTCGATTCTGCGTCAGGCCCTCGGCTTGCAACAGACGCCGTCGAACCAGATCCTGACCGGCATGGCGCTGTTTCTGACCATGTTCATCATGGCCCCGGTGTTCGACCGTGTGAATCAGGATGCGCTACAGCCTTATCTGGCTGAAAAGCTCACGGCGCAGGATGCCGTCGCCAAGGCTCAGGTGCCGATCAAGGATTTCATGCTGGCACAAACCCGCACCAGTGACCTCGAGCTGTTCATGCGCCTGTCCAAGCGCACCGACATCCCGACCCCGGATGCTGCGCCGCTGACCATTCTTGTCCCTGCGTTCGTGATTTCGGAGCTCAAGACGGCGTTTCAGATCGGTTTCATGATCTTCATTCCGTTCCTGATCATCGATCTGGTGGTGGCCAGCGTGCTGATGGCGATGGGTATGATGATGCTGTCGCCGCTGATCATTTCCCTGCCGTTCAAGATCATGCTGTTCGTGCTGGTGGATGGCTGGGCGCTGATCGTCGGCACCCTGGCTGGCAGTTTTGGTGGCGTATGAGCCGTTTTACTGAGGAGCCCGCCCGATGACGCCGGAAGTAGCTGTCGATCTGTTTCGCGAGGCGCTGTGGCTGACCACTGTGCTGGTTGCGATTCTTGTGGTGCCGAGCCTGTTGTGCGGTTTGCTGGTGGCCATGTTTCAGGCTGCCACGCAGATCAACGAACAGACCTTGAGCTTCCTGCCGCGCCTGCTGGTGATGCTCGTGACACTGATCGTCATTGGCCCGTGGCTGTTGAAAATATTCATGGAATACATGCTGTCGCTGTACAACAGTATTCCGACCCTGATCGGCTAGCGCTGCATGCAGCCGATGCTTGCGCTGACCGATACCCAGATCAGTACCTGGGTAGCCAGCTTCATGCTGCCGCTGTTTCGCATCGTTGCGTTGCTGATGACCATGCCGGTCATCGGAACCACGCTGGTTCCCCGACGCGTGCGCTTGTATTTTGCCGTGGCCATTACCGTGGTGGTGGCTCCGGCCCTGCCAGCCTTGCCGCCGGTACAGGCGCTCGACCTGAGCGCGCTGTTGCTGATTGGTGAGCAGATTATCATCGGCGCCGGAATGGGCCTGTCCCTGCAATTGTTCTTTCACATCTTCGTGGTGGCCGGACAGATCATCTCGACCCAGATGGGTATGGGCTTTGCGTCGATGGTCGACCCTACCAACGGCGTTTCTTCGGCGGTCATCGGCCAGTTCTTCACCATGCTGGTCACGCTGCTGTTCCTGTCCATGAACGGCCATCTGGTGGTGCTGGAAATTCTCGTCGAGAGCTTTACCACCATGCCGGTCGGCAGTGGTCTGCTGGTCAATAACTTCTGGGAGCTGGCGACCGGGCTGGGCTGGGTGCTGAGTTCCGGTCTCAGGCTGGTGTTGCCTGCGATCACTGCGCTACTGATCATCAACATTGCGTTCGGGGTAATGACCCGTGCCGCGCCACAGCTGAACATCTTTTCCATCGGTTTCCCGCTGACCCTGGTGCTGGGCATGGTCATCCTGTGGATGAGCATGGGCGATATTCTCAATCAGTATCAGCCGATTGCCAGTCAGGCACTGCAATCGTTGCGCGACATGGTGAGGGCTCGTTGAAATGGCAGAAAACGAGAATGGCCAGGACAAGACAGAGGACCCCACGGAAAAAAAGGTCAAGGACTCCAGAGCGGACGGGCAGATTGCACGCTCCAAGGAGCTGACCACACTGGTGGTGATGCTGATGGGGGCGGGCGGATTGCTGATGTTCGGCTCAGGCATTGCGCAGATGATGTCCGAGTTGATGCGCGACAACTTCACGATCAGCCGTGAAACCCTCATGGATCAGTCATACATGGGCAAGGCCTTGCTCAGTTCCGGTCTGCATGCGCTGGTGGTGATGCTGCCGTTTCTGATCGCCATGCTGGTGGCGGCGCTGGTCGGGCCGATCATGTTGGGCGGCTGGTTGTTCGCAACCAAATCGCTGATGCCCAAATTCAGCCGGATGAACCCGGCGGCAGGGCTCAAGCGCATGTTTTCACCACACGCGCTGGTCGAGCTGCTGAAATCTTTCGGCAAATTTCTGATCATCCTCGCGGTTGCGCTGGTGGTTTTGAGCAAGGAGCGCAACGATCTGGTGGCCATCGCCCATGAGCCATTGGAGCAGGCGATGATCCACAGTCTGCAGGTGGTGGGCTGGAGCAGCTTCTGGATGGCCTGCGGCCTGATGTTCATTGCTGCAGCCGACGTGCCGTTCGTGCTGTGGGAGGCGCACAAGAAGCTGCTGATGACCAAGCAGGAAGTACGTGACGAGCACAAGAACAGTGAGGGCAGCCCGGAAGTCAAACAGCGTATTCGTCAGTTGCAGCGCGAAATGTCCCAGCGGCGGATGATGGCGTCAATTCCGGAGGCAGACGTCATCATCACCAACCCGACGCACTTTGCCGTCGCCCTGAAATACGATCCCGAGCAGGGCGGGGCGCCGATGTTGCTGGCCAAGGGTACTGATCTGGTGGCGCTGAAAATTCGTGAAATAGGCGCACACAACCAGATTCTGATTCTGGAATCGGCTGCGCTGGCCCGCTCCATCTATTACAGCACCGAGCTGGATCAGGAAATCCCCGCCGGACTGTATCTGGCTGTGGCCCAAGTGCTGGCCTACGTCTACCAGATCCGCCAGTTCCGCGCCGGCCAGGGCAAGCGTCCCGACCCGCTGGGCGACATCAAGATCCCGCCCGACCTGCAGCGCGATGCGTAGCCCCTGACTCCTTCGTTGCCAGCAGGCCACCATCGTGCCCGCGCTCCGCATGGGTATGCGGCTCCTGACGCTCCGCGTCCGCTCTTGGGCGCGCGGTGCGACGCAGATTTGCGACGCAGAGCATTACCTTCGGCATTCCTGCCCTGGAGCATGAGGAACGATAACTTCAACTATCGTGCGACGCTCTGCGTCGCATGCCATTCTGGACGCTCTGCGTCCGCTCCTGAAGATTTTCTGACTGCGACAGGCACGCCGGTTTTACGTTACTTCTGCCTCTAAAGCCTTACCGCCACTGGCTTTGTAAAAGTTGGACAGCTTTTTGCAATAGGGTCGATACAGGTCGCCATCGGCGTCAATGTTTTGATCTAGTGCGCAGGTAAACAATCAGTGGATCGTTCTCAGATATTCAGTAGCGCACGCAGCAATATCACAGGCCTTGGCCGTGGTCAGTTGGGCGTTCCGCTGTTGTTGCTGGTCATGATGGCAATGATGATGTTGCCGATGCCGCCATTCCTGCTGGACGTGTTCTTCACGTTCAACATTGCACTGTCCATCGTCGTGCTGCTGGTGTGCGTTTACGCCCTGCGGCCACTGGACTTCTCGGTGTTTCCAACCATTCTGCTGGTCGCCACGTTGCTGCGTCTGGCACTCAACGTTGCTTCCACGCGTGTGGTCATGCTTCACGGTCAGGACGGTCATGCCGCTGCGGGCAAGGTGATTCAGGCCTTCGGTGAAGTTGTGATCGGTGGCAACTATGTCGTCGGTATCGTGGTGTTCGCGATTCTGATGATCATCAACTTCGTGGTAATCACCAAAGGTGCCGGCCGTATTTCCGAGGTCAGCGCGCGCTTCACCCTCGACGCGATGCCAGGCAAGCAGATGGCCATCGACGCGGACCTCAACGCCGGCCTTATCGATCAACCGGAAGCCAAGCGCCGCCGTGCCGAAGTCGCTCAAGAGGCCGAGTTCTACGGTTCGATGGACGGTGCCAGCAAATTCGTGCGCGGCGATGCGATTGCCGGTCTGCTGATCCTGTTCATCAACCTGATCGGCGGCATGCTGGTCGGTATTCTGCAACACAACATGACCTTCGCCGACGCAGGCCGCGTGTACACGCTGCTGACCATCGGTGACGGTTTGGTGGCGCAATTGCCATCACTGCTTTTGTCGACTGCCGCTGCGATCATGGTGACCCGCGCTTCCGGTTCGGAAGAGATGGGTAAGCTGATCAATCGGCAAATGTTTGCCTCGCCCAAGGCGCTGGCCGTTTCTGCTGCGATCATGATCGTGATGGGACTGGTGCCGGGTATGCCGCACTTCTCCTTCATCAGCCTTGGCCTGGTAGCGGCGGGCGGCGCGTATCTGCTCTGGAAGAAAGAGAATCAGGTGAAGGTCGAAGCGCTGGCTGAAGTGCAGCGTCAACAGGATCTGCTGCCGTCGCCGACCCGCGTTCAAGACGCCAAGGAACTGGGTTGGGACGACGTGACGCCCATCGATATCATCGGGCTGGAAGTGGGTTATCGCCTGATTCCGCTGGTGGACCGCAATCAGGGTGGTCAGTTGCTGGCGCGTATCAAGGGCGTGCGCAAGAAGCTGTCGCAGGAACTTGGCTTCCTGATGCCGACCGTACACATCCGTGACAACCTCGATCTGGCACCCAGCGCTTATCGCCTGACACTGATGGGTGTGATTCTGGCCGAGGCCGAAATCTACCCGGATCGTGAGCTGGCGATCAACCCCGGTCAAGTCTTCGGGACCCTGAACGGCATCACCGCCAGAGACCCGGCGTTTGGTCTGGAGGCTGTATGGATCGAAATCAGCCAGCGCAGCCAGGCACAGTCGCTGGGGTATACCGTGGTGGATGCCAGCACTGTAGTGGCAACCCACTTGAACCAGATTCTCTATAAGCACTCTCATGAGCTGATTGGTCACGAAGAAGTCCAGCAATTGATGCAATTGCTGGCCAAAAGCTCGCCCAAGCTGGCTGAAGAGCTGGTCCCGGGCGTCCTGTCCCTGTCCTCGCTGCTCAACGTGCTGCAAGCGCTTCTGGCTGAACATGTACCTGTGCGTGATGTTCGCAGCATTGCAGAGGCTATCGCCAACAACGCCGGTAAGAGTCAAGATACCGCCGCTTTGGTGGCCGCCGTGCGCGTGGGTCTGAGCCGCGCAATCGTCCAAAGCATTGTAGGGGTTGAGCCGGAGCTGCCTGTTATCACTCTGGAGCCAAGGTTGGAACAGATATTGCTCAATAGTTTGCAGAAGGCTGGTCAGGGTCAGGAAGAAGGCGTTCTTCTTGAGCCGAGCATGGCTGAGAAGCTCCAGCGTTCGTTGATTGAGGCCGCCCAGCGTCAGGAGATGCAAGGGTTGCCGGTAATTCTTCTGGTAGCAGGGCCTGTCCGGGCGATGCTGTCACGATTTGGACGATTGGCTGTACCGAACATGCATGTTCTGGCGTATCAGGAAATTCCGGACAACAAGCAAGTAACCATCGTAGCGACTGTCGGGCCGAACGGCTGAGGTAGTGAGTCATGCAAGTTAAGCGATTTTTCGCCGCCGATATGCGTCAAGCCATGAAACTGGTTCGAGATGAGCTGGGCGCCGAGGCGGCCATCATCGGTAACCGGCGCATTGCCGGTGGCGTAGAGCTGACTGCCGCTCTGGATTACAAGCTGTCCGCCCTCGCACCGCGCGTGCCGAACATGGAGCTTGAAGACGAGCTGCGCAAGACCCAGTCGCGCATCGTCTCCGCTCAGGCCGAATTGAATAACCGCAGCGACAGCGATGCGTCGATCAATCTGCAGCTGTTTTCCGGCAAGCCGGCCAGCGCTGTGGACACGCACATCGAGCCGACGCTTGAAGAGCCGCCGCGTCCATTCGCATACACGCCGCCAGCCGCTGCAGAGCCGGCCGTTGGCCAGCGCGCCTACGACTCGATGCGCTCCGAACTGAATGGCCTGCGCGAGCTGCTGGAAGTCCAGCTCGGCTCCCTGGCCTGGAACCAGCTGCAGGGCAGTCGGCCGCAGCAGGCCAATCTGTGGCGTCGCCTGCAACGTGTCGGTCTGTCCGGCCCGCTGTCGCGCGATCTGCTGTCGATGATTCCGGAGATCGACGAGCCTCGTCAGGCCTGGCGCATGCTGCTGGCCCATCTGGCACGCATGATTGCTGTTCCGGACATCGAGCCGCTCGAAGAGGGTGGAGTGATTGCCATGGTCGGGCCTGCCGGTATGGGCAAGACCACCACGCTGGCCAAGCTGGCGGCACGTTATGTGTTGAAGTACGGCCCGCAAAACATCGCGCTGGTCAGCATGGACAGTTTCCGCATCGGCGCACAGGAGCAGCTCAAGACCCTTGGGCGCATCCTCAACGTGCCGGTCACTCATGTCGATCCTGGTCAGTCTCTGGTCCAGGCGCTGGAACCGCTGCTGCGCAAGCGCGTAGTGCTGATCGATACCGCAGGCCTGCAAGCCAGCGATCCGGCACTGCGCATGCAACTGGAAAGCCTCGCAGGGCGCGGCATCAAGTCGCGTAACTATCTGGTCCTGGCAACCACCAGCCAGAAGCAGGTTCTGACAGCGGCTTATCACAGTTACAAACGTTGTGGCCTGGCCGGATGCATTCTGACCAAGCTTGATGAAACAGCCAGCCTCGGCGAAGTCCTGAGCCTGGCGATCAGTCATGAATTACCTGTGGCCTACCTCACGGACGGACCACGTATTCCTGATGACCTGCATACCCCGCGTCGTCATCAACTGGTAAGCCGCGCGGTGAGTGTGCAGATGCAGGATGAGCCTAGCGAGGAAGCAATGGCTGATATGTTTGCTGACCTCTATCACACCCCTGGCAAGAGAGTGGGTTAAGTGATGGATATTATTGGAATGTCCCTGCGTCAACGGTCTGCCAGGCAGTGTTCGTTTGTGAACGTGCAGCCCTCGATGTGGTTTCGGTCTACGCAAGACAAGGTAAAGAAATAACATGGGCAGCATGCATCCCGTACAGGTTATCGCGGTGACCGGTGGCAAAGGTGGCGTCGGTAAGACTAACGTGTCAGTGAACCTTTCACTGGCCCTTGCCGAGCTTGGCCGGCGCGTCATGCTGCTGGATGCCGATCTGGGTCTGGCCAATGTCGACGTTCTGCTTGGGCTGACGCCTAAACGTACGCTGGCCGATGTGATAGAGGGCCGTTGTGAATTGCGCGACGTTCTGTTGCAGGGGCCGGGTGGGGTTCGTATCGTGCCTGCCGCCTCCGGCACCCAGAGCATGGTGCATCTGTCCCCGGCCCAGCATGCAGGGTTGATCCAGGCGTTCAGCGAGATTGGCGACAACCTCGATGTACTTGTGATCGACACGGCTGCCGGTATCGGCGAATCGGTGGTCAGCTTCGTGCGCGCCGCTCAGGAAGTGTTGCTGGTGGTGTGCGACGAGCCCACGTCGATCACCGATGCCTACGCCCTGATCAAGCTGCTCAATCGCGACTACGGCATGAACCGTTTCCGGGTCCTGGCCAACATGGCGCAGAGCCCTCAGGAAGGGCGCAACCTGTTCGCCAAACTCACCAAAGTAACGGACCGTTTTCTTGATGTTGCGCTGCAGTATGTAGGTGCCGTGCCGTACGACGAGTGCGTGCGCAAGGCCGTGCAGAAGCAGCGCGCCGTCTACGAAGCATTCCCGCGTTCCAAATGTGCACTGGCGTTCAAGGCCATTGCCCAGAAGGTTGATACCTGGCCGTTGCCAGCCAATCCGCGGGGCCATCTCGAGTTCTTCGTTGAGCGACTCGTTCACCAGACCAGTGCAGGGCCTGTGCAATGACTGCGAGCGGCTACCAGATGTACAGCAAGGCTTCCCGTAACTCACAGTACGAGTTGATCGAGCGTTATGCGCCATTGGTCAAGCGTATCGCTTATCATCTGCTGGCGCGCTTGCCGGCCAGTGTGCAGGTCGAGGATCTGATCCAGGCCGGCATGATCGGTCTGCTTGAAGTCTCGACCAAATACGATTCCACCAAGGGTGCGAGTTTCGAGACCTACGCCGGTATTCGCATCCGTGGTGCGATGCTGGATGAAGTGCGCAAAGGGGACTGGGCACCACGCTCGGTGCACCGCAATACCCGCATGGTCAGTGACGCAATTCGGGCAATTGAAGCTAAAACTGGTCGTGATGCTAAAGATCACGAGGTTGCGGCCGAACTCCAGTTGAGTCTCGATGATTATTACGGGATTTTGAACGACACCTTGGGCAGCCGCCTCTTCAGTTTCGACGACCTGCTTCAGGACGGCGATCACGAAGGGCTGCATGAGGATGGCGCAAGCGGTTCGCTTGAGCCGTCGCGCGACCTGGAAGACGAGCGCTTCCAGGCTGCGTTGGCCGATGCAATTGCCAACCTGCCAGAGCGCGAGCGTCTGGTGTTGGCGCTGTACTACGACGAAGAGCTGAACCTCAAGGAAATCGGAGAAGTTCTAGGGGTCAGCGAATCTCGGGTCAGTCAGTTACACAGCCAGTGCGCAGCTCGTTTGCGAGGGCGTTTGGGGGAGTGGCGAGCGCGTTGACAGATGCGGTGCGGCCTGTGGTCGCGCAGTATCTGCATACCGGCTGTGCAGAGCGTTACGTGGTAACAGGATAGACGAGTCAAAAGCCTGTCGGGCAGTGCCCTGATGGGCTTGTTGTTCAGGTCTTTGCCTGTTGTTGTGCCAAGCCCGTCGTCGTTTCGTACAGCCGGGGGTGTGCTGTGCCAGTATTGAGTGAACAGCGTGTTCAGGTGCTGAACGCGTTAAAGACTGCTTGGAGGTCGAATTGGACAAGAACATGAAAATCCTCATCGTTGATGACTTCTCAACGATGCGGCGGATCATCAAGAACCTTTTGCGTGATCTGGGGTTTACCAACACATCGGAAGCGGATGATGGTCTGACCGCATTGCCGATGCTGCAAAGCGGTGCCTTTGACTTTCTGGTGACGGACTGGAACATGCCTGGCATGTCCGGCATCGATCTGCTGCGCGAGGTCCGCAAGGACGATCGCCTCAAAAGCCTTCCCGTGCTGATGGTCACTGCCGAAGCCAAGCGTGAGCAGATCATTGAAGCTGCCCAGGCCGGGGTGAACGGTTATGTAGTCAAGCCATTCACGGCTCAAGCGCTGAAAGAGAAGATCGAAAAGATCTTTGAACGCGTCAATAGCTGATGCATGCCGCGAGGGCGCTATGGATAACAATGATTCGATGGCCGACTTTGAGTCGACCTTAAAAAGACACGCGCAGGAACTCGTCACCAGCCTTGAAAAAGGTCGCTTTGGTGACGCTGTGCAGCTGATCCATGAACTCAACCAGACACGCGACCGCGGCCTTTATCAGGAAGTGGGCAAGCTGACTCGTGAGCTGCACAGTGCAATCGTCAACTTTCACATCGATCCACACATGCCTCAAGCCGAGGAAGTGTCGCAGATCACGGACGCAACCGAGCGCCTGTCGTATGTGGTGAGGCTGACCGAGAATGCGGCCAACCGCACCATGGACCTGGTCGAGGAAAGTACGCCGCTCATGGCCGGTCTCAATTCCGATGCCAAGGCGCTGAGCGATGACTGGGGACGCTTCATGCGCCGCGAAATCGGTGCCGAGGAATTCCGTGAGCTGGCCAAGCGGGTCGATGGCTTCCTGACGCGTACCGAGCAGGAAACCCATAAGGTTTCCGGACACCTCAACGACATTCTGCTTGCCCAGGATTACCAGGACCTTACGGGTCAGGTCATCAAGCGCGTGACGCAACTGGTCACGGAAGTCGAAAGCAATCTGCTCAAACTGGTGCTCATGGCCAGTCATGTCGATCGCTTCGCAGGCATCGAACATGACGAACAATCCATCCTTGCTGAAAAAGATCCTAAAAAACATCTCGCCAAGGGTGAAGGTCCGCAGATTCATGCCGATAAACGTGAAGACGTCGTATCCGGACAGGATGATGTAGACGATCTGCTATCGAGCCTCGGCTTCTAAGGTCTGTTGACGGTTAATTTTAGGGAGCACCCCATGAGCTTCGGCGCCGATGAAGAAATCCTTCAGGATTTTCTGGTAGAGGCCGGCGAAATTCTGGAGCAGTTGTCAGAGCAATTGGTCGAGCTGGAAAGCCGACCGGATGATGCTGATCTGCTCAATGCAATTTTTCGCGGTTTTCACACTGTAAAAGGGGGCGCCGGCTTCCTCCAGCTCCATGAGCTGGTGGAGTGCTGCCACATCGCCGAAAACGTGTTCGACATCCTGCGCAAGGGTGAGCGTCGCGTTGATTCCGAACTGATGGATGTGGTCCTGGAAGCTCTGGACACCGTCAACAGCATGTTCGGTCAGGTACGTGAACGGACTGACGTTACTGCGGCGACGCCAGAACTGCTGGCCGCGCTGTCGCGGCTGGCCGAACCACAATCTGCAGACGAAGTCGCAGCGTCTGAGCCTGAGCCTGAGCCTGAGCCGGCGATTGAAGCTGCCGCTCCGGTAGCAGAGCCAGCGGCCAGCGATGACATTACCGATGACGAGTTCGAGCAACTGCTCGATTCGCTGCACGGCTCCAGTCCAGTGTCTGCGGCTCCGTCGGCAGCACCGGCAGCTGCGGTCGCGCCAGCTGGCGATGAAATCACCGATCAGGAATTTGAATCCCTGCTCGATCAGTTGCATGGCAAGGGCAAGTTTGCGGCCGATGCTGTAGCCGCCCCGGTTCCTGCACCCGCTGCTCAGAGTGGCAGTGCAGCGCCAGCCAGCGACGAAATCACCGATGATGAATTCGAAGCACTGCTTGATCAACTGCACGGTAAAGGCTCGTTTGACGCTGCCATAGCCGCTCCTGTGGCTGCTGCACCCGCGGCCGCCGCTGCCAAGGCACCGAGTGCTGCGGCTGCATCGGACGAAATTACCGATCACGAATTCGAAAACCTGCTCGACGAATTGCACGGCAAAGGCAAGTTCGAGCCTGACGCGGTCGTTGCCAAGGCACCGGCTCCGGCAACTGCCGCAGCCGTTTCTCCGCCACCTGCCGCCAAGCCCGCCGCAGCGCCTGCGCCTGCTGCGAAAGCCGAGCCGGCCAAGCCAGCGTCGGCACCTGCCCCTGCGCGTGCTCCTGCCCCTACCGGCGAGAAGCCGGTGGCTACGGAAGCTGAAACCACAGTTCGTGTCGACACTGCCCGACTGGACGAGATCATGAACATGGTCGGCGAACTGGTGCTGGTGCGTAACCGCCTGGTGCGTTTGGGCCTCAACAGCGGCGATGAAGCTATGTCCAAGGCGGTTTCCAACCTGGATGTGGTCACCGCCGACCTGCAGACTGCGGTCATGAAAACCCGCATGCAGCCGATCAAGAAAGTCTTCGGACGCTTCCCGCGTCTGGTTCGTGACCTGGCTCGTCAGCTCAAGAAAGAGATCAATCTGGAACTGGTCGGTGAAGAAACCGACCTCGACAAGAACCTCGTGGAGGCGCTTGCCGACCCGCTGGTCCACTTGGTGCGTAACGCGGTCGACCACGGTATCGAAACGCCGGAAGAGCGCGAAGCCACGGGCAAATCCCGTGGTGGGCGGGTCATCCTTTCGGCAGAGCAGGAAGGCGATCACATCCTGCTGTCGATTTCCGATGACGGCAAGGGCATGGACCCTAATGTATTGCGTTCCATCGCGGTCAAGCGTGGCGTCATGGACAAGGATGCCGCCGACCGCTTGAGTGACACCGATTGCTACAACCTGATCTTTGCACCGGGTTTCTCGACCAAGACCGAGATTTCCGATGTGTCGGGTCGCGGTGTGGGCATGGACGTGGTCAAAACCAAGATTTCCCAGCTCAACGGCTCTATCAATATCTATTCGACCAAGGGCCAGGGTTCGAAGATCGTCATCAAGGTCCCGTTGACCCTGGCGATCATGCCTACCCTGATGGTGATGCTGGGCAACCAGGCCTTTGCTTTCCCGCTGGTCAACGTCAACGAAATCTTCCACCTCAACCTGTCGACCACCAACGTGGTAGATGGTCAGGAAGTCGTGATCGTACGCGACAAGGCCTTGCCGCTGTTCTACCTCAAGCGCTGGCTGGTCAGTTCGGCGGCTCATGAAGAGCAGCGAGAAGGGCACGTCGTGATCCTGACGGTCGGCACCCAGCGCATCGGCTTCGTTGTCGATCAACTGGTCGGCCAGGAAGAAGTGGTTATCAAACCGCTGGGCAAGATGCTGCAAGGTACGCCGGGCATGTCGGGCGCCACCATCACCGGTGACGGTCGCATCGCCTTGATTCTCGATGTACCCAGCATGCTCAAGCGTTACGCCGCACGGCGTATTTGAATCCGGGGTCGCGGGCAGCCTGGCTGCCTGCAACACCTATTGGAGTGTTTATGGCAGTCAAGGTCCTGGTGGTGGATGATTCCGGTTTTTTCCGCCGCCGCGTTACGGAAATTCTTTCTTCGGACCCCAACATTGTAGTTGTCGGCACCGCCACCAACGGCAAGGAAGCGATTGAGCAAGCGCTGGCGCTCAAACCTGACGTCATCACCATGGACTACGAAATGCCGATGATGGATGGCATTACGGCAGTTCGCCATATCATGCAGCGTATCCCGACCCCGGTCTTGATGTTCTCGTCACTCACGCACGAAGGTGCACGTGTGACGCTGGACGCGCTGGACGCCGGTGCAGTGGATTTTCTGCCCAAGAATTTCGAAGATATTTCGCGCAACCCGCAGAAGGTCAAACAACTGCTGTGCGAGAAAATCAACAGTATTTCGCGCAGTAACCGTCGCTCCAGCGGGTTTGGTACGACCAGCGCTGCGCCGACTGCTGCGCCGTCGCCGACGCTCCCTGGCCGTGCAACTGCGCCAGCCGCTGCGCCTGCCCGTGCCGTGCCAGCGCGCAGTCCAGCGCCTGCCACGCCTGCGGCGGCACCTGCTCACCATGCACCGGCGCACCCGAGTACGTCAGGCACGCCCAAGCGCAAGGCCTACAAGCTGGTGGCTATCGGTACCTCGACGGGCGGCCCGGTTGCGCTGCAACGTGTACTGACCCAGTTGCCAGCCAGCTTTCCGGCGCCGCTGGTGTTGATTCAGCACATGCCTGCGGCCTTTACCAAGGCTTTTGCCGAGCGTCTCGACAAGTTGTGCAAGATCAGCGTCAAGGAAGCGGAGGACGGTGATGTTCTGCGCCCGGGTCTGGCTTTGCTGGCACCGGGCGGCAAGCAGATGATGGTTGACGCGCGTGGCACGGTGAAGATTCTGCCGGGTGACGAGCGCCTGAACTACAAGCCGTGCGTAGACATCACCTTCGGCTCTGCTGCCAAGTCCTATGGCGACAAGGTGCTTTCGGTCGTATTGACCGGCATGGGCGCCGACGGTCGCGAGGGCGCCCGCCTGCTCAAGCAGGTCGGCAGTACGGTGTGGGCGCAGGACGAAGCGAGCTGCGTGATTTATGGCATGCCGATGGCAATCGTCAAGGCTGAGCTTGCAGACGCGATCTACAGTCTCGACGACATCGGTCGGCACCTGGTAGAGGCCTGTCTCTGATGGATGTACTGAGTCTTATCGGCCTGATCCTGGCGTTTGTCGCGATCATTGGCGGCAATTTTCTCGAAGGCGGACACCTCGGTGCGTTGCTCAATGGCCCGGCAGCCCTGATTGTATTGGGCGGCACACTGGGTGCGTCGCTGTTGCAGTCACCGATGAGCGCATTCATGCGCGCCATGAAAATCATCCGCTGGATCATTTTTCCTCCTCGTATCGATCTGCCCGGCGGTGTCGACCGGGTGATCGGCTGGAGCATGACGGCGCGCAAGGAGGGCTTGCTCGGCCTGGAGACGGTCGCCGATTCCGAGCCCGACAGCTATGCCCGCAAAGGCTTGCAACTGTTGGTCGATGGTGCCGAGCCTGCAGCGATCCGCAGCATTCTCGAAGTGGATTTCATCACTCAGGAGACCCGCGATATCCAGGCTGCCAAGGTATTTGAAAGCATGGGCGGCTACGCGCCGACCGTAGGCATCATCGGTGCGGTGATGGGTCTGATTCATGTCATGGGCAACCTGGCTGACCCCAGCCAGTTGGGTAGCGGCATTGCGGTGGCCTTTGTCGCCACCATCTACGGTGTCGCTACGGCCAACCTGATCCTGTTGCCGGTGGCCAACAAGCTCAAGGCGATTGCCCACCGTCAGTCGCGTTATCGCGAAATGTTGCTCGAGGGTCTGTTGTCCATCGCCGAGGGTGAAAACCCGCGCTCCATCGAACTCAAGCTGCAAGGCTTCATGGAGTAACAGTGCATGGCTCGTCGACGTCAGGCCGAAGAACACGAAAATCATGAACGCTGGCTGGTGTCGTATGCCGACTTCATTACCCTGCTGTTCGCTTTTTTCGTGGTGATGTACTCGATTTCCTCGGTCAACGAAGGCAAGTACAAGATTCTGTCCCAGGCGCTGGTTGGCGTTTTCAACGACACCGAGCGGACCATGAAGCCGATCCCGATCGGTGAACAGCGCCCGCTCTCGGTCAAGCCTGCCGAACCGTTGGTCAAGGACAGCGAGCAGACTGACGCAGGTATCGGCCAGGCCTCTGATGATCCGTTGCAGACCATCGCCCAGGACGTGCGCGATGCGTTCGGCGATCTGATCAAGTCCGATCAGATGACCGTGCGTGGCAACGAGTTATGGATCGAGATCGAGCTCAATTCCAGTCTGCTGTTCGTCAGCGGTGACGCCATACCCAGCGACAAGGCCTTCAACATCATCGAAAAGGTCTCCGGAATCGTCAAACGCTTCGACAACCCGATTCATGTCGAGGGCTTTACTGACGATCAGCCGATCAGCACTGCACAGTTTCCGACCAATTGGGAGTTATCTTCGGCTCGTTCCGCCAGCATTGTGCGCATGCTGGCCATGGACGGCGTCAACCCGGCACGTCTCGCCTCAGTGGGTTACGGTGAGTTTCAGCCGATTGCGCCCAACACCACTGCTGCCGGACGCGCAAAGAACCGCCGTGTGGTGCTGGTTATTTCGCGAAATCTGGATGTACGCCGAAGCCTGACAAGCGCGGGTTCGGCCAATGTTCAGCCTGATGCGGCATTGAGGCGTGCTGGCACACAAACTGCACCGGTGCCAGCAAAGCCGCCGGTACGCGCGAACGCCGTCAATTCTCCGTCACCTGCTCCCTAAACATCGTATCGGCATGGTCGTTGCTGTACGCAAGGAAAAACATCAATGAGAGTCTGGGCAGTTGCCAACCAGAAAGGTGGAGTCGGAAAGACCACCACGACCATTGCCCTGGCCGGCTTGCTGGCCGACGCAGGCAAGCGTGTGGTCGTTGTCGATCTGGACCCCCATGGCTCCATGACCAGCTATTTCGGGCACAATCCGGACGAACTCGAACACAGCGCCTTCGATCTTTTTCTGCACAAGGGCGCGGTGCCGGACGGACTCCCTGGCCAGTTGCTGTTGCCGACCAGCGACCAGCGTATCTCGCTGATCCCGTCGAGCACCGCGCTTGCAACGCTGGAGCGTCAGTCACCGGGCCAGAGCGGTCTGGGGCTGGTCATCGCCAAAAGCCTCGCTCAACTGTGGCAGGATTTTGACTATGCGCTGATCGACAGTCCGCCGCTGCTGGGCGTGCTCATGGTCAATGCGCTGGCAGCCAGTCAGCAGCTGGCGATTCCGGTGCAGACGGAATTCCTTGCCGTCAAAGGTCTGGAGCGCATGGTCAATACCCTGACCATGATCAACCGTTCGCGCAAGGTGCCGTTGCCCTATACCATCGTGCCGACGTTGTTCGACCGTCGTACGCAGGCGTCGATGGGCACTTTGAAATTGTTGCGTGACAGCTTTCCCGAACACGTCTGGCAAGCCTACGTGCCTGTTGACACGCGACTGCGCGACGCCAGCCGTCTGGGGCTGACGCCGTCGCAGAATGACAGCAAGAGTCGTGGTGTGATCGCTTATCGGGCATTGCTCAAACATATGCTCGCCGAGCAGCTGAATGCGCAGGTGGCCTGACGTGAACGTCTATTCTTTCTACACAGTTTGCTCAAGTGATGCCTCAATGCGGCCGATAACTCTATCAGGCTGCACATGCTCCATTTTTTGTTGGGCCCCGGTATGAACCGCCCTGTAGAAGTAGCAACACGACCCAAGCTGGCATTGCAGTCTTATCTGGACGCACTGCTGTACGACGCGACTGAAGTGCTTGAAGAGCCTGTCAGTAGCATCGACGAATTTCAGGCTGCGGTGCTCGAAGAGCAGGCCATTGATGCGCGAATGCAGACGCGCATCAAACCGCTGGCGGTCGCGGTAGCCGCACCGGCTCCGGTGGCTGTAGCGGTAAAGGTCGCAGCGCCTGCGCCTGTCGTTGAAGCCGCTCCGGTGATCGTTGCCGAGGCGGTGCAGATTGAAGTGCCCGTGCCGGTCGAAGTGGCTGATGCGCAAGTGGCTGTGCCGACGGTCGATCTGGTCGAGCCGGTCGCCGAGTTGAGTACGCTGGTCACACAGCGGACGCCGACGCCACCGCCGACCAGCGATGGCCGTCCGGCATGGGCCGCCGAGCCGTTCGAATGCCTCCTGTTCGATGTGGCCGGGCTGACACTGGCGGTGCCTCTGGTGTGCCTGGGGTCGATTTACCCGCTGGCAGGGCAGGAGCTGACGCCGCTGTTCGGTCAGCCGGACTGGTTTCTCGGGATTTTGCCCTGCCAGGCGGGCAACCTGAAAGTGCTGGATACCGCGCGCTGGATCATGCCTGATCGCTACCGCGACGATTTTCGCCAGGGATTGCAGTATGTGATTTCGGTGCAGGGATACGAATGGGGACTGGCGGTGCATCAGGTCAGCCGTTCGTTGCGTCTTGATCCGAACGAGATCAAGTGGCGCACGCAGCGAGGTCAGCGTCCATGGCTGGCGGGCACGGTCATCGAGCATATGTGCGCGTTGCTGGATGTTGCAGAGTTGGCCGAGCTGATAGCCAGTGGCGCGGTCAAGCAGTTGAACAAGTCGAAATAATCATGGGTCGATGCCAGTGGCGTCACCTGCAAAGAACACACGTGAGGGGTTGGGGTTATGAATAAGTCGTCTGCACAAGGTTCCGAAGATCCTATCCTGCAATGGGTTACGTTCCGCCTGGACAACGAGTCCTATGGCATCAACGTAATGCAGGTGCAGGAAGTGCTGCGCTACACTGAAATCGCCCCGGTGCCGGGTGCGCCAAGTTACGTACTGGGCATCATCAACCTGCGCGGTAACGTTGTAACGGTGATCGATACCCGTCAGCGTTTTGGTCTGGCACCGGTTGAAGTCAGCGACAATACGCGTATCGTGATCATCGAAGCCGACAAGCAAGTGGTCGGGATTCTGGTCGACAGCGTGGCTGAAGTGGTTTACTTGCGTCAGTCCGAAGTCGAAACCGCGCCAAACGTGGGCAACGATGAATCGGCCAAGTTTATTCAGGGCGTCTGCAACAAGAACGGCGAGCTGTTGATTCTGGTTGAACTGGACAAAATGATGTCCGAAGAAGAGTGGTCCGAGCTGGAGAACATCTGATTGATCTTTGAGGTAGCTGTCGTCTTCCTGGGCATTCTCTGGGTAGTCACCCTGTTTATGTTCCTGGCCCATACCAGGCGTCAGCGCAAGCTCGACGCCGAGCGTGATGAGGCAGCTGCCTTGCGTGATCAGCGGATCAAGGAGTTGGCCAGACGTCTGGACAACTACCAGAACGGCACGGTGCGCATGGGCGAAGCGTTGCATGAGTTGCGTGCCATTGTTGCGCCGTTGCCCGACAAGCTTACCGCACTGGAACAGCGCGATCCCTCCACGCTGTCCTTTGCTCAGGCTGCACGCCTGGTGGGCATGGGTGCCAGCATCGATGAGCTGACCCAGTCTTGCGGGCTGACCCAGGCCGAAGCGCAATTGATGACCAAGCTGCATAGCAATACAGCGAGTTAGTTTCTCGTTCGGATGGCTATCGTTCCCATGCTCCGCGTGGGAATGCAGTTCGTGACGCTCCGCGTCACACAGTGGTTTTGTGATGTCAGGTAGATTGGGGTTCGACTCAAGTCACCTTTTCGCCCCTCGGCGACTTACTTTGATGGGGCCAAAGTAAGCAAACCCCCAGGCTCCGTTTCCGGCCCGAC
>NZ_LJPW01000094.1 GCF_001400735.1 Pseudomonas caricapapayae
TATTGTGAGGCTTGCATAATGGCATTCAGAATGAGTGAACAACCACGGACCATAAAAATTTATAATCTGCTGGCCGGAACTAATGAATTTATTGGTGAAGGTGACGCATATATTCCGCCTCATACCGGTCTGCCTGCAAACAGTACCGATATTGCACCGCCAGATATTCCGGCTGGCTTTGTGGCTGTTTTCAACAGTGATGAGGCATCGTGGCATCTCGTTGAAGACCATCGGGGTAAAACCGTCTATGACGTGGCTTCCGGCGACGCGTTATTTATTTCTGAACTCGGTCCGTTACCGGAAAATTTTACCTGGTTATCGCCGGGAGGGGAATATCAGAAGTGGAACGGCACCTGTCTCTTATACACATCTAAAAAAAAAAA